>JAJFHU010000051.1 GCA_021775455.1 Hyphomicrobiales bacterium | reverse complement strand
GGCCGAAGCGCAACTTGTTTGCGCCCTCGCGGAGCAGCAGCGAAGCTGCTTGCGTGAGCGCAAATCCAATGCACAAACGCGGGGCCCGGATAACCGGAGATTTAGCCCGTGTGTGCAAGGGCACCAGGCCCCGCGCGGAGAGTAAAGAGCGGTTCGTCGAAGACGAAGAAAACGGTGAAAGCGTTTTCAGCGATGAACGCGGTGAGCGACGCCGCGAACCGCCGGGGCCCTCGCACCGGCAGGCGCTCGGGCGTTCGGTGCTGAAATTGCTATTTGCAATTTCTGGCCGTTGACCACCACACCTCACTCAAGCACACTGTCCCGACAAAGCCTCTCTGCAACCTCGCGAACGGCCGGACGAATACGTGTAACACCGCATCCCGTACCTGATCGCGGAAGAGGAAAACCGAAACGTAGCGCTACGCTTTAAATTTCCCGTGCTTTACAGCACTGCATTAAGTCGCCCACACGCATTCGATGGCCACGACCGCTCCGCATCTGCTGTTTCACCCGACATTGGCGTACGTCCAGTGTTTGTGCAGAACGACAGTGGAGTAATCATGCGGGAGGTTTTGAAGGCGGGGATAAATTTTCTGGAAATGGCTGAAAACCTGGGTTCTTCAAGCAGGAAACGGGGAAAGAGGCATTGGAGCACCTTTTCCCTGTTGTCATCCTCGGGCCGAGCGAACAAGAGGCGCGACAAGGCGAAGCCTTGGAGGGGATCATGGGAACGAGGTTCCGGGGACCCATTCCTCTGATGTCTCCCATAATGAAAGAATCATTGGGGTTTTCAGTTAAGAGGTATGGATTCCTGTGCCAAGCACAGGAATGACGGGGGTGTTGCCTCACTCCCGCTTCATCACTGCAATCAGGGTTAGTGCATTGAGCGCCTCGTTATCTGCTGCATTTTGTTAACCCGAAACCGCTAAATATCCACGATGGAGTATCTTCAGCAGGATAAGCCCGGTCTCAATGTGTCGCGCCGCCGCTTTTTGGTTGCGGGATTATTGATGCTGTTCTCAAGCAACATGGTTTTGCAGGGATGTACTCTGGACACCGCGAAACCCTCAAGCCTTCGCCTGCGTTCCGAAGTCCCATCCCGACCATTGCAATTTGACGTGATGGAAGGCTTGGCCAAGCTGAACGAGAAACGTGTGAAGCGCTTCTTGGCAGGGTTTCAGTTGGACCCGCGACTTCAAAATGCCGCGCAACGACATGCTGACATGATGGGCAGCACCGGGAAATATGGCCATGATATTGGACGCGGAACCGATTTCAAATCACGCATCCATGCGGTTGGCTTCAATGGATCTGCCGGAGAAAATATTGGCGTGGGTTACGGCTCAATTGATGAAGCAATCGACGGCTGGATCAATTCCCCGAAACACAAGAAGAACATGTTCAAGTCCCGCTACACACTGATGGGTCTAGCCTATGCCTACAATACATCGGGCAGAAACGATCAATACTCCCATTTCTGGGTATTGATTATGGGCAGCGGGGATAGAAATTCCCCTCAGGTTTGAAGATCAATATTCGTCCGCACTCACGATTGACTTTCCTTCCGGTAACCAAACAACGCTTTAACTAACCTCCAACTGGTTTGCCACGACACCATCTGGTGGTGTCAGGATTCCAATAACCCAGAAATTTCCTCCAACCGCGAAATCGTATTGTCAGCATTCGATAAATCGAGTTCCGGAAAATCGGGGTTTCTTATCGCTATGACACTCGCCCCGGCAGTTCGTGCTGAAGCGATACCTCGCGGAGAATCCTCGATTACAACAACCTCTGAAGCTGACACCCCCAAAGCAGCAATCGCTACCAAATATGCATCGGGAGCAGGTTTCGGATTTTTATAATGCTCCCGCAAAATCATCACATCGAACAAGGACAGCAACTCTTTCGCATTCCAGTGCAATGTCTTGAAATCTTTTGATGCGGTGTTGGTAACCACACCAAGTTTGCGAGCCTGACCCAACCTGCGAAGTACATCGACCGCTGTTGGATCAGTTACATCGACAGCACTGATATTCGTCCTCCAGATTGGGTTGCGTCTGTCGTTGAATTCCCTGATTGTTTCTTGGGAAATCCCTTGCCGTTCGAGCCATCCAGCGGTACCCCATCCTTCAACAAAGGTATGTTTGATAAAATCTTCTCTGCTGTAGGGAATAGCCATCTCACCCATGACTTGAAGATTGGCATCCAGCCAGTGTTGCTCGGTGTGCGCAAGAACACCGTCATTATCAAAGAAGATGGCTTTTACTCTGGTTGTCATCTTTTTCCCAGTGTAACCACTTATTCGCCCTGAAACGAGAATTTCGCCTCGAATGGCGGCGACTGTTCATTTCCAAGAATGTAGTCTGCGGCGCGAGCGGCGATCATTTGCGTGGGTGCATTCAAATTTGCACTGATAATCTGCGGTATGACCGAAGCATCTACAACGCGAAGGTTTTCTGTCCCACGCACCCGTAACTCACCGTCCACGACTGCATCGCTACCATTTCCCATCCTACAGGTGCCCGACGGATGATAGTCGGTGGTAGCCATGTTTCGTACGGCTCTTTCAATGTCGCGGTCGGATTTCACATCTGATCCAGGCTCCATCTCGGGGCCGCGAAATTCATCGAATGCCGGTTGGGCAATCAATTCGCGCGTTTTTTGTACTCCTTCCACCAGCTCTTTCAGATCGTGTGGATCCGAGAGATAGTTGAAATGCATGGCAGGCTTTTCATCCGGATTGGCAGATTTCAATTCGATGTGCCCGCGGGAACGCGGTCGCAGCTGATCCACATGAATGGCAAACGCTTGGCGCAAGACTATTTTATCCCCGTCGTACTCGAAACCAACCGGACCAAAGTGATACTGGAGATTGGGGTAGCTCACATCAGCATTTCCCCTTATCAAACCACCAGCTTCCCAGATGTTGGACGCCCCAATGCCCTTGCGACTCAACAACCACTGCATTCCGGTAAGCGCTTTTCTGATCGGATTATCCACGAGGTGGATCGGGAATGTCTTCTTGCATTCATACTGAAGGATAATGCTGGCATGATCTTGCAGGTTTTGCCCGACACCCGGTAAATCAATCACCGGATTAATTCCGTGAGACTTGAGATGATCGGCTGGCCCAATGCCCGACAACATCAGCGTTTGTGGGGAGTTAATCGCACCGCCACACAGGATGATTTCCTTTTCTGCCTCAACCCTGACTTGCTTGCCATGGTGGCGATAGATAACCGCAACTGCGCGATTACCTGACATGATTATACGCTCAACCATTGCACGAGTGTGTAATGTCAGGTTGGAACGCCCCAACGCGGGTTTCAAATGTGCCACAGCGGCGCTGCATCGTCTGCCAAATTTCTTGGTTGCATCAAAGCGCGAAATCCCCTCCGGCTGGTAACCGTTCAAATCCTCTGAATATCCCTGGCCGGATTGTTTGCCGGCCTCCAGAAACGCATCATAGAGCGGGTTGTCATAACTGCCCTTTGTAACGCCCAATGGGCCATCCGCACCACGCCAGTCATCTGCTCCGCGATCACTGGATTCTCCTGCTTTGAAATAAGGAAGACACCGGGAATAATTCCAGTCGGCGAGCTTCAATTCAGTTGCCCAGCGGTCGTAATCCAAAGGGTGACCACGCATATAGACCATTGAATTGATGGATGAGGACCCACCAACGACCTTGCCCCTCGGCATCTCCACCTGCCGTTCAAACAAGTGTGGCTCTTCTTCCGTCACATAATTCCAGTTTATTTTTGGGTCACGATAAGCCTTGTAGACACCGGCAGGGATATGGATCATCAAATCACGATCCATCGGCCCGGCTTCCAGAAGCAATGCTGTATTGTTGTCATCCACAGTGAGTTTGTTGGCAAGCACACAGCCGGCTGATCCGGCACCAATAATCACATAGTCAACTGACTTTTGATTTTTCAATCAGCAATACTCCATAAAGTCTGGCGCAAACCCTGCAATAGTACTAACCACCGAGTTTCTCACGCAAGTCGTCCGGAAAGCGCTTCGCGCCCCCGCCATGATTGATGAAGGCAACTTCCACATCCGCACCACACAACATCGTTTCTACCCCACTCTCTTCTTGGCGCAATACTTCCTGCCGAAGAAAAGATCGTGCGCCTGTCAGTTTCTGCAGGATGGTTCTGACAATCAAGAGGTCATCAATCACCGCCGGTGGTCCGTATTTCAGTTCCATGCGGTGAATGGCAAAAGCGCTGTCGTCCTCCCGCAAATCCGTGTGAAATATCTTCAAATGCCGAAGCCATTCGGTGCGGGATCGTTCCATGTATTTCAAATAGTTTGAATGATAAACTACACCAGAAAAATCCGTGTCCTCATAATAGACACGCACTTCCATTTCATGACCATTCTCGATCAGCCGGTTTGCGAGTTCAGTTGTTTCACGCGACATCATCAATTACCTATTCGAAATTATTGAACCTGTCTTGCATAGACGCCCCTTTTACAGCAAGTAGGAGGTCTGATTTTCTGACGGGTAAAACCGAAAACGATACCCGCATTGTTTATGCAAGAGGCAACACCCATGGGGGATATAACCCTTAAGGCCATGTACCGGTATCCAATCAAGGGATTTTCCGGTCAACGATTGAACGAAACGCCATTGGAACCTGGACGAGGCATTGTCCACGACCGCCAATTTGCGATCACCAATGGCACCGAGACTTCCGGTGAATGGCAGCCGCCACGCAGTTTTTTCATCAACGCAGTCAACGACGGTATGCAGAAATTTTCAATTCGCTATTCGGAAGATGATAAAAGGATCGATCTTGAAAATGATGCGGGATTGAAAATTTCATTTCAGATGGACGATCAGGATAGCCTCAATGAGGCGAATGTCAGAATTGCAGAATTCATGAATTCCGTAGGCGTGAAGGATGACCTTCCGCCTCCAGCAATTGTGGAACGGTCAGGGCAAGGTGGGTTCTGGGATTTTACAGACACGCCCCTTTCAATCCTTAATCTGGCTTCAGTTCGCGCAGTCGAAGAACGGACGGGACGCAAAATTGATCCACGAAGGTTTCGCGCTAATTTGATGATTGACGGTCTTGAGCCCTGGGAAGAATTCGGCTGGGGCGGCATGCGTATTAAAGTTGGCGAAGCGGGGCTGGATGTCGGTCGTCCGGCCATGCGATGCCCCGCAACATCGGTTGATCCCGATACTGGCGAGCGGGACATGACTTTGCCGGCAGATTTGAACGAGCATTTTGGCCACGCCTTTTGTGCGATGTATGCGAGCGTTTCCAAAGGTGGCAAAATTGGCTACGGCGATCCGGTTGAAGTAGTTGGTCCGTCCGGAATGTCTGCTGACGGTGCAAACAATGAACGGGCACCCGATATGGCCCAATGGCCACGAATTGCAAAGATAACTGAATATGTTGTTGGCTCATCGGCTACGGCAATGACGATCAAGTCTTCGGGGGCCTGGCAACTCCCTGAAGCAAATTCAGGGCAACGCATCCGCTTCCATCTTGATGCACCGGGATGGACATTTTCGGAAATCAGATCGACGGGCGACCACGAGTATAGTTTCAGGTTGGAAGACTCGCCCACTGATGACCCGGTAACAAACATGATGCGCAACGGCCTGAAAAAGGGTCAGAAACTGGTGATCTCCGGGCCGTATGGGCGTGCCTAGTCCTCACCCTCCTCGAACAGCGTCCCCTGCCGCGTCGCAAAATCTTTCGGTGCTTCCATGCCGAGATGTTTCCATGCATTGGCGGTTAGCAGGCGACCCCGTGGTGTTCGCTGCAAAAAACCCTGTTGAATAAGATAGGGTTCGATAATGTCTTCAATGGCATCACGTGGTTCTGACAAAGCCGCCGCAATGGTTTCTATGCCAACCGGCCCGCCGCCAAAATTTCGCGCAATCTGGTTTAGGTATCGCCGGTCCAGTTCATCAAGACCAATGGCATCGACTTCCAGCCGTAACAGCGCTTCATCAGCAATTTTCGCGGTAACTTCATCGACCTCGGCAACGATTGCAAAATCGCGAACCCGGCGCAGCAACCTCCCGGCAATCCTTGGTGTTCCGCGCGCGCGACGGGCAATTTCCAATCCTCCGTCCTCACTCAACCCAAGCCCCAGAATGCGGGCACCGCGCTTGACGATCAACTCAAGCTCCGCAACTTCATAAAAATTGAGCCTGACAGGGATTCCAAAACGATCACGCAAGGGCGTAGTTAACAAACCAAGTCGGGTCGTAGCGGCAACGAGGGTAAACTTTGCCAAATCAATTTTTACTGACCTCGCAGCAGGCCCTTCTCCAATGATGAGATCAAGCTGGTAATCCTCCATTGCCGGATAAAGAATTTCCTCCACCGCCGGATTAAGCCGGTGTATTTCATCAATGAACAACACATCGCGTTCTTCAAGGTTGGTAAGCAGTGCTGCGAGATCTCCCGCCTTGGCGATAACCGGGCCAGACGTCGAACGGAAATTCACGCCCAGTTCCCGCGCCATGATTTGCGCCAGCGTCGTCTTGCCTAACCCCGGTGGGCCAACAAACAATACGTGGTCCAGCGCTTCACCCCGCTTTTTTGCCGCTTCAATAAAAACCTTGAGATTGGCGCGCGATTGAGCCTGTCCGACAAACTCATCAAGCGTTTGCGGGCGTAGCGACGTGTCAACATCTGCAGCTTGGTCCTCACCGCGTATTTCAGGATTTATCAGCCGGTCATCATTCATCCCGCCAACTCCTTAAGTCCCAAGCGGATCAGCGTTGCACTGTTGGCATCCTCACCCGCTGACTTGAGTGCAGCAGTAACAGCACCCACCGCTTGTTGGGAAGAATAACCAAGATTCGTGAGGGCCGAAACCGCATCCGTAACTGCTGATGAAGCAACGCCGTCAACCATATCCGCAGCCAGTCCCAATTCTGCTGCTGCACCGGAATAGGCAGGAGCCTTGTCTTTCAATTCGCTGACAATTCGCCCCGCCACTTTGGGACCAACTCCGGGTGCTCTTGTTACCATCGCCTTGTCCTGCAGGGCAATCGCCGAGGCAAGGTCACCGGCAGAAAGGGTGGACTGGATAGCCAGTGCCACCTTTGCGCCAACACCCTGAACGCTTTGAAGCAATCGAAACCAGTCTCGCTCCAGGTCATTGGCAAAACCAAATAATCGTATTTCGGTCTCCCGCACATGGGTTTCAATTGACAGGGTAACCGGCTCGCCAATCGAGGGGAGTGACCCAAGTACCCGGCTCGAGCAATGGACCTCATACCCAACACCATTAACATCGATTATTACGGTGTCGTCACCCAATGCGTCGACCAATCCCTTGAGTTTGCCAATCATTTCACAAACCCCTCTACGATAGTTGAGATCTCTGTGTGTTTCGGGCTTGCAAACTTGTAATCGGACTGCCGCTTGCTCAGTGAATTGATGCTTTGCACCAGTTCGGGTCCGATTTGCTGCCAGCGCGAACCTTCCAGAACATCTGAAACCGGATCAATGTGAATTCTAATCGTAAACAGCACATCTTCGCTCCGTGGTAGTTTTCGAAGTGTCTGTCGTTCAATTCTGAAATAGGCATTCCTAAATTGATCAGGAGTTTCCCAGTACAGATGCTCCTTCGTCCGGCCCTCATGAAAAAGTGTTGTATCCCGATAGATCGACCAGTTGAACCGTTCAACTGGCTGGCTCACATCCAGATTGTCAAATATACGCTCAATGATTTTGGCGTTCCGTGTTCCCGTTTGAAATCCGGGAACAGGTGCATGGATTTCCTGTAAAGGCTTCGAAAATTTTTCTGCAAGCGACCACGATGAAGGAAATGAAACTGACCCCGCAACGAGGCGCCATCCCTTTTCATCACGCCGCATCAATGCCAGATCCTCCTGAACCAGAAAACCCCCTTTTAATAGGGGAGGAATGGATTGATCGTTCAAGTCTACCTGGCACCCCGTATCGCCAACACTGATTGTCGATACGGATTTGCTATAGATGTCACCATAATTATCCAGCAGATGTTCCAACAAAAGATCCAAAACCTCCTGTTGTGCCTCTTCAGTTTTTGCTTCTGCTACAAAAACACGATCTGGGTCTTCGTTGTAAAGTCTGTGTTTTTTTTCCAGATAAGGGCCTAGTTTATCGTCAATCTCAATCCAGTTTTCAAACCCGATTGGCTTCAACCCGATCTGGAAACTTCCGGCACTGCCGTCGTAGGGTGTATGTTTGGGTTCGTTCATCATCAACCTGTCCAAAAACTAGGGTCAGGACCCGTTAATTAACGTAAAATGGCGCATGACATGACGAGAAATACGAGGAAAAGCTTGAAAAGCGGGGTTCATCCCCCGGTTGAGAGTTTTGATAAAGTAGTTCGAAGTCATGGTACGCGTCCTCTGGATGGGGTGAATTTGCCCGCCTGATGCGTTGTGAATGCTTGCAAACCTTATGGTTTCCTGCGCATTCACGCCTGTCATCCAGCCAAATTCCCGCCCACCATTTTGCATTAATTAATGGGTCCTGACCCTAGAATGATGCGGCAATTTTCAAATCACTGCTCTTTCGGCAATGAGCATGACAGATCGCAATTGCCAATGCATCTGCTGCATCGTCGGAATCAAATTGCGCCTTGGGAAGCAGCATCTTGACCATCAGCTTGATCTGGTTCTTGTCTCCATGTCCAACACCAATGACTGATTTTTTCACCTGGTTTGGCGCGTATTCGGCAACAGTCAGACCGGCTCGCGCAGGGACCAGCAAAGCGATTCCACGGGCCTGCCCCAATTTCAGCGTTGATGAAGCACCCTTGTTGACAAATGTCTGTTCAACGGCAGCCTCATCCGGTTTATGATTGTCCAGTGCTTCGTGGAGACCTTCATGCAACTGACATAACCGGCTTGCCAATTCCGCCTTTGGATCAGATTTCAGCGTTCCGGCGGAAATAAAGGTCAGCGTTGAACCGCACGATTCAATCACACCCCAACCTGTGCACTGCAATCCGGGATCAATGCCGATGATGCGAATCGTTTCCCTCATGAAATCACCTTACCGTTCCGCAAAACAAGTTGCACGGCAAAAGTGAACAAAACAGAAACAAATAACACTTTATGTCCGGCGGGAATCTGGTACTAGTAATAGTTCCCGATTTGCGCCGCTGGACCCAACACGGTTCGAAATTCTCTTTAAGATGGCCGCTTCGGTTGGCTGGAGCATTCGCAAGGGTTCATGGAGCAGGTTTCACACACAATCATGCCCTTGTTGGGTGAACGTACCATGATTATTATCATTTTGATCGTGTTCGTGACCGGTATCGTGCGCGGCTTTTCCGGATTTGGATCAGGGATGATCATCGGTCCATCGGCCGCAGCTTTCTTCGGCCCACCAATGGCCTTGGCGATGATTTCCATTATGGATGCCTTTCCAACGCTTGCACTCGTCTGGCAATCCCGCAGGCATGTAAACTGGCGTGAACTCATTCCCGTTATCATGGGATATGCCATGCTGGTTCCGCTTGGCGTTTGGGTCCTCAAAAGTGGAGATCCGACGGCCATTCGCTGGTTCATATCAATCAGTATATTGACCGCAGTCTTCATTCTCCGGTCAGGCTGGAAGTATCGGGGCACCCGCAATGCGGCGGTATCCGTCAGTGTCGGCGGGGTTGGCGGCTTTATGGGCGCATCGGCAGCCCTGCCTGGCCCCGCTGTCCTTGTTTACTGGCTCGCTTCTGCGGCAAAGGCGGCCACCGTGCGAGCCAACATGATCTACTATCTCTTCATAACCGATCTGTTCATCATCGCGGGTTACCTGTTTGGCGGCATTTACACATGGGAAGCTCTGTGGCGGGCTGTTCTGTGCACGCCCGGTTACATAATCGGGATGTTTATCGGCACGCATTTTTTTGCCAGTGCAAGTGATAAAACCTACCGAAACGTGGCTTTTGTGATGATTTTGATAGCGGCAGTCACTTCACTGCCGATTCTGGATAGCGTTCTGCGTTAAACTGAAAGCCGCGCCATTACCTCATCGTCTATCTCGAAATTCGAGTAGACATTTTGCACATCATCGTCTTCTTCCAGGGCGTCCAGTAATTTCAGCAAGGTCTGGGCTTTTTCTTCATCAATTGGCGTATTGTTTTGCGGTTTCCAGATTGTGTTCACACTATCCGGTTCACCAATTGACGCTTCAAGTGCCCTTGCTACTTCGCCCAAATCTTCAAAGCCGCAAAGAATTGTGTGTCCGTCTTCATCGGAGGAAACATCTTCAGCACCGGCTTCGATGGCCGCTTCCATGATAGTGTCCTCATCACCAGCATCTGATTTATACGTGACCTCACCCATGCGATCGAACATAAAGGAAACCGATCCGGTCTCCCCCAGTTGACCGCCGTTCTTTGTAAATGCGGCGCGAACATTGGATGCCGAACGGTTAAGATTGTCAGTAAGACATTCAACAATCACGGCCACGCCGCCGGGGCCATATCCTTCGTACCGAATTTCCTTGTAGTCTTCGTCCTCGCCGCCAACACCCTTGTTCATGGCACGCTGGATGTTGTCCTTCGGCATTGACTGGCCCTTGGCATTCTGGACTGCCAGACGCAAGCGCGGGTTCATGTCGGGATCAATTACACCACCACCCATCTTCACGGCGACCGTTATTTCCTTCGATAGACGCGAAAAGAGCTTTGATCGCGCTGCATCGGCCCGCCCCTTTCGGTGCATGATGTTCTTGAATTTTGAATGGCCTGCCATGGCCCACCTCTCTTGTTGCCCGGTTCGTAACCAACTGGTATCCGGCGCAGAACTGAGTTTCAAATGCCCGGAAATTTGGCTGCTTATAACCACCTGGAACACGGTTCGTCCAGCCCTGGTTTGAAGCCGGGACAGAAGACCTTGCCTTCGAAATCCAGCCGGACGGAAATTAAAGTGCTCTTGTTGCAAAGTGGCAAGAATTTTATCCAGATGTTTAATCGGACCAGGCCTCTTTACCCATCAATCATCCAGTCAAAGACGGGCTTCAACTTTCTGAATTCAGCAATGCAGTTTTTCACTGCTCCCGGATTCATGACACAAGATACATCTTCCATGTCCAGCCAGAATGCCAAACCCTTGCGCCGCAGCAGAGCTTCCCTTGGATGATCTTTTGAATAGCCGGAGGGAACCCTCTTGAGCGGCGGCTCATTAAGCCGGGCTCCACCGGATTGCAGGCCAGCAACCAGCTTTTCAAGCACTTCACCATCTTCGTTTACAACGCGCCTGCGATAATCATCCAGTGTTTGGCCTTCAAACTTGAAAGCGCCCGCACCCAAGGTGAGTTTTCCCGGTTCCAGCCCGAAAAACCATGCAGCAGGCAGACGACCCGGTGTTTGCGGCATAAACATGATGTGCAAGTGCGCATTGTAGGGGGTTTTGTCCTTGGAAAACCGAATATCACGATTGATCCTGAAAGTTTTCGATTTATGCGGCTTGTCCGAAAGTGCCCCTAGCGCCTCACACATATTGTTGCAGAATTGTTGCGCAGGGTTCTTTACGGCCTGTTCGTAAGTTTTTTTGTTTTCAGAAAACCACTCGCGGTTATTGTTGGCTTTCAAGTCTTCAAGAAACCCGAGAGTTTCATCCGGGAACCCGCCAAATTCAAATCCATCCATTGGGCTGCTCCCATATTACGTTACAAATAACCTCATCGCTTTCTAATATACCGGCAGCTCCCGCTTACCAGGGCATCACATTGTCAAGACGCGGCCCAAGTCGCAGCGGTTGAATGGTAATCGCCAAACCGGTTGAATCGTCAATTTCAACGCCAACCCCAGATATTGTAGCCGGTCCGGTTGCCGGTTCAAATTTTCCCCGCGATACTTTCGTAACAAAACGATTGATCGGCTCCTCTACATCCATTCCAAGCGAAGAATTATAGTCTCCACACATTCCGGCATCAGAGATATAGGCCGTTCTACCGTCAAGGATCTGGTGATCTGCTGTTGGGCAATGTGTGTGCGTGCCGACGACGGCGGATACTTTTCCATCCAGATAATGAGCCATGCACATTTTTTCTGATGTGGCTTCCGCATGCATGTCGATAAAAATCACATCAACGGTCTTACCCAGTTCAATGGTTTCCAGTTGCTCCGAAACACAGGCGAAGGGATCGTCGAGTTCAGGATGCATGAACACCCGCCCCATGAGGTTCATGACCATTACCCGTGCACCGTTCCTGGCATCGTAGATATTCGAACCCAATCCTGGAGTTCCCTTGGGATAATTGGCCGGACGCAGAAAACGTTCTTCGTAAGGGGCAAAGCTCAACGCTTCTTTCTGATCCCAGACGTGATTGCCAGTGGTTACCACATCAGCACCAGCATCCAGGGTATTTTGGAAAATTTCCTTGGTAATACCAAAACCGCCAGCCGCATTCTCGCCGTTTACAATGACAAAATCGGTCTTGAGTGTTTCCACCAGATCCGGGAGTTGATTCCAGACCGCCTCACGACCGGATTTTCCGACCATATCTCCCAGGAACAAAAGCCTCATATCGGCTAGGCGCTTTCCACTGGCCAATAGCCAGACTCGGTGATAACTGCATTTAGCGGTTGATCGTGAGCTTCAACCGGCACTGAGTCAATGCGTTGGCAGTCGAATGCCATGCCAATCAGTTGCAGCTTGATACCCTTGTCAATCAACCGCGCGATTGCACGGTCATAATGACCTGCTCCATACCCGATCCTGCCACCCTGCTTATCAAATACGGACATCGGCATGATTAAAATCTGTGGATCCAACACTGCTGCATCTTCTGGGGGGCCTTTGGTTCCAAAGCCGGTATTGACCAGTTTCATTCCGGGTACCAGTTCCCTGAAGCAAATTGTTTCACGATCAAGGACAACCGGCAAGCAAATACGCGCACCCCTTTTGGCAAGCGCATCCATCAAAGAACGTGGATCAATCTCTGATCTTATTGGGAAAAATCCGGATATGTTTGCGCCGGGTTCGAACTGGATTACCGCTTTACCATGGCAACAAGCAGACGTGCTCATTTCCTCGCGCTCATCTTTACTCAGTGAGTCCCGTTTTGCCAGGGTCTCCTCACGCAGTATTTTTTTCTTTTCACGAAATTCCATAAACCCATGCCACATTGCCCAAAATGCGAAAGCGAGCCACCTTGGCCGTCAGACACTTGACGATCCCGGGAACCTACATAGTAGGTGGGCGCCGTGATGACCAAGCCCACGGGCGAGATCAGGGACAGCTCCCTTCAAGATCATTAAGGCCCCGAGTATTGTTGGCCTGTCGAACCAGGCAGCACGCCGGACATGTATATAGGATTAGCTTGACGGATTAGCCAGCGGTTTTTGTGGAAGAGTCTCCACCACCGCCATTTGTGAGCTTGACTGCAAGAGTTTCAATTTTTTCGGCTGCTTTACCAATCTTCTCGGCAATTTCCTTTTGTAAGTCATCCTGCATGTCGATAGCATTGTCGCGGCTTTTCTTGAGATCTTTCAATTGGGCTTCCAACCCGTCTATTTTCTTGCGAAGCTCATAAAGCTCATCTGTAACCATTACTCCGGCCATCACGGTTAGACGCTGGTCCCCTATTTCCCCAAACGAATTTTTCAGATGTTCCACATATTGGTTAAAGCTGGCTGCAAGCTCCTGCAAATGAGCTTCCTGACCCTCATCGCAAGCCATTCGATAGGACTTGCCGTTTATCGTTACACTAACCGAAGGCACGGTGGTTCTCCCCTCCAAATAAGCCTGAACAGTCTATCCGCTGTTTTCACGCTCAAGAACCGATCGGATCGACTCCATTGCATCTACAAGCCTGCGCGACACTTCCTTATTGGTATGGGCCAGCAATTGCGACCGCTTTTCAGCTTCATCCAGCGACTGCGCAAGCCTGACCCGGTCGGCTCCCATACGTTGCACTTCAGCTTCAGCATCCCGAAACGTATCATCATTGTCCAATTTCGCGAAAACGGAGTTTTCAAGGGATTCCACTGCTTTTGCAAGGCGATCAACAGATGCCGCTATGGGGTTGCTATCAGACATTCGTTCACTCACAAACACTAAAACCTGCCGCGAAAACTGCAGATTCATACGACACTCAACCCCCAAGGCCCTACAGGATTTACCCGCTACCAACCACGAATCACCCTATGGTCAAGCGGTTAGCGTGATAACATTAGGCTTCACACGAAGATACAGTCAACACAACGTCTAAATTATTGCCAATCCTGTGGATGGAAACCCACAGGTTGAATGGCGATAAGCACTGTTAGAGCCACAATCCATTGACTCTGGCGCGTCAACTGCTAAGAGCCTGTCGGGAAAAACTGGAGCAGATATCCGTCTGGCCTGAAACTATCGGTAAGCCAAAAATGCTGTAAATTAGCCAGTTGGTTTTCCGTACCATTTTAGAGTCCATTCTGCGAGATTATATGACCAATAAAAATAACCATGCCGATATGGCAAATGCCATCCGCTTCCTCTCTATGGATGCGGTACAAAAAGCCAATTCCGGGCATCCGGGAATGCCCATGGGAGCAGCCGACGTCGCGACCGTCCTGTTTACCCAATTCATGAATTTTGATCCGAAGCACCCGGACTGGCCCAATCGGGATCGCTTTGTCCTTTCTGCCGGCCACGGATCGATGCTGCTTTATTCCCTCCTGTATTTGCTGGGTTATGAGGATATTGACCTCAAACAGATAAAGAACTTTCGCCAACTGGGTTCCAACACTGCCGGTCACCCGGAATACGGACATGCAGCCGGAATTGAAACCACAACCGGGCCCCTCGGTCAGGGTCTTGCCAATGCAGTTGGAATGGCAATCGCCGAGCGCAAGTTAAATGCGGAATTTGGCGATGGTATCGTGAACCACAATACCTATTGCCTCGTTGGCGATGGATGTTTGATGGAAGGAATCAGCCAGGAAGCAATCTCGTTGGCTGGTCATCTGAAATTGAATAAACTGATCGTTTTGTGGGATGATAACAACATCTCAATCGACGGCCCGCTTTCTCTTTCAGATTCCACTGATCAAAGCGCCAGGTTCCAGGCCAGTGGATGGAATACCCTGCAAATTGACGGGCACAATCCTGATGAAATTGCCCAGGCACTGACATCAGCCAAAGAAAGCGATCAACCTACCATGATCGCCTGCAATACGACAATTGGCTTCGGCTCCCCAAACAAGGCAGGGACTGCAGGAGCTCATGGCGCTCCAATGGGCGAAGATGAGATTACCCTGATACGCAAAGGACTTGGATGGGATGCCAAGCCGTTCAAAATTCCAGAAGATGTCCTGGATGCCTGGCGTATTGCCGGACTGAACAGTTGCAAGGAACGAAAGGCGTGGGAAAAGCGTTTCGATGCTCTTGAACTGGAAAAGCGCGGTGAATTTGAGCGCCGGCTACGCAATGAAATTCCGGCCAAACTGGATGCAGAAATACAAAAACTGAAAAAGAAACTGGCCAAGGAACAGCCGAAGCTGGCAACCCGCCAATCTTCGCAAGCCGTTCTTGAGGTTATCAACGGTATCGTTCCGGAAACTGTAGGCGGTTCGGCGGATCTAACTGGTTCCAACAACACCAAGACCAGTCAGACCGAAATTTTTTCAGCAGAAGATTATTCCGGCCGTTACATCCACTATGGAATTCGTGAACACGGTATGGCTGCTGCGATGAATGGTATGGCACTGCACGGTGGTTTGCTGCCTTACTCAGGTGGCTTCCTGATATTCTCGGATTATTGCCGACCCGCAATCAGGCTCGCCGCACTGATGGGTATTCGTGTAGTTCATGTGTTGACCCATGATTCAATCGGTCTGGGTGAAGACGGGCCCACGCACCAGCCGGTCGAACATATGGCGTCATTGCGAGCCATACCGAACCTGATGGTATTCCGGCCTGCTGATACAACGGAAACTGCGGAATGTTGGCAGATCGCCCTGGACGCCAGGAACACTCCAAGTGCAATTGCACTCACGCGTCAGGGATTGCCTTCAGTTCGGACTGAATTTTCTGCAGACAATCTTTGTCGTTCCGGCGCCTACGAATTGAGCCCGGCATCAGCAGATGCCCAGGTGACAATTTTTGCTTCCGGTTCAGAAGTTTCGCTTGCCCTTGAAGCTCAGGCGGAACTTGAAAAAGACAAAATTCCGACCCGTGTCGTGTCGGTGCCCTGCTTTGAATTGTTCGAAGAACAAAGTGCAGGCTATCAAAAATCCATAATTGGTGAAACGCCGGTAAAAATTGCAATTGAAGCCGCCATTCGCCAAGGCTGGGACCGCTTCATCGGCAATGATGGAACATTTGTCGGCATGAATGGTTTTGGTGCCTCGGCGCCAGCAGGTGATTTGTACAATCATTTTGGTATTACAGCAGATGCTCTGGTGCAGGCTGCAAAGAAAGGCCTGAATTAGGCTCACCCTTACGGAGATACGGATATGGCAGTTAAAGTTGCAATCAATGGATTTGGCCGGATTGGCCGCAACGTTTTAAGAGCAATCATTGAATCAGGACGCAAGGACATTGAAGTTGTTGCAATCAACGATCTGGGACCGGTGGAAACCAACGCTCACCTGCTGCAGTATGACAGCGTGCACGGCAAATTTCCGGTAAAAGTCCGCACTACCAAGAAGACGATCAATGTGGGTCGCGGGCCCATCCGCGTAACCGCCATTCGCGATCCGAAAGAATTGCCGTGGGATGACGTAGACATCGCTCTGGAATGCACAGGCTTTTTCGCAAGCAAGGACGGCGCTTCCCAGCACCTGGAAAATGGTTCCAAACGTGTTCTGATTTCTGCACCGGGGGGCAGTGACATTCCAACCATCGTTTACGGTGTGAACCACAAAAGCCTGAAAAAATCTGACCTTATTGTTTCCAATGCTTCATGCACGACCAACTGCCTGGCTCCAGTAGCTTACATTCTGGACAAGGTGTTCGGCATTGAAAAAGGCTACATGACCACGATCCACTCTTACACAGGCGACCAGCCAACACTCGATACGATGCACAAGGATTTGTATCGTGCTCGTGCGGCTGCCATGTCCATGATCCCGACTACAACCGGTGCTGCAAAGGCGGTTGGATTGGTCCTGCCTAAACTCGCTGGAAAGCTCGACGGGTCTTCAATCCGTGTTCCAACCCCGAATGTTTCGGTAGTTGACTTGAAATTCGTTTCCAAAAAGCGGCGGATTACAGCGGAAGAAATCAATGCGGCAATGCTGAAAGCCTCAAAAGGTGAACTCAAGGGTATTCTTGACTATGTAACTGAGCCGCTGGTTTCCATGGATTTCAACCATGACCCGCATTCATCCAACTTCTGCGAGGATCAAACCAAGGTTCTTGACGGAAATCTTGGCCGCATCCTGACCTGGTACGACAATGAATGGGGTTTCTCCAACCGCATGTCTGATACGGCAGTGGCGATGGGCAAATTAATCAAGTAAACTCTTTTGTGTGGGACGCGCGGGAAAAACCAACTTCGACCCGCCCCATACGCCCAATCCAATCCGCCTACTGCTGCTGGGCCAAATGGATAGAAATGTTCAATCATGGACACAATAATCCTTTCCTTCCTTGTTGTTGCTGTGTTGATAATTGTTGCAGCTGCAATGCTCACTCGGCTTTTCCGTAAGTCGATCGCACGCGACGAACGAAACACAGACCTCAATCGCGACAGCAAGAATGCCACTGATCACGGAACCTGGATCGGGATTCGCAAAGGCGGGGATGATGATTATAGTTGATATTTTGCCGAGATTTTTGTTCGATTGGTACCGTGTACCAAAAAGAACCGGGTGAACGGATGCTTAATTCTGTCAAAGACTATTTTTCATCCCTGTCGTTTACCAAAATCATCTTTGGTACATTCGCAGCAATTATCACGGGCATAATGGGAAATTTTGCATATGATGCACTTTTCACGCAGCCCGGTATCGACGTCGGCTCGGTTCAAAATGTACAAATGGATAGCGAGCGACAGGTTGCCCTTATAGAAGAAAACCAGATTGAGCTGCGCAAAATGCAGGAAAATTTCCAAAAGGAAATGGCGGCCTTGATCGAGCAAACCATCAAGGAAGAAGCACAAGCTTCAATTTCATCACCACCGCAAACCAATACTCACAAAGAACCTGTCAAAAAAGAAACCGAAATAATCACACAACCAGACGGCATCGAAACGACCGCACAATATCCAGAACCAGCCACTTCCACAGAACCCAACAAGAATGCAGAAAGTCTGGAAAACAAGAAAATTGTCAGCATTCAACCCAACATCCCCGAATTGTATTCTCCCACAGTTCCTCAAAACAATAGTGATGAACCCGCTTCGCCCTACCTTGAAACTACGTTCGGAATTTTTGAAGAAGAAGAATTTGGACTTTGCGGTTACACTAAATTCAAGGCCAGGTTGCAATCGACCACCAGCGGCAATGGTGAAATCAGCCTGAAAAGCCGGGACCGCTCAATCCCGGATATCCCATTTCGCGGGTTTGAAAAAAATATCCCGCAAAAGTCTGCAACTACTCTTTGGCCCGGATGTATTGTGATGGCAACTGTTGTCAAAACCGCTAATATAAACCGCATTGTTTTTGCAGTCAGGGAGTTGGCACGTTGATACGATTGATTATTGTTTTTCTTGCCTTGGTCATCAGTATGCCGGACACTTTTGCATGCGAAGAATTAATCGAATTATCCAGCGAGGAAGTTAAAGAGTATCGAGACAAGCTAATACAGTCGAATGCTGACCCCCTGGACCGGCTCTTTGCGTTTGAAAACCTCGCCTGTTCCTCCAAACCAACCATTCGGGCTTACGCAATCCGTGAAGGGTTGAAGTCTTCTTCGGACCCTTTGGTTCGACACCAAATTTTGTTTGAAGCATTGATGCAACGTCCGCGGATAGACGTTGAATTAAGTGACTCCAAAAAATTGAAACCGGGAGACAAGAAATTCATTGAAGAATATTCAGGAGTTTACTCTCGCGAAGTCATTCACAGAAATCGGGATGCAGGCTGCATATCCTTTGACAGGGGCGAATGCAGGCCAACTGAGGCAATATTTATTCGCGGAGGAATTGTGGAATTCAATCGCGGAAGAATTGTTGGCAGGTTTGAACTAACTGACGCCAATGAACTGGTTGGGTATATACGCCCGCAAGCTCACCCCAATTACAGCAACATCCCGGCAATCATCAAGCTTGATTGAACCTGAATTTACAATTTGAAGCTTGCTGATTTCACCTGCGACCATTTCCGCAAGCGAAATTGATCAACTGTAGTGTTAAGTGCCAAACATTGAATCACGGTAGACCCCACAGACCATTTTGGAGTTCGCATGACCACTTTCAAAACACTCGATGATATTGATGTTTCCGGCAAAAATTGTCTGGTTCGGGTTGATTTGAACGTCCCGATGGATGGCGCAAAGGTAACCGACACCACCCGTATTGAACGGGTAAGGCCGACGATCACCGAAATCGCCGATAATGGCGGCAAGGTAATTCTCCTTGCTCATTTTGGTCGCCCAAATGGAGACATAGTCCCGGCAATGTCGCTATCGGCAATCACATCAACTGTCGCGGAAGTTTTGGGTCGCCCGATTGCATTTGGTACCGATTGTATTGGGCTGATGGCGGAGGCAGCCGTAGGCCAAATGAACAATGGGGATATTCTGCTTTTGGAAAACACCCGTTTTCACCCCGGTGAAGAATTAAATGATCCTGACTTCGTGGCAGAGCTTGCAGCAAACGGAGATGTATTTGTTTCTGACGCATTCTCTGCCGCCCACCGGGCCCACGCTTCCACCGTTGGTTTGGCCAGTCACATGCCCGCTGTTGCCGGACGAACCATGCAAGCGGAACTTGAAGCTCTGAACGCGGCTTTGGGAAATCCCAAGCACCCGGTTGTTGCAGTTGTCGGTGGCGCAAAGATTTCAACCAAGCTTGATCTCCTGAAGAACCTTGTTTCCAAAGTTGATATGTTGGTGATTGGTGGGGGTATGGCCAATACGTTCCTCGCTGCACAAGGACATGATGTTCAAAAATCACTTTGCGAGCATGATCTGGCAGAAACCGCGCGCGAGATTCTGGCCGAAGCGGAAAAGCAGAATTGCCGAATTCTTCTGCCGGTCGATGCGGTATGCGCCACGGAATTCAAGGCACACGCGGAAAACGTGGTCGCCAAAATTGATGCGATTCCTGAAGGTGCCATGGTCCTTGATGCAGGTCCTCAATCTGTGAAGGAGATTGAAGCAGCTTTTGATGAGGCGGCAACGCTGGTTTGGAACGGCCCGCTCGGGGCGTTCGAAATTGAGCCCTTTGATGCGGCAACGGTTGCCGCTTCCAAAAAGGCAGCCAGTCTCACCAAGGGCGGAAAACTGGTTTCAGTTGCTGGCGGCGGCGACACGGTCGCAGCACTCAACCATGCAGGTGTGGGTAATGACTTTACCTATATCTCTACCGCCGGTGGTGCATTTTTGGAATGGATGGAAGGCAAGGAGCTTCCTGGTGTAAAAGTTTTGGAGCAACAATAATCCAGACAACCCTTGTCAGGACTACCCGCTGCCCGTGCATAAATACACACCATGAGCAATTGCCGGATTTTCGATCCTAACCTCTGTTTCTAAAAATAACTAATATTTTTCAATAGCTTACAAGTACGCCGTGGTTTATGACTGCAATTGCGGTCGGAAATTTCTGGGGCCACCTTGCCAAATGTGCGCGATTGCACAGTTAAATTTCCCTCGCCTGATATTGAAGATGTTGTGAATTACTTAATCAGGAGCGAGAACATGAGACCTCAACCAACAACGACTGAAGCACGGCATCCAAAAGCACTTGCATTCAATGACCCATCGCGAAAAGGCTTTCCGGCCGAAACAATCGTAAAGGTTTATCATGAGCAATACGAAGAAGCTTTGAAAGTTTCAGCAGCAGCATTCTTGTCCCGCATGGGTGGGTAATTTTACCCACCCTTCTTTACTCTTAACTCCCGTAAAGCCCGCAATCCAAAGCGGTCAACCCATTGGATATCCCGCTCATCAACAGCCAGTTCCAGATTGGGATAGTGCTCCCACAACGCCCTGATCGCCGCCTTTAATTCTATTCGCGCCAGTTGATGGCCCAGACAAAAATGTATTCCGGTCCCAAACTCCATGTGTCGATTTGGTTTTCGCTCAATGTCAAAGCTTTCAGGATTATCAAAAATTGCAGGATCAAAATTCGCAGCCAACAACATCGGCATGACCTTCTCACCCTTTGACAAGGAAACACCGCAGATCGTGCAATCCCGTTTAACATTGCGAGGCTTGGTAAACTGAACCGGGGATGCAAATCGCAATATTTCTTCAACTGCCAAATCCAGCCGCGACCAGTCTGCCAACAATCTTTCCTTTTGATCAGGATTTTGCAGTAAAGCCAGAACACCGCCGCTGATTGCGTGCGTTGTCGTTTCGTGTCCTGCCATCAACAACAAGAACACCATGGACAATATTTCGTCACTGCTGAATGAGTTTCCTTTGCTTTGTACTTCCGCGAGTTCCCGAATAAGACCATTTCCATTGCCAGAGCGCGCTTCCTCAATTTTTCGTTCCAGATATGCAGTTAAAGGACGCAGAGCGAAGGTGAGCCGGACAAACGACCAAACACCGCTGACCTGTGTGAGGGATGAAGCCCATTTGCTGAACAGCGCATGATCTTCCTGCGGCAAGCCCAGCACCTCGCAGATAACCGCAAGTGGTAGAACGCGGGCAAATTTTTCGACCAACTCTCCACCATTCGGCTCACTAAAAAGTGCATCTGCCAAATGTGTAGCCAACTTGTTGATCCGCGTTTCCAGTTCCAGAATATTGCGGCGATGAAATGCCTGATCTACAATGCTTCGCAGTCGTGTATGATTCGGCTCATCCATCGTCAGCATGTTGCTGGTAAGGCGGGTAATTATTCGTGGCATCCACCATTGAACGCCCGTCACCTTGCCATCGGCGCGCCGCATGGAAAAATGGTCATTGTCTTTCAAAACCAGGTTCGCTGCTTCCTGGGTGGTTGTGATCCAGATATTGCCGATGATCGGAACTTTCCGACGCACCAAAGGGCCCTCGAGCCGCAGTTTCTCCAGTCCCGGCACCGGATTGCGCATGAATGACTGGCCGGTAAATTCCATCCGCTTGTCTCCTAAATCCAGTTATACGGCCCAAAAAATGTATAGGGGTGGAAAACTGGGCATATTGCGTGTTTTCGCAATCAAATATGCTCTTAACATGTTTAATTTCATCACTTCATTTGGTATTAAAAATCAAAGAATTCTATCACATCATCCCGGGAGTTGTTTGATGAGTGAACGCCTTGAAGATATCGCCATTGCCATGGTTGCGGAAGGACAGGGAATCCTTGCCGCAGACGAAAGCACCGGCACAATCAAGAAACGGTTTGATTCTATCAATGTGGAATCAACCGAAGATAACCGTCGTGACTATCGTGAGATGCTGTTCCGCGCTGAGGAAGCGATGAAGAACTACGTTTCCGGTGTCATTCTTTTTGAAGAAACCCTTTTTCAAAAGGGTGCAGATGGCACTCCACTGGTCGACCTGATAAAGGCAGCAGGTGCGGTTCCGGGCATCAAGGTAGACAAGGGTGCCCAAGCGTTGCCAGGCACCTCCGTTGAAAAGGTAACCGAAGGGCTGGACGGCCTTCGTGACCGCCTCGCAAAATACCATGAAGCTGGTGCACGCTTTGCCAAATGGCGTGCGGTGATCACAATCACTGAGGATACGCCGAGCTGGAACTGCATCAAGGCCAATGCCCATGCGCTCGCCCGTTATGCAGCGCTTTGTCAGGAAGCCGGTATCGTACCTATCGTTGAACCTGAAGTCTTGATGGATGGTGAACTTTCTTCTCATACAGTTGATCGATGTTTTGAAGTGACTGAATGGGCACTCAAAACCCAGTTTGCTGAGCTCTACGATGCAGGTGTAAATCTCGAAGGCATGGTTTTGAAACCAAACATGATAGTTGCAGGTCAATCCTGTACCAAGCAGGCAAGTGTTGAAGAAGTTGCTGAAAAGACGGTTCGCTGCCTCAAATCAACAGTGCCTGCTTCAGTTCCTGGCATCGCATTCCTGTCCGGCGGCCAATCCGACGAGCTTGCAACTGCACATTTGTCGGCTATGAATGCCATGTACGACATGCCGTGGAAGCTGACTTTCTCTTACGGTCGGGCACTGCAAGCAGCAGCTCTTAAAGCATGGCAGGGAAAATCTGAAAATGTCGCTGCGGCTCAACGGGCATTTGCCCATCGCGCCAAAATGAACGGTATGGCGGCAACCGGAAAGTGGAACAAGGAACTTGAGCAAGCTGCGTAAATTGTGATGCAACTGGATTGATTGGAAGCCCGGATCAATTGTCCGGGCTTTTTTCGTTGTTATGATCGCATTGGAGAAAGACAGATTGAAGTTTGATGCGATAATCCTTGGCGCCGGTGCAGCAGGCCTTATGTGTGCAGCGATTGCAGGGGTACGTGGCAAGAAAATTCTGTTGATCGAGCACGCCAATGAGCCGGGCAAGAAAATCCTGATTTCCGGCGGAGGCCGCTGCAACTTTACCAACCTTTCCACCCCGGCTGAATGCTACATCTCGAAAAATCCACACTTTGCCAAATCTGCATTGCAGCGGTACACGCCGCAAGATTTCATTGCACTGGTCGATCAACACAGGATTGCCTGGCATGAAAAAACGCTCGGCCAATTGTTTTGTGATGGTCCAGCGAAGCAGATTGTCGAGATGCTGTTGAATGAGTGTAACCGGGGAGATTTTGAGCTATCCCTCGGAGAAAGCATATCGGATGTAACCCATGCCGAAAATACATTTCAGGTAAAGTTCGGAAACCGTACCGCGACCACCCACGCATTGGTAATCGCCACAGGCGGGCCTTCAATTCCGAAAATGGGTGCATCAAGTTTTGCCTACAATCTCGCGCGGAAATTCCACCTGAAAGTCGTGGAACCGCGTCCAGCACTGGTTCCACTTACGCTTGGTCAGGATGAAGCGCTTTTTCGTTCGCTTAGTGGAGTATCAACTGAAATTATTGCCAGGTGCAGCAATGCGGAGTTTCGCGAGGCTGCACTCTTTACTCACAAGGGTTTGTCCGGGCCATCTATTCTGCAAATATCCTCCTATTGGGATCCTGGGGAAGCAGTCTCGATAAATTTTCTTCCAAATTTTTCTCCCGGTTGGTTTTTGAAAATGAAGGAAAACCAACCACGCGCTGGATTGAAATCCGCCATGTCCAAGATATTGCCAACCCGCCTTGCTGAGACATTGGCTGACAAGCTGGTTCAGGCTGAAGTTGCCGAATGTGAACTGGCAAACTTGAAAGATCAAACCCTACAAACAATTGAACATAAACTGGCCAATTGGGTCTTCATGCCAAATGGAACGGAAGGGTTTGCCAAGGCGGAAGTAACAAAGGGCGGCATAAGCACGACTGAACTTTCATCAAAGACCATGGAAAGCAAAAATATATCCGGACTTTACATAATCGGGGAAGCGGTCGACGTCACTGGTTGGTTGGGCGGTTACAACTTTCAATGGGCCTGGTCCAGTGGATGGGCAGCTGGGCAGGCACTGTGATCCGGCAAGGGATTTCACCGTTTACCCTTTCCATTTGCCAAGGCTGCTTTATATAGCTCATTTCATGGTTACCCGGTTTGAAATTCTCTGCTCCTGGTTAGGCTTTCCCGTTTATGCGTGGCAGGGCTTGAAGATCCGCAACGGCATCGTGCGGATGATGCCACCGCGCCACACTGGCTGTATCGAAGGGAAACCAAAAGGGGAAACATCTAACAAAGAGCCGCTACGCGTCCTGGTGATCGGAGATTCTTCTGCCGCAGGTGTAGGTGTGAAAGATATCCATGAAAGCCTGGCCGGACATCTCGCACCCCTCCTGGCACAGGAAGTTCATCAACCTGTATCAATACGCGTTGCCGGAATGAACTCTGCGACGGCAAGCGAAATACGCGACCATGTGACACCACACATTGAACCAAATGCATTCGATTTCATTGCCCTCAATATCGGCACCAATGACTCCAAGAACTTTCATACCGGAAACCGTTTCTGCCGCGATTTCGGCACGCTGTTATATGCGCTGAAAGCGAGGTTTCCAAAGGCTACAATCATATGGGCAGGTGTGATTGACCTTGAGAGGGTGCCTGCCTTGCCAGCCCCTCTGAACAAAGTCCTTGGCATTCGTTCGCGAATTATCAATCGAAACGGCCGGATACTATGCGCAGAACGAGGTGTCCTTGCTCCAAAATCCACCTAGCGCACAGTCAGGGAAAATTTTGCAGAAGACGGATTCCACGCGTCATCGCAGGGCTATCGTGAATGGGCAGAAGCACTGGCGGAATTCATAGGCACTTTGATGCGTGTCAAACAATAGCGGCCAATAGTCTGATAGACAAATTTCCACACAATTGATTAGAGTTTGCAACATCCAAGCGCTAGAGCGAGGGGAATAGCAGGAGACGGGGAATCATGTCGTCAACATACGCTGAAATATATAAGTCCTGGAAATCAGAACCAGAAAAATTCTGGGAAGAGGCAGCCGCTGGGATCGATTGGTTTTCCAGATGGGAAAGCGTGTTTGATCCAAACCTTGATGTTTATGGACGCTGGTTTTCCGGTGCCACCTGCAACACCTGTTACAATTGCGTGGATCGCCACGCAGACGGTGGTCGCACTGACCAGCCAGCGATCATTTACGATAGTCCGATTACCGGAAACCAACGCACGATTACATATTCGCAGCTGAAAACAGAAGTGCAGGCCCTTGCAGCGGCAATGCGCGAGCGCGGTGTAAACAAGGGTGACCGCGTAATCATCTACATGCCAATGATCCCTGAGGCAGCGATTGCAATGTTGGCCTGCGCACGGCTTGGGGCAATACACTCAGTTGTTTTTGGCGGTTTCGCTGCGCGGGAATTGGCAACCCGAATAGACGACTGCCAGCCCAAACTAGTCATTTCCGCTTCCTGCGGTATCGAGCCGGGCCGCGTAATTGCCTACAAACCCTTGCTGGACGAAGCGATTGAACTGGCAAGCAGCAAACCAAACGCAACTATCATTCTCCAGCGGGAACAAAACACCTGTGACCTGATTGATGGACGAGATTTCGATTATGAGGCGGTTGTCGATCCACACCGCAAGTCCGGTACAAAAATTGAATGCGTAGAAGTAGCTTCCACTGATCCACTATATATTCTTTATACTTCAGGCACGACCGGCCAGCCGAAGGGAGTGGTTCGGGACAACGGCGGCCACATGGTGGCATTAAAATGGTCGATGAAGGCCATTTATGACATTGACCCCGGTGAAGTGTATTGGGCTGCATCTGATGTAGGTTGGGTTGTTGGTCACTCATACATTGTCTATGCCCCGCTCCTGCACGGCTCCACCACCATCCTGTTCGAAGGAAAACCAATCGGAACGCCGGACGCAGGCACATTTTGGCGGGTAATTTCAGAACATAATGTGGTTAGCCTGTTCACAGCACCAACTGCATTTCGGGCGATCAAGAAGGAAGACCCGAATGGCGAGTTCATCAAAAAGTACGACTTGTCGAAATTCCGAACACTCTTCCTCGCGGGCGAACGAGCAGATCCTGACACCATTCACTGGGCAGAAGAAAAACTGGGCGTACCGGTTTATGACCATTGGTGGCAAACCGAAACCGGATGGACCATCGCTGGCAACCCCGTTGGCCTCGGTGCACTACCGGTAAAGTACGGCTCCCCTACTGTTGCAATGCCAGGATATGATATTCAGGTCGTCGATGATGAAGGCCATCAGGTTCAAGCTGGAACACTCGGCAATGTGGTTGTCAAACTGCCTCTGCCACCTTCCTGCCTCCCAACACTTTGGAATGCTGAAAAGAGGTTCCATGAAGCATATCTCGAAGAGTTCCCGGGATATTACAAGACGTCAGATGCCGGCATTATAGATGAAGATGGTTATCTGTTCATCATGGCTCGTACCGATGACATCATCAATGTTGCAGGTCACCGACTTTCCACCGGCGGAATGGAGGAAGTAATCGCTTCTCACCCCGATGTTGCCGAATGCGCTGTTATTGGTGTAGCCGACAAACTGAAGGGACAAAAGCCTGTCGGCTTTATGATTATCAATTCCGGTGTGTCGAAAGATGAATCAGAAATTGAGAAAGAAGTGGTAGCACTTGTTCGAGAAAAAATCGGACCGGTTGCAGCCTTCAAGACTGCCATACAGGTTCCCCGCCTGCCAAAAACCCGGTCCGGCAAGATCTTGCGTGCCACCATGCAGAAGATCGCAGACGGGATGGAATGGAAAATGCCCGCGACCATCGATGATCCTGCGATCCTGGACGAAATAACTGAAGCCATGAAAAGTCGGGGCATGGTTTAAGGTCAGGATGCATGTATATTCCAGCTACCGAATTCACCCCACTTTCTGCACTCGCAGGTGGCGTAATGATTGGACTTGCAGCCGTTTGGTTCTTGCTGTCCAGCGGAAGAATTGCCGGTGTTAGCGGCATTGTTTCCGGATTGATCCCACCATTTTCGCCTGGAGTCGGTGTGAATCTGGCATTTGTTGCAGGGCTTGCGATTTCACCAATTGCCTATTCAGTGTTCCCTGGAGGCACTCCTGAACAAACCATGTCATCAAATTTGTGGCTACTTGGAGCGGCTGGCATGTTGGTTGGCTTTGGAAGTAGATTGGGTAGCGGTTGCACAAGCGGTCATGGAGTTTGCGGCATCGCACGTCTTTCCTGGCGCTCTATCATTGCAACAATCACTTTTGTCGCCACAGCGATGGCGACCGTGTATGTAACCCGACACATGATTGGAGGGTAACATGCAGATACTTTCCGCCTTGATTGCAGGTTTTGTCCTCGGCCTGGGTCTGTTGGTTTCACAAATGACCAATCCAGCAAAGGTTTTGAATTTTTTGGATGTTGCGGGAATTTGGGATCCTAGTCTGTTGCTGGTAATCGGTGGCGCGGTTGTGACCACGCTGGTTGGGTTTCAACTGCTCAAGAAACGCTCAGCACCGCTTTTTGCGGATGTGTTTCATCTGCCAACAAAAACAGAAATCGATTACAGATTGCTTGTCGGTGCAGCACTGTTCGGTGTTGGTTGGGGCCTCGGCGGCTTGTGCCCAGGCCCGGCTGTTACCTCAATTCTGATTGCCAACTTGGGTATTGTGGTTTTCATCGCAGCAATGATATTTGGCATGTGGATCGAACGCCAGATCACAAATTAGCGTCAGGACTCACCAATCAGTTCTGGTTGGTATCTTCTGCAGAGCCATCACCAGCATTATCTTCGCCATCTGAAGATTCACCATCAGTGAAGTTCGCAAAAACATCTTCTGCGCTGACTTTTCCCTGCGGTTCGTCGGCAGCACTTGTTGCACCATAATTCTGCGTTTCTTCAGCCGGCTGCAATCCTGTATCTTCCTCGCTTTCCGGTTTTTTGGGTGCCCATTTTTCAGCCTTTTGAACTTCAGCATCCAGCGCAATTTGCGTGCAAAGACCCAAGGTTACAGGATCCATTGGTACCAAATTGTTTGAATTCCAATGCGTACGTTCCCTAATAGCCTGTATGGTGTTTTTCGTCGTCCCGATCAATCGAATAATCTGCGCATCCTTCAATTCAGGATGACTGCGTACCAACCACAAAATTGCATTGGGTCGATCCTGCCGCTTGGACAAAGGTGTATATCTTGGACCTTTGCGTTTCAACGTTGGCACCGACACTTTGGGTTCAGCCATCTTCAATTTGTGGTTCGGATCGTCTTGCGCTTTTTGGATTTCATCACGAGTAAGTTGCCCGGTTGATATCGGATCCATACCCTTAATACCCTGGGCACTTTCACCGTCAGCAATTGCCTTGATTTCCAGCGGATGCAAGAAGCAAAATGTGGCGACCTGCTCGAAAGTCAGCGAAGTGTTATCTACCAGCCAAACTGCGGTAGCTTTCGGCATGAGGGGTACATTAGCCATGGATTGCATCTCCTGAAGCAAATTTGGAGCCTTTGCCCGCCCGGGTTTTGGGGGGCTCCCTTTCGGGAGAGGACACCATATTGTGGTGGAATTCTGCCTCTTATAGCGGTCTGTAAATCTTCTTGCAACGAAAACCGGCGTAAGAGCCGTGGGAATTGCATTTTTTCCAGACAATCATAAACTGAATTAATTGGGGTGTTTGCGCTGGAAGGGTTCAAAAGATGGAAGATGAAGAAATCAAAAAATCGAAGTCTGCCTATGCAATTGGTCAGGATCTTTCCTTGCTGTCGGTTGAGGAGCTTGAAAAGACAATCGAACTTTTAAAAGTCGAGATTGATCGCCTGCAACATGCAAGGTCAGAAAAGACTACACATTTGAGCAAAGCAGAAGAGCTTTTCGCCAAAAAATAGATGCATGCTCCACGAGATTCCGATAACCTAATGCAATCTAAACCATCGCGCTAAAGCTTTCTTCTCTTTGTTAACCCTAAATTAAGGTTTATGGGGGATTAATGGGATATCCAGACTTTTCTGGATTCATTCTGAGTGGTTTGTCCACTCTGTTTGACGCCTCCCTGTTAACTCTTCAGAGCCGCTTATGCGGCTCTTTTTTTTACTGTATTTAAAAATTACCTTTAATTTCAAATGTGTAGCCAAAAGCTCAACTGTGCGTAGTTATCAATATTTCAACTAAATCCGGGTATCCATCCCTTCGACAAAACGTTAACCCTTACCGACCTCCATCCTTTACGGTTCTGCAATTTTGATTTAGGTTTCGGCCAGCACGTCACCAACAACACCAAGGAAGCAGGCCTTGTCTAACACCGTAAATCTGGCTGAACGGTTTGCTCATTCTGGGCGTTTCAAGAAACTGTTTCAGGATGGCATGAGTCTGGTCGAGGAGTGTGCCGGATATTTGGACGGTGAAGGGCGCAGAAATGCGAAAGATCTTCCACGAAATTCCGCCATGTTGTACGGGACCGAGTCGATGCGGCTTACAACCCGGTTGATGCAGATCGCTTCCTGGTTGCTTTTGCAACGAGCAACCAATGAAGGCGAAATGTCCCGAGATCAAATTCTTGAAGAAAAGAAAAAAATAAAACTGGAACCTCCGTCCAATCCATCCGAAAATCCGGCTTGGGTGACATTGCCGCCTGAATTTCTGGACCTTATTGCCCGTTCTATTACTTTGCAAAACCGGGTTATGAAGCTGGATATGGAGTTATACGGCCAAAAACCGAGAATTACTGCTGACATGAACAATCCGGTAGACCAACAAATTGATCTCATTTCAACTGCTTTGGGTGCAAAGCGTCACAGAAGCTGACCAGGGCAAATTCGAGATTGTTTCCGACAACAAAAAACCGGCCTAAAGCCGGTTTTCCTAATTTAATTACTCGAAAATTAGATGCCGAGGCCTTCATACTTCTTCTTGAACCGGGAGACGCGACCACCACGGTCAATCAGATGTTGGTTTCCACCAGTCCATGCAGGATGCGATGCAGCATCGATATCAAGGTTCATGGTATCGCCCTCAGCACCCCAGGTCGAGCGGGTTTCATATTCCGTGCCGTCAGTCATCACAACTTTGATCGTGTGATAATCCGGGTGAATGTCTTTTTTCATCGTTTGTTCCAGTCTGTATCTTGCTACGGCTGTGGCGATTTGCGCACCACAATGACTTTGTTTTGCTTTCCGGCATCCGATATGCCATGCAACGAAACCATTGACCAATAATTCTTGCGCCTGCCTATACATCACCATTGGCGATGAAACAAGGCCGGACTTGTTATTCTAGGCATCATTCAAAAACATGTGCAGTATGCGTCCATGAGTAAGCCTGATACAGAAGATCGCCGCCGCGCGCTGCGCCCCCTCGCTCAGCTTTATCCATATCTTTCCCGTTATCGGCTAAGGGTAGCCGCAGCCCTGTTCTTCTTGGTGCTTGCCGCTGCAACCACATTGACACTGCCCCTTGCGGTTCGTCGCGTGATCGACAAGGGTTTTTTCGAAAATGACCCACAACTGGTAAACAGCTATTTCGCTGTATTGATGTTGATCTCACTGGTCCTGGCTGTCGCGAGTGCCAGTCGTTACTATTTTGTCATTTGGCTGGGCGAACGGGTTGTCTCAGACCTGCGAAAGGATGTTTTTTCCAACCTGACCAAATTGGGTGCGGAATTTTATGATACAGCCCGGTCTGGTGAAATTATTTCACGACTGACTGCTGACACCACTCAAATAAAGTCTGCCGTAGGCGCAACGGCATCACTGGCTCTCAGAAATTCAATATTGGGATTGGGTGCACTCATCATGATGATGTACACATCGCCACGCCTTTCATTGATTGTCATAGGCGCGATTCCATTGATTGTATTGCCCATTGTCGCCTTTGGCCGTGCAGTCCGTCGCCGGGCACGAAATGCGCAGGACAAACTTGCAGACGCAACTGCATATGCATCAGAAGCCGTTTCATCGGTCAGAATCATGCAAGCCTTCACAAATGGTGAGCGTGTTTCCCAAAATTTCTCCGACACTGTTGAATACGCGTTTGAAGCCGCAAGATTGGCGATCCGAACCCGTGCATTTCTGACCGCATTTGCAATTATTCTTGTGTTCTCCAGCGTTGTAGCAGTTTTGTGGATTGGGGCTTGGGACGTACTGGAAAATAAACTGACCCCAGGAACATTGGGGCAGTTTTTGCTTTATGCCGTGTTTGCAGCCGGCGCCATGGCCGGTCTTTCAGAGGTCTGGGGAGAGCTTTCACAAGCCGCAGGCTCAGCCGAACGGCTAACTGAACTTCTGACTGAAAAACCGGCAATTGCAGCACCGGAAAATCCCTCAACGCTAAAAGAGCCAGTGACCGGTAACATCCGTTTCTCATCTGTGTCGTTCAATTACCCGACCAGACCCGGGGACAGGGCTATTGAGAATGTCTCATTCAAGATCAATCCGGGTGAAACCGTTGCTGTTGTGGGACCTTCGGGGGCTGGAAAAAGCACTTTGTTCTCACTGCTGCTGCGTTTTTATGATGCCACCAAAGGAAAAATTTCAATTGATGGCACCGAGATCAAAAAGCTGGATCCAGTCGAACTGCGCCAGCAATTTGCCCTTGTTCCCCAGGACAGCATAATTTTTGCTACATCAGCCCACAACAATATCGCATACGGAAATTTCGAAGCGAGCCGGAATGAAGTGGTTGCTGCTACAAAAGCAGCCTATGCGGATGAGTTTATCAACAAGCTGCCAGATGGCTATGAAACCGAACTTGGGGAACGCGGCGTTACGCTTTCCGGTGGACAACGCCAGCGTTTAGCTATCGCCAGGGCAATACTGAAGAACGCGCCAATTTTGCTTCTGGATGAGGCAACCAGTGCACTCGATGCACACAGCGAAAAGCTGGTTCAGGACGCACTGGACCATCTAATGGAAGGTCGAACCACGTTGATTATTGCCCACCGGTTGGCAACCATTTTGAAGGCAGATCGAATCCTCGTTATGGATCAAGGAAGAATTGCAGAAGAAGGCACGCACAAAGCGCTAATCAGCAAGAAAGGAATTTATGCCAGCCTGGCAAAGCTTCAATTTGATACCGCCAACATAACCAGCAACTGAGTTTTCCGAGTTGTTCAAATGAACGCATTAGCGTTCAGTGAGTTTTAATTCAATACGCCGGTTTTTTGCCCGAGCCTCATTTGTGTCGCCTTCTTCCAGCGGATGGAATTCTCCAAAACCGGCAGCGACAAGTCGGCCAGCGGGTATACCTTGTTCAATAAAGTAACGAACAACAGACATCGCACGCGTCGATGAAAGTTCCCAGTTGTCACGAATTCGCCCAGTACCGGAAAGCGGGATGTTATCGGTGTGTCCATCAACTCGTAGAACCCAACTTATATCATCTGGAATTTCTGACCCTATTTGCAGCAATGCCCTGGCGACTTTCAGCATCTCTGCCTTGCCACTTTCATTCAATTCTGCATCACCTGAAGAAAACAGTACTTCCGACGGGAAAACAAACCGGTCACCAACGATGCGAATGTCCGATCTTCCACCCAGGATTTCGCGCAGTCGCCCAAAGAAATCAGAACGGTAACGATTCAACTCCTGAACGCGTTGGGCAAGAGCCACATTAAGGCGCTTGCCAAGGTCAGTAATCTTGGTTTGGCTTTCCCGATCCCTTTGTTCCGATGCACCCAGCGCAACTTCCAGAGCAGAAATTTGTCGACGAAGTGCAGAAATTTGCTGGTTCAGAAGTTCAATCTGGGATAGCGCCCGCTGGCTGATTTGCTGTTCTTCCTCAAGTTTGGAATTTAGCGCCCCAACTTTCGCTTGAGCTGCATCGCTTTCTCCTGCACCGCTTTCCAGCAATTGCTGGAGCCGTGACTTTTCCCCTTCCGACGCTACCAGCGAGGCCTGCAATTCAGCAATGGAATCTTCAAAGCTTTGCTTGTTGGATTTTTCCAGAGCCAGCAGAGCGGTCAACTCATCAATTTGTGAATTGAGCCGATTGAGCACCGCATCCTTGCCGGTAATTTCCTGACTCAGTAGAAACTGAGCAAGCACAAAAACTGACAGCAGGAACATGATTGCCAACAGCAGTGTCGCCAGCGCGTCAACAAATCCCGGCCAGTAGTTCAGGCTACGCTCTCGGTATCGTGCTCCTACTCCGGCCATCGAACAGAAATAATCTCCCTGGTAATCTAACTCTTTGAAGCACGCCTAAAAAACGTGTTGAGTTGCTCCATCAATTTTAGAAGTTGCTTTTGTTGAGCCTCATGCTGTTTTAACTGATCACGCGTGATCTGCTGTTCGGAGCGCATGTGTTTAACCATTTCCTGAATGCTTCCCACAAGACTTGCCATTGCTGCCATGGATTTGGAATTGTCGGTACCTTGCAAGCGCTTTGTTATTGCGTCCATATATGCACGAATTTCCTCACTACTGGCACCTGGAGCCAAGGATAACTCTGACCCCAAATCGGTTACAGTCGATAACCAGTTTTCGAGCTCGGTATAAAAACGGGTCTGCGCGCGACCTGCCTGCAGATCAAGAAATCCAAGAACCAGTGAACCTGAAAGACCGAAAAGCGAGGATGAAAAAGCTGTGCCCATACCATCCAGCGGAGCCTTCAACCCCGTCTTGAGAGAATTGAGCACATCATTTGTGTCTCCTGACCCGGGATCAAGCGACTGAATGGTCTCACCGATTGATCCAATCGTTTGTAACAGCCCCCAGAAAGTTCCGAGCAGACCAAGAAAAACAAGCAGTCCAATGAGGTATCGGGAGATATCCCGGGTTTCATCCAGACGGTTGCCGATTGAGTCCAGTATGGATCGCATTGAATGCGTTGAAATGGTCATATCTTGTCCGGATTGACCCAACAGTGCCTTCATGGGCGCAAGCATGACTGGTTCGCGACTTTCTTCCAATTCGGCATTGCCTTTTCGGAAGCTGTTGACCCATTTGACTTCTGGGATGAGGCGCAGAACCTGAATCAAAGCCAGCAGGATACCAACAAGGAGTACGCCGATTATCAAACCGTTTAGTCCGGGATTTGTGACAAATGCAGTTGCAATCTGACGATACAGTATCGCTGCCAAAAATCCGACGATAATCAAAAAAATGATCATGGACGCCAGAAATACACCTGGATTTGAAAGCTTGTGCGGATCGTATTCCCGGGCCACGTCACCCCTCCAGACTAAAGGATATTCTTGTTATTCAAGCAAATTTGGTCAGTGGTAAGGCTATACTGGATAACCGGAAATTGAAAGCGTTGAACCATATACAATACCTGAACAATGCACCGGATTATCTCGGTCTCACGCCGTGGTACTTTTTGCTTCCTCGATGCGTTCTTTAAGTGCGGCGTGGACATAATCGTTACCGGCAAGAATTGAATGGGTTGAGAACATGTTCTTGCCGCCTTCGATGTCGGTAACAAAACCGCCAGCTTCACGTATCAGTATCATGCCAGCCGCAAAATCCCACGGATCAGGACCCACTTGCCAGCAACCGTCAATCCGCCCCGCAGCAACATATGCAAGGTCGAGAGCGGTTGAGCCGGTACACCGAATACCGGAAACCGACTTCATGATTTTCTTTTCCTGGGCAAGAAAATCCAAATGACCTTCTTTACCCCAGTGAGGAATGTGCGTGGAAACAATACATTCAGAAAGGTTGCGTCGCGCTGCAACACGCATTCGCGTATCGTTTACATATGCTCCCTGTCCGCGTTCAGCCACAAACAATTCATCATTGATCGGGTTGTAAATTACCCCGGCCACCACTTCACCTTCACGTTCCAGCGCTATGGAAGTGCAATAATGCGGCAATCCGTGCAGGAAGTTTGATGTACCGTCCAGTGGATCGACAATCCACCGGTTCTGTAGATCCCGCCCCTTCGTTTCGCCACTTTCTTCCATAAGGAACCCAAAACCGGGGCGCGCCTTGTCCAGCTCCTGCCGGGCAATTTTTTCAGCTTTGAGGTCCGCGTTTGTGACAAAATCACCCGGCCCCTTCATGGACACTTGCAGGTTCTGCACTTCACCAAAATCACGGGAAAGAGACCGCCCGGCTTTCATTGCAGCCTGTGTCATCACATTCAATAGCGCCGAGCGAGCCAAGGTTGGATTCTCCTGTTAAATGGAACGGTTTGCAGAACGATCTAATCAGCGCGCCGCAGGTAAGCTACTTCATTGGTATCAACTACAATTTTTGTGCCGGATTCAATAAATGGCGGCACCATTACCCGAATTCCATTTTCCATAACAGCAGGCTTGTAGGAAGCCGTGGCAGTCTGACCTTTCACAACGGGATCTGCTTCACTCACTTCAAGCACAACTTGATCAGGCAATGTCACACCGATTGGCTTTTCTTCATAGAGTTCCACAGTGACCGTCATCCCATCTTGAAGAAATGCAGCTCGTTCACCAACAAACTCCTTTTGCAATTCAAGTTGCTCATAGGATTCGGTATCCATGAAAACCAGGGCGTCACCTTCTTCATAAAGGTATTGAAAATCCTTTTGTTCCAAGCGAACTTTTTCAACGCTTTCAGTTGCACGAAACCGTTCATTGTGCTTGGAGCCATCCAGAAGATTGCGAAGTTCTACCTGGTTAAACGCACCACCCTTCCCCGGTTTCACTGCCGCAGCCTTTACCGCAACCCACAATGAGTTTTTATGCTCAATCACATTTCCGGGTTTGATTTCGTTACCATTGATTTTCATGAAAAATGCCAAACCATGTTGCAGGTTGGTCCCCAGTTGATTGTAAGCGGAAACTGTTGGCGGATTGACCACAAATGACAACATTGTGCAAGCCCTGATAGGGTTACATCATCACAGATATTCAGGCGGCAGGTTTTTGGGGTACTGGAAGATTTTTGATCAGAGACTTGATTTCCCGTTTTGCAATAACTTCCAGGTTATGGGCAAAGGCCTCATGATTGGCTTCAATCGTATCCAGATCATAGAGATAATTCACCATCAATCCCCCTGATTGTGCGCGCCCTTTGGAAGAACGGTCCGCCATCCAGTTGATTTGATGTAATGACGCGCCATTTCCAAGATGAAAGCGGGCAACCGGATCAATCGGTGCACCATCAAGACGCTTGGCCTCCAGAAAATATTGAGCAGCAAAAGCTTTGATCGATTTTTTCAGATCTGTTACCTGCTGGGCTTCTTCATCCAAGATTTTACCATCGGTTTCCAAAAATGAATTGATGGCCTGCAGCTCTTCAGTTACTGCCTCGCCATGTTCAGCTTTGAACCAACGGGCAAACCCGGGGACTGGTGAAAGGGTCACGAAATTTTTCAACCTTGGAAGTTCAAGCGATAATTGCGTAACAACCTGCTTGATAAGAAAACTACCAAACGACACGCCTTTCAGGCCTTTTTGGCAATTCGAAATCGAATAAAATACTGCGGTTCTGACATCATCCCGTGAGATCGAATTCCGGGTTTCAGCCAGAACATCATCAATGGAAGTCATTATTTTTCTCGTTAGAGCAACCTCCACGAATACCAGAGGTTCCTCAGGCATTGCCGGGTGAAAGAATGCGAAACAACGCCGGTCTTCCGGTTCCAGCCGACGACGCAAATCATCCCAGTCATTGATCGCGTGCACAGCTTCATACTCAATTATCTTTTCAAGAATGTTCGCTGGTGTTTTCCAGTCAATTGGCTTCAAAACCAGAAAACCCCGATTAAACCACGCTGAGAATGTTCGCCTGAAATCCTCATCCACCCTGCCCAAAGCAGGATTTTCAGCAAGCGCTGCAATCAAATCTTCACGCATACAGACAAGTTTCTCGGTTGCGCCTGGAACCTGATTGATACGGCGGAACAATTCCAGTCGTTGGGGTTCAGCGACCTCCAACAGATTGCTGAATTTTTCGGCGGAGCGATCTTTTGAATAAATTTTTGCTGCTTCTACAAGTATCCCGGTATCAAGGTCGTAACGTTCTGCCAAATCATGAAAGAAAGCGATTCGCTTTTCGCCATTCAGAGACTGGTATTTTGCCAGTAACGCAGCTGCAAGCCTTGTACCGGACACCTCCCCACTTTCAGACAAGAGCGCGTCACAGATCGCGCAAATCTTGCGGTCATCGCGCTCCGAGGTGAGCTTTCGACTTTGATCAAATATGTTTGAAAGTATTTCTTGAAAGAACGTTACTCTGCTCAATTTCGATATCCCATATGGTCAGTTCAATCTTGCCTTATCTTATAGCTGGCCATTGATTGGCCAACGAGAGAGCCTTTGTTCGCAGTTTGTCATCGATTGCTAGCAAAAATTGATCAAGTACGAGATCACTTCTCCCGGCACGCCTTGCCAGTATATGCCACATTGCTGCCTCAACAATTATCTCATCCGAGCTAATATTTTGCGACAGTAAATGCGCCAGGCGGTTTTGGGCAACGACGTTTCCTGCATTTGCCGCCAGTTTGAACCAGCTGGCCGCCTGTTGCAGGTCTTTGGGGCCACCAACTCCGCCAGCCAAGGCAACTCCGAGTTCAACTTGCGCGCCTTCTACGCCTGCTCTTGCCGCCCGCTCCAACCAGTATCGCGCCTTTTCCGGATCCTGAATACCATTCGCCAACCCATCACGATAAATTTGGTACAGGCTGTAAAATGCATCAGCGACACCCTGCTCCGCTGCTCCTTCCAATAGTGGTAATGCCTTTCGATAACTTGCACTGGTTGGCCGCTGATCAATTATGTATTGCGCGCGATTGAACATCGCAACTGGATGGTCTGCCTCGGCTGCCAAAGCCATCATTTCGTGGCCCCGGTCGAGATCCAGAGAAACGTCGGTACCTTTGAGTAGCTTGACAGCAAAAGAGAATTGAGCTTCGCGATTTCCGGATTTCGCGGCGATTTCATACCAGGCTGCTGCTTCTTTGGTGTCCCGTGCGACACCCAAACCATTCTCATAAAGCTCGGCAATCAGGGTTTGCGCAGCCGAATCACCTGCCTTTGCTCTTGGCAGAGCCAAATTAAAGGCCGTCAAATACAATCCCCTCTGATAAGCTCCATAGGCAAGATCAGCAGATTTTGTTTCCGAGGTTCCACTTATTGTTGTTTCTTGAGTTTCAGGAGTAACTACTTCATCAGTTGCGTGAGCACCCGAGGCCAGACAACCGACAATCAGGATCGATATTGCGGTTCTCCACAATCTAGGAAGCGGTTTGTTCAATTGCCCTGAAACTCTCCTCAAGCAGCTGATTAGCAATTTCGACACCTTTTTCAGCTCCATCGGGATGTTCAAAAATCGCAGCATCCAGCGCAACAAATTCAGCACCGCTAGCTACGCACTCAGTTACACTACTAACTTCATTACCACCTAGTAAAATCGCCGGAATTTCAAACAGGTCAGTCCACCAGTCTGCCAATGCAAGGTTCTTTCGATGTGGCTCCGGGCGTATGTCCCCCCCGATCTTGCCAAAAAACACAAAATCCGGATTTAGCTCACCAATCACCATCGCTGTATGACGATCTTTTATACCGCCACAACCTACAATATTCTGTGGCGAAAAACGGGCAATGATATCTTTCAACTTAGACCGTTTTTTCTCGACCATTAGTCCATCTGCCCGGCTGCGGCCAAAAGTTTGTGTATCGTCAACCACCAAGGTGGCCACATTTTCTGTCTGAATTTTTGGAACAATTGATTCACAATAATCTGAAAATTGATTCTGATCATTACTTCCGGAATAAAGAATCACGGTGGCAACATCTCCTCCGGCAAGTGCTTCAAAGACCACTGTTGGATCCCGGTCGCCAGCAGATACAAAAAGCACTAGCCGTGCGCGCGCAGGCACATTCATGATATACTAATCCAGTGTTGGTTCAGCTTGCGGTCGGTTCAGTTTTTAACTGTTCAATCCGGTCTTTAAGCAAAAGCTTCTGCCGCTTGATATCGGCAATGTCATAATCATTCACACCGGGGCTCAACTGCAACTCTTCCAACTTGCCTTCCAGCTCCTTGTGGCGTTCTTCCAATGAATGAATATGAGATTCCAATGGCATGCTTCACCCTCCGTAATTTTCATCTTCTCTGTTCACTCAAGGATATCACCACAAATTTTGAAAATTGTCGAATTTACCATGTGAAAAACCGGGATTGATCAAACTAATCTCATGATATTACAAAAATCCATACAAATTCGATGGATTAAGGCATTTATCCGAACCTCAAAAACTGCTAGATTGGGAGTCAACAATCGGCCCTTTTGGGCCTTTTTTAATAATGTCGAACCGGTTGAGTGAACAGACTCAGTTTGAATACGGGGAAAATAAATGACAACGACCACCAGTGACGTCGCAATCATCATGGGGAGCCAGTCAGACTGGGAAACCATGCGACACGCTGCAGAAATACTCGAAGCACTGCAGATTTCGCACGAATCACGGATTGTGTCAGCCCATCGAACACCGGAAAGAATGTATGAGTTTGCCAGAAATGCGCGAGACAACGGATACAAGGTCATTATTGCCGGTGCGGGCGGTGCTGCTCATTTACCGGGAATGACGGCATCTCTTACCCCATTGCCGGTACTTGGTGTACCGGTTCAATCCAAAGCGCTTTCTGGTCAGGACAGCCTGCTATCAATTGTCCAGATGCCCACGGGTGTTCCAGTTGGAACGCTGGCAATCGGGACAGCAGGTGCGAAGAATGCTGCACTGTTGGCCGCAGCTATTTTGGCGCTAGGAGACGCGGGTATCGCAAAACGATTGGACGCTTGGCGGGGCAACCATACTGCTTCAGTCAAACTTACCCCGGACGAGGATTGACTTGGTGGCTCTCCAACCTCTTGGAACTATCGGCATAGTTGGCGGTGGCCAGTTGGGGCGTATGTTGGCAATGGCAGCTTCGCGGCTGGGTTTTCGCACTGCGATCCTTGACCCGCAGGAAAATGCCCCTGCCTTTCAACAGGCATTACACCGGATCGTAGCACCTTATGACGATATTGTTGGTCTGCAAAAACTTGCTGAGTTGAGCGACGTAATTACCTATGAGTTTGAAAATGTTCCGGTAACCGCTTTTCGCGAACTGGGAACCACTTTACCTGTATATCCCGGTCTCAGGGCACTCGAGATCAGCCAGGACCGGTTGATCGAAAAAAATTTCTTTAACGAACTTGGAATAGCAACTGCACCCTACTTCGATATCAACGATGTAAGTTCATTGAAAAATGCACTTTCCAGTACGAGCGGCGAGGGAATCGTAAAAATCCGTCGGCTGGGATACGATGGAAAGGGTCAAATTCGCCTTGCCCCGGAGGATCAAACCAGCCTCAAGTCAGCTGGTGAACTCGTTCAGTCCGTTCCTTGCATTCTGGAGGGAATGGTGGGATTTGAGCGAGAAGTTTCGGTAATCGCCGCACGCGGAACGGATGGCCAAACCGTGTGCTTTGAACCTGCTGAAAATGTGCATCGGGAAGGAATTCTGCGAACCTCGACTGTGCCTGCCAACATAACGTCGAAGACGGCTGCAAAAGCCACTGATATAGCGGAACAAGTACTTGCTGCACTGGATTATGTTGGCGTTACAGGTATCGAATTCTTCGTAATGGATAACGGTGAACTGATAGTCAACGAGTTTGCGCCAAGGGTTCATAATTCAGGACACTGGAGCGAAGCTGCCTGTGCTGTATCCCAGTTTGAGCAACATATTCGCGCTGTGTCGGGTTTACGGCTGGCGCACCCGGGACGTCACAGCGATTGCATTATGGAAAACCTGATCGGTGACGATATGGATAAGGTCCCTGGATTTCTCGGGGATTCCAATGTTCTAATCCATCTATACGGTAAGAGTGAAACACGCCCAGGGAGAAAGATGGGTCACATCACCCGCCTTTCTCCAAAACAAGCCTGAAAAGTCCAAATTTTTAGTAAACCGCTGTGTGTCAGGCTGGACAAGTTGCCATTTCTTTGTTATTCACCCAAGCAATCGGCAAAGATCAATTTGCGGAGCAATTTTGGTTTGCCAAATCTAAAACATGGGTAAGCGGCTTTTCCAGATGTTGGCCAATGCTGGATATCTCCAGATACCCTCGGGATTGAACTGATCTCGCACACAATGAAACGGAATAAGTAACTTGCAAGTACTTGTACGCGATAACAATGTTGATCAGGCCTTGCGCGCCTTGAAAAAGAAACTTCAGCGCGAAGGCGTTTTCCGTGAAATGAAATTACGGAATTTCTACGAAAAACCTTCAGAAAAACGCGCACGCGAAAAAGCTGAAGCTATTCGCCGCGCTCGCAAGCTGGCTCGCAAAAAAGCACAGCGTGAAGGCTTGATCGTCGGCAGGGGTCGCCGCTAAACGCCCTTTTTTTGCCCGGTTTTATCATGTATCCAAGGCTGGACGATTGGTTTCCAGCCGGGATGCGGATTTATATGCAAAATTTCAATTATGAGTGGGTGGCAGGAGCATGAATTCACCTGCCCGAATATGCTCCATGGCATTCCTGCTGGTAACCTCGGCATTGGTTTTGACTGCATGCCAAAGCACACCACTGGAACAGGCAGTCGATATCGACCCTGCGCAGGGTTCAGATTCCAATCTGGAATCTCTAAACAAGGTAGTAGAGAATAATCCGACTTCACCAGAGGTGTACAACGTACGCGGAACTGCATTCGGACGGGCGGGCAGAAACCGGGAAGCTCTTGCTGATTTTACCCGGGCAATCGAACTCAATCCCCGTTTCTATCAGGCTTTTGCAAACCGCGCTTTGATACATCGATCACTCGGTGATCCGGCGCAAGCAATTATTGACTATTCAAAAGCGCTTAAAATCAATCCACAGTATGACGTTGCATACATTGGTCGCGGTAATGTTTATCGCTTCGCTGGCAAGCCTACACAGGCTCTTCGTGATTACGAGCGGGCAATCAGGTTGGGTACCACCAATCCCCGCGCTTACCATTCACGCGGCCTGATCCTCCAGTCAAACAACAAGCATGATCAGGCAATTGAAGATTTCACCAATGCGATTTCTCTCTCGCCGACAGCAGATGAACCCTACAACGCACGGGGTTTTTCATATCTGGTCAAGGGTGATCTGGAAAATGCGCTAACGGATGTAAACCGCGCTCTTCTGATTGATGACAAGAATGCCGAAGCCTGGGCAAACCAGGGATTGATATACGAACGCAGGGGAAGCAAAAAAAAGGCCTTCCAGGCATTCTCCCGGGCTTTTAATCTGGACTCAAAATACTCGCCAGCCAAGGAAGGCATGAATCGCACTCGCGGTGGCTAGACTTTCAAAGAATTAAATCTTTCTACTCAGGCGGCGAAATCGATTGAAAAAAATCGATTGCAAGGTTCAATGACCCGCGGGCCGCAAGGTCATTGTGGCCAGCACCGTCAATTTGTCGCCATTGCGTATCAGCTGGCATCACTTCAAACAGTTTTTTACCAATCTCGACCGGAATTATCTGATCTTCACTTCCGTGAACCAGCAAGGCGGGCGCACGTACATTCTTGGCGAATTCGGTTGAGTTAATCTCATGCCTAAACAGCATCTCAACTGGTAAATAGGGATACGCGGCCTTTGCGACTTCCTTCAATGAATTGTAGGGAGCTTCCAATATGACGCTTGCCACATCCCGCTTGCTGGCAACGTATATCGCCAATCCGGACCCAAGCGATTGTCCATAGACGTGTATTGGAGCATTGGATTTGGATATTAACCAATCATGGCTGTCTAGTGCTGCCTGCAGCAAACTGGTTGCCGAAGGTTTTCCGGTACTCCCATTGTATCCCGGGTACTCTGCGATCAGTACGCCAAAACCTGCACTCCGTAGCAATGTTCCGCGATCTAACTCATGAATCGCACTGGACGCATTTCCATGAAAGAACACAATCTGCGCGGCTTGGGGATCAGCAGGAATATAAACCGCTCTTAGCAAAGCCCCATCACTAGCCTCTATTTCAACCGCTTCGACACCTTCAGGCAAGGCGACCTGGACCGGACCCGGCGCCGGGAACAGCAACTTGTCCTGGAGCAGATACATGATGCCAACCAAGCCAATGTACCCAATTAGAAGTGTATAGATTGGGACAATGAGCATCTTCTTTAGAAACAGCATTGGCCGGTCATGACAAGAATACCTTATGCCAATGCCTTGACTATATCGTCAGTCATTTTCTTGGCATCATCAAGCAGCATCATGGTGCCTTCCTTGTAGAAAAGCGTATTGTCGATGCCGGCATATCCTGATCCAAGTGAGCGCTTAACGAACAGGCAGGTCTTTGCCTTGTCCACATCAAGAATTGGCATTCCATAGATCGGAGATGTGGAATCATCACGTGCTGCCGGATTGGTTACGTCGTTTGCACCTATCACATAAGCCACGTCAGCCTGCGCAAACTCGGAGTTGATATCTTCCAACTCAAAAACTTCGTCATAAGGCACATTTGCTTCGGCAAGCAGTACGTTCATGTGACCCGGCATACGGCCGGCGACCGGATGGATGGCGTATTTTACTTCAACGCCCTCAGCCTTGAGCACATCGGCCATCTCACGAAGGGCGTGCTGTGCTTGCGCAACCGCCATTCCGTAACCAGGCACAATGATAACCTTGGAGGCATTCTTCATCAGGAATGCAGCATCATCAGCCGAACCCTGTTTTACAGTCCGCTCGATCCCATCGTCGCTGACCGCCACAGCTTCACCACCAAATCCGCCAAGTATGACCGAAATGAATGACCGGTTCATCCCCTTACACATGATGTATGAAAGGATTGCACCAGATGAACCCACCAACGCACCGGTGATAATCAGTGCAAGATTACCAAGGGTAAAACCAATGCCCGCTGCTGCCCAGCCGGAATAGGAATTCAGCATGGATACCACTACGGGCATGTCTGCGCCACCGATCGGGATGATCAACAACACACCAATCAGGAATGAAAGCAATGTAATGACCCAGAAGATGAAAGGGCTTTCTGTCCTGACAAACATGACGACCAGTATGACAAGTAAAACTGCCAGCACCATGTTGATTGCGTGGCGAGCCGGAAGCATGATCGGTGCACCGGACATGCGGCCATCAAGTTTGGCAAATGCAATAACAGAACCGGTAAATGTAATTGCCCCAATCGCCACACCAATTGTCATTTCGACAAGCGATGCAGTTTTAATGCTCCCATCTTTAACAATTCCGAACGCGTCTGGCGCATAAAGTGCACTAGCTGCAACCATAACAGCGGCCAACCCAACCAGCGAATGAAATGCTGCAACCAGTTGCGGCATGGCCGTCATCGGAATTTGACGGGCAATATAAGCGCCGACACCACCACCAATGCCCAACCCGAGAATTATGAGCAACCAACCACCAAAGGAGGGTGCGACCAGAAAGAGCGTGGTGAGTATGGCAATTGCCATACCTGCAATTCCAAGCGTATTGCCACGCCTTGAGGTTACAGGATGTGAAAGACCTCTAAGCGCCAGAATAAACAGGACGCCTGAAACGAGATAAAGGAATGCGGCAATGTTTTCCATGGATACTTACCGTTCCTTTTTCTTGTACATAGCGAGCATTCGACTGGTGACAAGAAAACCGCCAAAAATATTAACCGCTGCCAGTACCAGTGCAATAAAACCAAAACTCGTCGCGGCAAACCCGGCAGCCTGAACACCAACTGCCAGCAATGCACCAACTACAATTACCGAAGAAATTGCATTTGTGACCGACATTAGCGGTGTGTGCAGTGCCGGAGTGACCGACCAAACAACGTAGTACCCTACAAAAATTGCCATCACGAAAATAGCAAACTGAAAAACAAACGGGTCAATTGCACCACCCGTTGCAGCGCTCATTGCAACACCTGCAGCTTCCGTTGAAGCAGCATCTCCACCGATCGCAGCATCTCTTGCTTCGCGAGCCAGCTGTGCGGCAGTTTCAGCAGCTTCACGTGCTTCCTCAAACAATTGCCTGGCTTTTTCCGCCCAGGCTTCAGCACCTTCGGTCAATTCCTGGTTTTGTTCACTCATGATTTGCTCCCGCCAGACTTCGTTGCGGTGGATGTAGACTTTGTTGCAGTTTTCTTGGGCGTTACCCTCTTTTTGGTAGTTGCCTTGGATGGGGGTTTCTCTGCAAACGCCGGATGGACAATTTTTCCACCGCGGGTTAGGAGAGTCGCCTTTACCAGCTCGTCATTCCAATCGACAGCAAGCTTGCCACTTTCATCATCAACCATCGTTTGCAAAAAAGCTGCAAGATTTCGCGCATACAATTGTGAAGCAGACGCCGCGATGCGTCCCGCCATATTGGAAAATCCTACAATTGAAACGCCCCCGACTTTCGCAACACTATCCAGTTTTGCACCTTCAACATTGCCGCCTCGTTCAACTGCCAGGTCCACGATAACCGAACCGGCTTTCATCGATTTCACCATGTCACCGGAGATCAATTTCGGTGCAGGTCTGCCAGGAATTAGTGCTGTTGTAACCACAATGTCCTGCTTTGCGATATGGGTCGCAACCAGTTCAGCCTGCTTTGCCTGATATTCCCTGGACATTTCCTTGGCATATCCGCCAGCTGTTTCGGCTTCGCGAAACTCGTCATCTTCAACCGCGATGAACTTGGCACCCAATGATTCAACCTGCTCCTTTGCCGCCGGTCTCACATCGGTTGCAGATACGATAGCACCAAGCCTGCGCGCTGTAGCAACCGCCTGAAGACCGGCAACACCTGCACCCATGACAAAAATCCTTGCAGCCGGGACAGTTCCGGCCGCCGTCATCATCATTGGCAATGCCCGATCGAAAATGGTCGCTGCCTCAACAACAGCTTGATAGCCAGCAAGGTTTGCCTGAGAAGAAAGTACATCCATTGACTGGGCACGGGTTATGCGCGGCATGAATTCCATCGAAAACGCAGATATTCCCGCTGCAGCCATGGCTTTGACATCTGCCTCATGCCCGTAAGGGTCCATCATTGCAAAGACCAAGGCACTTTTTTTGTAACCCTTAACCTCGGCAGGAGTTGGCCGAAGAACCTTCAATACAACATCAGCAATTGAAGCGGAATTGGATTCTGAAACTATGGCACCGGCTTCCTGAAAATCCTTGTCGCCAATACGCGACGCATTTCCAGCGCCTTTTTCCACATAAACCTGAATTCCCAACCCGGTAAGCTTTTTCACGCTATCTGGGGATGCGGCCACCCGGGTCTCTCCAGCAGTAGTCTCCTTGGGCACAAAAAGCTTCATTTCAATTACCTTCGGATATCTTGGTTAAACCGTATAATTTCATGGCACGTAAAGCCCATCGGCTTCCGTTTTCAGTCTCCAAACAAATTTGCACTAAAGTGCGAAATAAAATGTTGCCAGCAATACTATGAACAATAACCCACCACCGATCAATCCACCGCCGCCAAAGAAGCCAAATGCCATGGCCACCAGCAATGCTACACAACCCGCAGTTCCCCAGACAAAAAGCTTCAAGAAAGCGTCATAGGTTTTCTCGTGCTCGGAATAATCCATAGCATTCGCTGTTTTTGCTGCTCTCTTTGCCATTGAATGCGCTCCTCAGATCAAAACTGCAATAATCATAATTCTTCTTGTCGTCTAATATCCAGAATATCTATTCTAAGCACCGTGACCAATTGTCCAAACCGGTTTGCGGTACCACAAGATAACCGTCCAATTTTTAATTCTGACTTGTACGGCGCAATGAAAATTTGTTGCCATTTTCATCAACACAATCGAGTTGCTCTGTTGACGGCTTGAGGCATTGAGCTGAATTGGATTTTCCACTGACAACCCCGTACCACTCAAGCTTCACCTTTTCTTCGGAAATAGCAATGTACCGACCTTGCGAAATAACACCGCCGGTGTCATTGGCAACTGCCTTGAAATCACCATTTCGCAGTTCAGCAACATAAACTCCGTCACTCGACGCCCAACTGCCGTTGAGAAGCGGCGGGCCAGCCTTTTCCTTGTTGGACTGGCAGGCAGAAATCCCAACCATGACAGCGCCAAGCAGAACAAGTTTGTCCCAATTCCAAAAGGACCTCTCGTTGCTCATGAAACTGCTCCCATATCTGGATTTCGCGAAGTGTATGAAACACTGCCCTAACCGGTCAAGTAGCCGAAACTGAAACGAAATGAAAGTTTTGAATGTCAGGACTCCAAACCTTCAAGTTCATCGATCAACCCTGTGATCATCGAAAGCCCCTTGTTCCAGAAATCCGGGTCGGATGCATCAAGGCCAAATGGTTTCAGCAGTTCACTGTGATGCTTGGTGCCACCGGCTTTCAACAATTCAAAATATTTTTCCTGAAATCCGGTCTCTGCGTTCTCGTATACGGCATAAAGCGAATTCACCAGACAATCCCCAAAAGCATAAGCATACACATAAAACGGTGAATGAATGAAATGCGGAATGTAGGACCAGTATGGGCGGTACTCATCGGCAAATCTGAATGCTGGTCCAAGGCTTTCTCCCTGAATTGACATCCATAAATCTCCCAGAGCCTCGGATGTAAGTTCGCCGTTTCTGCGTTCTAGGTGAACCTTGCGCTCAAACAGGTAAAATGCAATCTGCCGAACAACGGTATTCAACATGTCTTCGATTTTCTGGGCCAGCATGATCTTGCGTTCTTGCACAGTAGAGCACTTTTCAAGCAACGACCGGAACGTGAGCATTTCACCAAACACACTTGCTGTTTCCGCAAGTGTCAGAGGTGTTTGCGCCATCAAAGCACCTTGACCTCCCGCCAGCACCTGATGCACGCCATGACCCAATTCATGTGCAAGTGTCATGACATCCCGCGGTTTACCAAGATAGTTCAGCATGACATAGGGATGAACCGAAGGCACAGTCGGATGGGCAAACGCACCAGGTGATTTACCCTTGCGTACCGGCGCATCTATCCAGCCTCGGTCAAAGAAGCGTTCAGCAATCTCTGCCATGCCGGGAGCAAAACCAGAATAAGCTTCCAGTACTGTGGAACGTGCTTCTTGCCAGTCAAAAACCCGCTCTTTTACTGCCGGGAGCGGAGCATTGCGATCCCAGAACTCCATAATATCCAGACCAAGCCATCCGGCTTTCATTTGATAATATCTGTGTGAAAGCGAAGGGAACGACTTTTCAACTGCGTTGACCAAAGCATCAACCACTTCGGGCTCCACACGATTTGCCAGATGACGAGAGTCTGCGACATCGTTGAAACCCCGCCACCGATCAGAAATTTCCTTGTCCTTGGCCAAGGTGTTTGTAATCAGCGAAAAAGTACGTTCTTCTGCGGTAAGAACACGTGAAATTTCCTTGGCGGCATTTTCCCGTTTTTGCCGGTCTTTGTCCTGCAGCAGGTTTAGGGCTGGCTCCAGGCTTAGTTTCTCGCCATCAAGATTGAATTCCAGTGACGTCATGGTTTCGTCAAACAGGCGGTTCCACGCAGAGTGGCCTGTCACCGATTTTTCGTGAAACAGTTGCTCGGTGCGATCATCAAGTTGGTAAGGCTTGTCTGCGCGCAAATCGGTAAGCCAGGGTTTGTAGTAAGCAAGCGAAGCATCTTCACCGATCGCCCGGTCCAGAACACCATCGTCAAGACGATTGAGTTCGAGGGTGAAGAATAGAAGGTGTGAACTTGCCTCTGTTATTTTTTCCTGTGCATCGCCATAAAATTTGGTTTTTACCGGATCTGACGTGTCACCTGCATACAACAGGCCTGCATAGGAAATGATACGTCCCATTCGCTCTTCAATGGCTTCATATTCGGCAATTGCAAGCGCCAGATCCCGGGGGTTTTTCTCCAAAATCTGTGTCAATTTTCTGGCGTTCACATTTTCAAATTTTATCGAGTCTTCAAGACAACGCTGCACATCATTTCTGAATTCATCGCTATCCATATCTGGATAAAGATCAGCCAAATTCCATTCTGGCAGTTCACCCATTTCAATTTGTTCGCTGCCCTCTGCAGCAGGCAATTTCGTGGTAGAATTGCCGTTTTGATACGCACTCACTGGCATTTTGTTGGCCCTTGTATTTTCAGTTATGCATTCTGTGTCACCAAACTGGTAAACCAGTTCTTTTCAGATTCTCAATTCTTGTCAGCAATTTGAGTACCTGCGGTTAACCTTGTCCCTTAATTCGGTATTTAATCATCAATGTTAAATTGTCCAAAATTGGGACAGCGTCATAGCTTGATTTATTCTTGTCGGCCATGACAAAATGACGGGAAAATTGATGAACGATCTGGTGCTGATAGTCGATGACGATCCGGTTCAACGCCGTTTGCTGGACGGAACGCTTTCCAAGTTTGGCTATAAAACCCTTCTGGCTGAAGGTGGGCAACAAGCACTCGATCATCTTTGTGGCGATAACGCGCATCGAATTTCCTGCCTGGTGCTTGATCTGGTCATGCCCGATATGGATGGCATGGAAGTCCTGGAAGCAATGGCCACTCAGAAAATCCGTCTGCCGGTAATTGTCCAGACTGCACAGGGCGGTGTTGAAACCGCCGTCAAGGCAATGCGTGCCGGAGCATCTGACTTCGTCGTCAAACCCGCCAATCCACAACGCTTGAAAGTTTCACTTCAAAACGCACTGAAACTGGGAGCGCTTGAAGGTGAATTGAAACGGATCAACAAGTCAGCTTCAGGCAAACTGTCACTCGATGAAATCATTTCTGCCAGCCCCAATATGGCAAGTGTCAAGCAGATGGCTTCAAAAGCTGCCGGTTCCAATATTCCCGTCCTGATCGAGGGAGAATCCGGTGTCGGCAAGGAGATGATCGCTCGCGCCATTCAGGGTATGAGCGATCGTCAATCCAAGAGCTTCGTAACTGTCAATTGCGGCGCATTGCCGGAAAATTTGGTGGAAAGCATCCTTTTTGGCCACGAAAAGGGTGCGTTTACTGGTGCGTCCGACAAACACATCGGCAAATTCCAGGAAGCAAACAACGGAACTCTGTTCCTCGATGAAGTGGGTGAATTAGCTCTCGACATACAGGTAAAACTGCTTCGCGCAATTCAGGAAGGTGAAATTGACCCTGTCGGCTCGAGAAAACCGGTAAAGACAAATTTCCGACTTATTTCTGCGACCAACCGAAATCTGATCGATGAAGTAAAGGTCGGAAATTTTCGAGAAGATTTATACTATCGCCTCAATGTTCTTCCGCTGAATGTTCCGCCGTTGCGGGAACGCCGGGAGGATATTCCCGCACTTCTGCGGCATTTTCTTGCCCGGATCGCCACCGAGGAAGGCAGGAGCCATATCAAGGCTATCGAACCAAAGGCAGTGGAAATGCTCTGCAACTACGACTGGCCGGGAAACATTCGCCAATTGGAAAATGCAGTTTTTCGTGCCGTGATCTTGTGCGATGGCGATGAACTGTCGATTGGCGAGTTCCCGCAGATCGCAATCCAGACTGGGGTTGACCTCCAGCCGACAGAATTTGGTGGTACACAAGACCTTACGCAGATCATACCAAATCAAATTCCTTCCCTTGATATTGGGTGCAATGAAATTGAAAGAAACGTGCTCGTTTCAGACCCAAATGTGCTTCTCCTGTTGGATGAGGTTGGCGAAGTTGTGAGTCTCGAGAGCGCAGAACGGGAAATAATTCGCCATGCTATTGAGCATTATAAAGGCAGAATGTCCGAAGTTGCTCGAAAACTTGGAATTGGGCGCTCCACGCTTTACAGAAAGCTGCGTGAGTACGGTCTTTCTGATGTTGCAGAAGAAGCATCTGAAATGATTGGTTAACCACCCGGTTGTTTCCCGTAAAAATTTTCCACACTGCCATGCTGTCACCTCATTTTTGAGGTTGAAAATTCGTGCTTGATTTTCGGGGATTATAAGGTTTGTTAATATCTGTTAACCATAAATACCGGAAACGGCCATCTGCGATCATCGTAGAATGCTAGGGACTGTCCACAGTAAGAGAAATTTTCAAGCTTGAGCAAAAGCCACTCAACCAGACTGTTACAGAGCCCTCTGGGTTTTCTGAAAAACCTTCAAGAAGTATTATTCTTGGCGGTTATCGGGCTGTTTATACTTTGTGAAACCGGATTGGCGGAAACCCGCAGCCTGAAACTCTACTACCTTCATACTGGTGAAAAAGCGACAATTGCCTACAAACAGGATGGAAAATTTCTTGAAGACGGTTTGAAAAAGGTAAACCGGTTTCTGCGAGACTGGCGACGTAATGAGCCAACGGAAATGGACCCCCGACTTCTCGATCTTGTTTGGGAAGTTTATGAAGAAAGTGGATCAAAGGCTTATATTCACGTCATCTCCGGTTACAGGTCTCCGGCAACCAACAAACTGCTCAGAAAAAGAGGCCGTGGGGTCGCCTCAAAAAGCCAACACATCAAGGGCAAAGCACTCGATTTTTATCTCCCCGATGTAAAATTGAGCAACCTTCACAGGATAGGTATGCGCAAGCAGTATGGTGGAGTTGGATACTATCCAAAATCAGGATCGCCATTTGTGCACATGGATACCGGAAGTGTCCGCCATTGGCCCAAGATGTCGAGATCCAAATTGGCAAAAATTTTCCCGAACGGAAATACATTGCATGTACCGAGCGATGGAAAACCATTTTCTGGCTACACTACAGCAAAGCGCAAGTATGAAAGTTATGCATCCAAAGCCAGTCAGATTGTGATTGCCAAGGCTGGAACTACGGCCAAGAAACCAAATTTCTTCAAACGTTTACTCGGCAAGGATAAAGAAGAGGATAGCAATACAATTGATGAAGCAGAGGATACGTACGCAAATTCGACACCTGCTCCTACTCCAGTTAAAACCATTGAGATTGCAAGCATTCCCGTTCCTGTGCAGGCGCCAAGAACGCGTCAGGACAATCAGCCATTTGCTGTTGCATCACTGACTGAAGAATCCAGTCAATTTGCAGAAGAACCGTCAAGCCTCTTGATCCCGGTGCCAAAACCGCGACCCGAAATCGCCATCGGGGAAACTACAGTTGCGTCCGCGGCAAATACGGGTAACGCTGAAAGTGTCGAGGTGGCATTGGCCAATCCCGAGCAGCCTGAGGAACCGGAAATCCGGACAAGTACCCGGATCGTTACTCCGCTGTTGTCGCCAACAGAAATTCAGGACCTAAGACAGCAGGTTTATGCTGCACTCGAAACCACTCCAACACGCGCGGCTCAACCACTGGTTAAAGTCCCTGAACCACAGGAAATCATTCCCCAGGTTGAGGAAAGCATTGTATTTGCGGAATCCAGTGAACCAGAAGTTCAAGAAAACCAGATGGAGATCGCAAAACTTGATCCCGTAGAACCTGAATCATTCTCTACTGAGAGCCCGAACTGGCCCGAGCCTCGCCCTGGTCAACAAAGTGCTGAAGAAGTGGTGGTTGCTGCACTTAACCCGGAAACAATCCAACCACTTGAACCCGGGACCCGGTCCAGTGGTGAAATTGCAGTTCCGTTGATCAATCCCAATCGCCCAACAGAAATTGAGGAACCAACGTTGGTAACCGCGCTGCTGCCAATAGAACCCGATACAAGGGAAACTGGTGAAATCGCAATTCCGATTTCCAATCCGGAACGATCAATCGAGCCGGAAGAAATTGTTGAAGTTGCTGCGCTTGAACCGATGGACGAAAACCTGCAATCAAGTGCAGGGCCTGCATTCCCAATACCAAATCCGCAACGTGTGGACGAACCGGCAAACGATCCGATCGCAGAAAAACTGGCAGAAAACCTGATTGTTGCCGGTATTCCAGTTCCACAGCAAAATCCAAATCGAGCAGAAACTCTTGATACTTCAATTGTAGTTGCAGCGCTTACACAAGAAATTCCGTCATTGGCACCAAGAGCCATCTCTTTGGAAAAACTGTCAATGCCTGATTTAAACAGAAATACAGTAGGAAAATGGGCGCTTGCTGCTAATAACTCCATATCGCGTATTGCCGACATACGCTTGCCAGCATATGGCCGCAATGCAATTCGCCAGTTGCCTTCGACGGTTCTTACCAGGGGTTTTGCACGGGAAAGCATCCACCGCTCGGCAGATCGCTTTACCGGAAGTTCGGTCGAATTTCTTGCATTTGCGAAGTTTGAGTAGAGTCTTACTGGTCTGCGCTTTCCGAAGGCTCGCCTGAAAATTCAGGTAGCATTCCAAGGGCCTGCAAATACAAATCCCGGACTGCTTCCTGCTCTTGTCGCTCGGTCATATCCAGCTTGCGTATTCGCACCACTTGGCGAAGCACCTTGGCATCGAACCCGTTTGCTTTCGCTTCGCCATAAACTTCGCGGATATCGTCAGCGATTGCCTTCTTCTCCTCTTCAAGTCTTTCAATACGCTCCACAATGGACTTGAGTTGTTCACGTGCAACCATGCTGTCTGACATCAATTTCTCCTGAGTTTCAATGGCTGGTGGGAGTTCAATACATCCCGGTCAATCATGCTTTTGCGCAGATTTATACGCGTTAAGCTGTTCTTCTGTGGTTTCAGTTTGAAACTTTACTTTCCATTCATCGTACGGCATGCCGTAAACAAGTTCGCGGGCAGAAGCCATGTCAATATCAATACCCTGCTCAGTCGCCGCTTCCTGATACCAGCGAGACAAACAATTTCGACAAAACCCGGCAAGGTTCATCATATCTATGTTCTGGACATCCGTTCTGTCGCTCAGGTGGGCAACCAAACGTCGGAATGCAGCTGCCTCCAGCGCCTCTTTTCGTTCTTTGTCCATTTCTTGCTCCATTGGATTTTGGTAAATCAACAATATGCTTACCGCCTCTTGTCATAACACGATCAATCAATCAATGCTCAGCCGAACAATCGTGGGAATCGAGTATTGAACCAGGCGAGCAACAAATCAACAAAAGATGCTACCGGCCCACTGCAACTTGGGTTTGCACCGGCATTCGCGCTTTTGTTCATCGGTGCAGTCGCAATGGGCTCTTCTCCGATCTTTGTTCGCGAATCCGAAGTTGGGCCATTCGCCAGTGCGTTTTGGCGTGTGGGGTTAAGCCTTCCGGTTTTGTTCATCTGGGCATGGGCAGAAAATCGGCGCCGTGGCAAGCCGCTATCTTTTGCGATGACTAATCCGATATTGTTGAGCGGGTTGTTTTTTGCCGGTGATCTGTTGTTCTGGCACCTTTCCATTTTGAAGACTACAATGGCCAATGCCACACTTATGGCTTGTCTGGCACCAGTTTGGGTTGCCATGTTTTCCGGTATTGCTATTGGTGAAAAGGTTCCGCGCAATTCGTTCCTCGGGCTCGGAATTTGTTTAACCGGCGCTTTTCTTTTGCTTGGCTCCAGCTATCAACTGGCACCTGAACGGTTGTTGGGTGATATATACGGTTTCGTCACCTCAATCTTTTTCGGTTTGTATTTTCTGTCTGTTCGCGTTGCCCGCCGTACACACAATGGTGCAGAAATTACATTTTTTTCGACTGTCGTGACCGCAGCAATTCTGTTGGTTGTAGCAATCATTTCCAGCAATACCATGCTTCCTGCCACCTGGACCGGGATAGGGTCACTAATTGTTCTGGGTGTGATATGTCATGCGGGAGGGCAAGGCTTTTTGGCTATTGCGCTCGGTTCATTAACAGCTGCATTTTCTTCCCTGGTGATTTTTGTAGAAGCTGCTGCAGGGGCATACTTTGGCTGGTTGGTCTATAGCGAACAATTATCCATTTTTCAGATATTTGGTGGATTGATGATCCTCGGCGGAGTGTGGATCGCCCGACCCAAAAGTTGAGATCACAAGTTCACAACAACGCCTTGTTCGATACACAAACTTACGCTGTAAATCTGCACTAAAATATGCAGGTCATTGACATGAAAATGCCAGTAGGCAACAAACGGTCCATTGATGGAATTGATTTGATGCCACGCATAACGAAAGCCGCCATACTTTTAAGATTTTGCCGCCTGCTTGTGCTTGCCGGTGCATTGTTCCTGTATCTCCAGACAGATGAAGCGCATGCGGATTTTCGAATTTGTAATGACACGGAAAACCTCGTAGGCGCAGCACTTGGATACAGGGAAGATGGTGAGTGGATATCGGAAGGCTGGTTCCAGATCGCAGGCAATAATTGTGCATCTCTGATTGAGGGCGATCTGGGTTCAAGATTTTATTACATCTACGCAGAGGAAGCCGAGCGCGGCGGGCAATGGAGGGGTAAAATTTTTATGTGCACCAATGAGCGGGAATTCCGTATCGCAGGCGTCAAGGATTGTTTCAAACGTGGTCATCTGCGTACCGGTTTTTTTGAAATTGACACCGGTGGACGCAACAGCTGGATGGTTCGGCTAACAGAAACTGCACAGCCAGCAACGGTTCAGTAATGCATAGATCTCGCCGGACCAAAATTCTTGCCACATTGGGTCCTGCTTCAACGTCCGAAGCAATGATTCGGCAACTTCATGTGGCGGGAGCAGATGTATTTCGTATCAACATGAGCCACACGGATCACGAAACCCTGAACAGTCTGGTCAAGACAATCAGAACTGTCGAAAAAAATGTCGGAAGGCCGATTGGAATCCTGGCCGATCTTCAAGGCCCGAAATTGAGGTTGGGCGTATTTGCGGAAGATTCAATCAAGATCAATGTCGGTGACAAGATTACCCTGGATCTCAAAGATACACCGGGAACCAGGAGCCGGGTACCAGTTCCTCATCCTGAAGTTCTTGAAGCCCTGGAAAAGGATGACCGTATCCTGGTCGACGACGGTAAAGTTGTCCTGAAAGTATTGGAGTCTTCGGCACTCCAGGCAATTGCGGAAGTGGTAAGCGGTGAAACACTTTCCAGCAGAAAAGGTATAAGTCTGCCCGATACAGAACTCGCAACCAGTTCCATGACGGAAAAGGACTATCGTGATTTGGATGCGGCTTTGGATGCAGATGTGGACTGGATTGCCATTTCATTCGTCCAGCGACCGGCCGACGTTGCTGAAGTTAGAAAGATCGCAAAGGGTCGTGCAGCAGTTCTGGCGAAGATTGAAAAACCACAAGCGCTGAACGGTCTTGATGACATTATCGATCTGGCCGATGCGGTTATGGTTGCACGCGGAGACCTCGGTGTGGAGATGCCCATTGAAAAGGTCCCCGGAATCCAAAAACGCATCACCCGAGCCTGTCGGCGGGCAGGCAAGCCTGTTGTAGTTGCAACCCAAATGCTCGAATCCATGATCAATGCCCCTTTCCCCACCCGCGCAGAAGTGTCCGATGTCGGCACCGCAGTGTTTGAAGGCGCAGATGCAATTATGCTTTCAGCGGAATCCGCCGTTGGAAAATATCCGGTTGAAGCGGTCGAAATGATGGACAAGATTGCCCAACAAATTGAAATAGACTCAAATTACGCAGATATCATAGCGGCCCAACGTGGAGAGCCGAATCCAACCGGTGCCGATGCAATTGCACTTGCCGCGCGCCAGATTGCGGAAACACTCAACCTTGCAGCCATCGTCTGCTATACTGGTTCAGGCACCACCGGCTTGCGGGCTGCCCGCGAACGCCCGCAATTGCCGGTTATCGCGCTTTCACCGGTATTGCGAACAGCAAGAAAACTGGCATTGGTTTGGGGGTTGCACTGTGTAGTTACCAAAGATGCAAGCGACCTCGATGACATGGTGGATCGCGCTTGTGGCATTGCCAGTTCTGAAAATTTTGCCAAGCCCGGCGACCGGGTGATCATTACTGCCGGTGTGCCGCTTGGAACACCTGGTGCCACGAACATGCTGCGCATCGCTTTTATCAGTGGTGACGGAAAGTCTGGAGTGTAGCTGAGCGTCAGGTTCGCCGACCGGAGAGTTTTTCTTCCAGATCAATTACAGATTTTTGAGCCTGTTTGTTAGCGGGATAAACCTCAAGCACCCGATACCAAGTGGTCAGTGCCTCCTCGTCTCGGTCCAGCTGCTGCAATATCATGGCTAAACCAGAAAGCGCTCCAAAGTGTCGGGGTTCAAGAGCCAGGGTCACTTCGATATCGGAAATCGAACGCGGAAAATCAGAAATCGTAAAATAGAAAGTCGCCCTGCGGTTCCACCCTTCGGCATAATCTGGCGCAAGAACTACGACTTGGTTCAGAAGATCTTCTGCAAGGGAAGTGTTTTTCCCCTGCATCGCCTGCAGGGCACGATCCATCAACAAGTTGATGGTATCGGAACCAGAATCGGTCCATGCGGTCCAGATCTGCACAGCGGTGGCATTCGCGGCACCATAGTTTGTTTGCTTTTTGAGCTTGGCAAACAAATCATCCAGCCTGGATAAATCCAGAGCATCACCATCAGATGTATTTGAAGAATTATCCGATTCCAGCGCTTTTGCTGGCTGATTGGCTTCAGCATCTTCCTCAGTAGCTGCAAATGAATTTACAGCACCCAACAAAAATACAGATGCAGCCAACAAGCGAACTAGCGTAATAAACCTCATGCACCAAGGGTAACGTCCCTTGTGTAAAGGTCAATCGCATATGAGTTACAATTTGTTGAAATCCGCGCTTTGTAACAGTTAGCCCTGACGAGCCTTGAACCGTGGGTTGGTCTTGTTGATGATATAAACCCGGCCACGACGACGCACTATGCGGTTTTGACGGTGACGGCCCTTAAGGGACTTGAGTGAATTTCTGATCTTCATGGTACTATTTCCGTACAATCTCGAGGTTACGGGTCCTTATTTCGCTGGCCCTTCCAATAATTAACGCGCCAGCAATTAAGCAGGCGCGTGATAATGAGCGCGGTAATAGTCCGAATGTGGAAAAATGTCAAACTACAAGCGGACAGCTTACAAAATCTCCAAATGTCGCTAATTATCTCATAACGGTCGCTAAAAGTCGCAACAAATTTCAAAAACGGGCGTTTTGTATTGCAGGCTTCAGATCGCCGGACGGCCTGCTGAATCCTTCAACAAATTATTGCACTGAGGTATCCAACAATGCGGAAATTTTCCGTTTTTGCTCTCGCCAAAGAAGCGATGAAATCCCACAAGGGCTGGGAAAAGCAATGGGACAATCCTGAACCGCGCTCCAGCTATGATGTCATTATCGTGGGTGCCGGCGGTCATGGCCTCGCAACTGCCTACTATCTGGCAAAAGAGCACGGCATTACCAATATCGCTGTCCTGGAAAAAGGTTGGCTGGGCGGCGGTAATACCGGCCGAAACACTACCATTATCCGCTCCAATTACCTCTACGATGAATCAGCTGGGATTTATAATCATGCGATTAATCTGTGGGAAGGCCTGAGCCAGGAATTGAACTACAACATCATGTTTTCCCAACGTGGAGTAATGATGTTGCAGCATAATGTTCATGACTGCCAGGTTGCCCAGCGTCATATTCATGCAAACCGCCTCAATGGTGTCGACAATCAGTGGCTTGCCCCGGAAGAAGCCAAGGATTTCTGCCCACCGTTGAACATTTCTCGTTCCGCACGCTACCCGGTTATGGGTGCAGCGCTGCAACGACGTGGTGGCGTTGCCCGCCATGATGCGGTTGCCTGGGGTTATGCCCGTGCTGCTTCTGACATGGGTGTCCACATTATTCAGCAATGCGAAGTACTTGGCGTCAAACGAGATGCAAAGGGTGCCGTAACCGGTGTGGACACAAGCCGTGGAGCAATAAACGCCAAGAAAGTTGGTGTGGTCGCAGCAGGTCACACCACACAGATCATGGATATGGCCGGTGTTCGCATGCCGCTTGAAAGCTATCCCCTTCAGGCACTAGTTTCAGAGCCGGTCAAACCGGTTTTCCCATGCGTGGTCATGTCCAACACGGTTCACGCCTACATTTCCCAGTCCGACAAGGGTGAACTGGTGATCGGAGCCGGTACTGATCAGTATACATCTTTTTCCCAGACCGGTGGTCTTCACATCCTCACACACACACTTGAAGCGATTTGTGAATTGTTCCCGATGTTTGCCCGCATGAAAATGCTGAGAAGCTGGGGCGGTATCGTTGATGTGACACCGGATCGTTCGCCAATCCTGGCAAAAACACCGATAAAAGGCCTCTACGTCAACTGCGGCTGGGGTACCGGTGGGTTTAAGGCAACACCAGGTTCGGGCAATGTGTTTGCCCATACCATTGCCAACGATGAACCCCACAAGATCAACGCCGGTTTCACGCTTGAGCGTTTCCGCAACGGTCGCCTGATTGACGAGGCTGCTGCTGCAGCCGTTGCGCATTAGGGAGAAAAAAGATGCTACTAATCCACTGCCCCTATTGTGAAGAAGAGCGCCCGGAACTGGAATTTGCCGGCGCTGGCGAAGCTCATATCGAGCGCCCGAAAAACATGGCCGACATTTCCGACGAGGATTTTGAAAAATTCTTCTTCATTCGTGAAAACCAAAAAGGCCTTGTTTATGAGCGCTGGAGGCACATTCACGGGTGCGGGCGGTTTTTTAATGCCGTACGTCATTCGGTTTCTGACAAGTTCATCAAGACTTACAAGGCCGGTGAGAAAAAACCAAAGCTCACCAAGGCTGAAATAGAGGCAGTCTTGCCACCAGCAAAAAACACACCAGCCAATGAGCCCGTCTACACCGATGGCGCAAAGCAAAAGGGTTGAACACGTGAGCACTTCAACAGAAAATACTGGCGCCAACCGCATTGCCGGGAAAGGCCGCCTCAGCCCAGCCAAAACCGTATCTTTTACTTTTGACGGGAAAACCCTGACCGCTCTTGAAGGCGACACGCTTGCATCCGCCCTGCTTGCCCATGGCATTCATCTGGTCGGTCGGTCGTTCAAGTATCACCGTCCTCGTGGAATTCTCGCCGCTGGACCTGAAGAACCAAACGCGCTGATAGACATCTCCCGAGATTCGGCTCGCCGACAGCCAAACGTTCGGGCAACAGTTCAAACAGTTTACGATGGCATGATCGCCAAAAGCCAGAACCGATTTCCTTCGCTTTCATTCGATGTAGGTGTTGCGAACGACTATCTTGGCCGCTTTATTCCGGCAGGCTTCTACTACAAGACTTTCATGTGGCCACGTAAAGCCTGGGACAAACTATATGAACCTGTAATTCGCAGTGCCGCAGGCCTTGGTATTGCTCCGAAAGAAGCTGATCCTGATCATTATGCAAGCCGGTTTGCCCATTGCGATGTTTTGGTTGTTGGCAGCGGCGCTGCCGGATTAACTGCGGCGAGCATCGCAGCAAAATCTGGTAAAAATGTTATATTTGTTGATGAAAACGCATCATTTGGCGGCTCACTTCTTTCTGATTCCACTTCGCGGATTGATGGACAATCCGGTCAGGATTGGGCCAAAAACAAGGTCACTGAACTTGCTGCAATGGACAATGTGACGTTGCTTTCAAGAACGACAGCTTTCGGTTACCAGTCTCACAACATGGTCAATCTGGTTGAGCAGATCACCGATCACCTTGCCCAACCGGGTTCGAATTTGCCACGGGAACGCATGTGGCAGGTCCGTGCCAAAAAGGTAATTCTGGCTACTGGCGCAATTGAACGGCACCTGGTGTTCGCTGACAATGATCGCCCAGGCATCATGCTTGCGTCTGCCGCACAAACCTATCTCAACCAGTATGGCGTTACTCCAGGTAGAAGCATTGGTGTTTACACGGCCTGTGATTCAGCATGGCACGCAGCGTTTGACCTGAAGAAAGCCGGCGTTTCTATTGTCGCACTGATTGATTGCAGGGAAACGGTTAATCAGGATTTGATAAATCAAGCAAACGAACTTGGAATCAAAACCATGGTAAACCATGCGGTTACCAGCACATCCGGCCGCCTACGAATAAACTCCATGACGGTTCAGCCGGTAAACGGTGAAAACAAAACTGTAATTGCGGTGGATTGCCTGTTGATGTCCGGTGGCTGGACACCTTCTGTACACCTGTTCTCCCAATCTCGGGGCCGGGTAAAATTTGATGCGGAACGCGGCATCTTCCTGCCTGATGTTTACATGGAAGAATGCACAAGCGTTGGATCGTGCAACGGGACTTATGATCTTTCCGACGCTATTGCCGAAGCAGCAACTGCAACCGAAACTGCTTTAGGTGACATTGGCGCCAAGGCTCGCAAGGCTAAACTTCCGAAAGTGGAAGATTCACCATCCATGCATGGTTTCCTGATCGGAGCCGCCAAGGGTGCTGGACCAGATGATTTTGTGAAAGCATTCATTGACTTCCAAAACGATGTCACGGCCAAAGACATTCGACTAGCCGTCCGCGAGGGCTTCCAGTCAATCGAGCATGTGAAGCGTTACACTACAACAGGTATGGCGACTGATCAGGGCAAGATGTCCAACATGCATGGGTTGGCAATTGCTGCCGAAACACTGGACAAACCGATACCGGAAGTTGGACTGACCACCTTCCGTGCACCATATACTCCAGTAACATTTGGCGCATTTGTTGGTCATGCCAAAGGAGACCTGTTTGATGTAACCCGCACAACCCCGATGCATGAGTGGGCGGTCGATCAAGGTGCAGTCTTTGAAGATGTCGGCAACTGGAAACGAGCCTGGTACTTCCCGCAGGCTGGTGAAGACATGCATGCCGCCGTTGCCCGAGAATGCAAGCAAACCCGCGAAGCTGCCGGTATCTTTGATGCCTCCACTCTCGGCAAGATTGAAGTTGTAGGGCCAGATGCGGTCAAGTTCATGAACCTCATGTACACTAACCCGTGGGACAAGCTGGCTGTTGGTCGTTGTCGCTACGGGATCATGTGTCGCGAGGATGGCTTCATCTACGATGATGGTGTGGTCGGACGACTCTCTGAGGAACGTTTTCATGTTACCACCACCACAGGTGGCGCACCCCGTGTCTTGAACATGATGGAAGATTACCTGCAGACCGAATTTCCCGAGTGGAAAGTCTGGCTGACTTCGACGTCAGAACAATGGGCAGTTATTGGTGTTCAGGGTCCAAAGGCGCGCGAAATTATTGAACCGCTTGTCGAAGGTATTGATCTCTCATCAGAGGGTTTGCCTCACATGAGTGTGCGTGAAGGAAAGATTTGTGGTGTTCCAACCCGATTATTCCGCATGTCGTTCACCGGTGAAACCGGCTTTGAGATCAACGTGCATGGCGACTACGGTAGATCTGTCTGGGAAGCTGTCTGGAAGCGTGGTGCACCGCTGGGCATGGTTCCCTATGGAACTGAAGCCATGCACGTGATGCGGGCTGAAAAAGGCTATATCATTGTTGGTCAGGATACAGACGGCACCGTCACTCCACACGATGCCGCTGTAGACTGGGCCATCGGCAAGAAAAAGACTGATTTCGTTGGAATTCGCGGCTTGAAGCGCAAGGATCTTGTAGCTGAAGGCCGCAGACAATTGGTTGGCCTGAAAACCAGACAACCTGATTATGTCATCGAGGAAGGCGCGCAGATTGTCGAAGATCCAAACCATCCGGTCCCCGTGCCGATGATCGGTTTTGTGACTTCTTCTTATTGGTCTGAAAGTCTTGGGCATTCAATTGCCATGGGCGTGATTGACAATGGCCACAAGCGCATGGGTGAAACTGTATACGTTCCAATGAAGGACGAAGTGATCGCCGCTGAAATTTGCAGCCCGGTCTTCTATGACCCGGAAGGAGGGCGTGTGAATGCCTAACCCAGCACGAATTCACCCGTTGGCAGACCGTCTTTCTGCCGGTAATGGCGTAATTTTATCCCCGGTTGAAAGCCGCGAGCGCATCAGTCTGAGAGCTGACCCAACTACGGCAAAGGCACTCGGCACGGCTATTGGATTGAATCTTCCAACCAAACCGACTGGTGTAACCACCAAGGGTAACAAGTCAGCATTCTGGATTGGTCCCGATGAGTGGCTGCTGATCGGCCCGGATAATGGTTCGATGGCCAAGGCGCTTGAGAAAGTCGGGCGGCAAGTCTATTCAGCAACCGACATCAGCCATCGCAATACTGCAATCACAGTATCCGGTGCAAAAGCAGTTGAAGCTCTCAATAGCGGTTGCCCGCGTGATCTTTCTTTGGATGCATTCCCTGTCAAATCCTGCTCACGGACAGTCCTTGGCAAGGCGGAAATTATTCTGTGGCGGACGGGAAATCAGGAATTTCATGTGGAATGCTGGCGGTCATTTTCCGACTATGTCTGGAAATTTCTGGTAGACGCGACCCGTTCCGCGTAGGAAAAAGAGGTAAATTGGCCTTTTGCATAAAACCGGGAGGCCCGTCCCAATCCTTCCTGAGGTATGCCTGTGCCACGCCAGAAAAAACTTAGCCGTTTGATACTGAACTTTCCAGGTTTCGAGCCGACCAGGGCGATGCGCCAGATTGACCGTCTGACCTATGGCGGGCATAAAACAGCAGCACTTTGGGAATTTGATCTGGAACGACTTGATGCTGTTGAAGTTCCTGAAGAACACAAGGCGACAGCGAACTTTGCATCAAGCGGTGAAGGATGGGAAGCTTCTGTACGATATGTCCAGTTTTCCTGGCAAGACATAATCTCCCGTTATGAAGATTCCGCCTACCCAAAAAGTTTCTTCGAAAATTTCCCGAAGTTTCTTTCCTTTTTTTGGGATGGTTCCGTCGGCCGGTACTTCAAGGCGAGTAAACGGTATTGGGGGTTCACCATTTATCCGCTGCTTTACTTGATCGTTGCCGGCATTGCGGCCTGGTTTCTAGGCTCCATCGCGGCGACATACCTGTCGCTCGGATGGATTTGGTCATTACCCATCGCATTTCTGCTCTTTTTCATATTCGGCAAATATCCGGGAGACTGGATATACGTAAATCTCTCAATCAATGATTGGGGATTTGCCAGAGATATGTGCAATCAGTCCAATCAGGAAATAGAGAAACGGTACGAAGATTTTGCCGATTGTATCCTGGAGGAAATTCAAAATTCGTCTCACGATGAAATATTGGTAGTCGGGCACAGTTTTGGTGCGGTATGGGCAGTAACAGCGTTAGCAAAAGCATTTGAGAAGAAACCAAAACTCATCAAGAACAAGAACGTCACGTTTCTGGCCCTTGGTTCTAGCCTGTTGAAAATTGCACTTGTACCAGAAGCAAAATTTTTGCGGAATTACATTCGTGACATCACAAGTCAAAAATCAATCTTCTGGCATGAAATACAAACCAAGACTGATTTCATCTCGTTCTACAAGGCAGATCCACTTGAACAATTGGGAATCACAGACCCGGCTTGCGGTTTCCAAATCCATCGTGTGAATTTTTCAAGGGCACTCGATAAAGTGCGCCTCCGAAAAATGCGAAAATCAATGTATCTTGCCCACCGCCAATATATCCTGTACGCGGACAAGCGGGTAGCATTTGATTTTCAGTTCAGGTGTTTTGGCCAGTTTTTCGCACGTGACCTGGCCTTGAATTCAAAGTGGATTGAAAGCTATCCCGAGTCTGTGGATGCAATAAAGAGCTTAAAATGAATATTGATTGGGAACTCTCCGGAATGATCATCTGGGGCATTGGCATCATTTCCTGGGGTATCATTCGATTCCGGCCGAATGTGAAATCCAGAAAAACCACTATCACAACTACAAAACGTCCTCTTAAAGAGCGGTTTTCAATGCTCATTTCTCAAATGGGACTTGGGATATTACCTGCAATTTGGGTTTTCACCGGTTTCCCCCAGTCTCTGGATCGCACAACCTATCCGGCTGCTGTTATAATCGGTGCTCTAATTTTCATTGTTTCACTTTGGCTGTTTCGCAAAACCCACAAGGCGCTTGGTAAAATGTGGTCGCACAGCCTGGATCTGCGAGAGGATCACAAGCTTGTTACAAGTGGCATTTACCAGCATGTCCGGCATCCCATGTATACGGCGTTCTGGATGTGGGCCTTTGCCCAACCTTTTCTGCTTTCAAACTGGTTTGCAGGTTTTGCCGGGATTGTCGGATTTGGAACCTTGTTTTTTCTTCGGGTTGGTCAGGAAGAAGAAATGATGCGCGGAGAATTTGGTAGTGAATATGATGACTATGTAAACCGCACAAAGCGGGTGTTTCCCAGCATCTACTGACAAATTCAAAGTGCAATTTCCACCTTTTGCGGCATTCTTGCAACACTGAAATCATAAATTCGTCTGTCATCCGTACACATTGAATATTTTCATGCAAAGTAGCTTGTAAATTTACAAATGATTCATCATAAGTGCCGGATAATTTTGGCAACGTATTTTTGTTGATCCAGGGCACATATCGGATGTACAAGGCTTCCTCTCCTTTCAGATTAGCGGCAACGCTTGCAATAGTTTCATCGTTGGCATTGGCTGGATGCGCAACATCCGGGTCTTCCAGCAGCCAGAGTGAAGCTTCAGTCGAAAAAAATTCAACTGCCAAAAAGCAGGTCGCGGCTCTGGAGCAGCGTCCTACCGATATTAATGTTTCAATTACCGGGAAAATCACACGGACAGGTGAAGTTTACCTGCTGCGCGGTTTGGCCAACGTGTTTTCCCGCGGTATGGATGCCATGGGTGCCCGCCTCGTAAGAAGTGGCCTTGATGCCCGCGTTTACAACCATGCTGCCTGGAGAGGTCTTGCCGACAATATTATCGCCCGCTCCAAGGTAAAAAAGGTTTCCTATCCGGTTATCATCCTCGGCCATTCACTCGGTGCCAATGCTTCTGCGCATATGGCAAAATACCTTGGCGATAATGGCGTGCCCGTACGTTACGTTGTAGCGTTTGATCCTACAGTGCCTACCAAGGTTGGCAAAAACGTAAAGCAGGTAACCAACTACTACCTGCCAAACGATGATAACAACAACCTGATTTACAAGGCGCCCGGATTCAAAGGCAACTTGAAGAATGTGAATGTTACAAAAATGTCGGGTGTTACCCACATGAACGTTGAAAAAAATCACAAACTTCAGGCCAAAACGATACAGCACATAATTTCGCTTACCAAAAAACGCAGAAGCAAGAAGTCCTAGACACTTCAGCACCTGCTGACATTGCAATTACGTAAATGTGATTTTTGCGTTGGTCATAATCTGTCTACAATCCAATTTTGATGCATCTATTTGCAATATTGCCGATGGCCCAAGACCTTTGGGTGCATAGGTTTCCGGCAATTTTGACAGCAAAAACGGAGGAGCTAATCCATGACTCGATTAATTGCAGCAATCTCGGCCCTATTTCTTGGGATTGCTTTTGTTACTGCAGGACACGCTGAACCATCACATATTCCAATGACAGGTTCCAACCTGATTGAAGGCTACAGCACCAAAACTGACGCCGGTGCCAAGGGCCGGTTTAAGGTAGACTTGGAAAAAGGTGCGATCACTGGCGGCTACAAGGGTATGAAAGCTGTTGAAGGTCGCACAGCGGTATTGGCCTGGGTTCATGACACTGTAAATCAGAAATCAGAACTGGTTGGCGGCGTAACTATTCTCAATCCAAAAAACGCTTCTGGAAAGTTTTCCATCGCCCTGCCAGAGAAGTTCAAGAATGGTGACTTCGGTTCCTACGAGGTATTGGGTTTCACCTACGAGGAAGACAGCGTTCTTGAGAAAAAGGGAAAAGTGTTCAACGTACTGGCAGCGCCATCCGAACCTGCCGGAACCAAGAAAGTTCCAAGCCCGGCATTTTATCTGTTTGGGGCGTTGCCTGGCGCTCAAACCGAGCAACACTTCTGCGGCCACGGCAAAGACTTTTTCTATGCCGCAGCTCCTGACAAACAAACCTGTTATGATTGCAAATGCCGTCAAAAATACTCGGCATGCATCAAGGCTGGTGCATAAAGCATACGAATGTAAGCGGGTTGATAACCGTTGTAGAAACTACGACAATTGGGGGGTTGCGGAAAATTTTTCGCAGCCCTTCTTTTTGAAAGATTTTGGGTTGAAGCAATTGGAATCATCAATGAACACCGTATCAAAACGTGAATTTTTGACGATGCTCGCAGTATCCATGCCAGCAGTCGCACTAGCACAGACATCGGATCAGGAATTCGACATGGTCGAATTCGAGCCACCCTTTCCTGCTCCCGACATTGACATAATCGGAATTGAAGGGAAACAGCATATTGTTGGCGAAGGCCAGGATCACAAGTTCATACTGCTCAATTTTTGGGCAACCTGGTGCCCTCCATGCATCAACGAAATGCCTTCTTTGCAAGCCCTTCAGGACCAAATGGACCCAGTCAATTTTCAAGTACTCGCTATTTCGTCGGACGCCTGGAAGGATCGGGACCGGGTCAAGAAATTCGTCGAAGACCTGGGTCTGCGCTTCTCTGTTGCCCATGATAGCGACAGTGTGATTTCCAGGGCTTACGGTGCTCGCGAGTTTCCATCAACCTACCTCATAAATCCCGTTGGCGAGGTTGTGGCCGCAGCAAAGGGTGAACGGGTTTGGCACACTGAATCTGCTCTGAGTTTTTTCACAAAAATCATGGAACAAAATGCCTGATTTCAAAACCACCTTCTTACGCAATTTTCGCAAAGTCTTGCTGGCTTCCGCTGCTGGACTTTTTCTCTCACCAATCGTTGTGACCGCGCAGGAAGCGAAAGGCAGCAATGATCCTGACCCTGTTTTGGCAATTGTTGGCACTCAACCAATTCACGAAAGTTACGTACAGCGCTCCATTCGCGCCCTCAATTTGGGAGATCAGATCGATGTTCGTAGCAGGACAGACGAGTTTCTGGAAAGCGTAATTCGCGAGGAAATTTTGTTCCAGTATGCACTTAAGGAACTTGCCAGAGATCCGTCATGGCGTGACGAAGTAAAGGGCGCAATTGTTCAAAAACTTATCGAAGTTCAGATACAGGCTGGTATTGAAGTATCCGATGAAGATGCAAGGGCTTACTATGAATCCACAAAACCCAATCTCGGTGGTGAGCACGTAACGCTATACGACATCAGCTTCAAGGACCGAGAAACCTGCGATACGCAATTTGAGAACATCAAGACACTGGTGGATTTTCAGCGCGTTGCAGCAGAACATCACGTTGATCCGGAGCTTGCGGAGTTACGCGGCGAGGTCGGGTTTTTGATGACCCGGCATGTTGCTTTCGGATATGGACCTCAGCTTGAAGGGCTTGATGAGAATACACCCCACAAGATAATAAACGGTGTCAATTGTCATGCAGTCTGGTTTACTGACCGGCAGGATCTTCCTGTGCCGACATTTGAGGAATTGCGTGACCGATTAAAGGCAGGTTTAAAAGCTGGCGCGGAGGCAGAAAAACTGCAAACGCTGCTTGCAAGTGCACAATCGTCTGTAGGCATAACCCGGGTTGGTAAAGAGGCAGCTGGACAGTCCTCAAACGAAACAACAGAATCTCCATCATATTCCGAATTTTCATTCAAACTGACAAACAACAAGGGATCTGAAGTAGATCAACGGATATTCGCTGGGAAAAATCTGGTCATTATGTTTGGATTTACACATTGTCCTGAAGTTTGCCCAACAACCCTTTTTGAAATGTCCCATTGGCAAAAGGCAATTGGTAAAAATGCAGACGGTACGGTTTTCGCATTTGTATCAATCGACCCGGAGCGCGATACGCCTGAAATCCTGGACACATATGTAAACCACTTTTCTGACCGAATCGTTGCTTTGACCGGCAAACCAGAGGAAGTCGCAAAATTGACCTCGCGTTTTGATGTTCAGGTAAGACGGGTTCCACTGGATGATGGTGGCTACACCATGGATCACAGCTCCCAGGCATTTCTGATCAATCAAAACGGTGAAATCGTCGACACCATTGCCTTTATGGAAGATAGTGAATCTGCGGTTCGCAAGGTGCAAGCCCTCGTTGAAGGCAAAGGTTCACGCCATTCCCAGGTTCAGCAGAACTAAGTATCACCCACAGTTAAGCGTTGTCTTGTTTCGTTTCTCCGTCACCAGCTTTGGCCAATCCGAATAAAATTCTTTGATAATACCGGCCGATGAGGATCAGGAATCCACCGAGGCCCAGGAAAGACAATGCACGCAGGGCACCGGTAAGCTCCGCCATATCCAGCAGAAATACCTTCAATATGGTCAGGGCAATTAGTGCAGCCGCCGCAAGCCTCACAGGAAGGGACTGAAGGCGGAAACCAATTCCCAGAACCAATACTCCCAAAACAAGCCAAACTGCTGAATGGGTCCAGAATTCCAATTCGCCTGTGTATCTTCCAATATCCAGGACACCCCCCTGATAGGCGTGCCTTGTGGTGCCGGTTGCGAATACGAAAAGCAACAATCCGCATAACCCCGCATAACCAAGCGTGTACCAGCGTGGGCGTACCGGACGCGCGAACCAGGCAACAGCAGCAGCGAGAATTGCAGTGATTAGATAGCCAGGCAACAATAGATTGATAAGTACTGTGTCACCAACACTATCCCGAGTGAACAGCGGATTGAAAACCAGAAGCAAGCCAATAACCGCCGCACCGATACTCACTATCCCTACAACAAGCGACGCGCGATTGAAGATTTCTGCTCCTGTGCGACGATTGACAAATTGAAGACCAATGGAGAAGCCAAGCGCAGCAATCGTCTGCACAGACATATCTGCCAATCCAAAATACCCACCAATAATATCGCCATCATTGATCCAGTGGCGAAGCTCCAGCGCTACAAACAGGGCAAGGGCAGCCAACCCGATTGATGTTGTTATACTTGCGTGGGGTTCGGCCTCACGCTGGCGGAGAAGTTCACCGCCAGCCAGAATTGCCAGTGAAGGCAGACCCACAAGTATGATCAGGCTGTTGAACAATGGTGTAGTTCCAATGTCCACACCATGAAAAGGCACGCTAAACCAAAGAGAAAACCCGCCAAGCGCTGCAGCAATTACCGTCAGCCACGGTAGTACAGTTACGGGCCGCTTGATAAATACTGCGGCGATTCCTGCAGCGGTCAATGCGAAGCCAAATGGTAGCCAAATCTTGCTGAGTGACACCCCGATTGCAAAGGACACCAGCGAGATTGCGGTTACTGCCAGTGCCGCTGGTCCAGGCGCAGTCATGTCATCTGGGCGATCTCTAATCAGCAACTCGGCGAATATCGCAAATCCAAATGCACCCCCAAGCGCCAGCAGTCCAAACAGCGGTCTCGTTTCAAAGGGGGCAATTCGGATGTAGACTATCAACAGCGTCAGAAAAACAGCAATGCCCGCGCCACTTGAAAGCCAACCGGCTATTCCTGGTGCCGCCGCCGCAGCGCGTTTGCTCCCATACAATCCGATTGCAGTAGCGGGAAACATTACCACCGCTACCTTCAGGAGATAAGATGAAATATCCGCCGGTCTGATTGCACTTAGTATGTCGCTTGTCTGGTCGAGACCCAATTGTTCAAGGACCGGTAGCCCGGTTTTCGCACTGGTAAGCATGATTATTGTGGCAGCTGCAATTGCTACCGGACCAAACGATGGCCAAACAATACATGAACCCATTACAAGGGCAGCAAGTAAGGTTCCTGTCAAAATCTCCGGGATATGTTGATTTAGCGCTAGCTGGACGGCAAAAGCGAATACGAGGGCAGAAAATGCAAAGAGTGTTGGCTTGTCGAACGGACGATCTTCCAACGGAGATGGCTGTTCAGCCAGTTGCCACCCAAATGTGCCAATAAAAATTGCAGCCGTGCCCAAAATCATTGCAGTTCCTGCAATCGCATTGGCAGGATCGTTAATATTGGCAGCCAACATTGTCCAGAATACTGAACCGGCAACTCCTGCAAATGCCAGCCACAACCATGACCGCAAACGCGATACAACCATCACACTGGCCGTAACCACGAGCACGTGCATCGCCAACGCAATTGGATTGGGTTCAGTACTCGCTACCAGCACAGGCACTGCATACGCACCCAAGACACCAATCGCTGCAAGTTTGGGTCCATGAATGGAAGACAGCAACAGACTTGCCAATCCAATGACAGTCAAACCCACAAAAGCAGCAGCAGGGCCGAAAAATCCATAGAGCGCATGCCCGGCATAAAGAGTTGCAAATGCTCCGATTACCCCGGCTCCAGTTAACACACCGGGGATATCGGCGCCTTCAAACACCGGAAGTGAAAGTACTTGATCACGACGACGCAGCCATTCACCTGCCGCTAGCAGTCCTGCAGATACTACAAATCCGGCGATGACCCTCTGCGCCGGACCCAGCAGCCCCGCATCAATGGAGTACTTTACGAGAAAGACTGTACCAAGCGCCATCGCGACTCCGCCCAGCAAAACAGACCAGCGGGCACCAATTTTTTCCTCAAAATCTTTCCAGCTACGTTTGGGGACTGGCTCGCTGACATCTTCTGCATTTGCAGTGGAGGCAGCAACAGCAGGTTCTTGATCCGGTGTCTGTTCCTGTTCAGAAGGCGTATCAGCAGTTTCTTCCTGCGGTGACTCTTCGTTGACTGGTTTGTTGTCAGCCTGCAACTCATCTGCTGTACCCGTTCCTGTCCAATTCAAATTGTCAGTCAAGCTTGCAAGTTCCCGCCTTACTGAGTTGAATTGCTCCTCAAGACTGCTCAACCGTTTCATTAAGTACCCGGTGCGTATGAAACTAACTACCGCAAGAACGCAACAAACAATCAGCGCCAGGACAATCGCAACAAACAAGAACCCTAATGCCATTATCAGAATCTTTCCAATTGATCGAAATTTTCGAGAGTATACGCACGGGTCATTTCACTGCAACATTGGATTGCAACAACGGTCATACGAAAATAACAACCTTCGCATTATCTGTTCGCATTGCTCGAACGAAGCATCTTCCGACATAGAAGCTTTGACAGGTTGAGAAGAATCTTTGCCGCAATTGCCGGTTCCTCTGCGGATAATTTTTTCAGATTGCTTTCACTCAACGACAAGACACGGGTGCCATCTACAGCGACATATACGTCCGCAGTTCGAGGATTTTCCAGCAGGAAAGCCATTTCGCCGACCGTATCACCACTTTCACAAACACTAACTACCCTGTCACCCACCCGAACCTCCAAAACTCCGGACAAAACCACAAACATGTTCTGGGTTACATTTCCCTTTTTGATGAGGTGATCACCTGCCTGACATTCAATTGAATTACTTTTCTTGAGGCACAATTGCCGTTCTTCCTCACTCAAACCGTCGAATAGGTGCGTAGAGGGTTGTGCCAATTGGATTTGTTGGATTATCCCTGCTGAATACTCGTCAGGTGAAGAAAGTGTTGCGCTTTTAACAGCTCCGCTATCTGCCAACAGTTTCTTCAAACACTCAGGAGTTTTTGAATCGGAGCCAAAATCCTCCAATATTCCAAGAATGCTGGATCGGATTTGCCGCATATAGTCGAGATCTTCCGGCACCATGACGAGCGGAATCAGATATCCGGTCTCCCTGCTGTTCACATTCCTCGCTGCAAAAGTCCTGAACCCCATTCCCAAATAGAGGTTTAACAGGTGCGGTTCACAATCACCGAATATCAACTGGATGCGTTTTTCATTTGCAAAGTTCAAATAGCGTTTGAACATCCGGAAAATGAGATCGGTTCCGCGAAACTCTGGCGCAACCATGAAACGTTCACCGACAATGCATTGTTCGGCAGCTATCTTCTCTAAAAAATCACCCATGCTGTATTGCGAAACATGCCGATTACAAAATGAAGCATCTCCACCCCAATTGTGGCGCATACATCCAACTACACGCCCATTGTCGATCGCCATGTATAGTCGGGCGGATTGATCTTCGTCTTCAACAAAAGTTCTGTCTTCATGATTTGCGACAGCACGATACCGCCCCATTTCTTCAACGTATGTATCGTATCTGAATTTGAAAACTTTAAGCCGATCATCCTTTGAAGTGGCTTCAACAATTTCTGGTTTCATGCCCAATCCTGCCTGAATTTTCCTTCTGGATTTTTCTGCACATTAGCGCAAATGATCTCGAATGATGTGATAATTTGCACTTAACGGGCAGCCACACTGCAATTCATACAATCACTGAAAAATGTTCGAAAACCGGTGTTTCCAACGCACGCATCACACTTTTCTGAACACAAACACTGCCCACAGGATACAAATCAGCAATGGCCACCATAAAGTGGTGCTGACAAAGAAAATCCACGCAATAAAAATAAACGCACTACCAAGCAGTGACAAGAAGAGCCTGTCTCCCCTGGTTGTGTCCAAGGCAAATACACCACGTCGAGGATTTCCACCTGGCACTTTGTATTCCCAAATCCCCATTGCTGCGATGCAGGCAAATATAAAAATGAAAAACGCTGCTGTTGCGCGAGTCCAGGCCATCCAGGAGCCCAGCGGCTCGGTCCACCAGTCAACGCTGAACAGGGCAGATTGAAACATCAGCATCATGGGCAGATCCTAAACCCGCCCAAGGGCAAAACCCTTGGCGATGTAGTTTCGGACAAAATATATGACTATTGCTCCGGGAATTATTGTGAGGGTTCCTGCTGCCGCAAGCAATCCCAATTCATAGCCGGATGAAGAGGCTGTCTTTGTCATGGTCGCTGCAATTGGCTTCGCCGCAACTGCCGTCAACGTCTTTGCCAACAATAATTCCACCCATGAAAACATGAAGCAGAAAAAAGCCGCTACACCAATCCCGGCACCAATGGTCGGAATGAAAATTTTCGTGAAAAATGCCGGGAACGAGTATCCGTCTATGTAGGCGGTTTCATCAAGTTGTTTTGGCACACTGGACATGAAGCCCTCTAATATCCATACCGCCAGCGGAATATTGAAAAGCGTGTGTGCAAGCGCAACTGCCAGATGGGTGTCAAAAATTCCAACGGCAGAATAAAGTTGGAAGAATGGAAGCGCGAACACTGCCGCCGGGGCCATGCGGTTCGTTAGAAGCCAAAAGAACAGATGTTTGTCGCCTAAAAAGCGATACCTTGAGAACGCGTAAGCGGCTGGCAAGGCAACTGCGACGGATAACACTGTGTTTATGGAAACATAGATAATTGAGTTTATGTACCCGTTATACCAGGTCGGATCGGTAAATATTGTACGATAATTTTCCAGAGTGAAATCTTGTGGCCACAGTGTAAACGAACCCAGAATTTCATTTGTGGTCTTGAATGACATGCTGACAAGCCAATAAATCGGCAGCATCAGGAAAATGATGTAAACTGTGGGAATAATCCAAGTGTGCCTTCTCATAACCTAGTCCTCCTCATCACGTGTCATGACGGCATAGAAAACCCAACTGGTAAGCAGGATTACGAGAAAATAGATCAATGACATTGCCGCAGCCGGGCCGAGGTCAAATTGGCCCAGGGCTATTTTCACAAGATCAATCGACAAAAGCGTTGTGGAGTTGCCGGGCCCGCCGCCTGTTAGCACCGAAGGTTCCGTATATATATTGAATGAATCCATGAACCGAAGCAGGATTGCAATTGTCAGTACCCTTTTCATTTTAGGTAACTGGATATAACGGAAAACCGCCCAGGAACTGGCACCATCAATCTTTGCAGCCTGATAATAGTCATCCGGAATTGAAACCAGACCGGCATAGGCAAGCAGTACCACCAGTGAAGTCCAGTGCCAGACATCCATCAATATGAGTGTAAACCACGCATCCCCAGGCTGGCGGGTGTAATTGTAATCAAATCCGAGCGTATTGAGCGTCTTTCCCAACAAACCGATTTCGGGAAGCCCGAATATGTTCCACATAGCGCCGACCACGTTCCAGGGAATCAAAAGCGGCATGGCCATCAGCACCAGACATACAGAAACCCAAATGCCTTTTCGCGGCATTGCGAGCGCAATCATCACGCCGAGAGGCACTTCAATGGCGAGTATGGTAAAAGTGAAAAACAACTGTCGGCCAAGAGAAGCGTGAAATCTGTCTGATGTCAGGATTTCCTGAAACCAGGTAAGCCCGGACCAGAAGAAGGCATTGTTCCCGAAAGTCTCCTGAACCGAATAATTGACGACAGTCATTAATGGTATCAAGGCATTGAATGCCACCAGAATTAAAACTGGTAAAACGAAAAACCATGCTTTTTGATTGACGGTCTTGTTCATCGCTCCTGCTCACACAAATGACTGTTTGCATATATTCTCGTAAACTTCGGATTGAATTCAATTTTTGCGTTCTCGGCTGGAATGGATTGCTCCTCGCCCATAAGCAATTTTACCGAATGCCCCATTAAATCAACCTCAACAATCTTGAATCGGCCCACATCGTTTACCTTGGTAATTTTTACATCCAGGCCCTTGGATTCGAAACTGACAAACTCTGGTCTGACGCCGATTTCTGCGTTGGTTACACCTTTGGTTGCCCGGTTATCGGTCTTGATTTGACTGCTACCAAGATAAGCCTTGCCGTTGTCGATATTGCACGGCAAAATGTTCATACCCGGTGACCCAATGAAATGACCTACAAAAGTGTGTGCCGGTTTTTCAAACAAATCCTTCGGCGTACCAACTTGAACCACTTCTCCTGCATTCATTACTATAACCGTATCTGCGAATGTCAGTGCTTCTGTCTGATCGTGGGTAACGTAGATCATCGTATTGCTGACCCGAGAGTGCAGTTCCTTCAATTTTGCCCGCAACTGGAATTTCAGATGAGGATCAATAACTGTAAGTGGTTCGTCAAACAGGATTGCGTTCACATCCGTGCGAACTAACCCGCGTCCCAGCGATATCTTTTGTTTACCGTCAGCCGTTAGTCCGGAAGCACGCTTGTTCAGCATTCCGGTCAGATCGGTCATCTCGGCTACTTCGGCAACACGTTGGGCAATAATATCTTCGGACACTTTCCGGTTTCGCAAGGGAAACGCCAGATTATCGTAAACGGTCATAGTGTCGTAAACGACCGGAAACTGGAACACCTGTGCTATGTGGCGCTCTTCGGGAGTTTGATTGGTTACGCTTTCCCCGTCGAACAGAATATCACCTTGCGATGGCACCAACAGTCCCGAGATTAAATTGAGCAGCGTTGTCTTCCCGCATCCTGAAGGGCCCAGAAGCGCAAAAGCTCCTCCATCTTCCCAATTGATATCCAGTTGTTTCAGGGCCCAATCATCTTCTGATACCGGGTTATCCAGATAGCTATGACGCAAGTTGGAAAGCGTAATACGAGCCATGAATTATATCCCCACCAACTTCCCGTTCTGGTCGAAATACATGAGGTGAGACGCATCCATGTATAACGTGATGTCTTCACCACTTTCATAAATATGGACACCCTGCGAAAGCGATATCCATGACTTGTCGAAAGCATCGAAGTGGATCATGCTTTCCGAGCCGCTTATCTCTGCTACCTTTACTGTACCAGAAATCTTTATCGATTTTCTTGCAGACCTTTCGACAATCACATTATGAGCCCGAATGCCAACTGTGTAGTTCCCATCGGGCAGTTTGCTCTTCCCGATGGACCATGACGTGCCGTAATCCAGGTGTAGTTCCTGCCCTCTTTTTGTGACCGAAACTGTATTGATCGGTGGCTCGGAAAAAACTCCGGCGCTTGTGAGATCCACGGGTTGCCGGTATTTCTCACCAGTTACACCGAAATCAACAACCCTTCCTTCATGCAGCGCTGCTGTTTTACCTCCAAGGAGCAATGCCTCTGTCGGCTCGGTTGTTGCATACACCACCACACAATTGCGTTCTTTGAACAATTTGGGTAGTTCATCCCGCAATTCCTCGCGTAGCTTGAAATCAAGATTGGCCAGGGGTTCATCCAGAAGCACAAGATCGGACTCTTTTACAAGCGCACGCGCCATGGCTGTGCGCTGCTGTTGTCCCCCTGACAATTCAGAAGGCCGACGGTCGAGCATCGGAGAAATTTTCATCAGCTCTGCCATTTCGCCTACCCGCCTCTTTATTTCAGCTGGAAGTATGCAGCCCACCTTTAAAGGTGATGCAATATTCTCAAATACGGTCATGTTGGGGTAGTTTATGAACTGCTGATAAACCATCGATACGTTGCGTTTCTGGACTGCCATCCCCGTGACGTTTGAACCGTTGAACCAGATTTCGCCAGATGTTGGTTTTTCCAAACCCGCCATCAAATGCATGAGTGTGGTTTTTCCCGCAAGCGTTGTACCCAGCAAAATATTAAAGCCGCCTGTGTCCAATAGCAGATCGGTGGGATGAATATGAACCTCACCCAGGACCGATTTCCGGACATTCTTGAGTTCAAGCACTTTCAGCCTCTCCTCAAAAGCAGGTAAAAATCACGCAAGATTAAACTACATAACAAATGACCCGACACAAACGCATGCCGGGTCAAATGCTGGGAAGAACATCTTCTCTACTGTGACCAGCGAGCCACCAACTCATCATAGTTCACAGTTTCACCTTGAGGCTTTTCATTATCAAGTTTTGCCTTCGCGCCACCCTTGCCAAGCCATTCGGAAGGATCCTTTTCGTCGTTGAGGCGCGGGCCACAACCACCATACGTGCCGTTAGCCTCATCGGCTCGCTGCATGCGGCCCATGATAGTGTCCATTTCACCGGCCAGGCGATCCATCGCTTCCTGTGGTGTAAAGGCGCCAGAGTTGACATCACCAATCTGCTGCCACCACAATTGTGCAAGTTTTGGATAGTCCGGTACATTAACGCCGGTTGGCGACCAGTTCACGCGGTCGGGAGAGCGATAAAACTCGATCAGCCCGCCGAGCTTCGGTGCACGTTCAGTAAAGCTTTCATGGTTCACTGTGGAGTCACGAATAAAGGTCAACCCGGTATGGCTTTTCTTCACATCAACTGTTTTTGAAACAACAAACTGAGCATAAAGCCAAGCAGCCTTGGCGCGATCCGCCGGTGTTGATTTTAATATGGTCCACGAACCTGCATCCTGATAACCGAGTTTTTGACCTTCCACCCAGTATGGACCATGGGGTGACGGTGCCATTCTCCAAAGCGGATCGCCCGCATCATCAACGGTATTATTACCGTCAGATTTCGGGGCAACCATGGAAGCTGTAAACGCCGTGTACCAAAAGATTTGCTGAGCAACATTACCTTGTGAAAGTGCCGGCAGTGACTGATAAAAATCGTAGTCCGCAGCTCCTGGAGGTGCATATTGGCGCAGCCATTCATCCCACTTGCGAATTGCATAAACAGCAGCCGGGCCATTTGTTCCTCCCCCGCGGCTGACAGAAGCACCCGCCGGATTACAGGAACCCTCTTCCATACGAATGCCCCATTCATCAATTGGACGACCATTTGGTTTACCCTTGGAACCTGCACCTGCCATTGAAAGCCAGGCATCAGTCATGCGCCAGCCAAGGTCAGGTGCGCGTTTGCCGTAGTCCATGTGACCATAAACGGTGACTCCGTCAATTTCCTTTACGTCCTTTGAGAAGAACTCGGCAATGTCTTCATAAGCTGACCAGTTAACAGGAACACCAAGGTCATAGCCGTACTTTGCTTTGAATTTTTCCTTCAAATCTGGCCGGTCAAACCAGTCTTTTCGAAACCAGTAAAGATTGGCAAATTGCTGGTCAGGTAGCTGATAGAGTTTGCCGTCAGGACCGGTGGTAAATGATTTACCTATGAAATCATCTACATCAAGACCTGGATTGGTAACATCCTTGCCATCACCTGCCATAAAATCTGAAAGGTTCACGGCCAGTTGCAGTCGTGAATGGGTGCCGATCAGGTCTGAATCGTTAATATAGGCATCATACAGGTTACGGCCAGTTTGCATCTGTGTTTGAACTGCCTGAACCACTTCACCTTCACCAAGCAGCTGGTGATTTACCTTGATACCTGTGATTTCTTCAAACGCCTTTGTCAGAGTCTGGCTTTCATAGGTATGCGTTGGAATTGTTTCTGAAAGAACGTTAATTTCCATTCCGGCAAATGGCTTGGCAGCATTAACGAACCATTCCATTTCTTTCATCTGTTCGTCTTGAGACAATGCTGATGGTTGAAACTCATCTGCAATCCACTTTTTTGCCTCATCCATTCCAGCAAATGCCGAAGCCGCGCCGAATTGCAACGCAACAACTGCAACGGTTGTCATGAGCAATTTTTTCATGCTTTTTCTCCTCCCAAAATTAAACTGTTATCGGAAATCTATTCCAAAGCCGGTTCTTGGTTAACAAAATTACGAAAAGAAACGAAAGTCAATAGAAAGTATATTGATAAAACCGAAAAAAAACGCAAATATGCGAAAATAAACTTGGAGACATGATTTGATTGCACTGACGCCCCGGCAAATGGAGATACTCGAGATTGCGCGCAGAAAAGGTCATGTGACCGTGGATCTGTTGTCGTCGGATTTTGAAGTAACGCCTCAGACAATCCGAAAGGATCTCAACGATCTTTGCAATTTTGGAGAATTGAATCGTGTCCACGGTGGCGCAGTGTTTCCTTCCAATACTGTCAATGTTGCATACAAGGCAAGACGCGAGATCAGCGCCGATAGCAAGAAACGTATCGGTGAAGTTGTGGCGTCAATTATCCCGGATAATGCTTCACTCATCCTGAATATTGGAACGACTACAGAACAGGTCGCCCTGTCTCTTCGAAACCACAAGGGTTTGATGGTTATCACTAACAATTTAAATGTCGCGCATATTCTTTCAGATTCTCCAGATATTGAGCTATTTATCGCTGGCGGTATGGTGCGCAAATCTGACGGTGGAATTGTAGGTGCCGCTGCAATCGATCTAATTAGACAATTCAAGGTCGATTACGCCGTAATCGGAACTTCAGCCATTGATCAGTCCGGTTCCTTGCTGGATTTCGATTACCGCGAGGTTCGTGTCACACAGGCGATTATCAAACAGGCGCACCAGACAATTCTGGCTGCTGACAGCAGCAAATTCGAACGACGCGCACCAGTTGAAATCGGTCACGTGGATGATCTGGATATGTTTGTAACGGATAAAAAGCCTGAAAGGGCGTTTGTCAAAATTTGTGAAGAGTCAGAAGTAGATTTGGTGGTTGCAAACGAAATCAAATTCTCTGAAGTGATATAATGAACCTGGCCGGCACAAAAGAGGATCCCTCGCACTTTGATATCCTTGTTATTGGAGGCGGAATAAATGGTGCTGGTATTGCCCGTGAATTGTCACAGCATGGTTACTCTGTTTGTCTTTGTGACGCCGGCGATTTTGGTGGTGGCACATCATCAGCATCAACCAAGCTAATTCACGGCGGTTTGCGATATTTGGAGCATTTCGAATTTCGCCTCGTTCGTGAAGCACTGATGGAACGCGAAGTTCTGTGGAAGATGGCACCACACATTATACGCCCAATGCGGTTTGTATTGCCTCACCACAAGGGTCTTCGCCCGGCATGGCTGCTTCGACTGGGATTGTTCCTCTACGACAACCTTGGCGGGCGAAAGTTGTTGCCACCAACCAAGACCCTGAACCTGTCACAGGATGAGGCCGGGAAACCCCTGAAGCCGGAATACAGGAAAGCCTTTGAGTATTCTGACTGCTGGGTTGAAGATTCGAGACTGGTGATACTTAACCTCCGTTCAGCACAGCAAATGGGGGCTGATATTCGGCCAAGAACTCCTGTCAGGAAAGCCGCGTACAAAAACGGCCTGTGGCAGGTGGAAATTGGCGAAACAGGCAATAAAAACACGCAGAAAATTACTGCTTCATTGGTCATTAATGCGACTGGACCATGGGTTGATCAGGTGCTTCACCATGTATTCGGATTATACGATGTACACAATGTAAGGCTGGTGCGTGGGAGCCACATTGTAATCAATAAAAAATTCGATCACGACCGGGCATATATTTTTCAAAACTCCGATGAGCGGATCATATTCGCCATTCCCTATGAGGAGGAATTTACACTCATAGGCACAACAGATACTGAGCAATCGGGTATCTCAGAGAAACCAAAAATCACACAAAGCGAGATTAGCTATCTGTGCCAAATGGCGAGTGAGTATTTCAAGGATCCCGTTAGCGAAAAAGACATTGTGTGGACTTACTCAGGTGTACGTCCATTGTTTGATGATGGCACTTCCAAGGCTCAGGAAGCTACTCGGGATTATGTGATCAAGGCTGAAAAAACAACCGGCAAGGGTAGTCTGATAAACATCTTTGGCGGGAAGATTACGACTTTTCGAAAACTTTCAAAATCGGTACTGTCGGAAGTTGAGGAACGCCTCTCTCCCAAATCAGGCAAAGTACCATCGATACAAAATTTACCTGGCGGCGATTTTCCCGTGGATGGCTTTGAAGCGCTGGTTAAGGAGATTCACAATAAATACCCATTTATCCAACGTTCGGTCATAGTGCGCTTGACTAGAAATTACGGAACCGAAACCAGGGCCATTCTTGATGGACGTCACAGCATAGAAGAAATGGGTAGAGATTTTGGTTGTGGGTTGTATCAGACAGAAGTGGAATTCTTGAAAACGCGTGAGTGGGCACGCACTACAGAAGACATGCTGTATCGTCGCACCAAGCTGGGTATCCATATGGATAAAAAGCAAATTGCGGCACTGAATGAGTGGGTGGATAAGAATTGGAAATAGCTGCCGTTGGTACAGTCAATTGGCCAACCCGTAAACACGGCAATATATTCAAGAACCACTTATTTGGGGATAAAATGGTGGGCGATACTACCTTTGAACCCCTGTTTTTCTACGTTCGTTATTATTTTCTAAGCCATTGTTAATATTATAATTTATCTAATTTTCTGTCTTTCACTGTTCGTCGTTATTCGCTATAATCCCGCTTTTAAAGTAAGAAAAAAAGTAAGAACTGTGGCTAGAGCAACGAATCGACTTTCTGTTACCCAGATCAACGCAATCAAGAACCGTGGGCGTTTCGCAGACGGTGGCGGCCTGTGGCTGAACATCTCTCACTCGGGCAGCAAGTCCTGGGTATTTCGTTGGACTCGAAGAGGGCATGTCCGCGAGATGGGCTTAGGTCCTATTCCGTTGAAAAACTCGGCTGATTGTTTGCTTTGGATAGGCATTTGAATGAGTGCGACCTTCGCTTTTGCACCTGTTATGCGCTGAAGCTTGGTGTTGGAATCAGTTTTGCCAGT
>JAJFHU010000006.1 GCA_021775455.1 Hyphomicrobiales bacterium | reverse complement strand
TTCTGGCGGAGAGGAAGGGATTCGAACCCTCGAGACGCTTTTGACGCCTACTCCCTTAGCAGGGGAGCGCCTTCGACCACTCGGCCACCTCTCCGAGCGGAGACATACATGGTAAGGCCCTGTCAGTTCAAGCGCTTTCTCCATTGAATTCCGAAAAATTCAATCCCTGTTCCATTGCCAGGTATGTAGACCGGAATACGACACAATTTTCAGCTTCAAAGAACTGCCAACAAGCCTCATTCAGGCTGGGGTTTTTTCTTGATATTCCGGTAATTCACAGTGTTTATTGCAAGTAGTTGGTTTTCAACACTGTTTTGTGGTGGATGGTAGCTTAATGCAGTGTCTGTAGTGTAGCTTCTTTATTATTATAATCGAGTCGGGCTAGTTTAAATTCGCAGGGCGGGAGAGGGAAGGGTTGCCACAATGGTCGATTACGGAAGGGTTCTTTGATGTGTAACTGGAGGAAATGGATATGGCCCGGTGTGTTGGCTGTATTTTTGCTGACAGGATTGGCGGCGATGTTGAAGGCAGATCTCATCGAGCAGGATTTGGCGGACAAAACGCTGGAAAGCCTCAAGGATACTCATGGTTGGGCACAGGTTACGGTAGATGGACGTGACGTAAAACTCTCCGGTGTGGCGCCTTCCGAAGAGGCGTTGGGAGAAGTGATCTCAATGGTTGAAGATGTTCCCGAAGTGCGCATTGCGGCAAGTGACGCGACGATATATGAGCCCCCACCAATTCCAACCATCAGTCCTTATGAGTGGCAGGCGACACTGGATGGATCTGTTGTTACGATGAATGGTTATGTTCAAAGTGAAGAAGATCGAGGCAAAATAATATCCCTGGTGGAAAAACACTTGTCGAATGTTTCCATTACCGATCAGACAGAACTGGGGAAAGGGGCGCCGGATAATTTCGATATCGCGATTTCTGCAGCTCTTGAGATACTGTCAGGCTTGAAAGCCGGGAAGGTTTCTTTCACAGACAAGAAGTTCTCCGCTGCTGGTGAAGCAGGCGCGGTTGGGAGTTACGAAGATACAATTTCTTCTGTATCCGGATTGCCTGATTGGTTGAATGTGGAGTCAGTTGAAATCGAGCCGGCGACTGCTTCTCCGTATCAACTGTCAATTCAGAAGAATGATGCGTCATTGTCAATTGGAGGACATGTTCCTTCTGACGCAGTTAAAGATTCAATTCTTGCTGCCGCCAGGAGCGCATTTTCCGATTTTACGATTGAAGACCAGAGCCGCATCGCAAGAGGCGCGCCTGAAAGTGTAAATTGGTTGGAAGCCTCCAAAAGTGGGATTGGCCTGTTGACACATTTGAAGTCGGGAAGTGTCGCAATTGAAGATGACCGCTTTTCGATATCGGGCGATGTTGAGAGTGAAGAAATCTACCGCCGGGTTACAGACGCTCTGAAAATGGGGCTTGATGGCGGAATTCGTCTGGCAGAAAAAGACATCAAACTTCCAGTCGCCGCACCATACATGTGGTTGGTGAGCAAGTATGGTTCGGAAATCACACTGGCAGGCCATGTTGAAAATGATGAGGATAATGCTGCTGTTATAGAAATGGTAAAGCGAACCACAGGTTTTGATGCAATAAAGAACCTTCACGGACTTGCTTCGGGCAAACCGGAAGCATTCGACAAAGCCCGGCAAGTGGCAACCGAATTGGTCAACACACTGTACAATTCTGAAGCTGTTTTGGCCGACAAGAAGCTGACGATCAAGGGTGAGGCAGATTCAGAAGCAACGAGAAAGAAGGTCATTGAGGTAATTACAACGAACCTTCCGCCGGACTATGTTGGGGAGCATGAGATTGCAATTTTAAATGTAAAGCCGATTGAGCCGCCAAAACTGGTAGGCAAGAAAGAATGCCAGTATTTACTCAATTCGAGCCTTGCAAAAGGAAAGATAAATTTCGAGGTGGACAAGGCAGTGATCAGCCAAACCTCCACTGGATTGCTTGATGAAATTGTCTCAAGTGCTGCAAGATGCCCGGAAGCACGAATTGAGATTGCCGGGCATACAGATTCTGATGGTGATGATGCCTATAATCAGAAATTGAGTGAAGGCCGCGCAATTGCAGTGCGTGAATATTTAATAAAGAAAGGAATTGCAGCCAGTCGGCTGGATGCCAGCGGATATGGTGAGAGTCGTCCACTGCAAAGTAATGAAACGCTGGAAGGCAAGGCCCGTAATCGGCGTATCGAATTCAATGTGATTGAGTGAAGGAGAAAACAGCGATGTTTTATTTGATTGAGCAACTCCTCTGGTTTCTGGTGATTGCTTTTATCGTCGGCGTAGCGGTGGGTTGGTTTACCTCCCAGTCGCGCAGCACAAACTAGCGGAGAATTCCCAATGACAATGCTCATAATCCAGTCATTGCTGTTATTGGCAATTGCCTACATACTTGGTTGCGTCGCTGGTTGCATATTGCACCGGATGTTCGGCGCCAAGGATTTTACGGATCCTGTTCTCACGTCTTCCACTGCTGCCGTTGCCCGGAAGCATGAGCCTGCTCCGGCCAGGGCTTCAAAGGCAAAGCCAAAATCCACACCAGCGAAAAAGGTTTCAGCGCCGAGAAAATTTGCTGCTGGCAAAAAGGATGATCTTAAACGCATTAAAGGTATCGGACGCCAGAACGAGGCCAAGCTTAACGAAATCGGCATTGCAACGTTTGAAGAGATTGCCGGATGGAGCGCGAAGGATCAGAGCGAAATTGGGGAGCGTCTCGCATTCCCGGGCCGCATTGAGAGAGAAGACTGGGTCAAGCAAGCACAAAAACTCGCCGAAGGTTCAAAGGTTGACTTTTCCAAGCGGTCCGCAAAGGGCGAGGTGGCATCTTCTACAGGTAAATCTGGCAACACAAGTCAGGGAAGAAAGCCGTCAACACTTTCCAAGCCAAAATCGGGAGGCAAGGACAAACTCACTGAAATTGATGGAGTTGGTCCGGCACTTGAAAAGAAACTCAATGCTTTGGGGATTTATCATTTCGATCAGATTGCTGGATGGAGTGGGGATCATCAGGAATGGATCGGAATTGAATTGGGATTTCCGGGCAGGCCTGAACGGGAAAAATGGGCCACTGAGGCAAAAAAACTCGCTAAAGGCGGCGCACCAAAACGTACCCGCAAAGCGGCGCGCGGAGAAATTGTCATCAAGCGAAAACCAAAGAAATAGTCCTGACCCTATGCCTGTGACAAGAACCGTCCGATAGTTTGCGGCAGGTTAGCTGTGCCAAGATCTGGGGCATGCCCCTGATCCGGAACTTCAACCATGTGCATGTGCGGAAGTTCCTGTTTCATTCTTTCGGCGCATTCTGCTGTAAGCAAGATCGAGTTTTGGCCTCGAAGCAACAATGTCGGAACATTTTTAAGTGCAAGAAACTGCGGCCACATGTCTGGAAGCCTTGCATCCATATTGATATCGCGAAGGGTCTTAAGCAATTTCTTGTCATGACGACGAACAAGTTTTCCATTTTCTTCCTTGTAAGCCAGTTCTGCCTGTTCCATCCATCCTTCGTCCGTAACATTCGGGAAATCATTCCCGCTGTAAAGCTTGAGAAGTTGTGCGGCTTCATCCATGTTTCGAGGGTCTTGGCTCTTCTCGATAAAGTTTCGAATGCGAACCAATCCACGACCGTCAATCTCCGGCCCGATATCATTAAGAACCACTGATTTGACGATGCCCGGACGAACAGCCATGATCAGCATTGATATGATTCCACCTAATGATGTGCCTATCAGGTGCACATGATCCAGCCCTGCAGCGATAATGCCTTGCAATGCATCGTCCAGCTCGACCAATGGCACATAGTTTTGCCAGTTTCGGTCGTATTCGGATTCCCCGCGTCCGCGATAATCCAGGCACAAAACACGTCTTGACCCTCCCTCATCACCCCTCAGAAAAGTAGCCAATTCGTGAAAATCAGAGGAATTTCGGGTCAAGCCGGCAAGGCAAACAACCGGATTGGCATCTTCGTTTTCCCATCCGTATTTTCGTCCGGCGAGGCGCAAGCCGTCAGCCGAAGTGTATCGGAAATCCAGCCAGTTCTTAGGCATATTGCTTTTCCTGGAATAAGTCTCAAATCAATCAAAGACTGATAGCGGTTTACAGTGAATGGTTCAACGTCTGCCGTGAATCAAATCTGAAGCGATGTCAAAGCGGCCGCCTTGTAGCCGTGCTTTGTAGATTTGATAGTTTTCCATAACCCGCTGAACATAGTTACGCGTTTCAGTGAATGGAATACGTTCAATCCAGTCGACGACATGTTCAATTCCCTTTCCACGCGGATCACCATATCGCTCCAACCATTCTTTTGCCCTGCTGGGTCCGGCATTATAGCCAGCAAAAGTCAGGATATAAGAATTATCGAACGTATCGAGCTGATCAGACAGGTATGCAGCGCCCAGCGTGGCATTGTATGCGGGATCACTCGTCAAGCGCTTGTATGAATATTTGAGACCCTGCTTTTTGGCTACCAGCTTTGCAGTTCCCGGCAGCAATTGCAGCAATCCACGGGCATTGGCTGGTGATACCGCCTTCGGATTAAACGCACTTTCCTGCCTTGCGATTGCATAAGCCAGCGCCCGGCCTGTGTTTCCTATTTTCGCAGATTTTGGAATTGCCCCAATCGGCCAGGATAGTGTGTCAACCGAAATACCTCTGGCATACGCAATCTTACCTATCTGCAGGGCAAGGCTCGCATTCCCGTTTTTCTCCGCTCTTGCCGATAGCATCGCGAGCTCTCCAGGAGAACTGAGGGTTTTGGCCAAATGCCGGTATATGATATTCGTGCGCCACGCATGGTCGGCCGCCTCAAGTTTTTTGATTGCGCGCACCAGCTCTCGTTTTGCGAATTGACCACGTTCAAGTGTGCTTGGTTTGGGGTTTACAATTCCCAACCGGCGCTTGCCGAGCTTTGCCGCCGCGAGTTGGCCGTAAAAGGTTCCTGTATGTTGAGCGGCTTGCTGGAAATGATTGGTTGCTTTGGTTCCTGATGATGCCCGGCCAAGCCAGTAGTGACCACGAGCCTGACTGATTGGCTTGTTTGACACCAAGAGAATATTCGAGAAGTGACGCTTTGCAGCATTGCTGTCCTTGAGATAGCGAAGGGCATACCAGCCCGCATGAAATTCTGCTTCGGCAATTTTTGCCGGACTTTCTGCTGAATGACCGGCTGCAATCTTGTAGGCAGTTTTGGCGTCACCCAGGTCCAGGAGATGGCGGGAAATTATGCGCCGCTCCACCCACCACTCATCCGGATGAACAAGAACTGTACGATCGCGGGGAGCTTTTAACATCAACTGGGCTGCTTTGTGATAATCATCCGATCTTCTTGCATGCTGAATTCGTGCGAATGTGTATCCCGCATCCCGCTTCGATGAAGGTGCAACTGCTGCCAGTAGTTTGCCGGCATTTTTTGCTTTTTTTGCAACAGCAGTTCGAGCTTTTGCAAGGCTTGCCTGTTCAGCGTACTTTGAAATACGGTTTGCCGCCTTTGTGCGCTCCCGATAAAACATCCAATGCATCCTAAACCGGTGATCTGCTTTTGACAGAGCCCGTCCGACTTGCGAAAGAATTCTTTTTTCATCATTTTGATCAAGAGTTTCTGTGCGCCAGATTGGTGCGATCGCAGCATTCGCTTTTCGGGAATTCCCGGTCTCCAGATAAGCACGCGCCAGCAAGATTGCTCCGGTGACACTCTCGGGCTTTCGACCATTGAATGCGTTTATGATTGCATTGGATGACAAACCTTCGCGAGAAAGCGCTTCTTCGGCGTTGCGCCGCATCGCAGTTTGCCCAGGCCAATCCGGTAATGCACGAGCAACTGAAGTAATGTCACCCGAATAAATGCCCTCCTGTGAAGAAAGTGCAATGGCCCAGGACAGTATCTTGTGATCAAGAGAATTTGGCGTCATCCCGGCGCGAATGGAAAGCGCCGTTACAGTATCCTTGTTTGAGAGGGCGTCCAAACCGGATTTTAATGATCCAGATTGTGCTGTTACCTTTGTTATCTTCCCGCTTGAAACCGGGATTGAAGCAATGCTTGCGGTGCTGGCGACTGAAGACGTTACGGAAACTTGAACGACCTGGGAAACAGAAGACGGGCGAGGGGTAGGAACCGGAACTCGCTCCAGCAATAATTGTTCAATACCCTGCGCAAAGGTTGCCTTGAAGCTCCCCAGTGTCAGCAAGATTGGACACAGCAGTATCGCAATTATGAAATTTTTCCGAAGATTCATCAGTTGAGCTTTCAGCCCCCAATTGGCACCAGCGTTATTAGCCCCATTTATCGTTACCTCTTAATCAGGTCAAAATGGTGAAAATTGGATGAATTTCTTTTTCAGTATGTAAATATTTGGTGCATTGAGCTGTAACATTTCACGCATCGGCGCTTGCCTAATTTTTCAGCCATCGCTAATGTCCGGCGAGTTTGGGGTTGTGCAGTGCAATTCCAGCCAGTTTGCAATCGGAGATCGTCATGTTCAAAGGGTCAATGCCGGCGCTTATCACGCCATTTTCCAGTGATGGGTCTTTTGACGAGAAGGCATTCCGTGAATTTATTGAGTGGCAAATTGCAGAAGGCACCCACGGTCTTGTACCTGTTGGTACGACTGGTGAATCGCCAACGCTTTCCCACGATGAGCACAAGCGTGTGGTTGAACTTTGCGTGGAAGTTGCAAACAAGCGTGTACCCGTAATAGCGGGTGCGGGGTCCAATAACACAAGTGAAGCAGTTGATCTTGCGCAGCACGCTGAGTCAGTTGGCGCAGACGGTGTACTTGTCGTGACGCCCTACTACAACAAGCCAAATCAGCGTGGTTTGAAGACCCATTTTTCCGCTGTAGCCGATGCTGTGGACATCCCGGTAATTATCTACAATATTCCGGGTCGTTCCATCGTCGACATGAACGTCGAAACGATGGCCGAACTTTTCACCGAGTACAAGAACATCATTGGTGTAAAAGACGCGACAGCCAACGTTTCCCGCATTTCGGAACAACGCCATGCAATGGGACCTGATTTCAATCAGCTCTCCGGCGAGGATATCTCAACGTTGGGCTTCATGGCTCATGGAGGTCATGGCTGCATATCGGTTACCGCCAATGTTGCGCCTCGCCTTTGTTCGCAATTTCAGGAAGCCTGTATGGCCGGTCGATTTGATGAGGCTTTGTCTTATCAGGACAAACTGGCACCGTTACACAAGGCGCTGTTTATTGAGCCTAGCCCGGGTGGTGCAAAATATGCGCTCTCCTTGTTGGGCAAATGCGAGAATGTTCAGCGTTCCCCGCTGGTTCCCATAGAAGCGGCTACCGAAGCCAAAGTCCGTGATGCGATGGTGCATGCCGGGCTGATCAACTGATTTAATCTGTTGTGTTATGGCACCCAGTAAGAAAAAAGGCGATTCAAACGGAAAGCTGATCGCGGACAACCGGAAAGCTCGACACAATTTTGAGTTTCTGGACACGTTTGAGGCTGGTCTCCAGCTAACCGGAACCGAGGTGAAAAGCCTTCGTAACGGCAAAGCGAATATTGCCGAAAGTTACGCTACCGAAGAAGGTGGAGAAATTTGGCTGATCAACAGCTACATTCCCGAATACCTTCAGGCGAACCGGAACAATCACAACCCGCGCCGCCGCCGCAAGCTGCTTTTACACCGCAAGGAAGTAAGCAGGTTGATAGGTGCCATACAGCGCGAAGGGCTGACAATCGTTCCAAATCGACTCTATTTTAATGACCGCGGTATAGCCAAACTGCAAATTGCGTTGGCACGTGGCAGAAAGGCCCATGACAAACGTGAAGTCGCCAAGAAGCGGGATTGGGATCGCGAAAAAGCGCGACTAATGAGAGAAAAGGGCTAATTTATGTTTGAATTACCAGATAGCTTGCCATCTCCAGACGACGACGGCTCAGCAGATCATCTTGTAGGCTCAATGTTGGCTGACCTGCAGCTTTCCTCGACTGCCGGTAAGTCAACAAACCTCTCGAAGATGGATGGTGTAGTCGTCGTTTATGCCTATCCCATGACAGGCGTTCCAGGAACACCTCTACCCGATGGTTGGGACGAAATTCCGGGTGCGCGTGGATGTACTCCACAATCCTGCTCCTTTCGCGATCACATGGCAGAATTGAAATCGGCTGGTGCAGATCACGTTTTTGGCGTCTCTACACAAACCACTGAATATCAAAAGGAGGCAGCCGACCGACTACATCTGCCTTTTGATATTTTGTCTGATGCGGATTTGACGCTGCAAAGGGCAATGCGGCTGCCGATAATGGATGCTGATGTGGGAGAGCAAAACCACACTTTGCTGAAGCGACTTGCTCTCATCGCCAAAGATGGCGTAATCAAAAAGTGCTTCTATCCTGTATTTCCCCCGGATCGCAACGCTGCCGACGTGCTGGAGTGGTTGAAGCAAAACTCCCTATAACGGCTGCTGAGATGTTTGTGGACATTCGAGCAGACGCCTGGAGTTAGGCGGTGAAAGCTGCTGCTTGGGCCCCCAACCTCGACAATTACTGTTCTGTCGCAGGCGGGATAACCGCCGCGCAGTGACAATTCCGCAAACTGGCCCAGAGCAGGCATTTAGCTATTCTTTGAACGCACTGCGATTATGCCAGCCGTTGCGATCATAACAATTCCGATGATCGTCAATGTGTCTGGGATTTCGGCAAAGAAAATTAGACCCCACATCACACTGAACGCAAGATAAGAATAGTCGAAGGTGGCGACGGTGGAAGATGCGGCAGACTGGTAGGCAATGGCCGCAAAAATACTGCCAATTAGAATGGATGCGGCTAACACGATGAGTGCAATTAATTCATCATTGCCAAGGCTGATCCAACCACTCAGCAAGAAGGTGTTTTGTGAAACGACAGTAGCCTCAACATCGACGAGTGCCAATGCGGCAGTAGCCGTCAAACCCATCAGGATAAAAGTCACATTAAGTGCGGCGGACAGAACGTACGGACTTTCATCCTGACATTTTGTTCGGGTTAAGATCATCGCTAGCGCATATAGAACTGCTGCAATAATTGGCAAAACGGCAAAAATGCTGACTCCGCTTGCATCAGGGCGCAGCATCACAATTACACCTGCAAAGCCCAGGCAGATTGCCAACCAGTCAACCATCCCAACTCTTTCACCAACGAACAGACCCGAAAACAGCGTGATAAAGAGCGGGAGGGTGTAGTAAGCCGCTGCCGCCACCGAAAGCTGGAGGTGTGGCAACGCCGAATAGTAGGCAACCCACATGGAAGCCAGAAGCAAACTTCTGACGGCGACCCAACCAATCGATTTGGGCATCAGTTTTGTGTTTGGATGACGTAACTTGATGAAGGTCACCAGCACCGGCAACGCAATCGCTGAGCGCAAAACATAAAGCTGCCAGAGTGGGAAACTCACACTGATTGACTTGATGACCGCATCACCGAGCGAAAGTGCCAGAACAGCAAAAACCACGGCGGATATCGCACGTGGTACATTGTTGATCGGTGCGTTTGCATCATTTGGAGTCATGCAAACTCAGTATCGTGTTCTAGAGAATAAGACTACATGATTTAAATTCACAACATGTCCGTCGCTGGCACAAAGCGGACTCGTCAATCCTGTCGCTGTAAGAATATCCAACATATCAATAGCGGTTATTTTGTCGGCAATCCTGAACTTGATTCAAACTGGGTCAATCACCTCTCCAAAAATCCACTCACCGCAGCAAATACATCCTCGAACATTGCCTCCGTCAGCCTTCCGGTATTGGTGTTATATCGTGAGCAATGATAACTGGAAAAAACCTGATAAGACCCCATGGTTTGTTGGCGATTGTGCCCGAAGGGAACGGCAGCGACCCGCTCACCCAATGCTCGGGCTGTTGAATCGTGGGCAATTTTTCCCAAAGTTACCAAAGCTTGCAGGTTTGGAAATCGCACAAATGTGGCATTCAGGAAAGGTCGGCAATTGTTGATTTCAGCTCCAACCGGCTTGTTTTCGGGCGGAACACAACGAACAGCGTTTGTAATCGCCGAGCGTTCCAGTTGCAGTTCATCATCAACATGGCCGCCATATTTACCAGTGGCGAATTCAAACTTTTTCAGCGTCGCATACAATAGATCACCGGCATAATCACCGGTGAATGGGCGCCCGGTTTTATTGGCTCCCTGTAGGCCTGGCGCCAACCCGACTATCAGCAGTTTGACATCGTCTGCCCCACGTTGTGAAATCCAGGTGTCTACCGGTGCATTGTGCCAGGCAGGTTGCTCGTTGCGATAGCGATCCCGAAACGCTTTCAGTCGTTCGCAACGGTTGCAATTGGGTGGTGGGTCAAACTTGGATTTCATGAGAACGGATTAATAATCATCGTCCTCATAGTCATCCTCATCAATATCTTCATGCACAGGTCTTTCTGAAGGATCGCGTCCAATCTTGGATTTCAAATCAGTCAATTCAATGAACTGGTCAGCCTGTCTGCGTAAATCATCGGCAATCATTGATGGTTGGGTTGAAACTGTCGATACAACACTTACTTTCCTGCCCTTCCTTTGAAGTGCTTCAACGAGAACGCGAAAGTCTCCATCGCCGGAAAACAACACGAAGTGGTCAATTGAGTCTGATAGCTCCATGGCATCCACAGCCAATTCGATGTCCATATTGCCTTTGATTTTTCGCCGGCCTGCAGCGTCCGTGTATTCCTTTGCGGGCTTCGTGACGAGCCGGTAGCCATTGTAATCAAGCCAATCAATCAGGGGTCGAATGGACGAATACTCCTGATCCTCAATCAATGCGGTGTAATAATATGCCCTCAGAAGATAACATTCCGACTGAAAGTACTTCAGCATTTTTTTGTAGTCGATATCAAAACCAATTGTTTTGGAAGTCGCATACAGGTTCGCGCCATCTATAAATAGCGCAATTTTTTCACGCTTGTCGAACATTTCAATATACCTTTTTAAATATCGTATGGCCCCGCTTAAAAATCAGCACGAACCGGCAATTTTTTGAAATGTAGTACATTAACTGGACATTCAAAGGGCAAAATTTGGATTTCATTCAAAAATGCGCGAAAAAAATGAATAGATTCTGGCAATTCAAATCAGTCACTTGGTCTGCAACCGCTCAATGTGATGGATTTTGGGTTAAATTTTACTGTCTAAAGTCCGAATTTTCTTGAATTTTGTTTGCATTCCGGTTACGCAGTGCGCAATTCCCAGACAATGAGGAGCCTCGAATGGCACGCGTTACCGTCGAAGATTGTATCGACAAAGTTGAAAACCGTTTTGAACTGGTGCTTTTGGCAGGCCACCGGGCGCGTCAAATTTCCAGCGGTGCCGAAATTACTGTCCCTCGCGACAATGATAAGAACCCTGTCGTTGCACTGCGTGAAATTGCAGATGAAACCTTGTCAACAGGCGATCTGGAAGAGGATTTGATTCACTCGCTTCAGAAGCATGTTGAAGTGGATGAGCCGGAAAGTGATATTCCAGACACAGTCGCAACAATTCCGGAAGCGCCTGCTACTGAAGCGTCGGTGATGGAAGACACTCCAGACGCAGGCCCTGACATTGCATTTGGAAGCATGTCAGAAGAAGAGCTTTTGGCCGGCATTGAAGGACTTGTTCCACCTGAAAAAAGCGACGACTACTGATCTCAGTCCATTTGACGGAGTTTCAGCAATTACAATGGTTTCATTGCCTGCAAAATTAAGGCATATTTGCGGGCCATGAAACGGTGTAATTTTTCCCCATGATGCGCCAGTACGAACTCCTGGAACGGGTTTCCGGCTATATAAAGAATCCCGACGAGGCACTGCTGAACAAGGCCTATGTTTACGCAATGCGAAAACATGGCGAGCAAACACGCGCCAGTGGAGATCCCTATTTTTCCCATCCGTTAGAGGTTGCTGCAATTCTAACTGAATTGCGGTTGGATGAAGAAACCATCGCCGTTGCATTGCTTCACGATACCATTGAGGATACGGACGCAACCCGCAAGGAAATCGATGAACTGTTTGGTGAGCGTATTGGACAGTTGGTTGAAGGCCTGACCAAACTGAAGCGTCTCGACCTCGTTTCCAAGAAAGCTGAACAGGCAGAAAATCTGCGTCGCCTGCTGTTGGCTATATCGGGTGATATCCGGGTTCTGTTGGTAAAGCTCGCGGATCGCCTTCACAACATGCGTACCCTCCACCACGTCAAACCACACAAGCGTGGTCGCATCGCTACTGAAACGATGGAAATTTACGCGCCGCTTGCTGGCAGAATGGGCATGCAGGATTTGCGCGATGAACTCGAACAACTAGCGTTCATGTATATCAACCCGGAGGCTTACGAGACGATTACCGGGCATTTGTCTGAATTGGCGGAAAAGAACAAGGATTTGATTGATGAGATTAGCCAAAATCTGGTTTCGCGCCTGAAGAAGGAAAAAATTTCCGCCAAGGTCGCAAGCAGACAGAAGAAGGCTTACTCGATCTTCCGTAAAATGGAGAGCAAGGCCCTAAGTTTGGAGCAATTGTCCGACATTTACGGATTCAGGGTGATAGTGAATGATGTCGAGGGTTGTTATCGAACTCTCGGTGTTGTCCATACCAACTGGTCTGTTGTTCCGGGACGCTTCAAGGACTTCATATCAACGCCCAAACAAAACAATTATCAATCGATCCACACAACGATTGTAGGTCCGTCAAGGCAAAGAGTTGAACTTCAGATACGTACGCAGGAAATGCACGAGATTGCTGAATATGGTGTGGCAGCTCATGCAGTTTACAAGGATAGCAAGGGCAAGAAACGCGAATCCCTTTCTGAAAATTCCGCCTATGCGTCGCTTCGAAAAACCATCGAACAACTGGCTGAGGGCGACAATCCGGAAGAATTTCTGGAGCACACCAAACTGGAACTTTTCCTTGATCAGGTGTTTTGCTTCACACCCAAAGGCCGGATTATTGCGCTTCCCAAGGGAGCAACACCGATTGACTTCGCATATGCTGTCCACACCGACGTGGGGAACAGTTGCGTCGGCTGCAAGGTCAACGGGAAAATCATGCCGGTTATTACTCAACTGAAGAATGGTGATGAAGTTGAGATCATTCGTTCAGAGGCTCAAACGCCGCCGTCTGCTTGGGAATCGGTTGTAGCTACCGGCAAGGCGCGCTCATCAATTCGGCGTGCCAGCAGGCAAGCGATAAGAAAGCAGTATGCAGGCTTGGGTACCCGGATACTGGAACGGGCCTTCGAGCGTGCCGGAAAGAGTTATTCAAGCGAGATACTGAAAGCAGCCCTGCCCAGACTTGCGCGTGAAAGCATGGAAGATACCTTGGCGGATGTGGGACGCGGTGACATCACGACACCGGACGTGCTCAAAGCTGCCTATCCTGAAACTCGGGAAGAAAAGCCGGAGGCTGTAAAACCGAAGCGTGAAGAAGGTTGGTTTGGTTTGAAATCAGCTGCCGGTATGATGTTTCGAATTCCAGGAAGCCGATCCAAGCCAGAGAAGAAAGTGAAAATTGACCATACAATCCCAATTCGTGGCGTTGGAAGTGATGTGCCGGTCCGGTTTTCACGAGAAGGCGGCGCAGTTCCCGGGGATCGTATAATTGGTATACTGGAGCCAGGTGAAGGCATAACGATTTATCCGATTCAATCAGTTGCCTTGGAGAAATATGACAATGAACCGGAGCGATGGCTTGACGTGCGATGGGAAATTGAAGAGGACAACCCGGAAAGATTTCCGGCACGAATCAAGATATTGGCAACCAACGCGCCTGGAACCCTCGCAATTATCGCCGAGGTGATCGCCAGTAACGATGGTAACATTCAAAATCTGAATATGAACGTGCCGGTCGAGGACTTTACTGAAATGGAAATTGAATTGGATGTTTGGGACTTGAAGCACCTGACGCGAATTATCAAACAGATAGGCAGCAAGTCGGTTACCAACAAAGTGGAACGAGTGACAGGGTAAGGCAAATTCATGAACACCGAAGAAGTACTTGACGTATTTCGCCAGTGTGGCGCAATGCTGGAAGGCCATTTCATTTTGACATCCGGACTTCACAGTCCGGTATTCTTGCAAAAAGCCCGGGTGTTCATGCATGCTGACAAGACCGAGATTCTTTGCAAGGCCTTGGCTGCAAAAATTAATGAGCGTTACGCCGGGGAACTGGATTACGTTGTCGGTCCAGCCGTTGGAGGAATTATTCCAGCCTATGAAACATCTCGCCATTTGAATGTTCCCAATATTTGGGTTGAACGTGAGAAGGGCGAGTTTCGCCTGCGTCGTTTCGAAATTGAAGATGGGGCGAAAGTAGTTATCGTTGAGGATATTGTCACAACCGGCCTTTCAATTCGCGAAACCGTCGATTCGCTTGGAAAAATTGGAGCGAATGTTTTAGCTGCCGCTTGTTTGATCGACAGGTCCGCCGGTCAGTCTGACGTTGGTGTGCCATTGATTTCATTGGCGGAATACGCTGTACCTGCCTATCCGGCTAACGAGTTGCCGCGCGAATTGGCTGCTATTCCGGCAGTCGAACCGGGAAGCAGGAACCTCTGAGGTGACAATTTACAAAAGTATAATTGGAAATACCCTGTTAAGCGCGCGATGATACCCTGTTGAATGTTTGAGGACGCGTAATCGTTGACAATATGGGCCTGAATGCCGGTATAGGGTCACGTTTAAGACACATGTAATTTGTAGTGCGAACTAATGCTGTTTGGTAGAAGAATTCCTGAAAGTTGGGCGGAGAAACTCCGGGTCATGCTTTGGCCCAGGCGCAGTTGGTCGCGTTCTGCCAAATACGTCACCAAGCGAATTCTTCGACTCACCGGTTCTCCGCATGCAGTATCTGCTGGAGTGGCTGCGGGTGTTTTTGCATCGTTTACTCCCTTTCTCGGGCTTCACTTCATAATTGCATTTGCAGTTGCTTACCTGATTGCCGGCAACTTTCTGGCCGCTGCGATGGGCACGTTCTTTGGTAATCCGATATCCTTTCCTTTCATTTGGACTTCAACTTACAAGATTGGGAATTTCATTCTAACTGGTGAATGGAACGGAGCTGTTGGTGAGGGCCTGTCTGAACTTGCGGAAATTGATATAGCTGAGGTGGGATTCACCGGATTTTTCAATATTCTTGAGGGTTTATGGCATCCATTGATCAAGCCCATGAGTATCGGTGCGGTACCCCTTGGAGTTGCATTTGGCATAGGGTTTTACATTGCCACACGTTGGGCAACCGGCGCATTTCGCCGTGCCCGTGCTCGCCGCCTTGCCCGCAAGGCAAACAAGATCAAAGCAGCCTGAGGACGTGCATTGTATTGCCTGTATGAAAAGCATATCTTCCAACTTCAAATCAAAAATGAAATTCAAAGGCAAACATGATCATTGGACTTGGAAGTGATCTCATCGATATTCGCCGGATCGAAAAATCTCTTGATCGATTTGGCGATCGGTTTGTAAATCGTGTTTACACCGAAATTGAACGGGTAAAATCGGATGGACGCAAAAATCGCGCCGCGTCCTATGCCAAGCGGTTTGCAGCGAAGGAAGCTTGCAGCAAGGCACTTGGTACGGGTATTTCCAGAGGCGTTTTTTGGCGAGACATGGGCGTTGTTAATCATCGTTCTGGAAAACCAACAATGGCACTTGAAAATGGCGCGGCCAAAAGACTTGCAGAAATGCTCCCCAATGGCTACGAACCCAACATACATATAACCATCACGGATGATTACCCCCTTGCACAGGCGTTCGTGGTAATTGAAGCATTGCCAGAAGGTAATAACGAATGATTTGATGTTGGGTCGAACTGGATTTTCAAACTTTGACCTCAGATTAGTAGTCGTAATTCGAGCTGTGCCAACCAACCAACAGGATTGAGACTTTGAGCGAACAGGCAACCAAGAAGAATAGCTCCATTGGTGAAACAATTTCGGTGATTGTTCAGGCGCTATTGCTTGCAATATTGTTGAGGACATTTCTATTTCAGCCATTCAGCATACCCTCGGGTTCCATGATACCGACCTTGTTGGTTGGCGACTATCTGTTTGTTTCCAAATTCAGTTACGGGTATTCGCGCTACTCTATCCCGTTTGCTCCAAATGTTTTTGAGGGGCGCCTTTGGGCTGATGAGCCAGAGCGCGGTGATATTGCTGTATTTCGCCTGCCAAGCAACACTGACATAGATTACATCAAGCGGGTAATTGGCTTGCCCGGAGATCGCATTCAAATGATCAATGGCGTTCTTCATATCAATGGTGACGCCGTAAAGCGTGTACGTGGAGACAACTGGCGAGGTTACGATAAAAACGGTCCGGAAATACCGACCTATGTCGAAACACTGCCGAATGGAGTTAGTTATACGACGCTGGACATCAACCCGCTCGGTAGCGGTGACAATACGGACGTCTTTGAAGTACCTCCGGGGCATTTTTTCATGATGGGTGACAATCGGGATAATTCGGTAGACAGCCGCTTTGATGTAGGGTTTGTTCCATTTGAAAACTTCGTTGGCAAAGCATCGGTGCTGTTTTTCTCGATCAAGAACGAAAGCCATCCACTCGCTGTATGGAAGTGGCCAAGTGACTTGCGTGCCGGCCGTTTGTTCCAGGGTCTTTAGGCCGTGGCCCCTGCCAGCAAGGAAAAGATTGCGTCGCCCTTTGGCGATCTTGAAAAGCGTCTTGGGTACACATTTTCCAGCCATGTTGATCTCAAACGAGCGATCACTCACGCCAGCGTTCGAAAACAAACCGCCAGTGAATTTCACTATGAAAGACTGGAATTTCTGGGCGACAGGGTGCTTGGCCTGTGCGTGGCAGAACTTCTGCATGATTGTTTCCCTGAGGCAGCAGAAGGAGAACTTTCCACGCGTCTCAACGCACTTGTGAGGAGGGAAACCCTTGCCGACATTGCCGATGAACTGCAATTGCATGAATTCATTCGCACAGGTGGGGATCTGAAAGAGATTACCAGCAAGCGCATGCAAAGCATACGTGCGGATGTGTTGGAAGCGATTATAGCTGCAATCTATCGAGATGGGGCCCTTGAGGCAGCGCGGGATTTCATAAATCGTGTTTGGGGTGACCGTTTGATGGACATCAAGGGAGCGGAACAGGATTCCAAAACAGCGCTGCAGGAATGGGCGCATGCAAATCGTCTCGCGACTCCAAAATATTCCGAAAAATCCCGATCGGGGCCGGATCATGATCCTGTGTTTACAGTTTCTGTTAGCTTGCCGAAGCGAAAATCTGGGGTAGGGACGGGGCGCTCCAAGCGGCTTGCAGAGCAAGCAGCAGCCAGGGAAATTTTGATACGCGAAGGCGTCTGGAAGGATGAAAAAGGTCAAAAATGAAAGATCCCGCCAACACACAAAAAGCAGGGTTTGTTGCCCTGATTGGAGCCCCAAATGCCGGCAAATCGACGCTTCTCAACCAGATCGTGGGTTCCAAGGTTTCGATTGTTACGCACAAAGTGCAGACTACTCGCGCAGTAATGCGTGGTATTGCAATCCACAATGATTGCCAGATCATATTTGTTGATACCCCCGGAATTTTTGCACCAAAGCGCCGCCTGGACGAGGCAATGGTCTCCACCGCGTGGAATAGCGCGCGCGATGCCGATGTGGCTGTGTTGTTGATCGACGCAGAACGTGGTCTGATTGACGACATAGAGGAAATCATCAGTAAATTTTCGAACCTTGATATCCCGCATCTTCTGGTGATCAACAAGATTGACCAGGTACCCCGCGAAAGCCTGTTGGCGCTGGCATCTCGGGCAAATGAACTCGGGAAATTTGATGAAACATTCATGATCTCCGCCCTTACTGGTGATGGATGCAACGACCTGGTTGAATATCTTGCCCAGAAGTTGCCGCAAGGGCCATGGCTTTACCCCGAAGACCAGATATCGGATCTCCCGGTTCGGATGCTTGCTGCCGAAGTGACGCGCGAAAAACTGTTCCTTCGCCTGCATCAGGAAATTCCCTACGCCTCTCATGTCGAGACGGAAAGCTGGAAGGATCGAAAGGATGGTTCTGTTCGTATTGAACAAGTCATCTATGTGGAGCGTGACAGCCAGAAGAAAATCGTGATTGGCGCCAAGGGGCAAACCATCAAGGCCATTTCGACAGCGGCTCGCAAAGAGCTTGAAGAGATGTTGGAGCACAAGGTACATCTTTTTCTGTTCGTCAAGGTTCGCGATAATTGGGGCAATGATCCAGAGCGCTATCGCCAGATGGGACTTGAATTTCCAACCGGATAGGCGATGCTCCAATCATGGAATGGAAAGACAAGGGCCTGATTCTGGGAGTTCGCCGTCACGGCGAAACAAGCGCCATAATTGAAGTCATGACACCGGAACGCGGACGTCATATGGGCCTCGTTCGAGGGGGTCGTTCTTCGCGAATGCGACCTCTTTTGCAACCCGGCAATTCCGTTACCCTTTCCTGGCGTGCCCGTCTCGCGGAGCATCTTGGCACGTATTCAGTCGAGGGGGATAAATTGCGCGCCGCTGATCTTATGGCGAGTTCCTGCGGAATATACGGTATTCAGACTCTTGCCAATCATTTGCGATTGTTGCCCGAACGTGATCCACACAAGGGTCTTTATGATGCGGCAATTATTTTGGTGGAACATCTCGATCAGCCGGAAATCGCCGCAGCCCTTATGGTTCGGTTTGAAATTGCCTTGCTTGAGGAATTGGGTTTTGGTCTCGATCTTTCCAGTTGTGCTGCTACTGGTGACCGCAATGATTTGATCTGGGTGTCACCGAAGTCCGGCAAGGCAGTAAGCCGCAGTGCCGGCGAACCGTGGAAGGAAAAGTTGCTTGCCTTGCCGGAATTTTTGAGTGGTGCTGACACATTCATCACACAAACAAGACAATTGCCGGATGCGACAGCGGTTGAAGCTGGATTTCAACTGAGCGGATACTTTCTGCAACGGCATATTTATGATGTGCGCGGTATCCGGCCACCGGATGAACGTACAGGGTTTGTGCGGGCGACTACGGTGATCAAGTAAGGCAGTCGGCGACAATTTTTGCTGCGGCTCAGTTTGCCATCCTCGGATACGGCTGTTCGCGAATTGGCCAATGAACAATGGCAGCAAACAATCCAAGCGCTACACCGAGCCACCAGACCGGATCGTACGTCCCATAAAGATCGTACAGATATCCTCCAAGCCATACCCCCAGGAAAGAGCCTACCTGGTGGGAGAAGAAGACTACACCACCCAACAAACCGAGATATCGTGTGCCAAACATTACAGCGACCAGGGCATTCGTGGGCGGAACCGTTGACAGCCATAAAATACCCATGACGCATGCAAATATAACGACAGATATGGGGTTTTGCGGCAACAGCAGGAATGCGGTAATTGTGATTGACCGCGCCAGATAGATGTATGTCAGGAAGGCCGGTTTTGAGTATCGTTGACCGATGTAACCGGAGCCGAGTGACCCAGCGATGTTGAAAAACCCAATCAGGAAAAGCGCAATCCCTGCATATTTGGCGGCGATACCGATATCCGCCAGGTAAGGCGGGAAATGAACGGTAATGAATGCGACCTGAAATCCGCAAACGAAAAATCCGGCCGTGAGCAACAGGTAACTCTTGTGGGCAAACGCTTCTTTGAGTGCTTCGCCGATAGTTTGTTCAAATTCTGCTTTCGCTGCGGGATTGGTTTTTGCATTTCCTCGCAAGGCAATGCCAAGCAGTGGTATCAGCATGACGGCTGCAGATATCCACACCAAGGCTTCTTGCCAGCCAAATGCATCAATCATTGCCACTGATATGGGGGACAGGAATGCCATTCCGGCTGAGCCCGCCGCAGTACCCAAACCAAAGACGAACATACGTTTTTCTGCCGACACATTTCGGGCGAATGAAGCCATTATGATTGTGAATGAACTGGCCGCCACACCAAGCCCCATCAATATCCCGCCGCCCAGATGTAACATCCAGACATTTTCCCCAAACGCCATCATCAACAATCCGACTGCATACAAAACCCCGCCTAGTGCCAGCACTCGCCAGGTGCCGTATTTGTCGGATATGGCTCCAAACAGTGGTTGTCCGGCGCCCCACAACAGGTTCTGGATCGCCATCGCCAGTCCAAACGTTGTGCGATCCCACCCACGCGCTTCAATTATGGGAAGTTGAAAGAAACCCATTGATGACCGCCCGCCAAATGAAAGCATCGCTATCAGACAACCGCATATAATGATCATCCACGGGATGTTGCTTTTCATTTGCATGGGTAAATTGCTCATTCAGGAAGATGCGGATTTTTTCAAAGTCTATCACAAGGTTATTTGGAGGGAAGTGGTTTATTTAGCCTTGCCGACCCTCCGACGAGCGCGCGTTCACGAACTGGCGTTTTTGAAGGATTTCAAAACCTTGCCCTGCCGCTTTGTTTGCTTTCCGCCACGCAGGGGGTTCTTTTCCAATGCACCATTTCTCCTCCGTCATCCTCGCCCTTGTGGCGGGGATCCATTCCATTGAGCTCTCCTGTTGTTGAGATGGGTTTTATGTTGAGGGGCTTCAGGTATGGATTCCTGTGACAGGCACAGGAATGACGTGGTGGTTGGGCAAGCGTCATCATCCCCCCACCTGTTCCAAAGGCAGTGTCATGAACTTTGTTTGGTTTCCGCCAGACCCTCGGTCGGCGTCCGTTCGCGGGCTTACACTGGCTTCGCCAGCTTGCCCTACCACGGAGGGGGTTCTTTTCCCCCGAAACAACGCACAAAAGCAGGACCCGGATAACCGGAAAAAATGTCCTGTGTGCTGGACCACCAGGCCCCGCGCGGAGATTTGATGTCAAGGTTGGACTGTTCAGCACACCGTTCCAACCAAGCCTCTCTGCAACCTCGCGAACGGCCGGACGAACAAGGGGCGCCTTTTTAATCGCCATCCTTTTCCCGTACCTGATCGCGGAAGAGGAAAACCAAAACGTAGCGCTACGTTTCGAACTTCCCGTGCCACAAGACACTGCATTAAGTCGCCCACACGTATTCGATGGCCACGACCGCTCCGCATCTGTCATTCCACCTTCAGTTGGCGATCGTCCAGTGTTTGTGCAGAACGACAGTGGGATGAATACTGGGGGCGGTTGAAAGGGCGGGGAAAAGTTTTTTCAAAATGGCTGAAAACCCGGGTTCTTCGAAGCGGAAACGGGGAAAGATGCTTTGGAGCACCTTTTCTCCGTCATCCTCGGGCCGAGCGAACAAGAGGCGCGACAAGGCGAAGCCTTGGAGGGGATCATGGGAACGAGGTTCCGGGGACCCATTCCTCTGATGTCTCCCAAAATGAAAGAATCATTGGGTTTTTTAGTTAAGAGGTATGGATTCCTGTGCCAAGCACAGGAATGACGATGGAGCGAATACACCTCGCCCTTGAGGCGAGGATCTGTTGTACTCTCCAATCCAATGCTGATAATCGTGGCTGCGTATACATTTCAATTTTTAAAAGTTCACTTGTCTGGCAATTTGCCTACTTACCATACAGCTTGCGATGGCCTGCGGATTGTGAAAATGTCGGAGGCAGGGCACTTAAAAATTGGGGAATCAACTTGATAGATAAAGAAATTTTGCCGACGTCGAAGAACAAGTATGTGTCGGCATATAAAGCGTTGGGAATTTTTGGTTTCTGAGCAGCAGGAAATCTTGTTCGCGCTAAATTATATCTTCAAGTCTGATTGATTAGATAAAATGATAGCACGGCAGTCTGCCGCATCCTTTTTCAACTCGCTTCGCAGGCCGGAAATCCTGCTTCCAAATGTTGTTGCAGCAGCAGTCCTTGCGGTTATGAATGTAACCACCGCAATCTCTGTTGCAGCCTTGGTATTTTCCGGTCCGCTGGCCGCATATTTGTCGACAGGTATCGGCCTGTATCTGGTCGGATCGACAGTGGGTGGAGTGTTGGTTGCAGCGTTTAGTGGTTTCAAGGCGGTTATTGCCGGTCCCCGAAGTGGCCAGGCACCGATCGTTGCTTCATTGGCCGCTGGTGTAGTTCTTGCCATGCAGGGCCAACCGATTGAGGCGATTGCAGCTACAACTGTGGCAGCGATACTTGCTGCGACCCTTTTCATAAGCGTTGTTCTGTTTGGTCTCGGGTGGGCAAAACTTGGCGGGATGGTACGTTACATACCTTATCCTGTCATGGGTGGATTTTTTGCCGGGCTTGGTTTTTTGCTGCTTAAGGGTGGTGTACTTGTTACGCTTGGGCCAATTGTATCCCTGGAAACCCCAAGCAGTTTTCTCAGCGCATCTGCCTTGCTTCACTTGGCACCAGCCCTCTTGTTCGCAGTTCTTCTGTACATACTGGATCAACGAATTTCTCACTGGTTATTGATGCCATCATTTTTGGCAGCAACAATTGTCCTTTTTTACTCGGCGCTGTTCTTTACTGGCACTTCTATTGAAATGGCAAGTGCGGATTTTTGGTTGCCGTCAATTGGTTCGGAAAATGCGAAGTTTTTCCCTGTGTTCACACTGGATCAATTGAGTTTGGTCGATTGGTCTGCGGTTTTGCGCCAATCCAGCACGATCCTGATCATGACATTGATGAGTGTGATCATGCTGCTGCTGGATACCTCCGGCGTGGAAATTGTGATTGATCGGGACCTGGACCCCAATCATGAACTGAAAGCAACCGGAGTGGCCAATATCATAAATGGGCTTTGCACCGGGATAATGAGTATTCAGGCAGCAGCAGATACAGCGTTTACATACAAACTCGGTGGTGACCGGTTTATCATGGTCCTTGCCTATGGCGCATTCGTGGCTGGGGTGATTATTGTGGGGCCAAGTCCGATAGCCTATGTGCCGACTTTGATGTTGGGCGGCTTGCTTATGTACATCGGGATCAATTTTCTGATGGCCTGGGTGTGGGAGGCGCGCAAGAAGTTGCCGTTGAAAGACTTTGCTGTTGTGTGCGGCATTCTGTTTGTTGTTGCGATCTATGGCCTCCTGGAAGGTGTGGCGGTTGGCGTTGTGCTGGCTATCGTTTTGTTCGTACACAGCTACAGCCAGCTAAGTGTCATCAAAGCCAGTATGACGGGATCTGAGCATGTCAGCAACGTTGATCGGGATCAACGGCAAACCAGATATCTGGATCAGCATGGAGACGAGCTTTACATAGTTGTGTTGCAGGGATTTTTATTCTTCGGAACAGCCAGTCGGTTGCTCGAAGACATTCGCCAATTGCTGGACGACCCAAAGCACACCGCAATTCGGTATCTGGTACTGGATTTCAAGCGGGTGGATGCAATGGACACTTCCGCAGCCAACAGCTTTGCCAAATTGTTGCAGGTTTGCAAAAAGGGGAATCTTTCTTTGGTCCTGACCGGCTGTTCACCAGAGGTTGCCGACCGGTTGGAAAATCTGAAAGAGAATGACACGGGCTCAACTCGAACTTCGCAAATGTTTGAAGATCTGGATGAAGGCGTGGCGTGGTGCGGTGACAAGATCCTTGAAAGTTTCGATGGTGATGCGGAGGACAACGATCCCGCGAGGCTTCTTACCCAACTTTTGGGTAACAAGGGTGCGGCTAGTGTAATTTCGTCTCATTTCAAGAAAGTCGCGATCAAAGGGGGTCAAACCCTTTTCCGTCAAGGTGATCCGGGCGATTCCCTGTATCTGATTTTGCAGGGTTCCATCTCGATAGTTCTCGATCTTCCAAACGATCAAACGCTGCATCTAAGAACAATGCGCACTGGCGCGATTTTGGGTGAAATGGCCCTCTATACTGGTGCGGTGCGCTCGGCGTCCGCTTTGGTCAATGAAGACTGTCTGCTTTATCGGCTGGATCAGGAATCATATACGCAGTTGAATGAAAAAAGCCCGGTGGAAGCCGGTTTTTTCCATACCTTCATTGTTCGCCTTATGTCGGAAAGGCTTGGGCGGGCAAACAAGGAAATTATGGCTCTGTCGCGATAGGTATTCGGTACAGCACGCCGCTGATAAGGGGTTTTACCCGCGATATTCGATCATCCACCTGATTAATGTTGTGGCTGCTTTTGGACTACTATCCATTCATATCCAGGCATATTCATCATAGGTGATATAGCCATTTGGCACGATACAATAATACATTGAGGCAAAATTATATCTGGATGTGAAAGCATGGTGACAATTATTAATGATAATTAATGAGGAGTAAAATGAATTATTTTGCATAATCAGATTTCTGTAGTAATATGTATACGTGGGTTTGATAGGAGATGAATGTCAAACTTTGTTGTAATTGACGATGTTGAAGTTGATTATGAAGGTCGCTTGTTAGCTTGCCAATCCAGTTTTGATGTTTTTAAAGTATTCAAGGAAATTTGCATCGAATTTGACTACCGTTCTTTCATGATACGTCGCCTTCCTTGTGAACGGGACGAATTCATAAGAGACTTGGTCATACTGTCCAATTGGCCTCCTGAACTTCTCAATGCCTACGATGATAAAAAGTTTTTGCGATCAAGTCCTTTTTTCCTCAAGCTCAGAAATACAACCGTTCCCTTTGAGTGGGACATGGATACTGTTGCAGAACTGTGCCCTGGCGATCATGGAAATACTGTTAAACAATTGTTTAAAAACTACGGCCATTTTAATGGTGTTCATATACCCGCCAGCGATATCAAGGGTACCCGTTTTGTGATTTCGTTCGTCGGTGATCGCAAACCACTTCAACACAGTGAATTGGTAGAACTCGTCTATTTTGCAACTTGCGCGAATGACCGTCTTAATGTCATTCTTGAACCAGATTCAAAAAGGGTAAAAAAATTCTCTGAACGCGAAATTCAATGCCTGTCCTGGTCTGCCAGTGGGAAAACTTGCTCGGAAATAGCGGTAATTTTGGAATTGTCAGCAAATACCGTGAATCACTACATCTCGTCTGCATCCAAAAAACTAGGCTGCGTGAACAAAACCCATGCCGTTGCGCGAGCTATCTTTGATGGTGTTCTGATTGATGAGTCCATGACTTAAAATGGACCGAGAGGCGGGTGGATTGCTTCTCGGTCCATACAGAGAACGATGCAGTTAATTTGTGCAGGGGGGAGCATCGTTCCAAGGAGAATGTTGATCTTTGCTGGTGTTAATGAATTCCAATCCTACAAGATCGCCGTGAACCCATGCCGTCTTTACAAGTGCCGATGTATTTGTTTCCACATCAACAAGCCACATTTGTTCAGGTAGGGTTCTTTTTGATTGAGTTTCAATTTTAGCGCCGCGAAGTGATATGTCCCGTATGGTGCATCGCTGAACATAATCTTTGGAAATGTATAACAGTCCATATCTTCGACAAGGAATGCGCGTCTCGTCCCTTCGCTCAATTGCCAGGTCACATTCGTACTCGAATTGAGTTTTTGCAGCGTTTTGCATTTCCAATCCCCGGCCCACCAAAGCGTCTTTTCAATTCCAAGATTATTCAGAATTGACTAGCAAGAAGTAATTGTCCGGTTAGAAACTGAATAGGTAGCACTCCACCCATCACAACTGACTGCCAATTTTCATTACGATTTCTTGGGCAAGAATTTAACTAATTGTTAATTGAATTTTTCGTGATGCTAAAATGATCAACTGCCCGTGTTATGGGCAAGTTAATATTGCAGTTTTCAGTTTAGGCTACTTCCATCACACAAGCTTTGGCGTGACCCACTATTCGGTTGCAGGCTTCATCAAATGCCGGATTTTTAACCGTTAATGCTATTCGAATCCAATCGGATGTTAATGATCCAAATGAAGCCCCGGGCATTACGGCCACGTTCTTTTCGTCCAGTAAAGTCTGGGCAAATTCTTCACCGGTCATTCCAGTGGACGATACATTGACCATGGCAAACATGCCTGCTTCAGGCTTTACGATATTTAACTCGTTGTTTGAAGAAAGCAGATTTTCAAGTTTTTCCGCACGGGCTGCAAACCGGTTTCGCATACCCTTTGCTACTGATGAGCCTTCCCGAATTGCTTTTTCAGTCATGTCTGCAATGAAGGGTTGATTGCCAAACAGCATGGCCTCCGCAAGTGGTAGTAATTTTGCGATAAAATCTTCTGATCCAACACACCAACCACTGCGGAAACCGGGGGTTGCATGAGACTTGGAAATCGATGAAACCACTGCAACTCGATCAGCAATATGGGGATCGGCGAAGAGAGTTAAAAAATCTCGTTCATCAAAAATCAGTTCGTCATATACTTCGTCAGAAATGATCCATAGATCATTGTCTAAAGCCAGTTGGCCTATCTCGTCGATATCCTGTTTTGTCAGTACAGCCCCGCTAGGATTGTGCGGATGTGTCAGCAGGATCGCTCTTGACCTCGACGTAATTCTTTCGGCTATATCTTTTGCGTTGATGTGAAATCCGTTTTCCGGTCGCAGCGGCACTGTTTTCATGGAGGCGCCCGAAGCCCAGATTGCACCTTCGTATGTTGCATACATGGGGTCACCAACCAGCACTTCTTCACCAATTCCCGCAAGTCCCATTAGCGCGGTAAATAAGCTGGTCTGCGTACCCGGAAGGCAAATGAATTGATTTGACGAAATTTCACGTCCGCATTTTGCAGAGTAGTGCGCCGCAAGGGCATCCAGCAAACCGGCTTCTCCACGCGCATTTGCATAGTTGGTACGCCCGCGTTTCATGGAATCGATTGCCGAATCCACCAGTTCCGATGGAGCGGGAATATCTGGCTCCCCGATGGTCATGTTTATTATGGCCTCTCCAGCAGCAATTCGTTCCCGGGCCTGATGATAAATTTTCCATTTGTCACCACCAGTTCCCTGCAGCCGGTCCAGGATTGGCGCCATTTTCATTTGTCTGATTTCCCTTCTGGCAAATCGATGCCGATGATTGCACTTACAGAACGCACACCTATGACAGCAAGCTCACCGCGTTCAAATGCATCTGGTAGTGCTCCACCCTCAAGCCAGAGTCCGTCAATTACGGCGTTCGTGGCTATAGCCAACTGCCTCAGTCCCTCTTCTGAAGCGGGCTTTCCAGCCTCCACAAGCGCTTCACGGATCAGCATTTCAAGACAATCACGAAATTCGAAGTAAGTTTCGCGGTGAGTTTCGCGCATCGTCTTGTCGTTTTGAACCTTGTTGATGAATGATGCCCACACGGATAGCGAACCAGGATCCACAACTGGAGGAACCAGACCGGATGCTACAAATGTTGCGAGACGGGTAGCTGGACCTTCTTCCGGCATTGAATTCAACGGCGCAAAGGTAACTTGCGTCAACCTGCCCATGTGGTGACGATAGGCGGCCGTAATCAACTGTTCCTTGGTGTTGAAGTAGTACCGTATCAAGCCTTGTGTAACATTGGCATGTTGTGCAATCGCCCTGACTGTTGCCCCTTTTATACCCTTGCTTGCAATCAGCGACAGCGTGGCGTCAATAAGCGCATTTTTTCGATTAACGACAGATTTTCGCTTGTATTTTAATTGTTGGCGGGTCACATTTCTGCCTTATGCTGTTTATGCCAATTTTTATACACTTGTATAATCAATTGAAAAGGACATAATGGCAATTGAAAAGTTGCGCCATCCAGTTTTATTGGATGATGTGTGACAGGGGCCGTCGATATACGGAAGCGAATGCTGCAGATAGGCGACATACATAAATCTTTCGGGAATCTCGAAGTTCTCAAAGGTGTATCATTGAATGCTGGCAAGGGGGACGTCGTCTCAATCATTGGTGCCAGTGGCTCCGGCAAGAGTACATTTCTTCGATGCATCAATCTGCTTGAAATGCCTACACAGGGCAGCATTGAACTTGATGGTGAGGCACTGACGTTCAAGCAGACACGATCCGGAAATGTGCCCGCTGACAAGCGGCAGGTGGAGAGGTTCCGGGCGCAGCTCGGAATGGTTTTCCAGAGTTTCAATCTCTGGCAGCACATGAATGTTATGCAAAATGTTATAGAGGGGCCGGTTCAGGTTTTGAAACTCGCAAAGGCAGAAGCCACCGAGCGGGCAGAAGCTCTGCTTAACCGGGTTGGCTTGTGGGAAAAGCGGGACCAATATCCGGCTTTTCTGTCTGGCGGCCAACAGCAGCGCGTGGCAATTGCACGAGCACTTGCCATGGAGCCGAAGGCGCTCTTGTTTGATGAGCCAACATCTGCGCTGGATCCAGAATTGGTTAGTGAGGTTTTGAAGGTTATTCGTGGGTTGGCAGAAGAAGGCCGCACGATGATACTTGTAACCCACGAAATGAGTTTTGCCCGGGATGTATCAAGTCACGTAATGTACTTGCACCAGGGTAAAGTGGAGGAGGAAGGGCCTCCAAAACAGGTGTTTGGAAAGCCGAAAAGCAAAAGATGCAAGGCGTTTGTCCAATCAGTGAATTAACAATAATCCTTTCGAATATTACCAAGGGAGTGTAAAAAATGAAGAAACTCACAAAAATTCTAGCAGGCGCAGTGGCTGTGATCGCACTGAGTGCGCAACTCGCATATGCGGAAGTAAAAATTGGCATTGCTGCTGAGCCATATCCGCCGTTCGCGGAAAAGGGCGCTGATGGCACCTGGCAAGGCTGGGAAGTTGAGATCATCAATGCAGTATGTGCAGCGATGGAAGAAAATTGTGAAATTGTCGAGATTGCATGGGATGGCATTATTCCAGCGCTACTCTCCAAGAAAATGGATGCAATCATGGCTTCCATGTCGATTACCGAAGAGCGCATGAAAACCATAGATTTTTCCGACAAGTACTACAACACACCAGCCGTTATCGTTGCACCGAAAGATTCAAGCATCAGCGGTGATGCGGCAAGTGTTGAAGGCAAGATTGTAGGCGTGCAGGTTTCTACTACACATGCAAACTACGTCGAAAAACATTTCGGCAATGCAGAAATCAAAACCTACAATACTTTTGATGAGCACAATCAGGATTTGGTTGCCGGTCGTGTCGATGCTGTAGTGGGTGACTCACTTGCAATGCAGCCGTTTCTGACAGGTGACTCCGGCGGTTGCTGCGAAGTCAAGGGCGAACTTAACGATGCAGCTGTATTTGGTCCAGGTGTTGGCGCCGGCCTTCGCAAGGAAGACGGTGAATTGAAAGCCAGGATTAACGCCGCTATCCAGAAAATCCGGGATGATGGTACCTTTGATGCAATTTCGAAGAAGTACTTCGATTTCGACATTTACGGCGGCTAAAGCTGTATTCAGTCGCCGGGGTTGATTGAATACCCCGGCGATTTTTCTTTGGGTTGCACGGGGTTTGCATGGAAAATGCATTTGAGTATCTGGCATTTTCGCCTCCGGGCTGGGGCGGCAACCTGTTACGCGGCCTTTTAAGTACAATTCAGATTGCGCTTGGCGCCTACGCCCTTGGGCTGATGCTCGGGATGGGTGGTGCACTTGGCAAGATCTATGGCGGCCCGGTTCTCAGATGGACGCTTGAAATATACACAACCCTCATTCGCGCAGTACCCGAACTGGTTCTGATATTGCTGCTTTATTACCTGGGGACCGATTTACTTAATACAATGCTGGAAAAATTTGGTTATGAGCGCATGGATATTGATGGCCTGTGGGCCGGAATCTATGTCATCGGATTTGTTCAGGGTGCGTACTCCACAGAAGTTTTCCGGGGCGCTTTTAATGCTGTCCCCTCGGGGCAAATTGAAGCCGCACGAGCGGTGGGAATGTCATCTATCAAGGCTCACACGCGGGTTGTAATCCCTGCAATGTTGCCTTTCGCGTTACCAGGACTTGCCAATCTCTGGTTGATTACCACCAAGGACACGGCACTTCTCGCAGTTGTCGGATTTAGTGAACTTGCACTCGAAACCAAACAGGCTGCTGGCGCAACGAAAGCGTATTTCATGTTTTATATGGCGGCAGCATTCTTGTACTTGATGCTGACAATCGTCTCCAACTTTGTATTCAGCTACATAGAGCGATACTATCGCCGTGGCCAACCGGTTCAGGGGTAGCGGATGGAGTGGTACTGGCTTCCTGAATATTTACCGAAGTTCGCCGAAGGGTTGTGGCTAACCATTCAGTTGCTTGTGCTCGCAATCACTTTCGGCATGGCAATGGCCATACCAATCGGTTTGGTGCAGGTTACCGGCCCGCGCCCGCTTGCATGGCTGGCCAAGGGATTTTGTATTTCCATTCGCGGAACACCGCTTCTGATTCAACTGTGGCTTATCTACTATGGAGTAGGTTCTCTTTTTCCTTCAATTCCGGGAATTCGCGAGTCAATGTTGTGGCCGCTGCTGCGGGATGCCTTTCCCTATGCCGTAGTGGCTTTTTCTTTAAGCGTCGCGGGTTATGAGGGTGAGGTACTGCGCGGTGCATTTCGAGGTGTTCCAAAAGGCGAGCTGGAGGCAGCAAGGGCAATAGGTATGTCTCCGTTAAAGGTGTTGTTCCGTGTATGGTTGCCGCGTGCACTTCAAAACGTGTTCCCGACCATTGCCGGCGAATTCATTTTGACGTTGAAAGCAACACCACTCGCTGCAACGATTACAGTTTTCGAGGTTTACGGCATCGGAACCATTGTGCGCCAGGAAACTTATCGAATCTACGAACCGTTATTATTTGTGGCCGCGATCTATCTGTGCCTCACTGGCGTCCTGGTTCTGTTCTTCCGCTATCTGGAGAGCCGCATGCCAAGACGCATGGCTGGTGCGGGATAATCACAAAATTGTAAGCGGCGGTTGGAACTTCGGAACTCGGGGACAATTCACTCCGACTTTAATATTCAGTGTTGACAGCAATTAATAAATATATATATAAATAATAATAATAATAATAATTTTATTGTGAACAATGGGAAAATGTTCGATGCCAATTACCTTGCCTGGTGAAGGGTATAACGTCAAATCGGGGCCTGATGCCAATTTTCAGGGCGAAGCGGACAACAATTTTAACGAGCTTTTGGAGAGGACAAGGCAAACTCAAAATCGCGCCGGTCCACCCCGAAATCCGGCTGAAGACCCACCGCGAAATCAGGTGAATCACGAAAATCCGAGAGAATTTACAGATTCAGAGGCCGATGATGATTCTGATTCTGAGAATGAAAACGAAGGAACTGGGGCTGAGGAAGATGCTCCCTCGACCGGGACCGGCTCTGGGGGAAATGAAGAAATTAGCGCCTATGAACGGTTTCAACGGTTCAGACAATCTCGATATGAAACTCTTCCCGACTCCGATGATGAACTTCAACGGGGAGGCGAAGAAGTTACAGCAGAAGAACCTCTTCCAACCGAAACTCCTACTGCGGGAGCTGAAGGAGGAAGTTTCTGGAATCGACTTGGCGCTTCCTTCAGGAACAATCCGTCAGTCCGGGAGACGGCACAAAATTTTAGACAAACTGTAGACAGCTTTACTTCCAGAGCTGAAGACATCGGTCAATCTTTTGAAGGGACCGGAGATCGGGTTAGGTCTACCGTTCGAAGTGTTCGCAGCGGCCTGAGTCGCCGATGGAATGGACTCCGTAATTTTTCTGATACCCTGCAACAAAATTCGGATGACGCCCGTCAGCTGTCTCTTAATTCCAACACGGTCGAGGAAGAAGTGCAGCAAGCGATTAGGCCAGGTGAGTTCTTTAGTGACTTGGCAGAGGAACAAACTGGTCTCAACCCGCGTCGCATAATTGCAAATGAGCGGGAAGCCAGAGCTGATGCAAATGGAAATACGGAAGCTGAAGCACAAGCAGAAGAAGATTTAGAGCAAGTGAGTCAAGATGAAATGGCAGGAACATCGGGTACTGAAGAACTGGAAACCTCCGGTGCTGGAACCGCAGAAGAAATTCTCCTGGATGTAGAAGAATTAGCAGAAATTTAGGTTGTCGTTGCAGATTCGGAAATCACGTCTGCACCGACTCGAAGCGTCTCACGAACTAGTAAATCAAGATCCTTGCACGTTGTTCGGTGATTACAAATTGCAACGCGCAGACAGTGCTTGCCTGCAATGGTGGTGTCCGACATCGCGGCAATCCCGTCTTCTTGCAAACGCAGCATGATTTCCGTGTTGAGCGCACATTGCTGCTCTTCACTCATTGGTCGTGGAGTATATTGAAAGCAGACAATGTTGATCCTGGAAGGGGCTATCAGTGTCAGATCGGGTTCGTTTTCAACGAGTCCTCGCAAATATTCTCCCTGCGAAATGTTCTGATCGATGAGGCGGCCGAACTTGGCAACACCATGTTCTTTTAACATCAACCAGATTTTAAGCGCTCGAAAACCACGCGATGTCTGTAAATTGTACTCGTGAAGGTATCCCGCAGCGGCAATACCGCGTGGCTTTTCCTCCAGATATTCCGAATGCATCGCAAAGGCCCCTCGATGGGCTTCGGCATCTCGCACAATCGCACAACCTGCTTCAAAGGGCACATGCAACCATTTGTGTGGGTCGAGTGCAATTGAATCAGCTTCTTCGATTCCAGCGACAAGGTGTTGATTTTTAGGTGCAATCGCAATCAAGGCACCGATGCATCCATCCACGTGGAACCACAGTTTTTCTTCTTTGCATATCTTCTGTATTGCCTGCACGTCATCAATTGCACCGGTGTTGACCGTGCCGGCAGTAGCTATGACACAAGCCGGGCGACGACCCGCTTCGCGATCCTCCGCTTCAAGGCATCAATATCCATGCAAAAACTGGAATCCGATGGAACCTTGCGGAGTGCCTTGTTTCCAAGGCCTATTTGCTCCAGTGCCTTTTGGTGGCAGCTATGGACCTGATCGGAAGCATAGTAGCAAAGGGGCTGAGGTATGGCCGCCACACCGTCGGTTCGGATATCAATTCCCGACATGACATTTCTGGCAATTGTCAAGCCAATTGTATTTGCTATTGTTCCACCGCTGACGAGTGTCCCGCTTGCAGTTTCAGGAAATCCCAACATTCCCTTGAGCCAGTTGACAACCTGATTATCCATCAGCGCTGCTGCGTTGTTGCCACCGCCAAGATTGGAGCCTTCAATTGCCGCAAGAAAATCGCCCAAGGCTCCCGTAAAACTTCCGGCTCCCATGTACCACATCCAGAATTTCGGATTGATGTTTCCCATTGGATAAGGAAAGAGGTTTTCATCCAGGTCGCGGTAGATTTTCTCAAGCGGTTGCGGATCATTCGGAAATGGAACCTTGTATGACTGACGCACCTCGTCAGGCATGTCCTGCCAAACCGGCCTGTTACGTACATTCCTAATATGCTCAACGGCACCATCAACCACTTTGTGAGCAAAAGATGCCATTTCCTTCCAGTCGTCCGGGTCGAGGGTCTCCTCAATTGTAGTGCTTGTTCCGCTTTTCATATGGGCGCTCCAAAACCTGTAATACGTTACCCTATCGTCTAACTTGCGGCCTGCAACCCTTGAATCCAGCATCCAAATCGCATATATTAAGGGTGCCCGATGAGGGCATGTTTTTTCGGCACCCTTATACTCATTTTGAGTATAATAAAACACCAGGTGCTAAACGAGGAGTATGGTGATGGGTAATCTCCAAGAACAAGCTGAAACCACACAGCAGGGCGGCAGCGGTACAATCAGTGCGGCCGAGCGTTATGGCGTTCTGGAGATGCCCGAACTTGCCTATACAGACGAGGTCGCCAAAGAGACAGCGCCACTTTATGAGCATGTGCGCCATCATATTCCAGAGATCGAATGGCCCGTTCATGCGCCATACATTCATGCGATCAACAAACTTAAAAAAGAACGCAATGCAGTCATATTGGCGCACAATTATCAGACGCCGGAAATTTTCCATTGCGTTGCGGATTTTGCTGGTGACTCGCTTCAGCTTGCCAAAGAGGCCGAAAAGGTCGATGCCGACATTATCATTCAGTGCGGTGTGCACTTTATGGCAGAAACTTCAAAACTGCTAAGCCCGGAGAAGACCGTTCTTATCCCGGACATGAAGGCGGGCTGTTCCCTTGCTGAATCCATTACCGGTGAAGACATTGAGTTGTTGCGTCAGGCCAATCCTGGTGTGCCGGTGGTTACATACGTGAACACATCAGCAGATGTGAAAGCAGCCAGCGACATTTGCTGCACATCATCGAACGCCGTACGTGTTGTTGAGAGTTTCGAATCTGACACGGTGTTCTTGATCCCCGATGAATTTCTCGCCCAGAATGTTGCCAAGCAGACGAAGAAGAAAATTCTCACCTGGAAAGGGCACTGCGAGGTGCATGAGCGCTTCACCGCAGAAGAATTACTGGCTTACAAGGAAGCGGATCCTTCGATCCAGATTGTGGCACATCCGGAATGCCCGCCATCCGTTGTGGCGGTGGCTGATTTTTCCGGCTCTACATCCAGCATGATTGACTATGCGAAATCACAAAAGAGCGGTGCGAAGGTCATGCTGGTGACCGAATGCTCAATGGCATCGAACATCGAGCAGGAGGCCAAGGGTGTTGAATTCATAAAGCCGTGCAACCTGTGCCCGCACATGAAGCGGATTACCCTGCCAAAAATCCTTGATAGTCTTGTCTACATGAAGGAAGAGGTTCTGGTTGATCCTGAAGTTGTAGTAAAGGCCCGCCGCGCTGTTGAGCGCATGGTGAACCTGAAAACGAATTGACAATTGGTGCGCACATAATAAATGCCTAAGCAACCCGAACTTTTCCCCCCAATGTCGGTGGATGGCGTTGATGATGTTTTGATCATCGGCGGCGGGTTGGCTGGTCTTTTCTGCGCCCTGAAACTGGCACCGCGACCGGTAACCGTTCTTGCAGCAGCTCCGATTGGAACGGGTGCATCCTCGGCCTGGGCACAGGCTGGTATTGCCGCAGCGGTAATGCCCGGAGACACAATCGAAAAACATCTGGAAGATACACTCGTTGCTGGTGCTGGCATCGTCGATGAGGCTATCGCGCGACTGATGGTGAGCGAAGCATCTGACCGCATTCATGATCTGCTTGAATATGGCGTACCGTTTGATCGGGATCTGGAAGGTCATCTCGAAGCTTCACGCGAAGCTGCTCATTCGGAGCGCCGGGTAGTTGGTGTACAGGGAGATCGTGCTGGAAAGGCGATCATGGAAACCCTGATTACCCAAGTGAACAATACGCCTTCTGTTCGTGTACTGGAAGGATATGTTGTTGAAGAGCTGTTATGCGAAGGCAGTAAGGTTATCGGACTGCTGGCACGGCCCGATCGTGGAACAGCGCCATTTCGCTTGCACTTGCGGGCCAATGCAATTGTCATGGCATCTGGCGGAACCGGACATTTGTTTGAGGTTACAACAAATCCTTCTGAAGCCCGTGGTGGAGGCTGTGGAATGGCAGCAAGGGCAGGGGCCGTAATAGCTGACCCCGAATTTGTGCAATTTCACCCAACCGCAATCAACGTTGGCCTGGATCCAGCACCTCTGGCGACTGAAGCATTGCGGGGTGAGGGTTGTACGCTACACAATGATGCCGGAGAGCGCTTTATGCTTGATGTGCATAAAGATGCCGAACTCGCACCAAGGGACATTGTTGCCCGCAGCATTTTCCGTGAAGTAAAGGCTGGCCGTGGTGCGTGGCTTGATTGCCGTGAAGCTGTAGGTGAACATTTTGAAGCAGAGTTTCCAACGGTTTATGGCTACTGCATGAAAGCGGGAATTGATCCGGTAAAGAACATGATTCCGGTCATTCCGGCAGCGCATTATCACATGGGTGGAATCTTGACAGATGCAGACGGTCGTTCATCCATAGACGGTCTATATGCATGTGGGGAAGTGAGTTCAACGGGTGCCCACGGGGCGAATAGACTGGCTTCCAATTCATTGTTGGAAGCAGTTGTGTTTGCCGCCCGAATTGCCGAACACATCTCTGGCCAATTGCCATCACCCATCTTTGGCCAAATGATAGAACGGTCGGCACCTGGAGATTCCAGTCACGTCGACCCGGTACCGCTGCCTGAATTACGCAAAATCATGGCAGGAAGTGTAGGGGTAAGCCGCACTGCAGATGACTTGAAAGGTGCGGTTTCAGATATCGTCAAGCTTGAGCAGGCAAACACGGCTCCCAGATTTGGTAATGCGCTAACCACGGCAAAACTGATGGCCGTTGCAGCGTTAAGGCGAGAGGAAAGCCGTGGCGGTCATTTCCGTGAAGACTTCCCGGAAGCAAAAGATGACTTCGCACACCGCACCTTTATTACTCTGGCAGAAGCAAATGATGTAGCTGCAGAACTTGCAGGAGAAAATGCGTGAGCAAGGCACTTAAGCCCCATCTATCACCAGTTTTGATGCAGGAAGCGGTAAGGGAAGCATTGCTTGAGGATTTGGGTAGGGCTGGCGACATCACTTCGAATGCAACAATACCTGAAAGTGCAAAGGCCCGATGTGTATTGGCGTCCCGTGAAAACGGCATTGTCTGCGGCATGCCCTTGGCCCGGGAGGCGTTCGCACAGATTGACCCTTCTGCCTCATTCAAGGTTTTGAAGAAGGATTGCGATACTGTCAAAAAGGGAACAGTCGTCGCACGCATCAACGGAAACGCGAGGGCAATATTGGCAGCTGAGCGGGTGGCGTTAAACTACCTTATGCGAATGTCCGGTATCGCTACCTACACATCGCAGTTCGCCAAAATAATCGCACACACAAATGCGAGAATCTGCTGCACCCGAAAAACCATTCCCGGTCACCGGGCATTTGACAAATACGCAGTAAAATGCGGTGGCGGTTCCAATCACCGGTTTGGCCTCGATGATGCAATCCTGATCAAGGACAATCACATCGCCGTTGCTGGCGGTGTTGGATTGGCAATCCGCCGCGCCCGCGCCTACGCCGGACACTTGGTGCAAGTCGAAGTTGAAGTTGATACACTGGTGCAATTGAAATCTGCTTTGAAGGAAAAACCCGATGTCGTTTTGCTTGACAATATGACACCAGCCCAACTTTCAAAGGCAGTGGTGCAAAACCTGAAAGACAATGGCGGTTCAATTCGCCTTGAGGCGTCAGGTAACGTAAACATCAACACGGTCAAGGAAATCGCCGAAACAGGCGTTGATTACATTTCTACCTCGAAAATAACCATGGCAGCACCAACGCTGGATTTGGGCCTGGATATCAGGATTGGATAATAGGGACTGGTCAGCTTCTTAAAAATTGAACCTGGTAGAAACTGCAGTTTTGAATGGTACCCGACAGGCTCCACTTTCCTCAAAGTAGACACCGATTGATTATGAAGTATTTTTTGGAGGTGTCCGTGGTTTGCGCGGTGTGGAAGTTTTTCGCGGAGCAGATTTACTTGCCTTCGCTGAACCTTTGTCCCCGCCGGTTTCGTCTTCTTCCTTCTTGGTCTCACTTGTTGACTTGTCGTTTTTCGCTACCAGTGGAGTTTCATGCGGCTCATCTGGCCAGGAAGAAAACGGAAATGGCATTTCTTCCGTGGCGAATGTCATGAAGCAGATAATTTGCTGAATATATCGCGCTAAATTGCTACCGAATTGGGTGAGCTTGGTATTGGGTGAGCGAGTGAACAGTGTGGCCAAGAATTGATACACTACCACCGCAAAGATCACGATCTCGGCAATATTGAACGCAACAGCCAGTACAAACATGTAAAGCAAACGTAGCCATATGCTGGGCCTGGTAAGTTTTTGCTTCAGATTTCCGCTCATTGAAATTCCTCCATGATTCATTTGCCCACAGCATGTAGATAAGGTGTGATTCATCAGATTGCGAGAATCCCTGCATTCAAATGCCGAGAATTTTGAAAATAACAAGAACTGCTTCTCCACAAAAAGTGAATTGCCAGCGCCGATCAATTGCCGCAAAATTCGGTTACGAGAATTTTGCGATGGAGAAAATTCGAAAAGCAGCGATGTTCAGTGTTGGCAGAGCCGTATTCTTCGGCGGATTTGCCATCAGCATTGTTATGCTGTCTCTGGCGTTCAACTTCGCACTCGCGCTCAAAGGTGGTGCAATATTGACGCTGATCATGGCATTGATTTTGTTGTGGTGTACACTCACTGCTGAACACAGAAGCCCGAAATCCACCGAAACCTGGATATTGCTTGATGATCGCTCGCGCCCGGTAAACGGACACGCCGTAAGAGCGTTCCGGCTAGTCATGAAGGAAGTCTATGGTTTTTATGCGTATTACTCCACAATAATAGCATTGGGAATGTTTGGTGGATCAGTGACGTTGCAACTGCTTGGAATAAGCGGTGGTCTCGGGTGATCTGACGCTACCCGCGTCCAACTCGCAGTCCTGGTGCGGGTCGTTCCTGCAAGACCGCTTCCCGAAATCGAAATAGTGCTGCTGGTCGGCCGCCGGTAGAATGCTGACTTGCTCCAGTCGGTTCAACCAGTCCGGCATGATCAACCTGTCGTCGGAAATTTTGTTTATGCACCGACCGCCCGAAAATACTCTCAACTGTTTGTTGAAGGGCAAATAGCGTAAAGCTCTCGGGCATCAACTCGAATATGACTGGTCTGTATTTAAGTTTTGCACGAAGTCGGGCGATCGCGGTTGCCAGGATACGACGATGGTCGTGAAGCATGTGAATGCCTAGAGGCTTTTCAACCCTTCTTTTCTGTATGCGCCCATCAGCAACGGCCTCTTCCACAAGCCCAGCCGAATAAACCAGTTCGTATCGGTCCAAAACCAACTCATCATCCCAGTTCGATCCATCGAGTCCAAACGCCACCCGTACTCTTCCATGGGAATCCAGACCACGTACTGTATGACCGCGCCGTTCCGGTGATTTGGCCCACTGAAGCAATGCGGGAATTATCACTTCATCCAGTTGGGGTGGCCGACCGTGTCTCCAATCTTCCCAGGGCAAATACTGATACCAGTTTTTCCAACCGGCCTTGCTTGGATCAGCTGCCTGATGGGTGGCACTTTCAGTTCTTGTAAGGGCCAGATACCCCACCGAAACCACGTGTGGACTATCATCACCTTTTACGCGGCTTCTGCCCCGGTCGCCGAATGTGTATAGTTGCTCGACATAACCTGGGCGCAATTTTGTCTGGGCCTCCACAATTTCGCGCAGGGCGGTTTCCATTGTTCTGTGCCTGGATGGGTCAAATCCGCCATAGGGAAGGGCATCTGCGTGCTGATTAACCGGGCCAGGAATAATCAACACCGCAGGATTGTTCTCAACCATGGCTACGATTGTGGCATTGAGCCCGATTTCAATTCTCTCGTTCTTGCCATGCATTGGGAAAGTGTCAGCCATTTCTGCAGGACGGTCAATGTTTTGTATTGCGTTGGCGTTCGATTGCCTTGAACAATCTCACAAACTCCCTTTGCGCCACGCTCGCAGATTTTGGCTCAAGTGAAAACATGTCGGCAGAATAGCCGCGTGGCCTGCCAAAATAGAGTTCAGCTTCCTTTGCAGAAAAACCGGCAAGTTCTGTAGCTTCAAAATAAGCAGCAACAGTATCTGCCTTCTTGATGACGGCTTTGGCAGTTTCAGGAGTGCTTGCAGGCAGTGAGTATCTCAGGTGAATGGCGGCCAATAGCCGGTGCTCTACGGACTTGTAATCTGCACCTATCACTGCCTTGAAAGGAGAAATCATGTCTCCAATCACATACTCAGGAGCATCGTGGAGTAATGCCATGAGTTGAATTTCAGGATTTGCCGCCGGGTCAATTTTCCCAAGTACTTCCAGCACGAACATGGAATGCTGGGCAACGCTGAATGCATGTTTGCCGTGTGTCTGGCCATTCCATCGTGCTACACGGGCAAGCCCATGCGCAATGTCTTCAATCTCGATATCAAGTGGCGAAGGTTCCAGCAGGTCCAGTCTTCGGCCGGATAGCATTCGTTGCCACGCACGTGTTGCATTGGCTTTCTGGCTGGCCATCTCTCAACTTCCCTCCGGCCAGGAGAAATTGACCCAATCCGGTAGCGTCGCTTCCAGTACTGTGTCGTCAGCTTTCAGGTCCATCCCGTTCTTGCGACCATGTTGAATGCGATCAAGGCGAGCCAGCGCCAAACCCGCATTCCCTTCAACAGAGCCCAATTTACCAACAGGTGTTTCTCCGACCTTCAATTCCGTTCCTGTTGGCGGGAGAGGAGTGTCTGAGCTAACCTTGATAGCTCTTTTGCGTGCTGTGCCCCTGTGTTGCATCCGTGAAACGACTTCCTGACCGATGTAGCATCCCTTCGCGAAATCGACGCCGCCGAATTGATCCATCAGTGTTTCGTGCGGAAAAGTGCCCCCATATGCAAAATCCAGTCCGCCTTCGGGAATCCCGAGAGAAATGCGGTGAGACTTGTAACTGGCTTCTTCACCCTCCGGCATTTCGTTGGAGTAAACGCGCCAACCAAGCGATGCATGGCGAGGGTCGGCGACAATGGTACCTGCTTTCAACTCCGGATGTTCACCCCAACACGCAAACACATACTCATGGCCTGCAAACGACTTTATCTCAACCTTCGCCCTCAAGCGATAAAACATCAACCGTTTGATGAATTCCTCAAACAGGTCGGCTGAAACGTCCAGGATGAATTTGCCCGCAGTGCGAATAATGAAAAAATCAAACAGAATTTTTCCCTGTGGAGCCAGCAGCGCACCAAAACGCGCCTCACCTTCCGGCAAACCTTCCAGTTCGCAAGTCACAATATTCTGCAGGAACGTTTCTGCATCACTTCCGCAAACGGCAATTAGTTTGCGTCCCTGGAGTTTTTCCACGAATTTGATCATTCTAAAAATTCAATCGCCAGCAACAAAAAACCGCCAACGTCCTGATGGGGTGATTCCAACACGATAGAAAATATAAGCTCCAAAATCTTCCATGTCCTGGTAGTCTCCATGCGTTACAATTCGGAAAAGTTCAACCCGTTGTTTAGGCGTAAGTTCTTGCAAAGGCCATGAATAAAAATAAGGCCAAACGAACATCTCGTTTTCAGTGTCCGGATCCAACCTGACAAATCCGGATTCCAAGACTTCAGCCAATATAGCCAAAGTTTCATGACCTTCCGGATCACCTGACTGCGTTTTCAGAAATTCTATGGGATCACCTTCTACTCCACCGAAGGAAAGTGTGGTCATATCATTGCCAATTCCGATGTAGGGGCGCAGTTTTTCCATGTCACCTGAGTTGGCAGCTTCCAGCAGTAGTTCTCTCATTCGTCGGGCTGGAAACGTCAACTTGTCTGGATCGTATAAAATTTCTGGTGGTTTGATATCGTCAATGTCGGCTGTTTCAGAATTTTCAACATTTTCTGAATTGTTTTCTTGTGCGGATACCGACAGGACGGAAACCGCAATACAAGTTACAGCAATCAGTAACCAATAAGGTATTGCCATTTTTGACATCAAGCCGACTCCTGCGGCGAGGATAACGGCAAAGACCTCTCGCATAAAGGGTTTGTGTTTCATGAAGCCGGGAATGCCCAAGGCCAAAGCCCATAGCTGGATTATTGCATTGTCTTGCCGGCTGGAAAGAGCCCCAGTTCATCCATTTTCTTGAACTGGGAAATCAGGCGGCTTGCTTCCCTGCTACCTTGCGTATGCGACAACTCATTCAATGCAGCCTCAATGACGGTTTCCGCAAGGACTTCAGCTTCAACGCCGTCCGCAACGGAATTGCTCCAAAATTCACCGAAAGATTCGCGCGCATAGGCACGTTTTTCCTGAGCGATCAGCTGTTCAAACTTATCGTCATTTTCGTCAGCCATTGGGTCAGTCCATTTCTGCCATTGGACAATTATTTTCGACTTCATAAATTGTATAGGTAAGCCAATCGGAATTCTAAATCCACGCTGTCTAAAGCAATCCTGTAGCAATGGTTAACGGCCATAGCGGTTCGGAATTTCGTTTGCAAGGCGAATGCCCTGACGCAAGTATCGGTCATTGGCTTCAATCGCTGCATTGCTGCATTTTCTGTGAATTTCCTGAAATCCTCGAAAGCCACGATTGAACCGGGCAATCAATATGGCTCTGCGTTCTACGGTGGGTTCTTCCATTTCAATGAGGTTTTTCATTTCGTCCCGCCAAAGCTGCTCTTCCTTGGCTCCACAAAGCTCCCTTAGATAATGAAGCGCGCCAAGAACCTCAGCAAGACGCATCATCTGCTCGTCATAGGCCGGCGGCAAAATGGTTACCTGCGGTCCCGCTTTGGTGTCTGGATTAACCTTGATTACCTCCTGAGCGACCACAGAAAGCGTTGCCGCGCAAAGAATAAGTCCTGCTGCGATTACTCTCGTTGCCAGGTGTTTCGCTGGATTGCTCATGATGCAGATGAATATCCTATTATTCAATACCTGTCATCGCAATTCAGTTTCAGATTGCAGTGTCGTGACAAATTATTTGATGATTTCCACATCGGGATGAAATGCGTGTGCAACAAACGCGAAGGTAACATCATAGGCAACGTCTATAGTTTCGTCGCTTGATGCGTGACTGACCACAACATTGCCCACATCGCGTCCGTTTGAAATGCGCCCATCGCCAAGAGCTGTTCTTTGGCCGGTTTCCCACAGAAAACGAAAGCCATCGATTTCACGCTCCCCGGTTTCCCTCAATGATGCCAGCGACAATACAATTGGTTCGCGCACATCGCGACGCACAACAATCACCCGGGCCATTGCCGGAATTCCCTCAGGAAGTGGTCCACCGTAAAGCCAGGGTCGGGCCAGCTGATCATATCCTTCATAGGGATTGCGACCGTAGTCCCGAAATTTGGGATTGTTCGGAACCAGTACTTTGCCATCGGGAAAGCGCTCCTTGAATTTCTCAAATGATTCCAGGCGCGATGGCAAAATATTCAATCGCTTGCCGGTGTATTCACCAATAATACCTTCTCCACTGAATTGTTGCCACCAGCTTTCAGTTTGCCGGTCATACATCAACAAGTCAGAATTTCTCAATCGTCCGGTAGTTCCGAATTTGTGTGCTTTGCCGTCAATGTTTGCGTCAAACACAATCGCTGCGTTGCACAAGGGGCAAAATGTGACCGTGACAGCCTTGCCGCCTACTACATCATTCGCAATTTCGTGCCACATCAAAACTGAAAGTGGATAGGCGCGGGCATCACCATTGATTTCAAGTCCGATAACTGGTTCCAGCGGATCAATGTCCGTGAAATTTTCAACGCTTTCAAATTTCGGCTGATCAATTGATGGAATACCGTCTTTCGGTGGTCCGCCGGACATGATCTCCGAAAGATTTATTGAATATTGGGTAAAGTCGGTCTTCCATTTTTCCCAACCAGCCGGATTTGGGTCGGCACGGGCGGATGCCAGGAAAAGCGATGTGATGCCGATGAGCAGTATGTAAAACGATTTTGACAGCATGGCCGCAGTATATTGTGGGATTGTCCACAATCCCATGCACAGTCGATCAAGATTGGGTGATTTGCGGGGCCACTTTATGAAGCAGTTCTTCCAATCCGGGTGTGGTGTTCAGTTCAGGAATTTCATCAAGGGAAAACCAGTTTAGGTTTTCAGCATCATCCATCGCTTGCGGCGAGCCGGAAACGGATTTGGCCAAAAAAATGGAAAGTTTCACATGTACTGAGTGTCCACTGCTTACATCATGTGATTCTTGTTCAAAAATTGTCAAAAAATTTAGCGTATCAGCAAAAAGTCTGGTTTCTTCGCGCAATTCCCGATGGGCTGCCTCTTCAGCGGTTTCCCCAGGATCCTGTTCACCACCTGGTAATGTCCAAAACCCCTGAAAAGGTTCTTTTCCGCGCTTTATGAACAGAAACTTTTTACCCTTCCGAACCAGAATTCCAACACCAGTAAACGTAGAAATTCTAATTTCAGATAAAGAATTTTTATGCATTTGTATAAATTTTTTCTGTATATCCTGAAATTAATTATATCATTGTTTGAATCTGTTATAAAATAGAAATAATTGGCTGGTTCATTAGGTAACATGTGTGGAAGATTTTCATTAACGGCAACACCTGAAGAGGTCTGCGCCCTGTTTGATTTTGATGAAATTGCGGGTTTTCCGCCGCGCTACAACATTGCGCCAACCCAACCAATTTTGACAGCGATGCTTGACCATCAAGGCAATCGATCGATGATCCTCGTTCGCTGGGGATTGATCCCTCAATGGGTGAAAGACCCAGATGATTTTACATTGCTGATAAACGCCCGGTCCGAGACAGTAGCAGCTAAGGCTTCTTTCAAATCAGCAATACGCCATAGCCGGATTTTGATACCGGCTTCTGGTTTTTACGAGTGGTACCGACCGGTGGACAAGAAGCAACCTAAACAGGCTTACTGGATCACGCCAGCATCCGGTAATATTGTAGCTTTTGGCGGGTTGATGGAAACTTGGACGGGTGCCGATGGTACGGAAATAGATACCGGCTGCATTCTGACAACCGCTTCCAATTCCCAGATAGGCAATATTCACCATCGGATGCCGGTAGTAATCAAACCTGAAGATTTTGATCTCTGGCTGGATTGCCAGAATAACGGTCCGAAGGAAATCGCCAAGCTGATGGAACCAATTGAAAATGGTTTCTTTAACGCAATAGCGGTCAGTGACCGCGTTAACAAGGTGGCCAACAATGGCCCCGATATTCAACAACCCGCGCCTCAACAGGGTTCTGCCAGAAAGCACAAGCCCGATCACTCTAGTCAAATGGATTTGTTTTGATTTCAGCAGGTATATACGGGTTTGTTCTTGGAGCAACACTGATCATCGCCATAGGCGCACAAAATGCATTCATCTTGCGGCAGGGTTTGCTACGCCAGCATGTGTTTGTTCTCTGCCTGATATGTGCAGTCTCAGACGCATTGCTTATTGCAGTCGGGGTTGCCGGAGTGGGTGCAATAGTTTCGCGTTCTCCGAATTTGATTGCCTCCATACAGTTGACTGGCGCGTTGTTCTTGTTTTTCTATGCAATCATTTCCATACGGCGAGCGTTTCATCCAGACGGAATGGAACTTCGAAAGAACGGTGGTCACAGCCGGAAATCAGCAATTGCAATTTGTTTGGCTTTCACTTTCCTGAACCCACACGTCTATTTGGATACAGTCTTGCTGTTGGGAGGATTGTCGTCAGCTTACCAGGGTAACGAGCGGATTGCATACGGCTTGGGAGCTGCCCTGGCATCATTCGTATGGTTTTTCGCGCTGGGTTATGGCGCAAGGCTTTTGGGGCCATATTTTGCAAAACCCAAGTCCTGGCAAGTTCTTGATTGTTTGATTGCCGTTGTAATGGCAGGCTTGGGGCTTCATCTGCTGTATGATTTTGTCAACGCTTGACGCTTCGGGTTTTTCGGGCAATAAGACAAATCATGACGACCTTAACCGCACATTCACGTGCTTGCATCATTATCTGCAAAATTATTGGCTAGCTTTTCGCTGGTCCGGTCGTTCTTTTTTCCAAAAACAAAGTGTGAGCGCTCCGGACCCGGCGGAGGCTATGCATCATGAATTGCATATGGAATTTGAAATGACCGATATTAAGTTGAAACTCTACAATACGCTTACCCGCAAGAAGGAGGCGTTCACGCCGGTCGATACCAATAATGTTCGGATGTATGTGTGCGGGCCGCGCTTGCACAGCCCGAAAAGTGGGAACCGGTTTTCGGACAAGCTGTGCAGGCTAAAAACAAGGGAGGCCCGTTGTGGTTGATTTGAAGCTCTACAATACGCTTACCCGCAAGAAGGAGGCGTTTACGGCGATCGATCCTGATGACGTGCGCATGTATGTGTGCGGGCCGACCGTCTACGACTTTGCTCATATCGGTAACGCGCGTCCGGTTATCGTGTTTGATGTGCTCTATCGACTGTTACGGCATGTGTATGGAGTGGAACATGTCACCTATGCACGAAATATCACAGACGTTGACGACAAGATAAACGCCCGTGCGCTTCGCGATTATCCTGATCTGCCGCTTAACGAGGCTATTCGGAAAGTCACCGAAAAAACTGCCAACCAGTTTCATGATGATGTAAAGGCGCTTGGGTGTCTCGAACCAACGCACGAGCCACGTGCAACAGAGCATATCGACGGCATGAGGCAGATGGTCCAAAATTTGCTAAACTTGGGACATGCCTATGTGGCTCGGGGTAATGAGGGTCATGAAGTGTTGTTCGATGTGAGGGCAATGCCCGAGTATGGAGCGTTATCAAATCGAAATCTTGATGATCAAAAAGCTGGTGCCCGTGTGGCGGTTGAATCCCACAAGAAAAATCCGGGGGACTTCGTTCTCTGGAAAGAGTCAAACGAGAACGAACCGGGTTGGGATGCCGAGTTTACGGAGGGCGGAAAAACGACTTCAATTCGCGGGCGCCCCGGCTGGCACATCGAGTGTTCGGTGATGAGCAAGCATCATCTGGGTGAAGTGTTCGACATTCATGGCGGCGGACTCGATCTGATCTTCCCTCACCATGAAAACGAGATAGCCCAATCCCGCTGCGCTCATGGAACTAACGTCATGGCCAACATCTGGATGCACAATGGATACCTGCAGGTCGAGGGTAAAAAGATGTCCAAGTCCGAAGGGAATTTTGTGACGATCCATGATTTGTTGCATACGGAGAAATTTGGCGGACGCAAATGGCCAGGGGAAGTTCTTCGCCTTGCGATGTTGATGACGCACTATCGCGAGCCGATTGATTTCTCGGTCAAGCGACTGGAGGAGGCGGAGAAAATCTCGATTGGTTTTAGCAACCTAGTTCGCAAATATGGCCCGGATGAAGGAGAGGTTCTTCAAGAGGTAATTTCAACCCTATGTGATGACCTAAATGCATATTCGGCAGTGATGGCATTAAATAGCAAAACTGCTGATTCAAAAGATGTTGCAGCATCAGTCTATTTTCTTGGTTTTCAAGATATCAAGCTATCAAATATTGGCGCCAAAATAAGGTCTGATCACAAAGCTGGAGTTTCTGAATCCGTGGAGCGTGCTTTCCAAAAAATTGCGGTAAAGGAACTTGGATTAACTGAAGGCTTTTTGAATGAAAGAATCAGTCAACGCCTCGAATATCTCAACGCCAAAAACTTCGCTGAAGCTGACCGCATTCGCGATGAACTGGCATCTCAGGGAATCCAGCTAAAGGATTCAAAAGATTCAGAAACTGGCGAACGGATCACAACCTGGGAGGTGAAGCGGTGAGCTGCTTTTACCCCCCTCTGCCCTGTCGGGCATCTCCCCCGCAAGGGGGGAGATCGCTGGAGCACGTTTTTGCCACCAATCAGGATTTGAGGCTGGTCACAAGCGCGGTCTTTTCGGATTTGGGGCAATGGCTGCCAGTTTCAATTCGCCCGGAGGAAAAGAGATTGCCATGGCACGCCTTTTCCAGAGCTCTTAAGTTGGAGATTGTAACAGTCACAATGTTTACCGTTTTGGCGAGATGGTTGCCGCTTTGCGACAGAGGGGGGTGTTGATCCATGCCACATCAACAGATTTCGCATCTTCACCGAGTAAACTCGCGTCGTATGCGAAAGAATTTGACCGAGGCTGAACTCAAGCTCTGGAATGCCTTGCGGGCCCATCGACTTGAAGGTTTGGGTTTCAAACGCCAAATGCCGATAGGAAATTACATCGTGGATTTTGCCTGTTCGGAACATCGGCTGATTGTGGAGGCTGATGGTAGCCAGCATGCAACAGACGCGCAGATCAACTACGACGGAGAAAGGACGGAATATTTTCGCAATCTGGGCTGGCAGGTTGTCAGGTTTTGGAACGATGATGTGTTGGGTGATCTGGATGGTGTTTGCCAGCATATTATCGCAACGCTTGGGGAAAATGGTGTGAAGTTTGAGGAGCAACCAAATGTGCAAAGAACGCCGGAGGTGAAGCGGTGAATGCCCAAACTCTCTCAGGCGGTTGTCAGTGCGGTGCGGTGCGCTTCCGTGTTACCGGGAATCCCGGTACGTCTTCCATCTGTCATTGCCGCATGTGCCAAAAGGCTTCAGCAGCTCCTTATCTGGCGCTGGTTGGACCTGGAGAAAATCCGGTGAAATGGACACGCGATGAACCCGCATGGTTCCAATCCTCTGATGCCGTACGTCGAGGATTTTGTCGGGAATGCGGAACACCGCTCGCCTACGATGCGCCGGATGGAATGGCACTGTGTGTAATTACATTCGACGATCCCGAAGCCGTTGCCCCCACCATCGCCTATGGCATTGAGGGCAAGCGGCGCTGGTGTGACAGTGTGCCGGATTTGCCCGAACGCGTGACAATGGATGATGTGGAGCAGGCACCGTTTCTAAAAACTTTGCAGACATTACAACATCCAGACCACGACACCAAAGATTGGCCAAAAAAATGACCAAGGAACGGATATACCTCTTTGACACCACGCTGCGAGATGGTCAGCAGACGCCTGGCATAGACTTCTCCGTTCAGGACAAGATTACCATTGCAAACATGCTGGACGAATTTGGGCTGGATTATGTGGAAGGCGGTTACCCCGGTGCCAACCCAACAGACACCGAGTTCTTCTCCAAAAGGCGGACCAAAAATGCAAGCTTTGTCGGTTTCGGCATGACCAAGCGGGCAGGGGTTTCAGTCGCCAATGATCCGGGCATTGCGGCATTGCTTCAAGCCAAGACCGACGCGGTGTGTTTCGTTGCAAAGGCCTGGGATTATCATGTACGCGTAGCCCTGGGTTGCACCAACGAAGAAAACATAGAAGGAATAGAGCAATCCGTAGCTGCAGTAGTTGCCGATGGCCAGGAGGCGATGGTTGATTGCGAGCATTTCTTCGATGGGTACAAAGCCAATCCGGATTACGCGCTTCAATGCGCCAAGGCTGCATTCGATTCCGGTGCCCGGTGGGTTGTTCTGTGTGATACAAATGGAGGTACACAACCGCATGAAGTCAGCGAAATTGTGGAAGCGGTCATTGCGGTGGTGCCAGGCGGTCACCTTGGTATTCATGCGCATGATGATACAGGTCAAGCCGTAGCAAATTCGCTTGCCGCCGTTGATCACGGTGTTCGCCAGGTTCAGGGAACCACCAACGGGATTGGCGAGCGTTGTGGCAATGCCAATCTGACAGCAATTATTCCAACGTTGATGTTGAAATCCTATTTCTCAAAACGCTTTGAAATCGGGATATCTGAAGAGAAATTGAAGGATATCTCTCGTGTCTCTCATAAATTTGACGAGCTGCTGAACCGTGCTCCGGATGCACAAGCTGCTTATGTCGGTTCTTCGGCATTTGCTACCAAAGCCGGTATTCACGCCTCTGCATTGATGAAAGAACCGAAAACCTACGAGCATGTACCTCCTGAGGCCGTCGGAAACTCGCGCCGGTTGATGGTCTCTGACCAGGGCGGGAAATCAAACTTCCTAAACGAGCTCTCACGACGAGGTATTGAAGTCGACAAGGATGATTCAAAACTTGAGTCACTCATTTCAATCGTCAAGGAGCGCGAGGCTCAAGGTTACGCTTATGAGGCTGCTGATGCGAGTTTTGAACTGTTGGCACGCCGACACTTGGGCGCGGTCCCGCAATTCTTCAAAGTTGAAAGTTACCGCACCCAGGTCGAACGCCGGTTCAATGCAAAGGGAGAAGTCATCACGGTTTCTGAAGCGGTGGTGAAGGTGGAAGTCGACGGCGAGTTTTTCCATTCGGTTGCTGAAGGTCAGGGTCCTGTCAACGCATTGGACCGCGCCCTTCGCACTGACCTGGGCAAGTTCCAGTCGCAAATTGAAGACCTTGAACTTGTCGACTACAAGGTGCGTATACTAAATGGCGGGACAGAAGCCATAACGCGCGTACTGATTGAATCATCTGATGCAGCAGGCGAGCGCTGGACGACCGTAGGCGTTTCCCACAACATCATCGATGCCTCATTCCAGGCGTTGCTGGATTCGATAAACTACAAGCTGATGAAAGCTGGATAACCCATTGTCGCCAACCCAATCCACTGACACCAGATCAGGATTGCTGTTCGCATTCACCGCATATATGTGGTGGGGAGGTGTGGCGCTATACATCAAACTGATGGACCACATCGATGCGATTGAGGTAACTGCTCATCGGGCGCTTTGGTCTTTGCCAGTTGCAGCGGTAGTTCTGATAGCTATAGGCCGTACAGGAGACATTAAACCAACGCTTGCCAGTTGGCGGAAAATGAAATTGCTTGTTGTTAGCGCAACAGTGGTTTCAACAAACTGGCTCGCATTCGTCTGGGCAGTTAATGCGGGTTATACGCTGGAGGCAGCGCTTGGCTATTACATCAATCCGCTGATTACGGTTGCAATGGGCGGGTTATTGCTCAAGGAAAAATTCACCAGAGCGCAACTCGTGGCCATATTATTGGCAGTCATTGCCGTTTCAATTCTGACCGTTTGGGGAGGGCGTTTTCCGTGGGTCAGTTTCTTTCTGGCAATTACGTTTGCGCTGTATGGGCTGATCCGAAAGACAATTGATGTAGGACCATCACAGGGGTTTTTGATTGAAACCATGCTGATAGCACCGATAGCATTGGGATACATTTTCTGGATACAATGGACGGGCGAGGCAGCGTTGTTTAAAACACCAGTCAATTTTTGGTTGCTGGCGGGCTGCGGACCGGCAACTGCGATTCCACTTATGCTTTATGCAGCCGGTGCACGACGACTTCGCCTTTCAACCATCGGATTGATGCAATACATCGTGCCGACCAATCTGTTCCTGATTGGCCTGTTTGTGTTTGGTGAACCCTTTAGCCAGGTTCAATTGATTGCTTTCGGGTTGATCTGGATGGCGCTCGTTATTTATTCCTGGTCAGCGTTGCGTAGTCAGCCCTGATCCAGATTTTTCAGAGTAAAGACAATTTTTTCCGGATCATCAATGAACAATGGTTGGGCTGACCGTTCCGGCCGCAGAAAACCTTCTTCGTTCATGTGTTCCAGCAGGGCAATCATTGGTTTCCAGTAGCCATCGAAATTCGCAAATATCATGGGTTTCGCATGTTGTTTCATCTGCGCCCAAGTCATGATTTCCACGATTTCCTCCAAAGTGCCAATGCCGCCTGGAAGAGCAATGAACGCATCACTTTGTTCAAACATGATTTGTTTTCGCTCATGCATGTTTCGGGTAACAATGTGGTTATCATCCAGCTTGCCAACAGCGTCTGTTTGAACCAGAAATTCCGGAATCACACCGAGCACTTCACCGCCGTGCTCTCTTGCAGCATTGGAAACTACACCCATTATACCTATCGTTCCGCCGCCATATACCAGTCTAATTCCATTTGCTGCCAGGGCTTTGCCCAGCACGAAAGCGCCTTCGGTATATATTGACTGGTTTCCTGGTTTTGAACCGCAATAAATGCACACAGATTTTATGGATTTCATGAGATCAACCCGGAAATACAATGAGAATCATTAATCGCCAAGATTTCCATTTTTTGCGATTAAGGGGAACGCCTTCATAACAAAGTTACTTACAAACTTGAGGAATTGGGTATAAATAGATGGGTATATGAGGTTTTTCGCTGAATTTTGCGGAAAATTCAATAACAAATGCAGGTAGGGGCAGGTTCAATGATTCAAGGTATGATACCTTTGTTTTTCACCGGTGCTGGAGTACTGGCAACAGGTGTAGCGGTTTATGTTGCTGTCGAGCGGCAGGACCTGTTTGACAAAGAACCGGTAGCAAAACCTGAACCCATCATACAATTGATGCAGCCTGAACCGGAAACCAACGCTCCTGAGATCATGATCGAAGCTGAGGAGCCTGTTTTGCCACGCTTTGACGTGCTGCGTATCGAGAAAAACGGCTCGCTTGTAGCCGCAGGTAATGGCCCGGCAGACAGTAAAATAGAGATTTTGAATCTTGAGGGCCCAATCGCCGAGACGAATTCCGGCCCGTCAGGTGATTTCGCAATTGTTCTGGAAAACCCGCTGGCTCCCGGTCTTCATGAACTCTTTATTCGAGCGACTCCAAAAGAAGGAGAACCGGTTCTCTCTGCAGAAGTCGCCTTAATTCAAATTCCGGATGATAATTCCGGCGAGATTTATGTTCTTTTGACCGAGAAGGATAAGCCAAGCCGTCTTCTGCAAAGACCTGAACCCAAAGAGGTGGCAAAGGTTGAGCTTGAGCCAACTCCCGAACCTGATCCGGTAGCGCCAGTGTTGATTGAAGCTGCCGAAGTGGAAGGCAGTCGCATTTACATTGCCGGGACCGGTGAGCCTGGCAGCCTGATTAACTTGTATTTGGATGAAGAATTGCTTGGTTCCGCCGCTGTTGCTGAAAATGGTTCATTCCTGTTTGAAGGAACGCGGGAGGTTGCCGAGGGGCGTTACGCCGTGCGTGCCGACATGGTCGATGTCGATTCCGGTAAGGTTCTTGCTCGCGCTGAGGTCAGCTTGGTGCATGAGCCGCAGGTAGTAGCAGAAGCAGAGCCAGAACCAGAACCAACTGAAGAAGTGAAGCCTGAAATTCGGACCGGAACATCAGTTATCATCAGGCGCGGGGACAGCCTCTGGAAAGTTGCTTATCGCAATTATGGCGCCGGCGTCCGGTATACAACGATCTTTGAAGCGAATACTGATCAGATCCGCGATCCCGATTTGATTTATCCCGGGCAGGTTTTAAAGGTTCCAGATCAGCCTGATTCCGAAGAAGTCAGCAATTCCGGCTAATTGGCATTCGATGGCATGTAATGATGAATTGACATTCATCGTAAAATGCCGATAAAGGGCGAATGAATCGAAAACCTGATAAGTTGGCAGCGCGGAGCAATTCCCAAAATTATAGGGATTGCATCGAGTTTGATGACGCAAGTTCGTGCCTGTTGGCTGAACAATTAAAAGCACTTGGCCATCCAGCGCGTTTGCAAATAGTTTCCCGCCTTAAAGAACTTTCAATGCCATGTTGCGGTGATGTGTGTGAGTGCCTTCCTCTGGCGCAGTCAACAGTTTCACAGCATCTGGATGTTTTGAAAAGAGCCGGTTTGGTTAATGTCACCCATAAAGGTACCCGCTCATATTATAAGTTGAATAAACCGGCATTGCAGTCAGCAATGAGCTCCCTTTCGCAAATTGTCAGTACTTCAGAAAATAGAAAGGCAACAGGTTAAGCAAACCCGATGATAAATCAAACATCAGCTAAATCTGAAGCATCCGTCGGCCAAACAACGCCTGACCAACGTGTCATTCAGGCAAGTGATGGCAATATCCTGACCACCCTTGGAAACTTGTGGCCTTATATGTGGCCATCTGAGCGTTCCGATCTCAAGATGCGGGTGGTTTGGGCATTTGTGATCATGATCATCGCCAAGATCGTTACGGTTTTGGTGCCGTATTTGTACAAGATGGCGACGGATGGCCTTACAGGTGAAGGTGGTGGTTATGAGTGGTTGCCAGCGATGCTGGTTGCGCCGGTGATGCTTGTAGTTGCCTTTAACGTTGGACGCGTGATCATGGTCGTGATGAACCAGATGCGGGACGCGCTGTTTGCCAGTGTGGGCCAATATGCGGTCAGACGCCTGTCTTCGATAGTGTTCCGCCATATGCATTCGCTTAGTTTGCGATACCACTTGCAACGCAAAACAGGCGGGCTCTCCCGGGTTATCGAACGCGGCACCAAGGGGATAGAATCAATCGTCCGCTTCTCAATCTTGAACGGCATTCCCACAATTGTTGAGTTTGCCTTCATGGCGGCATTTATCTGGTATCTCTTTGGGTTTGTGTACCTGGTCATCGTGGCAGTGATGGTTTGGGCGTATGTATGGTTTTCTGTGCGCGCCAGCGATTGGCGTATCAATATCCGGCGGGATATGAATGAAAACGATACAGATGCACATTCAAAGGCAGTGGACAGTCTTCTCAACTTTGAAACCGTCAAATATTTCGGAAATGAAAACCTGGAAGCGGAACGCTTCGATCACTCAATGGAGCGTTATGAAAGAGCCGCCACCAAAGTGTGGACATCGCTCGCATGGTTAAACTCCGGTCAGGCGGTAATTCTTGGCATCGGGATGGGAGCTTGCATGGTTCTTTCTGCGATTGCCGTACAACAGGGTGAGCAAACTGTCGGTGATTTTGTCATGATCAACGCGTTACTCATGCAATTGTCGATTCCACTGAATTTTATCGGTTTCTTGTATCGCGAGATCCGCCAGGGGTTTGCAGACCTGGAAGACATGTTTGATCTGCTGACAGTTGAAAAGGAAATTACCGACAAACCGGATGCAAAACTGTTGGAATGCACCAAGGGAGCCATAGAATTCAGTTCGGTCAAGTTTCACTACGACAAAGAGCGCTCCATTCTCAAAGATGTATCGTTCAAGGTGCCGCCAGGCAAGACGGTGGCTATTGTTGGTCCTTCCGGAGCCGGTAAATCGACCATATCCAGGCTGCTGTTCCGTTTCTATGATGTCACGGAGGGCAAGATCACCATAGATGGGCAGGACATTCGTGATGTCCAGCAGGCGTCGCTTAGGCATCGCATTGGAATGGTGCCTCAGGACACCGTATTGTTCAATGACACCATCCGTTACAACGTTCGGTACGGAAGGCCTGATGCCAGTGACGCAGAAGTAGAGCAGGCAGCGGAAATGGCGCAAATCGGCGACTTTATTCGCCAGCTGCCAGACGGTTATGAATCGCAAGTTGGTGAGCGTGGATTGAAACTGTCAGGCGGAGAAAAACAGCGCGTTGCCATAGCGCGAACGCTTTTGAAAGCTCCTCCAATCCTGATACTGGACGAAGCCACATCGGCTCTGGATACTCAGACAGAACGCGAGATACAGTCGGCACTGGACGAAGTTTCAAAAAACCGGACAACGCTGGTAATTGCCCACCGGCTGTCAACAGTGATAAATGCGGACGAGATCATTGTGTTGCGCGATGGTGCCATTGCTGAACGCGGCAAACATGCCAAGTTGATACGCAAAAAAGGGCTTTATGCGCAAATGTGGAACCGCCAGCGCGAGGCAACAGAAGCTGAAGATCGTTTGCGTGCAGCACGCGAGAGTGATGAGCTTGGTCTGGTAATCCGAAAACCTCGAGATTCGGAATCAGCATGACTTCAAAAAATATGAACATACTTCTACTGGTCAATTGAGTCGGGAGACCAAAACTGCTAGCGAGTGCTGTTACTTTACAGGAAGAACTGATGAACCTGCTCAATACCATTCAAAATGCAATCCCGCCTGTTCATAGAGAGGGATATCCTTTCATTGCAGCATTTGCTTTGGCAACAATCGTTCTGGGTTGGATTTGGTCACCACTCTTTTATCTTGGGTTGGCTCTGACTGTTTGGTGCGCGCTGTTTTTCCGGGATCCCAAGCGGGTGATACCAGTAAGTAATGATCTTGTGGTAAGCCCCGCCGATGGCCGGATTTCCCACGTGGGAAAAGTAACGCCGCCTGCAGAGCTCAAACTTGGAGATGCACCGATGCTTCGGGTTTCGATCTTCATGAATGTGTTCAATTGCCATGTGAACCGTGCACCGATGCGGGGAAAAATAGACCGTATAGTTTATACTTCTGGCAGCTTTTTGAACGCAGAACTGGACAAGGCGTCTCTACAGAACGAGCGAAATGGTTTGGTGATCGACTCTGATCATGGCGAAATCGGCGTCGTGCAGATTGCCGGTCTGGTGGCTCGAAGAATTGTCTGTTGGGTTGAAGAGGGTGATGAGCTTACAAGTGGCGAACGTTTTGGACTTATTCGCTTCGGCTCGCGTCTTGACGTATATCTGCCGGATACTGCAAATCCTGCAGTGGCATTGGGACAAACCAGCATCGCAGGTGAAACGGTGCTTGCGCGTTTTGACAAGGATTTCGCCGCGCCGCTTATCAGGGTAAGCTGACATCCATGGATACTCCTTTTCCTCCATTTGATCCCGAAGGCGAAAGCGCAAAAGTCGAAGCGGACAGTTCGACCCAAAGACAAACCCGCTTGCGCGACATACCACTTCGTACAATTTTCCCAAATCTTCTGACTTTACTGGCAATTTGTTCGGGGCTTACCGCGATAAGATTTGCGATCGAGGGTCGTCTTGAATTGGCGATCGCAGCAATTCTATTTGCAGGTTTTCTTGATGGAATTGACGGGCGGGTAGCCCGGTTCCTCAAATCAAGCACGCGCTTTGGCGCCCAAATGGACAGCCTCGCCGATTTTGTAAACTTTGGTGTTGCACCCGCATTGTTGCTCTATTTTTCAATTCTTTCCGATGTGCGTTCTCCTGGATGGATAGCAGCTTTGATTTACGCGATATGTGCTTGCCTTCGACTTGCCCGGTTTAATGTCATGCTGGAGAGTGACGATACCGAAAAATGGCAAAGTCGCTTTTTTGTTGGAGTGCCCGCACCAGCAGGCGCCGTCATAGTGCTATTGCCGCTTTACTTGTTACTGCTGGATGTGGAGAACACAATTGCAGTATCCTGGCTTTCGACTATTTTTACCTTGTTTGCTGGATTTCTGATGGTATCGAGTATACCCAGTTTTTCTGGCAAGGATTTCAGCAAGAAAATTCGCCGCGATTTGGTCGCGCCGCTGATGATAATGGCAGTTTTTTTGATTGCTCTCCTGCTTTCTTACCCGTGGGAAACGCTGACAACCCTGAGCGTAATCTATTTGTTGTCACTGCCATTTTCCTATCGAGAATGGCATCGGCTTTCCGCAAAGCACACCGTTGCGATCCCCAAAGGCAAAAAGAAATAAAAATCTTCTACTCGGCGGCATCCGGGATCACGTCAGCATCTCCGTCTTTCGGCGTTTTCTGCTTCTTCCGAACTGGCACCCGACGTTTTTTCGGAATTTCCAGACCTGCCGGACTGCCTTTACCCTTATCTGTTGCTTTCCTCGCAAACACGCGCTCATAACCTTGCGCAACGTTTGTTGGGAACGTCAGCATAACCGGTATTAAAACCAAAGTTAGTAGAGTTGAAAACGCAAGACCCGATATAATTGCAGTGGAAAGTTGCACCCACCAGATTGCGGTAATCGAACCGATATTAACTGCCTGTGCAAAGAAATCGAAGTTTATCGACAATGCCATTGGCACTAGACCCATGATGGTCGTGACGGTAGTCAGCAGAATTGGTCGAAGCCGCTGTGCGGAGGTTTTGAGCACTGCTTCCCTGATATCAACGCCTTCCGAGCGTAACCGGTTATAAGTGTCAATCAAGACGATGGCGTTGTTCACTACAATACCGGCCAACGCTACCACGCCCGTTCCAGTCATGATAATTGAAAATTTCTGCCCGGTAATCATCATGCCGATCAATACACCGACAATGGCCAGTATCACCGTCGAGAGCGTGAGAAAGGTCTGATAGAACGAGTTGAATTGCGTCACCAGAATGATGAACATCAGAAAAAGGGCACCCAGTGCCGCCTTTCCAAGAAATACACCGGATTCCTTTTGTTCTTCGTCAGCGCCACGAAAACGCATATAGACATTTTCCGGCCATTCCTGGTTGTCGAGCCAGTTCTGGATTTCCGAAACTTTGTCGTCCGGTGTAAGGCCTCGTGCTTTTGCTTCGTCTTGCAGGGTGGCCTTTACATCCATTGCATAAAGGCCGTCTTTTCTCGTAATCGATGAAACCTTTGGCCGTGCTGATACATCGACGAAATTTGAAATGGGAACATGTCCATTGTCTGTGCGCAATCGCAATTCATCCAGTTGGTTGAGTGAACGCTGTTCCTGTGGAAGTCGTACGCGAATATCAACTTCATCTTCTGAATCGTTCGGTCGATAGTCGCCAATCAAGACGCCATTGGTCACAAGCTGGATCATGGCACCCAATGCAGTAATACCGGCGTTGTAACGACCAGCCTCCTGGCGATCCACAGAGACTTGCCATTCAATTCCGGGTAAGGGGCGACCATCTTCAATATCCTGCAAATCCGCGACCGTATCAAACTTGTCACGAATACGTGCAACCGCTGCTACCATTGTATCGTAGTCTGTTGACTTGACTTCCAAACGCACATCTTTACCGGTCGGCGGTCCGCCTTCGAGTTTTCTGACTTCAACCTTGATGCCTGGAATGTCTGCAACCCGTTGACGAATTTCAGCAAAAATCTCGACAGCACGTCGACGTACCGAGTAATCGGCTAGTTCCACCTGCATGGTTGTGACGGTGTCTGGTGGAACATCTTGGGGAGCGCTGGGGCTCACGCGGCCTCCTGCAGAACCGCCCGGGGCGGTAGCAGTCATTACAACATTGTCGATGCCGGGCGTGTCCAGCACTTCTTTTTCAACACGGGTGGAAATTGCGAGTATCTCCCGGGCCGACAGATTTCCCCTAGCAGAAACGAAAACCATTGCGATATCCGGTTCTTCTTCGACGAAAAATTCTACGCCCGCATTGTTTGAGCCGAACGTCATGAATGTGCCGATTGTTATGACAATGGCGACGGCAATTACCACAAGATTGGTTTTAACGTTCCGTGTTGCAATGTTGAGAAAGCGCAGGTAGGTGCCGGTAAGACCGCGAACATTTTCGATTTCAAGTTTGGCTCCAGCTGACAACATTTGTGCGGTTGATTCTACTTCTTCAGATTTGCCGGTTCCCCTGTTTGGCAACACACCAATAACCTTCCAGGTTACAAATCCAGCGGCAAGCGCAAACCCAATCCCGCCAATAAGCTGAACAATCCCGCTAAACTCTGAAAATCCGATATTCTTTGCCATGAAGCCGACAACCACGGCTAAAACAACGCTGAGTACCATCCGGGAGTTGCGGGCACAAAAATCAGAGGTTTTGGCAATCATAGTGCCTGTGGCAGGCAGGAAGACAAGAGCGGTTAGTAGCGATGCTGAGAGCACGATAATCACCATGATTGGCAAGTAACTCATGAACTCGCCAGAAACACCGGGCCACAACAGCAGCGGCAAGAATGCTGCAAGCGTAGTCGCTGTTGAAGAAACTACCGGCCAGAACATTAGCTTGGCTGCCCTTGGATATGCATCTTCAGGTGCCATGCCTTCAGCGATCTTGCGGTCGGCATATTCACTGACCACAATGGCACCATCGACCAACATACCAACCGTCAGCACCATCCCGAACATGACCATCATGTTTACTGTCATGCCCAGACCGGAAAGAATAAGGAAACCAACCATGAATGACGTTGGAATTGCGATCCCTACCAACAGCCCGGAACGAACTCCAAGCGAGCCAACCACAATGATCATGACCAGCAAGACTGCCGTCATGATAGCCGACTGAAGGGAACCGAGGACTTCAAAAATAAAGTTCGATTGATCAATCAAAAAGTTGATCTTTATGGTCTCTGGCCAGTTTTTGGTAAATTCTCCAACCACATCGCGTACATCGCGGTTATTCTGAATGATGTTGGTGCCAATACGCTTGATCACCTCAATGGCAATCGCTGGTTTGCCATTTACTCTTGTGAAACTGGACGCATCCTTGAATGTGCGGCGCAATTCAGAAATGTCACCAAGGGTTACGACACCTTCGCCATTTTGCTTAAGCGGAATATTGTAAACATCTTCAGCGGTTTCGATCAGGCCAGGCACTTCCAGATTGAATCGAGCATTGCCATCATCAAGAAAACCCGCTGGCACCAGCTGGTTATACTGACCAAGAACGCGCAGCAAATCTTCCTGACCGATGTCATAGGATTCGAGCTTCACCAGATCGAGGATGACCTCAAGCTGCTCTTCCCGGCTTCCGGTTAAATTGGCTTCACGGACGCTTGGGATAGCTTCAATTTCATCCTGTAACCGGCGGGCAGAGTTATACAGTGTACGTTCGGGAACATTGCCAGAAAGGGTAACAATGATTGTCGGTTCAAGTGCGAAGTTTGTTTCGAAAATCGCTGGCTCTTCGGCATCTTCGGGGAGATCCGATTTCGCCTGATCTACCTTGTCGCGAATATCCGCCAGAACCTTGTCTTTATCGGTTCCGATGTTGAACTCAAGTACAATCGCTGCATGTCCCTGAGACGCAATGGCAGTAGTTTCTTTCAGGCCATCAAGTCCGCGGAGTTCGGTTTCCACCGGTCGAACAATTAATCGGTCGGCATCCCCGGGTGATATTCCCTGTTGTGCAATTGAAACATAATAGACCGGGACGTCAATATCCGGGTTTGCCTCTTTCGGAATGTTGATATAGGCAAAAATCCCGGCCACCACCATGACGACCATCATGGTCAAGACCGTTTTTGGTCTGGAAAGTATGGTTTCCAGTGCTTCGGTCATTGGGTGGCCTCCGCCTTAATGATCGGATCGGGCACTGGTTCAACTTTTTCGCCCTCGGAAATATATTCCTGACCAAGAGTAACGACGCGCGTACCCGGCTCCGGTCCATCAATCCAAAAGCCATCTTTTTCCTGCGAAAGAATGATAACCGGAGCAAATTGTACCCGGTCCTCATCATCAATTGCCTTAAGGCCGACTTCACCTGTATCAGCCAGTGTCAACCAAGCTGGAGAGACCAGAAAAGCAGGTTTCGGAGGAAGTTTGATCATGGCGCTTGCAGTCAAACCATCCCTGATCAGGGTATCGCTCTGCTCTAAGTCAATTTCAACCAGGAATGTTCTGGTTTGCGGGTCTGCCGAAGGTGAAATATATTTCAGGTTACCTTTCGCTGTTTGTCCGCCAATTATGGAAACCTCCGCACTCATGCCAATCTGAATATCTGTGACAGAACGCTCGGAAATCTGACCAACGAACTGCATGGATGATCGGTCAACTACAGTCACACATGTGTTTCCAATTTCAAGAACATCGCCGATTTCAGCAATTGGATCTTGCACCGTACCAGTAACATTGGTTCGGATCTCGGTTCGCTCAAGTTCGAGTTCTGCCTGGGCCACCGCTGCCTTTGCCGCGTCCATTGCATATTTCATCTGGCGAAGTTGTGACTTTGATGTGTAACCTTTTTCAGCGAGTTTGGAATTTGCTTCATGCTCTCCTTCAGCCTGCGCAAGTTGCGCTTGCGTTTCCAAAAGGCTGGCTTGTCTTGCACCTGGATTCAACACGCAAACCAGATCACCCGCATTTACATGATCGCCCTTGTTGACAAGGCGCTTTGCAAGATTGCCATCGGTTTCGGCCCTGATCGGCACAATTGCATTGGCCTTCGTGCGCCCGCGTACAGGGACGGTTTGAAAACGTTCGCGTTTCTCAAGCGTTACATAGCTAACCCGGAATAGTTTGGTTTCTTCAGCATCGGCCCGTTCGTTAACTGATGGTGCTTCAGCATTGTTGCCGGATTGACCGCCAATATTGATGTCGCCTGCCAACATCCAGCCGCCAATTGCGAGAGTAACAAGTCCAGCGGCTATGTGAGAGCCTTTGAGTTTGAATGCCATCTTTGTAGTCCTGATTCTTGTTTGGCTGCGGCCTGGTTATTCAGCCGCCTCGTTGTGGGTTTTTCCTTGACCGGCCATGGCGATCAAAGCCTTTCGATTGGCTTTGAGATAGGTAAGGTCAGAGCGTTTGACATGTTCACCGTAATAGGTGGCCCAATGGGTGGCTGGATTATCGCAACCCTCTCTAAGCGATTTGAGCATGCCGAGCAGCGCCTCAAGATCTTGCACCCGTTTGTTAATCGCTCGCTCAACTATCTCCGGTGAAAGCAGTTGGGCATTTGTAGCTATCAGCAAAAATTCTGATTTAAACTTGTCGCTGGCCGGCGGCGCGCAAAGCGCATTTACAAATTCATCTCGGCCCGCATCGGTTATTGAGTAGACCTTTTTGTCTGGCTTACCGTCTTGGGATTGTGTTTCCCCGACAACCAGACGATCAGCTTCCAACCTGGAAAGCGTCGGATAAATTGACCCATAGCTTATGTCGACGAAGTAGCTGAAGCTGCCTTCGCTCGCATATTTCTTGATCTCGTATCCGCTGGCATCTGTCGTATTGAGAATTGCCAGTATTAAGGTCTGAGTGTTCATGATGGTTATCTTGGTTGTTTCGCGACTATTTGATGCAGAATCACGGCATATTCATGACAGATATATTATTTTCCGATATATATCGGTCTGGCATATGTAGCCAGTCACAAATTGTTTCAAAATTGGAAAATCACAGTATTTTCAGTTAAAAATTTAACTGAAAAGCTAACCGAGCATTTCAATCGCTACTTCACGTGCGCGGTTGTAGTCAGTTTTGCCGGAACCCAGCACTGGTATGAGTTTGATCTGCATAATTGCACTTGGATTTGTTAATTCAGTATTGCCCTTGGCCTTGTTGGTTGATGCGAAAACCTCGCGGTCAGCATTGCCTTCGGTGGTTAGCAATACAATTTTCTCTCCACGGCGTTTGTCGGGCACGGACACAACCGCATGTTGACCATCAGGCCAAAGTTCATTGGCAATATTCTCAATTCCGGATAGGGAAACCATCTCCCCCGCAATTTTTGCAAAACGCTTGATGCGCCCTTTGATTTTTACGAAACCATCTTCGTCAATTTCGACAACATCCCCACTGTCGTGCCACCCATCTTTCACAGGCATGAGAACTCCTGGGTTATCCGCAGTCATATAGCCCAGCATAATGTTTGGTCCGCGAAGAAACAGCCTGCCACCATGTTCAATTCCTTCAACCGGATCCAGGCGAACTTCAATCCTTGGCAATAGCTTGCCCACAGTTCCAAGCTTGTTTTCCTCTGGTGTATTCACTGCAACTACTGGCGCAGCCTCCGTCATCCCAAATCCTTCAAGAACGTCAGCGCCAAATCTGGTTCGCCAGGTTTCAACGGTTGATGCCTGAACAGCTTCAGCTCCCGCCACAACCAACCTTAATGAAGAAAAATCCTCATCTCCTGCCATTCGTGCGTATCCATTGAGAAACGTATTGGTTCCAAACATCGCTGTAGGTTTGGTTTTTGCAACAGTTTTGGGAATGATCTTGTAATGAAGTGGTGAGGGATAAAGATATAGCTTTACACCAAAAACCAGGGGCAGGACCATTCCGCCGGTCAGCCCAAAGGAGTGGAAAACCGGCAGCACATTAAAAAGCTTGTCATCGCAATCGAAGTGAATGCGTTCTCGTACCTGGGCACAGTTCGACAGAATGTTTTCATGAGATAGCACCACACCCTTGGGAACGCCTTCGGAACCGGAAGTAAACAGTATCATGGCCGGTTCATCCGATGATGTTTTCTCGAGGGCGCGCTTTGCAGTCAGCAATCCCCACAGCTTGTCAACAACACCAATTGTCTTTCGCAGATCTTCGAGCCAGACAATTTTCATACCGGCTTCAACAAGTGCCTCTACGCTTTCTTCCAACTCTGCCTTCTCAACGAACTTTCTCGAAGCAATGACAGTCTTTGCCTTTACTGTGGCGCAGGCTGAACAAATGGTTGACGGGCCTGCCGTGTAATTTAACATCGCTGGAATACGACCGATTGATTGAAGAGCTAGGAATGTCACTGCTACAGCGGTTGAATTTGGCAACAGGATTGCAACTGCTTCGCCTCGTGAAGTAAATTCCCGAAAACGGCGCCCTAAAACATTGGCACCAACCAACAGTTGTTTAAAAGTGAGAGCCCCACCTGTTGCATCTTCGATTTGCGGCTCCTTGCTCCCATACCTTGAAGCCGCATCGGCAAATGCATCAAAAAGAGTCTTGCCCCCGAAAGCAGAAAGAAATTCACTCATGATCTGTTCCTCCCTGCCATTTTCCCGAGACAGTGGGGGCACCTTATCAGGTCAGATGTGCAGTCTCCAGTACCGTAATGGCCTGAAATCTATACAGTTGTTGGAGCTTCAGCTTTGAGAAATTGTTGACTCGTGAAGTCAAATATCAGACCACTCTCGGTTAAATTCGGTGAGCAGAGTTTCAAGACAGAATCTCCAATTTCAGACGGGTGGGAGATGGTTTTCGGATCTTCGCCAGGCATTGCTTCAGCACGCATGGCCGTTCGCATCGGGCCCGGACTCAGCAAATTAATCCGCATTGGTGTTTTTTCGCATTCAGCAGCCCATGTTCGAACCAATGCGTCCAAAGCAGCCTTTGAAACCGAATACGTGCCCCAGAAGGGTCTGCATTTTGAAGCTGCACCGGAAGTCAGAAATATTGCCCTTCCGGCATCTGACTGGCGCAGTAATGGGCCAACCGATGCAATCAGGCGCCAGTTGGCGGTGACATTGAGCGCCAGGGCTTTTTCAAATGTCTTCGGTTCAACATGCTCAAGCGGAGAAAGTCCACCGAGGAGGCCAGCATTTCCAATCAGGATGTCAAGCCGCCCCCATCTTTCCTGAATAGAATGTCCCAATCGATCAATGTCATCAAAATCCAGCAAGTCCATGGGAACCAGTGTTGCGGTACCACCTTCTTCCTGAATTGCGTCATCAAGCTCTTCAAGTCCACCTACTGTTCGGGCAACCGCAATGACGTGAATACCCTCGCGCGCCAATGCCAATGCAGTAAAATAGCCAATACCTCGTGATGCCCCGGTTACCAGAGCAATTCGTTGATCTGCCAAGATTTTCTAGCCTTTGGTTTCTGCCAACAAAGACAGATTGGAAATGTTGTCGCGATCATCGTGATCTGTAAGGGCAGTTGGATACTCACCGGAGAAACATGCATCACAAAACTGCGGATTTTCATTGTCCCGCTTTGCATGGCCTACCGCTCGATACAGCCCATCGAGCGAGATGAATGCGAGTGAATCAACGCGAATAAATTCGCGCATTTCCTCAACCGTCATACGTGACGCAAGCAGTTTGTGCGTCTCCGGCGTATCAACGCCATAAAAACAAGATGCTCTGGTTGGCGGCGATGCGACACGCAGATGTACACTTGCAGCCCCGGCATCACGAACCATTTGTACGATTTTTTGTGAGGTGGTTCCGCGCACGATTGAATCATCCACCAATACCACATGCTTGCCCTCAAGGGTCTGTCTGTTGGCATTGTGCTTCAGCTTCACCCCCATATGCCGGATGGAGTCAGTCGGCTGAATGAAGGTGCGACCCACATAGTGATTGCGAATTATTCCAAGCTCAAACGGCAGGCCCGCACCCTGGGCATAACCGATGGCGGCTGGATTGCCCGAATCAGGTACCGGAACAACCAAATCAGCTTCTGCAGGTTGTTCGCGCGCAAGTTCAATGCCGATCTGCTTGCGCGTCTCATAGACATTTCGGTTTTCAACCATGGAATCAGGTCGCGCAAAGTACACATATTCGAAAATGCAGAATTTGCTTGCAGATTTTTCGAATGGATGGGAACTCGTAAGCCCCTTTTCGGTAATGATGACCAATTCGCCGGGCTCAATATCCCGCACATAACGTGCACCGATTATATCCAGGGCACAGGACTCAGAGGCGAGTATGTAGGAGCCGTCCAGATCACCCAGAACCAGTGGACGAATACCCAGTGGGTCTCGGCAACCAATCATCTTCTTGTTGGTCAGTCCGACAATTGAGAACGCGCCCTGCAAGCGGGTAAGTGCTTCTGTCAGGCGATCGACAAACATGGTTTTCTTGCCCATTGCCAGAAGATGCAGGATAACCTCGGTGTCGGAAGTGGATTGGAATATCGCACCTTCCCGCTGCAATTCGCCTCGCAGGGTCATTGCATTGGTGATGTTGCCATTGTGGGCAACGGCGAACCCGCCGCCGGAAAATTCTGCAAAGAAGGGTTGTATGTTTCGCAGCGCGTCCCCGCCGGCAGTGGAGTATCTTGTATGGCCAATTGATCGGCTTCCCGGGAGGCGCTTGATGACATTCGGTTTGGTGAAAGTGTCACCAATCAATCCAAAATGGCGCTCTGCGTGAAACTGGGAACCGTCGAAGGTAACAATCCCGGCGCCTTCCTGGCCGCGATGCTGAAGTGCGTGAAGCCCAAGCGTTGTTAGTGCCGCAGCGTCTTCATTATTGAATATTCCAAAAACTCCGCACTCTTCGCGTAGTTTGTCATCGTCTAGAAAGGACATTCTTTGATCTTCCTTGCCAGCAAATCTTGCGTTCTAACTTTCCTGGTCTTCGCCTTTTGGTGCTTCCTCAACACCGAATTTGTCCAGGACAAACTTGGTCGGATCATCGGGTATCATGTTTACCATGCTCTCACCCATCGATTCGAGCAAGGGTTTGGACTTTGCATCAGCTATCCAGCGCGGTTGATCGTCCGGAAAGAAGTTGATGAAAAACATCAGCAGAACCGTCACCAGCAAAGCTCCTCGCACGGCACCGAAAACAAAACCGAGTGTGCGGTCTAGAGCCCCAACCCGGCTGTCAACGATAAAATCAGCGATTTTCAGCGTAATCAAACTCACCAAAATCAGCGCGACCAGAAATATAACGGTCCCGGCGATGACATCGGGGATCAATTCGTTTGTGGTAATGGATGCAGTGTAGCCTGCCACTGTTGGTGAAAGCGATTTGTAAAAAACCATCGCAGCCAGACCCGCAATAATCCAGGAACTGATAGACAGAACCTCCCGGGAAAATCCGCGGATCATCGCAAGAATGCCAGAGATCAGCATCATCGCGATCAGTATAATGTCAAGCGGCTCAATTGGCATGTTTAGGGTTCCCTGTCGCACCAATCACGTGATCTTGCATGGGATGGGCAACGGACATCTGCTTTGGAGTGGTCCAAATAGACCGAAATTCAATTCAAATCCAGCAAGAAGTTCAAAGATTTTAGTGTTATCCAGCCTTTGCGACGCCTGCGGCACCTTTTCCTGCAGCAATTTGGGCTACCAATCCTGTCAACTCAGTTACGGGGTGCAAATCAATCGACGCGGTATTTTCTTTTGAACCCGTTGGTTTTGGCGTTGTCGCACGAGTAAATCCAAGCTTTCCGGCTTCCTTTATGCGTTGGGCAAATTGACTGACCGGCCGCACTGCACCGGACAAGCTAACCTCACCGAAATACACCGCGTCAGACGGTAAAGCCGCGTTGCAAAGGGAGGAGACGAGTGCGGCAGCGACAGCCAAATCTGCCGCAGGTTCTACAATCCGGTAACCGCCGGCAACATTAAGATAGACATCATGATCACCAAGGCGGATACCGCAGTGTGCCTCAAGTACTGCCAGCACCATCGAAAGCCGGGAATTGTCCCAACCAACAACTGCGCGGCGTGGTGTCCCCAAAGTTGATTGAACCACCAAAGCCTGAATCTCTACCAGCACAGGACGGGTGCCTTCGATTCCAGCGAACACGGCAGCTCCGGGAGCCGACGCATTGCGTTCGCCAAGAAACAATTCGGAAGGGTTGGAAACTTCCCGCAATCCCTTGTCAGACATTTCGAATATGCCAATTTCATCAGTCGGGCCGTAGCGATTTTTGACGGTTCTCAAAATTCGGTAGTGATGTCCGCTTTCGCCTTCAAAGTACATGACCGCGTCAACCATGTGCTCAACGACCCGCGGGCCTGCAATTTGGCCTTCTTTGGTTACATGCCCGACCAGTACAACGCAGGCGCCGGTTTTCTTGGCATAGGCAATCATCGCTTGGGCGGAATTTCGAACCTGTGTAACCGTCCCCGGAGCAGAGGGAGCCTGATTAGTCCAAAGGGTTTGAATTGAATCGATTATGACAAGGGCAGGGGGTGGTCCGGTTTCCAATGTGGCAATGATGTTTTCAACGCTGGTTTCTGCTGCGAGGCCTACGTTGGCTTCAATGGCCCCTAATCTTTTGGCGCGTAGCCTGACCTGGGCTACGGCTTCTTCCCCCGATACATAGACCACCGAATGTCCCTGCCGGGCGATGGTTGCAGATGCCTGCATCAAGAGGGTCGATTTACCAATTCCCGGATCGCCACCAACCAGCAGAGCCGAACCTTGAACAAAGCCGCCTCCGGTAGCGCGGTCAAGCTCCTTGATGCCGCTGGCAATTCTGGGTGCTTCTTCAACATTACCAGCCAGAGAAACCAACTTGACCGGACTTCCCTTTGATAGGGTCTTGCCAGGGTTCGCCCCGATGCCGGTGTCGGGACTTTCCTCCGACAGGGTATTCCAGTCTCCGCACCCGTCGCATTTGCCGGACCAGCGTGGAAATGCACTTCCGCAATTCTGGCAAATAAACTGTATTTTGGATTTTGCCATCGGCAGACCTACTCGTACCGCTCTGGTAGATGATCATCTTCGATCAAGTCACTAAAGCGGGTAAACTCTGCCTGGAACCCAAGTTTGGCAGTACCGGTTGGTCCATGACGCTGCTTTGCAATGATGATTTCTGCTTTCCCGCGCGCCATGCGCAGGCGTTCATCCCATTTCAGCCACTCCTCGGTGCCTTCTTTGGGCTCCTCGTTCTGAATGTAATACTCTTCGCGATAAACAAAGAGAACCACATCAGCATCCTGCTCAATTGAGCCGGATTCGCGCAAATCTGAAAGTTGCGGCCGTTTGTTGTCTCGTGACTCCACCTGACGGGAAAGTTGCGACAGCGCGATGATCGGAATTTCCAGTTCCTTTGCCAGAGCTTTGAGGCCAGTGGTGATTTCGGTTACTTCCTGAACCCGGTTGCTATCTTTTCGCCGAGAACCTTGCATCAACTGGATATAGTCAACGATCAACAGGTCCAGACCCTTTTGGCGTTTAAGCCTGCGGGCACGAGCAGCCAGTTGTGCAATGGAAATGCCACCAGTTTCGTCAATGTAGAGCGGGATTCTCTGCATTTCTCCGGCGCAAGCAGTCAACTTTGCAAAATCTGCCTCGGTAATTTCACCACGGCGAATTTTGCTCGATGATACTTCCGCTTGTTCTGATACAATACGAGTTGCCAATTGCTCCGCAGACATTTCCAGGGAGAAAAAGCCTACAACACCGCCCTCCAGTGGGTTTGGTGAACCGTCTGCCTCCACGTCACCCCGATAGGCATGCGCGATGTTGAAGGCAATATTTGTCGCAAGAGATGTTTTGCCCATCCCTGGCCGACCGGCAAGAATAACCAGGTCAGACGGTTGCAATCCGCCCATGCGGCTATCCAGATTATCTATGGCAGTCGCAATTCCTGACAGGCCACCATCGCGTTGGTAGGCCGCTGCTGCCATATCCAGCGCGGTGTTCATAGCATTGCCAAATGTATTAAACCCGGCATCGCTGGTTCCTGATTCCGCGAGTTCAAACAAACGTCGTTCGGCATCTTCGATTTGCATTATTGGCGAGGCGTCAACCGGTGCATCATATGCAATATTCACCATGTCTTCGCCGATCGTGATTAGATTGCGACGCGTCGACAGATCGTAAATTGAATGACCATAGTCGCCAGCATTGATGATGGTGGTGGCTTCTGCAGCCAGTCTGGCCAAATACTGGGCAACCGTCATGTCGCCAATTTTTTCATCAGACGGCAGGAAGGTTTTTATGGTAACCGGGTTGGCTGTCTTGTTCGCCCGAACCATTTCCGAAGCTACACGATAAATTTCGCTATGGAGGGGTTCAAAGAAATGTTTGGGTAGTAGAAAATCCGAAACCCGGTAATACGCATCATTGTTGATTAATATGGCGCCAAGCAATGCTTGCTCAACCTCAATATTGTGCGGAGCCGCGCGGTAAGTCAGTTCTTCTTTGCCAATGCGCGGTAATGCATCCGCCATGCGATTAACTCCAGTTCCAGATTACAAGATTGCCAAAGGCGCCTGAGGGGCCCGGACTACCAAACAGCTAACTGGGGGCATTCGTAAACCACCCAACCACAACACTTACCGTTATCCACATTGTTAGGTAGGCATTGTGCGAATTTTCGAATGTGCTGCACTGTTCGCTTGACAAGCATAAGTGATTCGCGTGTCCAAACAGAAGCAATTTCTGAAATCAATATTGGTGGCAGGGGTCGCTTATTCAAATCGTTGTCGAAAGATAAAAAAAGGGCACCGAACGGCGCCCTTTAAAAATTGGCTGTGAAGAAAGATTACTTTTCTTCAGTTTCTTCTGCCATTTCATCAACAGACTCTGCAGCTTTTTCTGAAGCTTCGGCAACAACCGCCTCTAATCCTGCCTCTTCATCCGCAGAATTTTCTGTAAGCTCAACCTCATCAGGATTTTCAAATAGTTCCTCAAGATTTGGAGCTTCTTCTTCTGCTGCAGCTTTTTCTTCCCTAAGGTCAGCGCGACCCGTCAGGTCTTTACCTGCCGCTTGCAACTCTGCTTCGTCGTCTGAACGCGCAACGTTCACGGTAATTTCCGATTCAACCTCAGGATGGAGTGCAAGTGTGATCGTGTGAAGACCAATCAACTTGATCGGGCCAGGCAGATTGACCTGGTTACGGTCAATCTTGAATCCTGCTTCGTCAAGAACGGCAACAATATCTCTTGGAGAAACAGAACCGTAAAGCTGGCCAGTCTGACCTGCTGAACGGATAATGATATGGCTGGTACCATCAATCTTGCTTTTAACCTGTTCAGCTTCCGTCTTGCGTTCAAGGTTGCGGACTTCCAGGTCGGCCCGTTGAGACTCAAATTTGGCCAAATTGGTTTCAGTTGCACGAAGGGCTTTGCCTTGAGGTAACAGGTAATTGCGGGCAAATCCGGTTTTAACATTTACCGTGTCTCCCATCTGTCCAAGCTTGGCTATACGTTCCAGTAGAATGACTTCCATGGCTTTAATCCTTTCAATCTTGTTGATTTCTGCGTTCAGGCAGATTGTTCGAGTCGTTTGAGTTATTTGAGAAAATTCTACGTATCCCACCGATAGCGAAAAGCAGGAGCGGAAAATAGAAAAGAACAATGAGGGCGTAGGTTGCAAACAACACAACAAATGCAGCTGAATTCCCGCGAAGCTTCATGTGAAAAGCAGCCAGCCCCGCTAGTGCCAGCGCCATCATGAACATGCCTGAAAAAACCGCTGCTATATGCTGAAGCGGTCCATCCAGTATGACCGTTAACACCAAGGTTACCATGAAAATTGCAAGCGAGATTTTTGGCAAACTGGTGGTAGCGGGTATGTCATCTTTCGGTCGGGGCATTGCACCGAAGGATCGCGACAATTGCGCTGCCAAATGAGCATTCAAAACATGGACAGCGAGCCACATTCCGGAAAAGAAAAAGGCCAGCAAGCGGAACATGCGATTTGCCAGTTCATCGAGTTCGGTATCACTTAGTTGCGGTTGCTGTGGATTAAGACGCAAGACTTCTGCAAGTGCCTCTTTCATGACCGGCATGGCGTTTTCTGCGCTGTATCCGGTTACGAACCCGATTGCGATAATTCCCAGCGCCAGGGCAATCGACAAATTGAAGAACAATCGTGACAGCGGATACCAGACCATGCCACCTTTTCCATCAGGTTGACCAAGGTTGGCCTGATGGCCAATCATTGAGGCAGGAATGGTATGAAGCAAGCCTGCCACAATCGCCATCGGAAGATTGGCAAGTGACGCGGTCACCAGTATTGCAACAACGGAAGCGGACATCCCTGAAAATGTACCGAATGAAAATGTAACCGCATAAACAGGTATAGATGCTGCCAACATCAAGGGTACGCCGATACCACCTAAACGGCTCGCATAAACAACCATAACGGCTGCAGCAATTCCGGCCAATGCGGATATCAACAGGGTTTTCGGTGGCATTCGCTGTCCTGTCCTTTGACAGTTAGGAGAACATTCCCCAACTTGGTTCGTTTTTTACTACTCTCTCCAGGAGTGGTGAAAAGGCAACAAAATTGCCTTTTCGTTATTCTTGTGTCTCAGCCTTAGCTGATTACGTATGGCAACAGCCCCAGATAACGGGAGCGTTTGATCGCGCGGGCCAACTCGCGTTGTTTTTTCTGGCTAACTGCAGTGATGCGCGAAGGTACAATCTTGCCGCGTTCAGAAACGTAGCGCTGCAACAACCGGATATCCTTGTAATCAATTTTCGGTGCATTGCTTCCTGTAAAAGGGCAGGATTTGCGACGACGATTGAAGGGGCGACGACCGCTAGAATTTGAATCAAATGCCATGATTATTCCTCACCATCGTCTTTGGATTTTTCTTCTGAAGCAGGAGCTTCGTCAACTTTTTCTTTAGTAGCTTCCGCCTTTGGAGATGAAGGAGCAGCAGATCTGTTGCTATTGCGGTCATCTCGACCACCGCGACGATCATCACGATCGCCCTTCTTCATCATTTCAGAAGGTTCTTCATTGTGCTCTTCAACTCTAATGGTGAGATAACGCAAAATGTCGTCGTTAATACGCATTTGGCGTTCCATCTCAGCCACCGCAGCAGCAGGAGCATCCACATTCATATGAAGATAATGGGCTTTGCGGTTTTTATTGATACGGTATGTTGCAGTGCGCAATCCCCAGTTCTCAACCTTGCCAACCTTGCCGCCGTTCTCTTCAAGAACAGTTTTGTATTGCTCAACAAGCGCTTCTGCCTGTTGACCAGAAATATCCTGGCGAGCCAGGAACGTGTGTTCGTATAGGGCCATATTGCCTTTCCTTTTTATTGTCAGGTGTATTGCGCAAAGCCTACCCGCCGCCTGTCACATTTGCTTAAACAAGCTAGATGGAAAGGCGTCTGGAGACGGTGGAGAGCGGAGACAAGGAAGGACCGGATTGCTTTTCAATCCGTCAGATATGCGAAATGCCTATCTGCCTTCTTTCAGCCCCCAGCAAAACAGCCTGAAACCGATTGCGGGGTTATAGTCGGAATTTGTAGTAATGCAAGGGGAAAATCACTCGTATTTAGTGTCTTTCGGGATTTGTGGCTTTGGATTTTGTGTAGTATCGAATTAGCCCCGGTTGTGCAAAGAGAGAATTACCCGCAACAATGACACGCGTAAATATCGCCTATTCGAAATTCAAAGATTCCTTGAGGTTGTTATCCGCGGCAATTTTGTTTTCTGGCTTCGCTGAAGCAACTCAGGCCTTTGAGCTACAGCCTTTTAAAGACAAACTCTTTGGCTATCGAAAATCTCTTGAAATACTCGATGGCGGTGATTTTAGGCGGGTCCCTTACAATGCACTTCGTGACATCAACAAACGGGATAAAATTCCGGTTCGAAAGGTGAAGGGATACTATACGTCTTCCAAGCCGAAGCGCTTTGAGCAGGATTTGGTTATCAACTTGGAGGGAAATCGGCTTACTCACTTCGCCGTAGGGGCGCTATCAGGCAATTCCAATATGACTGTCATTTTTCTTCATGGCCGGGATGGAAGCAGGCACCTTGGATTTGATGATGAACGCTTTGGCGGAAACTTTAACCGCATCAAGAATTTGATGTTTCGTAACAGTGGCATTTACATCAGTACCGATTTTAGTGACTTTGAAGAGGCCGGTAAAAGGGATGTTGCTGCACTTGTAAAGCACTATAGAAATCTCACAATTGGCAAGTTGGTCATTGCATGCGGATCTATGGGCACATTCGTGTGTTGGCAGCTTGCGAAGGATCAAAAAGCTGCTCCGATGATCGATGGTTACATCATTATGGGCGGGTTTCCTGATCCAAAGTATCTCGAAAGTGGAAACGTGCCGAAGTATCCTGAAAGATCTCCAATATATTTTGCTCATGGCAGCATCGATTCTGCATACCCCTGGAAAGACACCTATCAATATTATCAAAAATTGCGTTCTGTCGAGCCAGCAATTCCAACCCGGTATGTGTTGTTTGATTCGGGCAAGCATGGCACCCCGGTCAGAATGATTGACTGGCGCGATGCCCTCAATTGGATCGCGTCCTTTTGATGGGTTTGTGGGCTGCTGGCTGCCAATACGGAATTAACCGGACTTTCTGATGTCGATCAAACCTTCCGAAATCGCAATGGCTACTGCAGACGCGCGGTTCGGTGTTTTTAGTTTTTGTTTCGCACTCTTCACATGGCTGACGACCGTCCATTTTCCGATATTCATCAGATTGCTGATTTGATTGTCGGTTTTACCGATGGCAATCCAGTACAGGCATTGTAGTTCCCTTCGTGTGAGCTGAAAATTGGGCGTTCCGCTCAAATGGTACAAATCGCTGTAACGGTCACAAAGTTGGGCCGTGAGAAATTGAAACAGATCAAGATTTTCGCGTTTGAAGTCAGCCCAGTTTGCGGCGCCCAGTTCAAACGTTAAACCCAAGGCGCCGTATTGCGATTTGCAAATATGTCCCGTGACTGTAATTCCGTTCGATCCGAGGCCGTATTCCTGAAATTTCTGGAACATCTTCTGAACTTTGCATTCTGCCTGAACATCTTCCCAATCGACCAGACTGGCGCGGCGATAGTCCAGATGCAGAAGCGGATCAATTTCGATGTAATTGTTTCGTATATATTCAGTCATCCAGCGCAGGGGATAGGTTACAAAATAGAGGCTGTCAGGGTTATCGTGCTGATAATCATGAATGGAAAAACTGATATATATAGCCTTCCCTTGATTCTTTATTCGCTTAAGCTGTGCCAGCATTGCGTTATCAGCCTTGCCGACGTTTGATGATGCTTTGAAATCCGGAAATGCCTTCAGGTTGAACATGTGACGCTCCTTTTCGAGTTTGTATTCTCAAGAGGTTCATTCGTTACATGCTTAGGGTTACAAATCTGGCGTTGGTATCTGTCAATCAGGCCGCGCTCCCGAAAGCTGAAACTGCCTGTTCTGCTGACAATTATGTGGTCTGAAATTGCAATTCCAAAATAGCTGCCGGCCGTCATCAGCATTCTGGTCATTTTTAGATCACCGGCGCTCGGCTCAATATTGCCGCTTGGGTGATTGTGCAGGAGAATTATTGCACATGCCGAATGATTAAGGGCATTTGCCAATATTTCTCTTGGATAGACTGATACATGATCCACAGTCCCAACCTGCAAACATTCATGCGCAATCAGGTAATATGATTTATCGAGAAAAAGTGCGTGAAACTGTTCACGCCGTTCGCCAGCCAGCATTACACGGCAGTAATCCAGAACTGAGTGATAATTATCCAGCAGTGGTTGATCTAAAACTTTGTTGCGTGTGACTGCCTTTATCAGTTCACTGGTCAATGAAAATTCCTCAGCAATTTTGCGAGGCGCTTCACCCTTTGTCATTATTTCAGAAGAAGAAGCGTGCAAAATGCTGGCAACATCCCCAAACTGCTTGAGCAGATTTCGACTGATCCGTGCGCATTCTGGCTCCGGGACCGCCTTTCGAACAATTGATTTTATCAATTTGTAATCATTGCAGTTGCCGGACGATTTTTCCGATAATGTTATGTCAGCGACCGGAATGTTCACCAAGATGCTTCCCCCACTTGCTAAATGAATGATGCCAAGGCACCATCCCCACAGGGCAAATCTAAAAGGATGGGGATAAAGTCACATTCCCAAGAAATTGGAATTGTTCCCAACTTTTAGGGATTGAAACAAGGTTTGCCGCCCTTGACGCGGACAAACATCCCTCTTAAACGAGCCGTTCGAATTTGGGATTTGAGTTATGACACTTGCAGTAACATTTCCAGGACAGGGCAGTCAGGCCGTTGGAATGGGAAAATCTTTATGCAACGCCTCAATCGCAGCAAAGGCTGTGTTTGACGAAGTGGACGAAGCTTTGGGCGAAAAGCTTTCGACAGTCATATGGGAAGGTCCCGAAGATAAATTGACACTAACCGCAAATGCGCAGCCGGCCTTGATGGCTGTCTCCATTGCTGCAATGCGCCTGTTGGAAGAACAGGGTTTTTCAATTCCAGCAAAGGTGGCATACGTTGCGGGTCATTCGCTCGGAGAATATACGGCACTTTGTGCAGCTGGAACTTTTTCGCTTTCTGACACCGCTAAACTCTTGCGTATTCGCGGCAATGCCATGCAAAAAGCAGTGCCGGCAGGTGAAGGTGCGATGGCTGCCATTATTGGCCTGGAACAGGTAGATGTCGAGGCGATATGTGGCATTGCTGCAAGCGAGGGATGCTGCCAGATTGCCAATGACAACGGCGGTGGCCAGCTTGTGATCTCCGGCGCCAGGATGCCTGTAGAAAATGCCGCTGAACTGGCCCGGAAAAAAGGTGCAAAACGCGCCCTGTTGCTCCCTGTTTCCGCACCATTTCATTCTGCGTTGATGAGTCCGGCTGCGGATGCGATGCGGGAAGCTTTGGCAGAAGTTCAGATGAATGCCCCGTCAGTTTCTCTAATTGCAAACGTATTGGCAGGCCCAATCATTGATCCAGCTGAAATCAGAAACCGGCTGGTGGAGCAGGTAACTGGTCAGGTCCGCTGGCGTGAATCCGTTGAGTGGATGGCGCAAAACGGAGTTACCAGCCTGTTGGAAGTAGGATCTGGAAAGGTTCTTTGTGGATTGGCACGTCGAATAAACAGGGATCTTCAAACTGCAGCCGTTGGAACGCCAGACGATGTTGAAAAGGCACTCGAGTTGGCGAACTGAACCTGATAGGGCTTTTGTAGAAATCTAAAAACGGAGTTACGGAATGTTTGACCTAACTGGCAAGAAAGCGCTTGTAACAGGTGCATCCGGTGGAATCGGCGAAGCTGTCGCCAAAGCCCTGCATCAACAAGGAGCCACCGTGGGTCTGCATGGAACCAGGCAAGAAAAGCTCGAAGCCCTTGCCTCCGAGCTGAGTGACCGGACCATGTTGTTTCCGGCAAATCTGTCTGACCGCGATGCAGTTAAGGCCTTGGGTCAAAAGGCAGAAGAAGAAATGGACGGCCTGGATATCCTGGTTAACAACGCCGGCATTACCCGTGATGGCTTGTTTGTGCGGATGTCTGACGAAGATTGGGATCAGGTTCTTGAAGTCAATTTGACCTCGGTATTTAGACTCACTCGTGAAATTGCCTACCCAATGATGCGGCGCAAGTCCGGTAGAATTATCAATATTACCTCTATTGTCGGAGTTACAGGAAACCCTGGTCAGGCAAACTACTGTGCTTCCAAAGCCGGAATGATTGGTATGTCAAAGTCCCTTGCGCAGGAAATTGCGTCCCGCGGTGTGACCGTCAATTGTATTGCTCCAGGGTTCATAGCGTCTGCAATGACCGATGCATTGAATGACAAGCAGCGTGATGCAATCATGGGCGCTATCCCGATGAAAAAAATGGGAGAGGGAATGGATATTGCTGCCGCAGCTGTTTATCTGGCGAGTGATGAGGGCGGTTACATGACCGGTCAGACACTTCATGTAAATGGTGGCATGGCGATGATTTGAACAGGTTCGGTTGAGAACTTTGCAATTGATATTCTTTGGTAATCCTATTGCAAAGGCGCTGGAAGTTTCAGATAAAGTATGATAAGCGACCGCAGAATTTCTGAAATTCTGGTCGAAAATGTCAGGCCTACAGCGCTGCCAGGCCGGACTCACAGAGTTTGCGAAACTGCCGGATTGCCTTATTGAGAATAGCTGATATGGAATACGGCGAAACAGACCCCAACCCCTTCCTCTCGGCGGGGGCTGAAACAAAAAAACTGAGGATGAATTATGAGCGATATCGCAGAACGCATTAAGAAAATTGTTGTAGAACACCTCGATGTTGACGCCGAAAAAGTTACGGATAACGCTGGCTTCATCGATGATCTTGGTGCTGATTCACTGGACAATGTCGAACTTGTCATGGCTTTTGAAGAAGAATTCGGCGTTGAAATTCCGGATGACGCTGCGGAAACTATTCAAACTGTTGGAGACGCCATCAAGTTTGTAGAAAAAGCAAAAGCCTGATTTCAGGTTTGTTCTGGCCAATGATTTTGGTCTCAAAGATTGATTAGGCGGCCCGGCAGGTCGCCTTTTTATTATTGAGATAGTAAAAGACTGGATCAAACACGATTCTTGACATTTGAATTCGGGATGAAAACGGGGAATGGAGAAATGAGACGGGCTGTTGTTACCGGCATTGGTATGGTGTCACCCTTGGGGTGTGGAGCAGAAGTAACATGGGAGCGTCTTGTCGCCGGTGAAAATGCGGCTGAACGAGTCACCAGTTTTGAAGTTGATGATATTGCCGCGCAAATCGCCTGCCAGATTCCACTTGGTGATGGCAGCAATGGTACCTTCAATCCCGATGATTGGATGGAACCCAAGGAACAGCGAAAAGTTGATCCGTTTATAGTATATGCCGTGGCAGCCAGTACCCAGGCACTCAATGATGCAGGCTGGCAGCCAAAAACAGATGAAGAGAGTTACCGAACCGGGGTTCTTATAGGTTCCGGCATTGGTGGCCTGCAAGGAATTGAGCAAACTTCGTTAATTTTGGCAGAGCGCGGCCCAAGACGGGTAAGTCCTTTTTTTATCCCGGGTAGGTTGATAAATTTGGCTTCGGGACACGTTTCAATCCAGCATAACCTGAAAGGACCGAACCATTCAGTAGTCACCGCGTGTTCTACCGGTGCTCATGCAATTGGTGACGCAGCGCGTCTCGTAATGTTTGGCGATGCGGATGTCATGGTTGCCGGAGGAGCAGAATCACCAGTCTGTCGAATTGCCCTTGCAGGATTTGCGGCCTGTAAAGCACTTTCAACTGATTACAATGATCGGCCCAAAGAAGCTTCCAGGCCCTATGATGTAGATCGGGACGGTTTTGTTATGGGAGAAGGTGCCGGTAGCGTTGTCATCGAAGAGTATGAGCATGCCAAGGCTCGAGGTGCCAAAATATATGGTGAATTGATTGGCTACGGTTTGTCTGGAGACGCATTCCACATTACCGCTCCGGCTGAGGACGGTGATGGTGCGTATAGATGCATGCAGGCAGCAGTCCAAAGGGCTGGAATTGATGTGGGTGAAATTGACTATGTAAATGCCCACGGAACATCCACTATGGCGGATACCATTGAACTGCGCTCGGTGGAACGCCTCTTGGGCGACAAGGCCAGTGGGGTGTCGATGTCTTCAACAAAATCTGCAATCGGTCATTTGTTGGGCGCTGCTGGCGCTGTTGAAGGAATATTCACATTGCTGGCCATGCGAGACAATATTGCACCGCCTACATTGAATTTGAATAATCCGGAACGAGAAACTACAATTGACCTTGTTCCGAAACAGGCTCGCAAGCGGGATATCAACATTGCCTTGTCAAACTCATTTGGCTTCGGGGGAACAAACGCATCTTTGGTGTTTAAGAAGATTTGACTTATTGGCATTTTGCTATGGACAAAGTTTGGAACTATTCATCTAGAATCCGAAAAACAGCCACAATCTTGCAAGAGACTGAGAATTAAGTTTGCAAAGGGAAACGGAAACCGCAAAGTGATTGATTCAACTGAACAACCCAATAGCCCGCCAGACGGAGATGTCGGTTCGTTCGAACGGCGGGAGACAGTTGAAGCTCAGTCTCCACGCCAGATACTGGAGCCAAAAGAATTGCCGCCACCTCCAACAAGAAGCAACCAGGCGCGTAACAGCTTTGTGGTGGTAATGAATTTCTTCATGTCCTGCCTGGTATTTGTTACCCTGATTTTGTGCGCTGTGTTGATCCTGGGCAAAAAATCGTTTGAGCAAGCCGGACCATTGGAAACCGCGCAAACATTGATTATCAAGGAAGGTTCGAGTCTTGAGAGAATATCGGATCAGTTGCGTTCAAACGGTATCATCGCGAACGAGTGGATTTTTAGATTGGGTGTGCGGGCACACAGGGCATCAGGAAACATGAAAGCCGGGGAATATCTTTTCCAGCCTCGTCTCAGCATGTACGATGTGATGGAAACCATTCGCTCGGGTAAGGGAATTTTGCACAAAGTTTCCGTTCCCGAGGGTTTAACTGTTCAGCAGATTTATGATCGCCTCGTTGAAAATGAAATTTTGGATGGGGACTTGCCTCCGATGCCTCCAGAGGGGTCATTGATGCCGGATACATATCCGTTTCAGCGTGGCACAACTCGTGAACAAATCGTAAGCCGCATGAAAGACGCGCAGACGCGCTTCCTGAATTCTGTTTGGGAACGCCGTATCGATGGACTGCCGATTTCGACACCGGAAGAATTGGTGATTTTGGCTTCCATAGTTGAGAAAGAAACCGGCAAGGCCGATGAACGCTCCAGGGTAGCTTCTGTGTTTATCAACCGTCTTAACAAAGGTATGAAGCTACAGTCAGACCCAACAATAATATACGGCCTGTTTGGCGGCGCCGGAAAGCCGAAGGATCGTCCGATTTATCAATCTGATATTGAAAAGCCCACCGAGTACAACACTTACACTATTGCTGGTTTGCCGCCGGGGCCAATCGCAAATCCCGGTCGTGCTGCGTTGGAGGCGGTAGCAAATCCGTCCCGAACTGATGATTTGTTCTTTGTAGCAGATGGAACAGGAGGTCATGTGTTTGCCAAAACACTGGACGAGCACAACGCTAATGTTGAGCGCTGGCGTGCTATTGAAAAACAACTTAAGGAAGAAGCTGAAAAAGCCACGGAAGCCGAATCAGCAGAATCTACAGAATCTACAGAAATTGACGGTTAGGTTCGTTCATGGGTTTTTGCTGAACCACGGATTGAATAACGAGAGTATCTGAATTGTCGCTTCAAAGCATGACCGGATTTGCCCGTGAAAAAGGGCAGGTAGCCAATGTTGATTGGGTATGGGAATTGCGTTCGGTAAACGGTAAGGGACTGGACATCCGGTCACGGCTGCCAACTGGAATGGATACACTTGAGCAGTCGATCCGTGAGATATTGTCAAAAAAGTTTAAACGTGGATCGATACAGGTAAACTTGCTGATTTCTCGGTCAGAAGTGTTTTCGGTACCGGTCGTTAATCATCAGATATTGGAAAACATAATACAGCTTTGTGATGAATTGCAGAGTAAGAGGGGATATGAGAAACCGACCGTCGGTGAGTTACTCTCACTGAAGGGTGTTTTGGAAATTCAGGATTCTGTTTTTGATGAAGCAGCGGAAGCAACTCTGCATGAAGCATTGAAGGCTGGTCTTGAGGTAACAGCTTGTTCCCTTGCCGAGATGCGAACGACAGAAGGTAGTGGAGTTGCAAAAATACTGGCTGGGCAGGTAATGCAATTGGCCGGGTTGGTGAAATCCATTGAATTGAACAAAGCGCGATCACCAGATGCCATTCGAGAAAGATTGAAATTTCACATTGAACGATTGATAGATGCTGGTAGTTCGCTTGATGAGCAACGATTGCACCAAGAAGCAGTAGTTTTGGCAGCGAAGGCTGACCTCCAGGAAGAGATTGATCGACTAAAGGTTCACGTGGAATCTGCGCGTGAATTGCTCGGTGGCGATGGTCCTGTTGGCCGGAAACTTGATTTCCTGGCGCAGGAATTCAATCGCGAATGCAATACGATTTGCTCCAAATCCAATGCAACTGAAATCACGACGCTGGGGCTGGACATGAAGCTTGTGATAGACCAGTTTCGAGAACAGTTGCAGAATCTTGAGTAGGTTATGGAAATGGTTGAACAATCCCCAATGGCGATCAAACGACGGGGCGTAATGCTGGTCCTGTCATCCCCGTCTGGTGCCGGAAAGTCGACTATCGCCCGAAATTTACTCAACGAGAAGGGGAATGAGCTTTCACTTTCGGTATCGCTTACAACGCGGGCTCGTCGGGGCAGCGAAATTGATGGAACCCACTACCACTTTGTTACCACCAAGGACTTTGAACGCCAACGCGACTCCGATGCCTTGTTGGAGTGGGCCGAAGTTCACGGAAATCTTTATGGCACACCTCGCGATCCTGTGGATCAGGCCATGAGCGAAGGGAACGACATGCTGTTCGACATCGACTATCAAGGTGGTTTGCAGTTGATGGAAAAGGCAAGGGCAGACGTTGTATCAGTTTTCCTGCTTCCGCCTTCGATGACGGAATTACAATCAAGGCTGGAGCGGCGAGCGGAGGATTCCCCCGAAACCATTGCCAGGCGACTGGAAAATGCACGTAAGGAAATTCCGCACTGGCGTGACTATGATTATGTGGTTGTGAATGATGACCTCGATGGTGCTTTTCACAAGGTTCAATCAATTCTGACCGCTGAGAGATTGAGGCGAGACCGCAGGCCAGGTTTGTTTGATTTTGAAGATAGTCTGCTGAACTAATTTCGGTTGGCTTGCCTAAAGGGAATTGGCCAAGCGCACAAACTCTTCAATGGTCAATGCTTCCGCCCGCTTTTCACCGTTGATTTCTGCCCGCTTCAACAAATCGTCTCCGCCAATTTGCTTTAAGCTGGAACGCAGCATTTTTCGTCTTTGGCCGAAAGCGGCTCTTGTTACCGTTGTTAGGTTTTCCAGCATGCAGGGTAGGGGATTTTGCTTCGGCTGAAGTTGCACCACAGTTGATGTTACTTTTGGTGGCGGTGTAAATGCCTGCGGAGGTATGTCAAAAAGTTGCTCCGCATATGTGCGCCAACCACAAAATACCCCCAGTCTTCCATATGCTTTGCTACCAACATTCGCACATATCCTGTTCGCCACCTCTTTTTGAAACATTAACGTCATTGATGTGAAAAATGGTGGCCAAGTGTTACCACCAAGCCATCCTGTGAGAAGCGGGGTAGCAACATTGTAGGGAAGGTTGGCGACAATTTTTGCAGGGCCCGAAACCAATCGTGCAAAATCAATTTCCAGGGCATTTGCTTCCACAATTTGCAATCTATCCGGATACTCATGCAGAACGTCACTGAGCGCTTCCACGCAGCGTCGGTCCCGTTCAACTGCAATCACTTTTTTTGCTCCGCTGGCAAGAAGTGCCCTTGTCAGTCCACCGGGGCCTGGTCCAACTTCTATGATTTCGTAGTTTTCCATGTCGCCCGCTTTACGGGCAATTTTCATGGTGAGGTTCAGGTCGAGTAAAAAATTTTGACCGAGTGACTTCTTTGCTGACAAGTCGTAGCGCTGGATGATTTCGCGTAAGGGTGGAAGATTGTCGACTGCCATTAGTTGGCATTCTCCACCATCATGTTTGCCATCTTGAGCGCTGCAATGAAACTCGACGGATTGGCTTTTCCTGTCCCTGCAATATCGTATGCCGTGCCATGATCAGGTGAGGTTCTTATAAAGGGTAATCCCAGAGTTGCATTCACGCTATCGTCAAATGCCAGTGTTTTCGCAGGGATCAACGCTTGGTCATGATACATGCAAAGTGCTGCGTCATACTGTTTGCGGGCTGCTGGATGAAACATTGTGTCCGCCGGCAATGGCCCAATGGCGTCAATCCCCGCTTGTCGAAGTTTTTCTATCGCCGGACGGATGATTTTTTCATCTTCTGAACCAATTGCCCCACCTTCTCCTGCGTGGGGATTTAATCCCGAGATAGCCAAACGTGGGTTCAATATCCCAAATTTCTGTTTCAGATCGCGGGCAACAATCAATCCGGTTTGTTCAATCAGATTTTTACTCAGTGCCATCGGAACTTCACAAAGCGGTATATGGATAGTAACAGGAACAACTTTTAAATCGGGGCCGGCTAGCATCATGATAGGGCGGGATTTTTCTCCAAAGTATTCTTCTGACAGTTCTGCCAGAAATTCAGTATGCCCTGGATGTGAAAAACCGGCATCATACAGGTTTTTCTTGTTTATCGGGGCAGTTACAACGGCGGACGCCATATTTTTATGCACCATTTGTACCGATGCTCGTATTGCTTCAATTGTGCCAGCTGCATCTTCTGTCGAACTAGTTCCCGGTTCTCCGATGAAACCATTAACCAGCGGAACGACTGGCAGTCTGTCTTTTGCAAAACCGCCTGTGTCGTTTTTGTCGATCTCTTGAAACTTGATATCCAGTCCGAGTATCACTGACCGTCTTTTGAGAAATTTGGCATCTCCGCATACAAAAAATTTAGGCAAGCCCAATTCTTCGCGTTGTATCCAGGACGCAAGAATTATATCTGGACCAATTCCTGAGGGATCTCCTATGGAAACTGCGAGGGGATTTGGCATTTGATACCTTGGGTGAGCCGTTCAACGATAAATAATCGTCGCACGCTTCCTCACAATTGTCAGGTGCTCTTGTGAAACCTGACTTCCTTTTGCATTGAAACTGTCAAATTCTTTAGACTGCGTGGCTATTTGAGCAGCCCGGTCGTCATTGACCATTTTCAATTCACAAACCGCAAACAATTCCACGCCTTTGGAAGTTTCCTTTGGCTTTGAAATTTCGCCAGCGGATAGTTCCAACAATTCTTCTTGCCAACCTCCCGGAATTTCTGGAGCGAGCACCCTGCGTTTTTCCTGTAGTGAGACGTCTCTTAACGCCTTAACGGATTCCAATGTCTGGGCACAGGTTGTAAATCGCTGTCTGAAGGCATTAGCCTCGGCTTTTCGTGCTTTAAGAATCTGTTTTCGCTTGGCTTCAGGAACGACAAAGATGATTTGCTGCAGATCATATTCCGCAAGCTGAGGTTTTTCTTCGCCGCTTTTCTTGAGTTTTACCACCGCTTCAGATTGAGTGACTCCAGCAGTTTCAGCCTGGAACTTGCCAGATACGACTTGCTGCCAACTAATCTGACTTCGCAGAAACTCCTTGAAATGCTGCGCACCAACGCCGAGCCTGCCTAATTCGCCAGCTAGTTGACTAGGTGTTGCGCGATTTTGTTTGGCAAATGATGCAAAGGCTTCGTCAACTTTTTTGTCGCCTGCACGAAGTTTGACCCGTTTTGCCTCCTGAAGTTTTAGCACTTGGTCAATTAATTCTTCTTCAGCGATCTTGCTGCGATCACCGCCCATACGACGTAATTTCAGGAACTCGACCCGGCGTTGAATATCGAAGTTGGTAATCGGTTCATTGTTTACGAGAATCCGGATATAGGTACCCTTGTTTGCCACCTTGCCGGGGCGATTGACCACATTTGCGACGTCCGTTGCCTTTTCTGGTTCTGGCTTGGCTTCTGCAGTATCAACCGGATCCCCGGATTGGGTATTGCTGTTTACCGTGGACTCATCAGTGTTTTCTGATTGGGGGTCAGTTGCCGTAGCAGGATTTTCTGATGGTGCGATTGTTGCTGTAGCAGAATTTTCTGAATTTTCTTCCAGTGTGTTGTTGGATGTACTGCAAGCCGCAAAAACGAGCAGTAAAATCCACAATACGGAAAACTGTTGCAACTTGATCATGTCATTCGATCCAGGCCGTCAAGCCTATTGTTCATCTTCAGTGAATTTATGGGTGTAACCGTAGCCACCAATTGTTCTCAGACCGAGGCGAAAGCCAACTGATTGACTGGTGCTGTCACCTGTGAATTGTGGGCGGGTTTCGTTGTAATTAACCGAAAACGAAAAGCATTCATTATCGTAAGCAAGGCCAATTCCGTTTGAAATAAGAGAGGCGGTTTCGATGTCGTATGCAATTTGTCCGAATGCCCGCCAGTTTTCATCCAGTCGCAAGCTACCCGAAGCGCGTACTTCATGGCGATCTGCTGGAAAACGATAGTTTGGTTGAGCTGCGGTATACACATACGACAAATTGAGCGAATGGTCAGGTTTTATAATCTGGTTGGAAATTTCGAAACGGTTCAGATCGAGGTCTTTCTCATCAAGACGTACCCCTGCTCCCAATACATAACCTGTACCGGAGTTATACTGAATTGACCCAACATAATCGGATCGGTCAGTTTCCAGACCTGATTCAAGCCCGGCGTTGACGAGGTCAACTTGCGCAAATGAGTTTTGCCCGTGCAATTGAAAACTTTGACCTGCAACAATGTCTATGCTTGCGCCATATTCAAAGCTGGTTGAATACCGAAAACCAATATTTGCCCTTGTTCCACCTTCGACACGATCAAAGCCGGAAAACTTGTCGCGCTCGAATAGATTGGCCGTGTCGAACAACAAGCTCTGTGCATCTTCGTTCGGAAACTGGCCAATATGGGTTTCGTCTGGTCGTACAACGACTTGCGCAATCGGTTCAAAAATATGACTCGTCATTCCGTCCGTAGAGATTAACGGATACCGAATTTCGAACATCGCCGCCGGCATTGCACGGAAGATACTGTCGTTTGAAGTGAGAGGATTAAGTTCCGAACTTAAGTTATCCGTATCAAATGTTAGGGCGTCTCCACGGACACTGAGTGATGAGGTAAGAACCATGCCCCCCGTTGTGATATGAGATGCTTTCCACTCCGTTTCCAGACTTGCCCTTGAATAGTGCCCTTCAATACCATGAAAGCGTTCACTTGCGATCCGCCCGGGTGTGGTTAAGTCTGCGTCGGCATCTTCAAAGTTCGAGATTTGAAACTCGTTCCGCGAGACGTTGGCAACATTGACATCCAGAGAAAGCTGACCACCAGTATATTCCTCGCCGGAAACAATATTGTAATCCAGTAATGGCAACAACGTGGCTTGCTGTTCCGTATCGTGCTGGTTGCCGGGAATTGTCGGAAAGTTATCAATGGTTCTATCCTGAACCAGGAATGTTTGTGCTCGTAGATCAAAATAATTTTTGCCGTTTAGCCCGGTCAAATAAGCTTCGTTTGTTATATCCCGGGCAGTATAGTCTTCCAGTGAATAAGTACGGGCAAAATTCTCATCTGACTGAAAGAGCGCATCCCAACCGAAGGTCCACCGTGGATTGAGCTTGAATTTACCTTTTGTCATTAGCGCATGCCGATTGCTTACCGTTGAATCGATTTCACTGGCAGAAAATGCACCTGGATCATTCTGGTTAATCGCTGCATAGCGAATTGAATACTGCCCGCGTTCGGTACGATGCCTCCATTCGGCTTCTCCAAGAAAACCCTGTCTTGAATAATAGGATCCGGCAAGAGTTAGATCATAATTGGGCGCAAGATTAAAGAAATAGGCCTGTCGTCCACCGGTTCCCAATTCTTCTACACTGTGAACGGTTGGGACCAGAAATCCGGACTTTCGCTTAATGGCGGGATCAGCATGAGAAAACCGTGCCAGCCGAAGTACGGGCTTTCCAAAAAATTCGAAACTTGCATCTTCGTATTCAACCGTACGTGACCGGTTATTTATGATCACCTTTTGGGCGCGAATTTGCCAAAAGGGTGGTTTGTGAGGATTGTCTTTGCACGGTTCACAGGCTGTATAGACCCCATTATTGAATTCCGTCGTCAAACCGTCCCGGCGTTCAGCACTTTCAGCTGCAATTCTGGTATTGTCAGGGGTCTGAACCTTGAGTGCAGATACAAACCCGTCCCGGAAGTCGTCGGTAATGTCAATTTCGTCGGCAAATACCCGATTTCCGTTTGGTTCGAGGATTTCCACGTTGCCGATTGCAATTACCCTGCCACTCTTGCGGTTGTATTCGACTTTCTGGGCAACCAGCGTGTAATCGCCGTAGGCAATCTGAACATTGCCGAGAGCTATTACCAGTTCGCGATCATTATCGTAAACGAGTTGGTCAGATTCCAGCAACAGTTGCGCATTTTGTTCAACACCATCATCGTTAAAGATGTCGGTTACAGTCACTTCCTGGGCAAATGCACTATTGTTGAGCGCAAATACATTCCAAAAAGAATTTGCCGGTACAAACGCCAAAAAACTCGCAACCATACCGGTTGCAAGCAATTGCCATCGCTTGCGCCTTAATGACATCAGGTTAGCGCGTGCTGGGCGGCAATTCATCCGTCCTCCTGATGCAACAAAATGCTCATTCCAAATAGTATAGCTACAAATGCGGGTGCCCATGCGGCTACTGCCGGAGGCACCACCCCGTTACTCCCCAATGCTGTTACCAATTTCGTGATCGTATAAAGCACGAACCCGGCCAGGATACCACCAAAAATCATGCGCCCGAACTGTCCAAATCGCACAAACCTCAAACAAACTGTTGAGGCTACCAAAACCATTGCTACCAATAGCAAGGGTAATGCGGTCAAACTATGGAATTGAACCAAATACGGTTTGGGATCAATCCCGGATTTCTCCAATCTTTCAGCGACATCAGACAATTCCCAAAAATTTACTGATTCCGGGGCGGTACTGGCTCCCAACAACGCATCCGCCGTTAACCTTGTTGGTAAATTCATTGATTCTACCTGGCGTGTCCGCCCGTCAGAATTTGTGATTCTGACATCTGAAAGCGCCCAGTGGGTTTGGTTGTAGTTGGCAGTCACCGCGTCAAGTCTTGCTCGTATTTTTCCACCCTCGTCAAAGCGGATGATTTTAACTTTATCCAGTCTCTTTCCGCCGTTTCGAGCGAGTTGAGCGTGAATAATGGAATTTCCATCCCCGTCATCCTGTTTAATCCAGTGCCCCTTGATTGTTTTCTTGTCAGGAGTCTTTCTTTTCAAAAGCTTTGCTTCCAGAGCCACACTTTTCTCAAATGCTGCAATGGAGACAGGATTGTAGACTGTCGCAACTACAATTCCGACCAACGCCGCAGAAACACTGATTGGAAGAAGGAATTGCCACGCAGAAACTCCGGATGCACGGGCTACGACAAGCTCCATTTTGGTGTTCAATTGCGTAAGCGTGATCATCGCTGCAAAAAGGCAAGCGAAGGGAAATGCTTTTTCAAGAAAAGATGGTGTTCGGAAAACCGCCAACATATAAAAGTCGCTGACTGCAATTTCATCAAAATTGGCGAACCGCCTTAACTGCTCAACAAAGTCTACGGTTGACACCAGAAATGCGAGGCCAAAAAACATCGCCAGCAATATTTTTATGAATTTCAGCGATATGTAGAGACTGAGAGTTCTTCCGATCATGTATCGACTCCTGCGAGTCGCCGACGGGCTGTGAGGTACCTGTTTCTCATGATTTCGGATTTTGCCGTAAATGCAGCTTCAATAGAATCAATCTTGATAATAACTGATTGAGGGAGGGATACTTGTCGATTTGTAATGACAAACCAGCAGCCAATTGCAAAGCATGTCAATGGAAGCGCGTAAATCATGTATACGGCACCGGGATCTGTGCGCACCGAAGACAGCGCTGAAAATCCGGCGCCACGAAAAATTACTGCGGTTATAGTGGCACCTCCAATTGCAGCCATATATCCCTGCCTATTGGATCGCGCCTGGCTCCCAAATGCGAGAATCGCCATTACGTAGGCAAACGGCCAAAGCATTTCTGAAAATCGCTCGTGAACCAAAAATCGAACTCGGCCTGGATCCGATTGAAATGATTTGTCATTTGGATCGGGAAAAAGAAGTTCGTGGGTATAATGGTCTTTAATTTTGCGACTAACTTCCTTGGCTTTGCCTGACATCGTGGAAAGGTCAAACACATAGGATTTGTAGTTGATGAGCGTGACCCCACCATCCTTTCGGTTGGTTTGCTGAATTTGGCCGTCCTTCAGCTTCAGAAAGGATCCAAATTTGGTACGTGTAACAATCCCGCTCTTTGCGGTGAACAAGGTTGATACATCTGCTTCTCTTTCGTCGGAGATCAGGATTCCTGTCAACAATCCACTTGCATTCCGCTCCGCAATGTGAAACGTCAGACCCTTTTCCACCTCGTTGAATGTTCCTTCCCTGAGGATTACGGAAACCAAATCTGCGCGCATTTCTGTGACGTAGTGGCGAAGTGTGACCAAACTCATGGGAGACAAGAAATGTCCGATAAATCCGGCAAGCAGGCTGGACAAAATTGCTAGCACCAACAAGGGTTTGGTCAATGACCAACTCGATGCTCCGCTCGCTGAAACAACAACAAGTTCAGTATTGGTGTTCATTGTACTGATCGCATAGATGCATCCAATGAACAGGGCGAGTGGCACAACCGCAAGGACGAGGTTTGGCACAACCAAAGTCGTCAACATCAAATAGGCAATAATGGTTTGTCCTTTACTGGTGATAATATCCACGCCCTTAAGTGCCTGAACAATCCACACGACTCCTACGAGGGCCAACAATGTAACAAGTGCAGCCAGTCCCGCCTTTCGGAAAATGTAGCGCTCAATCAGCTTCATGCAGCGTTGCCCGATCTGTTCTTTCCAGAATCATTTTTGACTAGAGAGTTGTCTAGCTTGTTTTTCTTGCCAATAGTGTGGAATTCATATTTCCCGCAGACAAAATATTGCCTGTTAATCCCGACCGTTAGCATGGTTACCGTCCTGTTAAACATAAAACTCTCAAATGGCTAAAAATAGGCGAAAAAACACAGTTAAAAATCACTTAATCTAATGATCCGTGATTATGGTTTTTCAGCGAAATTCACGTAGAAATTATTCATTCTGCCTTGAATTATCGCTGCATCTCTTTAAGCCTTGTCGCAATTGATACTCAACACTACACAAGCCTGACAAATAATCCCGAATGCTGGAGGCACCATGGCAAAATTGCCCGTAATTTCAATATCTAAGAATGCATTAACAAACTCTGGAACATTGGCAGTTTTGGTTGCCAGTGATCTCAAAATTCCCGCAATTGCTGCATCTTTGGACAAAAACGGTCAACTCAAGCGGGCAATCAAGGTAGCAAAGTTTGAAGGAAAGATCGCTTCTTGTGTTGATGTGATGGTGCCTGAAGGTGGGTTGGACCGGATTTTGTTGATTGGTTGTGGCGAACCATCAAAGGCGACTGAGACGGATTGGTTGAAAGTGGGTGGCAAGATTTTTTCAGCGGCCGGAAAAGCCGCAAAGGTCACGATTGTTACTGAAGCTGCATCGGACAAGAATAAAATTTCGACTGAAGCAATCGCACTTGTTGCCGCCGGGGCCAAACTTTCGGCCTATCAGTTTGATGACTACAAGACCAAGTCCGACAACGGAAAACCCGTAACGATGAAAATTGCGCTTGGTGCAGATGAACCGACTGCAACAAAGCGAAATTGGCAACGTATGTCTGGTGTTACTGATGGGGTGTTATTGGCCCGTCAGCTGGTCAATGAACCCGCAAACGTCCTTGGTCCGGTGGAATTTGCCAGGAAAGCACAAGGGCTGAAGTCCCTGGGAGTAAAGGTTCAGGTACTCGGTGACGCTGAAATGAAGAAACTCGGAATGCATGCTTTGTTGGGCGTTGCAGTTGGGTCTGAAAAGCCTGCTCGCATGGCAATCATGCAATGGGATGGCGGAAAAAAGGGTGAAAAACCACTTGCCTTTATCGGAAAGGGCGTCGTCTTCGATACCGGCGGCATTTCGATCAAGCCTGCTGGTAACATGGAAGACATGAAAGGTGACATGGGTGGTGCAGCTGCTGTGACGGGTTTGATGCATGCCCTTGCATCACGAAAGGCCAAGGCTAATGTTGTTGGCATCATTGGGCTTGTAGAGAACATGCCAGATGGCAAAGCTCAACGCCCGGGCGACATTGTCACGTCAATGTCAAAACAAACAATTGAAATCATCAATACAGATGCCGAAGGACGTTTGGTTTTGGCCGATGCGCTTTGGTACTGCCAAAAACGTTTCAAGCCAAAATTCATGATCAATCTGGCTACGCTAACCGGGGCGATTCTGGTTGCGCTGGGTAAAACACATGCAGGAATATTTTCCAATAATGATGAGTTGGCGGACAATTTGTTCAAGGCCGGGCAAACCACCGGTGAACGGGTTTGGCGACTGCCGCTTGATCCAGATTATGATAAACTGATCGATTCCAAGAATGCTGACATGAAAAACACCGGAGGCAGGTACGCTGGTTCGATTGCCGCCGGGCAATTTTTGCAGCGGTTTGTCAATGATGTACCCTGGGTACACATTGATGTTGCTGGCACGGCGATGGGCTCCCCGCAAAATGAATTCAATCGTTCCTGGGGGTCCGGTTACGGTGTACGCTTGCTGGACAGGCTGGTATCGGATTTTTACGAATAGGCGATGGTCAGGCCGTTCTGCATAGAAAAACATCTCTAGTTTTTGTAGTAAATTCCGATGCTTAGCAATGCTATCGCCGCGATCCAACCGAATATGTAGATAGCCATGTTTCGGTTGTAGTCCGTGTCATCTTCATTCTTGTGCGGACGAACGCCGGCCAGCAATAATACAGACTTGGCCGCTAAGTTGAACGAAGCGAGATTTACTGCAAAAAGCAAGATTGCATTGAGTGCATTGTATTTGTCATCCGTGCCAAACGTTAAACCAGCCATGGCAATTGGCGGAAGAAATGCTACTGCCACCATCACACCAATCAGTGATGACAGTGTTCCTTGCAGCAAGAGAATGGTTGCAGCAATACCTGCACATACAGCGATGGGGATGCTTTCAAATCCAAAGTCAAATAGCAGGGAAAGCATCTTCTCATCAATTTTTTTACCAAACAAAAGCCCGGTTAAACATGCAGTTACAAATGTTGCACCGAAGCCCACAAGGCCGGTAATAATTGCGCGCCTGGAAAGGTCAGTATTGGCTGTAGCCGTGGAAAATGCCAATGCCAAATTTGGTCCAAGTAACGGAGTTAAGACCATGGCACCAATCAGAATTGCCACATTGCCGTGAATCAGTGCGATAGTCGCAACAATGGAAGAAAGAAAGATTAGCGCCAGGTAACTTCCGTTCAAGCGGGATTGTTTTTTTACGATCTCAAGCATTTCTGCACGACTAATGATGTCGAAGAATGTAACCTTGTTTTTTTCATCTTCCTTTCTTTTCTCTTCGAAATCTTCCGGCAAGGCAGCTTCAACAGATTGAACAATTAACCTGACTGATTTTTCATTTTCTGCAATATCTTGCAGATCGTCATACAATTGCTGATCCTGATCGCTGACCAACAAGTAGAGCGAAATGGATTCCTTGTTTTTCCGCTCCCAGTGCTCAATTACAGATTCTTGTTTGTCGATCGTCTTTCTGATGCGCTTTAGTGCCTTGTCATTTGCGCACAAGATATGCAGCGTTCTTAGTTTCATGTTTCAAGGAGCCTGTCAGGTTGGTTAACCGAAATAATTTGTGATACTTGAAAATCGCTCAATGCATCCAATTCATACTTGGTTTACAGTATGGCAAATGACCGAAATTCTCTACTATCATTTGACTGAAAAAACACTGGAAGATGCTCTGCCCGGCTTGGTGCAGAAGTCCCTTGAGCGTGGTTGGAAAGTTGTTGTCCAAGCCGGATCGCCGGAGCGGGTAGCTTCTCTTGATACTCATTTATGGGCATATCGTGATGACAGCTTCTTGCCGCATGGTGCCACAAAAGACGGGACGGAGTCTGAACAGCCGGTTTGGCTAACTGACGGAATCGACACGCCAAACGATGCTCAAATCAGATTTCTTGTTGACGGTGCGAAGATAGATGAGCCTGGGATGTTTGAGCGGGTGGTGCATTTGTTTGATGGTCACGACAACGAAGCTGTCGAGACGGCTCGTGAGCAGTGGAAGTCTGACAAGCAGTCTGGTCATGAACTGACCTACTGGCAGCAAAATCCTATCGGCAAATGGGAGAAAAAAGCTTGAGTAGCGAAGGATTAAAGGAAGATCGGGCAGATTTCTTGAAGCGTCAGCAGAAAGCCAGGGATCGCATTAATCAGATTGATCGGGATAAAATCACTGACAATCCTCGGCGGCGAGAATTTTTTGAAACTGTTTATGCTGAAGCTGCCGGTGATGCGGCAATGGTGCCTTGGGCAGATTTGCAGTCAAAGCCACATTTGCTTGAATGGCTCAGCCGCAATATCTGCATAGGTAAAGCAGTCGATGTTGGCTGTGGATTGGGAGACAATGCAGAAGCCATCGCCGAAGCTGGCTATGAGGTGACCGCCTTTGATGCATCTTCAGATGCAATTTCCTGGGCCAAAAAACGTTTCCCCGGTTCGAAGGTCAACTATCTATCAGCGGATTTGTTGGATTTGCCTGTCGACTGGAAATGGACATTCGACCTGGTCTGCGAGATTTATACGCTTCAATCTGTTCCTCCCAAACTTCTACCCGCAATGATTAGTGCGGTAGCTTCGCTGGTGAAAGCAAATGGAATGCTTTTGGTTTACACGCGTATTCGCGAAGATGGTGTTGAGGCCGATGGTCCTCCATGGCCGTTGGAAGAAAGCGTTGCCAACAGTTTTCAAAATTTGGGGTTTGAATTGAAATCAAACATTTGCTTTGAGGTATGTAAGCAGGACAGAAAAATTCCTCACTGGTTTAGCGAATGGAAGAGAGTTGGGTGATCATGAAAACCATTGCAATTCTATGTATTTTGATTGGCCTGACCACTTCCGTTTTTCTGCCATGGGCGCAATCAAATCTCATTGGTAACAAACATGAATTTATATCAGTTTATGACAGACCTACTGGTTGGACGAGCACTTCTGTTGCTCTTGATGCCAAGAATAATCCGTACAGATTGCGCGTCAGGGCAACAATCTTGCCGGATGCCAAACTGCCAAAAACATCCATATCCTTGGTGGTTTCGGTAAGTGGACCTGATGGCGTTGTCATGAGTGGCGAACTGCCAATAACCCATGATCCGGGAAACTCGGGACCCGAGCAGAACAAAACAGTAAGTACGGTTTCACCAACATTCGCAATTGTTGAAAACGGCCAGTACCAGATCAGCGCTGAATTGGTAGAAGCATTTGCAAACAATGCGTCAAGCGATCCGGGATTTCTGAAAGTTGAAATTGCTCCAATTTCCGGGGTCGAGACAGCGGATACACGTTATCAGGTTCCCGGAGCAATTTTGGTAATTGGGGGGATTTATCTCTTGTCCCGATCCAGACGGCGCAATGGCTCGGATGATGATGGCGACAGTTCAAAACCCCGCAAAAGCAGGGTTAATTGGGGTCGATCCACACAACGCTCAAAGTGAATCAATCTGAGAATTAAACTCGCTAATGCATTGAACTTAAAAAGTTAATGATTTTCAGTTTTTTCAGATAGTTCAACCCATTGCGCTTCAGCTTCATTCAAACTTTGTTGTAGTCCCGCCCTTTTCTTTGACAACACGACAGCTCTTTCAGGCTCGCGTTCGAAGTAACCATCCTTTGAAAGCGTTAAATCAATCTTGGCAAGTGTGTCTTCGATATCAGAAATTTCAGACTCTTTTTGTGAAATCAGCTTCCGAATCTGCACAAGCTGTTTTCGTTGCTCTGCTGCGATTACGCGGTTGTTTTTCTTCGAATTGTTTTTTGTCGATCCCGTATTATCCAAACGACCATTTTTCGCCCCCTTCGAACTCAGCACGTCTTTTTTGTAAGTTTCCAGATCACCTTCATAAGAATTGACACCGCCATCCCTGACAATCCACAGACGGTTCATGGTCGCATCTATCAAATGGCGGTCATGGCTAATGAGAATCACAGCACCTTGAAATTCGTTTAGTGCATGGGCAAGCGACTCGCGCGCACCAACATCCAGGTGATTGGTAGGTTCGTCCAGGATCAAAAGATCGGGTGCATTGAAACAAGCAATCCCCAGCAGCAATCTTGCTTTCTCACCACCAGAAAGATCACGTGCCTTTGTATCCATGCGTTCACGATCAAGGCCCATCTGGGCGACCCGTGATCGAATACGCGCTTCCGCCACATTCGCCATCAATGGCCGTATATGATCTACGGGCGTCTCTTCTTCATTCAAGTCATCCAATTGATGCTGGGCGAACATTGCAATTGATAATTTGGATGGCGTTACAATTTGGCCGGTTACATGTTTCATCCTGCCGCAAAGTAGCTTCGCGAATGTTGATTTTCCGTTGCCATTGGAACCCAGTAATGCAATGCGGTCATTGCTATCGATATTGAGGTTCATCTGATTGAGGATCGGCATGTCTGGTTCGTAACTACAAGATACATCCTCAAGTCTAATGATCGGTGAGGCAAGCTTGCGTCCAGGATTTGGAAACTGAATCGGAGTTACTCCGGCCTCTTCCAGCAACTCTGGCGGCTTCAGTTTTTCAATGGCCTTGATTCTCGATTGCGCCTGTTTTGCCTTGGAGGCTTTGTACCTGAACCGATCAACGAAAGACTGCATATGCTTTGCCCGACTTTCGAGTTTCGCATGCATTTTGGCATCCAGCTCTTTTTGCTCGGAATGTTGACGGTCGAAGCTGTCATAGTTTCCGCGATAGAGCTTGAGTCTCTTGTGCTCCAGGTGAATGATTGATGATGCACTGCGGTTAAGCAGGTCACGATCATGGCTGATTATGAGCACTGTTGAAGGAACCCGTGCCAGATAGTTCTCCAGCCAGAGGGTTCCTTCCAGGTCCAGATAGTTTGTGGGCTCGTCCAACAACAACAGATCAGGCCTCGAAAACAAAACGGCTGCCAACGCCACGCGCATGCGCCACCCACCGGAAAATGAGTATGCTGGTTGCTGCTGCTGTGGTTCGCTGAAACCCAGCCCCGCGAGAATAGCAGCTGCTCTTGCTTCCGCCGAATGCGCGTCAATGGATTGTAGCCGCTCTTCAATTTCAGCAATTCTGTTTGGGTCTTCGGTTTGCGGTTTTTCATTCAGTAGGCTTTCGCGTTCTGTGTCCGCGGCCAATACTATGGAAATCAAGCTATCCGCAGTACCCGGTGCTTCCTGCGCCACCTGACCAATCCGCCAGCTCTTTGGTATTTCTATGCTGCCGGATTCGCTTTCATGTTCGCCACAAATGGTTCTGAACAGGGTTGTTTTTCCGCTACCATTGCGGCCCACAATGCCTGCTTTGGCCCCATCAGGTAATGAAAGATCGGCATTCTCGATAAGAAGCCGACCAGCAATCCGAACACTGAGATTCTTTATACTAAGCATGTTTGCGTTGTGACTTTTAAGTTGCAATGATGCAAGATCATTTTCACCCCTTGCAGCATGTTGCTAGGCCGCGTATATACCAAAAAAAATCCCGACAACTCAAAAGTAGAGAAAATCAATGGCGGTAGAACGCACCTTTTCAATGATCAAACCAGATGCAACCAAACGTAACCTGACCGGTGCGATCACTCAAAAACTCGAAGAAGCAGGGCTTCGTGCAGTCGCCTCCAAACGAGTGTGGATGAGCCTGCGCGAGGCGGAAGGTTTTTACGCGGTTCACAAAGAGCGCCCGTTTTTCCAGGAATTGACAGAGTTTATGTCTTCAGGACCCACCATCGTTCAGGTTTTGGAAGGTGAAAATGCAATTTTGAAAAATCGCGAAGTGATGGGTGCGACCAACCCTGCGGAAGCTGATGAGGGAACGATTCGCAAAGAGTTTGCAATTTCTTTGGGTGAAAATTCGGTTCACGGATCCGACGCGCCTGAAACTGCAGCCCAAGAGATTGCATACTGGTTTTCCGAAACCGAAATTGTTGGATAACTACTGCAACAACAAATTGGTAATACCGAACAAAAAAGCGGCCTGGAAAGCAAAACCAGGCCGCTTAATTTTTGCACTGTAGTACAAAAGGGAGCTGCCAAGTCAGAAACTTAAGCAACCAAACATCCGCTGGAGCAGTGGATGTATCCAATTCTGGTTTGCAGGCAAATACCATGCATTTATCGATCAATATTTCGGCGCGGTAGAGCCTTAAAACAGTATTGGGGGCTACAAGTCATAGCCATAATTTGAGATGTTGAATCCCACAATGCACGAAGCGGGACGAATCCCGCTTCGGTTTGGGTATTGATTTACTTGGTAAGCCAAGACTGGAATTTTGCGTCGATGTCGTCACGATTATCAGCCCAGAACTCGTAGTTGTAAAGCAAGGTGTTCTTGGCGTTCTCCGGACTGGTCGGCATATGTGGTGCCATGTCGATACCAAGGGTCGCATGTTTGCCAACCAATGGTGCAGAAGACTTGCGTGCAGGGCCGTACGAAATGTACTTGGCCTGGTCTGCAAGACGCTGTGTATCAGTTGCAAACTTGACGTAATCA
>JAJFHU010000050.1 GCA_021775455.1 Hyphomicrobiales bacterium | reverse complement strand
GTTTGGTTAGTCACCAAACCTTCTGCTGGCACGGAGCGGAGTTTATCATGACGCTGGGCTTAAAGGCTCGAGTGAATAATTCCCCCTGCGTGGCAGGGCAAGCTGAGGCGACTAGCCGAAGTGCAAGCCCGCGAACGCGCGCTCGCCGGATGGCGAGCAAGGCAAAACAAAGTGGCAGGGCAAGCTGAGGCGACTAGCCGAAGTGCAAGCCCGCGAACGGACGCCCGCCGAAGGCGCGGCGGGAAAAAAACCGCTCACGGAGCGAGAATACCTCATGACACGGCAGCATTGCTGGCGCGTGAACAATTTCGCACGTTCAAATTGCAATTTCGATCATGTAAGTTACTCTTCTGGGATTGTGGGAGGAAATACCATGTCATCAAAGAAGCAAATCTGTCGCGACTGTCGTTCACCGATGAATGAAGGAGCAGCGAAATGTACATCGTGTGGCTCATTTCAAAACTGGCGCCGACATTTCACATTCACTGCAACTGTTGTTTCGTTCTTCCTGGGAGGAGTGGCAACCGCCGGTATAATCATTGACCCGGTAAAAGAATGGCTAACGCCTTTAACTGATGTTTCAGTGGAAAGAGTGGGTGTAACCGCGAAAGGCTATACCGTTATTGTTCACAACAAGGGCAGGGCGACTGCCGTGATCAAGTACATCAATGTGTTCTATGGAGAGAATCTGGATTTCTTGCAGGATTCGATTGAAGACCGGATAATCGAGGCCGGCGAGAGCAGGTATTTTAACCTGACCTGGCCACAGGGCGCGTTGCAGCCAACTTACGATGAACTTGATTTTTCGCGCAATGATCCGGTTGATGGGCCACGTCAGCGTTGCGAACTGCTCTTCTCCATTTTTGCCGGAGAAGAAGTCTGGAAAACAATCGATGAACGCTATAGCGATGGCAGTTGCAACGGCGACATCGTGGATTTTGTTACCGGTCAACAAAGTGTCGGATGAAAATTGCTGTCTTCAATAAACGCTGGCTATCAATCGCATAAGAGACATTTGTTTCCACAGCTACGGCTCATGGAATATCATGAAATCAGTTTTGGAAATGACTGGCGGGGAATCGAATATTGAAACTCTACATTGGAAATAAAAAATACTCATCCTGGTCCATGCGGCCCTGGCTTGCCATGCGTGTCAAGGAAATCGAGTTTGAGGAAGAAGTTGTTCCGTTTGAAATGGCAACGGGCAATGCGCATTTCGATAAATTCTCTCCCACTGGAAAAGTGCCTTGCCTGATAGATGGAAATCTTGCCGTTCCGGAGTCGCTGGCAATTCTGGAGTATCTTGCGGATCGATTTCCCGAAAAAGAACTTTGGCCTGCAGATATCGGAAAACGGGCAACGGCGAGGGCCATATCCTGCCAAATGCTGGAAGGCTTTCGGGGCCTTCGCAAAGAGTGCCCGATGAACATGGCTCGTAAACCGTCCACATTGAAGATTGGCGAAAGAGCGCAGGCTGACGTGATACGCATTGAGCAAATTTGGGACGAGTGTCTGCAAAAGTCGGGCGGGCCATTTCTGTTTGGTGAATTCTGCAATGCGGATGCGATGTTTGCACCGGTGGTGAACCGCATGGAGATATACTTTTTGAGCGATACCGATGCGGTGAAAAGTTTTTCTTCGGCGATCAAGGAGCTGTCAGCCTGGAAAGATTGGGAAGCTGCGGGAAGAGCTGAACCCTGGATTGTCGATGTGGATGAAGTCTAGGCGAGTGCAGCTGCTTTTGGCCTGGTCATTTGCCATGCGCTGTGTCCGGCAATTGCCAGCATGACTACGAGCCCTCCGAGCAAGGCGCGGTCTGTCGGTATTTCCGCGAAGATCAACCAAACCCAAATTGGGGCGAGCACCGTTTCAGCCAGAAAAAACATGGCAACCTGTGGTGCAGGAATGAAGCGTGGTGCGAGTGACATGCAAAACCCGGCTACAGGCATCAACAAAAAAGCATCAGCGAGCAACCAGCCCATGCCTTCAGGCCAACTGGAATAGACAAAAGCCAGGGGCAGGGCAAATAAACTGGAGAACAATCCGCCCATGGCGGGTGACAAAGACATATCCTTCCCGCTCTTCCTCACCAGTACGATGGACAGGCCGAGGACAACAGCACACCCAAGGGCTGCCAAATCACCAAGCAGTGTACCACCTTCAAGGCCGTCACCAACGATGATCGCGACACCAACGAATGTGAAGAACAAGGCAATCCAGGTTACCATACCTGGTTTTTCCCCTATCAAAACCCAGGCCATTATCGCTGCGATCATGGGGTTGAAAGCCAGTATAAATACAAGATTGGCAGTTGATGTGTGAAACACCGCGATCGTGAACATGATGCTGGTAATGCCGTAGAGAATTCCCACAACAACCCATTCCCGATCATCGAAAGGGTTGGCTGGAGTATCAGTCCACCGCCTGCCAAACAGCAATACGCACCCCAGCACACTGGCCAATCCGAAACCCCGGAACGACATCACAAGCCAGGGATCGCTCAGTGCGAGCCGGATAAGAGGCACATCAATGGAAATCATCAGACCGCCCATCGCTGCCAGAAAAATGCCAAACGTTTGGTGGGTTTGAAGTGACGGCACGTTAATCCTCGAAAATACTGCGTGCTTATCTGATGGAAATTGAAATCCCGCAAGCAAAAAGGATTATTTGAATTGTCAGTCTTTACGTTCCCATCCCGAAGTCGTCAGGTATTCGAGGGGTTGAAAGCGGGCCTTGTACGACATTTTCTTGGAGCCTTCTATCCAGTAGCCAAGATAGACATAAGGCAGGCCCATTTTTCTTGCCAAGGCGATATGGTCAAGAATCATGTAACTACCAAGGCTGCGATTGTCTTTATCGGTATCAAAAAAACTGTATACCATTGATAGCCCGTTCGACAGCACGTCGGTAAGTGAAGTCGCAATAAGTGGACCGTCGCCTTTTCTTGTAATTGCTGTATCCGCACCGCGTCTGCGATATTCAATCAGAATTGTTTCGACATGGCTGTCCTCAACCATCATGGAGTAATCAAGCGCTGTCATCTGCGCCATGCCACCAGACGTATGGCGATCATCCAGATACCGCCGAAACAATGAAAACTGTTCAGCAGTTGGCGCTGTGGGAAGTTCCTCCCGAACCAAATTCCTGTTCTTGTGAAGAATGCGTTTGAATGAACGACTTGGCTTAAACCCATCGACTACAACACGGACAGACACGCAAGCCCGGCATCCGTCACAAGCTGGCCGATAAGCAATATTCTGGGAACGCCGAAATCCGCCCTCAGTCAACATGTTGTTTATCTGTTGGGCCTTTTCTCCAACAAGGTGGGTAAATACCTTTCGCTCCTGCAATCCGTTAATATAAGGACACGGAGCCGGACCGGTAAGATAAAATTGCGGAGTATCAAGAGCGTGTTTTGTCATAAATCCCTGAACAGCAGCTATTTGCTTCGCTTGCAGGATAACAAGCTTATGCGTATTCGTGAAGTTCGAACTGCGATCTATTGTGTCAGGTTGTGTATCCGGAATTCAAGCCGTTCCGGCAACAAGCATACTTTGTCAGAGCAAGACTGAATGGCAAGAACCGCAGTAACTGCTTCGTTATCCTGATCTTTGACGTTTGCGCTGATTTCCAACTCTCCTTCCAAAACCGCAACCGGGCTATCGCTAAAGCTCAATTGCTTCGTTTCTGCTTCCGGATAGTTGATCACTGTTGATGCTTTCTGATTGTTGCCATTCAACTCAAGGGTAGTTGGGATCAAATCATGATCATGTGGTTTGTGCGCATTAATGTGCCAACCTTCGGCTATTGATAATTTGAAGGACAGTTTGCCATCTTCGACAAATGATGGACCTGTAACTCGAACCACTCCATCACCCGCATATCGAAATGGACCGGTTTCACTCCGCAAATATTGGTCGATCGCTGACAATATCGAAACACCACCACTTCGTCCCTTAACTGCAAAACCTGACAGTGCAGAAATTGCCTTTTCCGTAGCTTGATTGGTCTTGAAGTCTTGAACCCGTTTCGCAACTCTGGTCAACAAGTCCAGTGCCGATCCGTTACCGGAAGGTTGGTCATTGTCACTTCGCAATTTGACCCTTCCAAAACCCAGGGTACTATCAGTTGCAAAGAAGTCCCCGGTTTCCTCGTCAGCAAAGCGGGAAACCATGCTTTTCGACAGTTCGATTGCGCGGTCAATCCATTTGGGTTCGCCTGTAATATCAAAAAGCCTAACCATTCCAAGGCCCACTTGGGCGACATCATCCAGTTCACTGTCCAGTGATGGTTTGCCCTCAAAGTAACTTCTGTAAATTACCGCGTCCGAAGAGCGCATCTCTTTCCACACAAATTCACCGGCGGCTGATGCAGCTTCTCCGTAACGGGGTTCATTGAGAATGTGAGATGCCGAAGCGAGGCTGGCGATCATCATGCCGTTCCATGCAGCAATAATTTTCTCATCGCGAACCGGTTTAATTCGCCTGTCGCGAACGGTTTTCATTTTACCAAAGGCTTCTTTTGCAAACTGCATCTCACTTGGTGGAACAGAATCCAGATTAAGGATAATTTTGTTCTGAAACTCACCGTCCGCGATGATCCCAAACATTCTCGCTGCTTTTTCACCATCATCCTTACCCAGAATTTCCTCTATTTCTGACGATTTCCAAACGTAGTAAGTTCCCTCTTCACCCTCAGAATCAGCGTCCCGGGTTGAGTAGAAGCCGCCTTCCGGTGCCAAAAGGTCTGCCAGTACATAATCCAGCGTTTTACGTGCAGTTTGTGCATACAATTCGTTTCCTGTGATACGATAGGCCTCCAGATAAACATCCGCCATCTGTGCCTGGTCGTAGAGCATCTTCTCAAAGTGGGGAATTCGCCAGTTTGGATCCACTGCGTACCTGTGAAATCCTCCTTCCAGATGATCGTGGATTCCGCCGTAGGCCACGGATTGGAGGGTTCGTTCAACTGCCGCGAGTGCAGATTTGTCTTTATCCATTTCGTATCGCCGCAGAAGAAATTTAAGCACTGGTGGCTGAAAGAATTTTGGTGCAGCGCCCAATCCACCGGAAACTGGATCAAAGCTTGCCGAAATTTCGCGAGATAGTTCTGCAAGAACCTCCGGAGTGATTTGCAGAGCTTCTTCTTTTCGGGTCTGATATTCAATCAGAAGTGAAGCAAGCCTGTCACTGTCTGCGAGGATTACGGGCCGATTGTTCGTCCAACCACCTTTTATGGCCTCGAGTAACTGTTGAAATGATTCTGGCGGGATGTAACTTGTTCCATAAAATGGCTTGCCTTCCGGTGTGATGAACACAGTGTTTGGCCATCCCCCGCTTTGGGTAAGTGCTTGAGTAACCAGCATATAGCTTTCGTCAAGAGCAGTTCTTCGCTCCCGATCCACAATTACGGGAACAAAGTGCTCGTTTATGGTGTTGGAAATTTTCGGTTCGGTGAAATGGGTTTCCTGCATGACATGGCACCAGTGGCAGGCTGTGTAACCGAAAGAGACCATAAGCGGTCGATCTAAACTCCTAGCTAATTCAAACGCTTCATCACCCCAAGTGTACCATTGAACCAAATCGGTACTATGTAACCGCAAGTACGGGGATTCCGATTTAATCAATCGTTTGTTTGCAGATCCCGAATTTGATGACGTGGCAAGCGCCGCTGATTGTAATGCAATCAAGAAGAGAAACAGGAAGCCGGATATACAGAAGCTGAAATACCTGAAACTTTTCTGTCGCGCGAACATCCCGGTCCTTCCAAACAAATCGTGTTTGAAATCTTGGTAACCCGCTATTGGCTCAAAATGAATTCACAAAAGCGTTGATTGGAGTGGATTATGCATCCGAGCGCACTATCATTGTCCCGAGCAACAAGTCCTGCAAAAGTCGTTTACGTTTGGAGAACAATGAGGCGACCAGGACAACCGGAGACAAAATGAAATTCCCGGCCCAGAAAAGGACTGTATGCAAAACCGCCAGAAAAAAATCGACATTGCCACCGTCCAGCCTTTCCAGACGAATTGCAAACATGCGCATTCCCACAGAGGCTTGCTGCTCACCCCCGATTGTCAGACCGAAGTACAGCACGGCGACAAGGGGAACCATAATGCCATAGGCAAGCCAGCCAAGACCCAGCGTTAGTATACCCAGTATTGCAATAACAGCGGCAACCGGAACGCATATCAATGCGATCACGAGGTAATCAACGCAAAATGCAATTACACGCCGCCGCCTGACTTCAAGCAAGCGGGTAGGTGAAATTTGGGTGGCTGACGTTGTTTTCGACGTAGACATATGGTTATTCCAGTTCTGACTGCTGAGCTTCAGGTAGTAGCGGAGATCGATCGATTCAACCCGAGTTTTGAGTGGTATGTATCCATCAGGTCTATTGACTCCATCGACCTATTCGTCATGCTCTTGCTGGATTTGGCACTTAGAATAGTGATTCCTGCAGGAATCAGGGTGAAGAGATTGAATTGGGGAATAATTATATGAAGCATACGGTCATTATGGTAGGTGCGGATAAGGGTGGCGTCGGTAAAACAACAATCGCGCGCGCTTTGCTCGACTATCTGCAACGGAAAAACATTCTTGTGCGGGCGTTCGATACTGAAAATCCTCGCGGTACGCTTCACCGGTTTTATCCCGGTATTACCGACATTATTGATTTCAATGAAGTTGCAGACCAAATGAAGGTCCTCGATACCGTAAATACCTCCGAAACCAAGGTCACGATTGTCGATCTGAAGGCGGGGAATTTGTCCCGGTCGCTGGATACGTTTGACAAGATTGGTGTTCTGGATGCAGCGCGTAACGGTGAATTCACACTTGGATTGATGCATGTGGTTGGACCATCAATCGCTTCACTTGATGAAATGGGAGAAGTGGCAAGCTACACAAATGGTATTCCTTATGTGGTTGCCCGCAACTTTATCAACGAAACAAATTTCTTCGAATGGGATGAAAAGACCTACAAGAAGTACTTTGCAAATTTGCCAAATGCCAAGGAAATTGAAGTACCCAAGCTAAATGAGATGGCCTACGAGCAGATTGATTTGGCCGGTACAACTTGTTCCGATTTTGTTGCAAACCGAAATGCCAAGGGAGGGGCTGGAAATTTTTCATTCGTCCTGCGGGGTTATGCCAAGAAATGGCGTAGCGATATCGATCAGGAATTCGAAAAATTGGAATTGATCCAGTCGGTACTGGACTCGGCCAGGGAAACGACTGTTGAACAAACACCGTCCAATCAAGAATCCGCAGAGTAACGGCCATCGGACCTCGGAAAACTTCGGAGAAGTTTGATCTGATTTTGAAGCTGACAGTAGCAAGGAGGGTGCATTGCAGTGCGGCCTCTACATAACCTGTTCTGATCAGGCAAAAAACGGGAAAACTCTCATTTCGCGCCTGTTTGCAGATTTGCTGCATTTGCGCGATCCGTCAGGGCCGCAGATATACGATACAGATTTGTCAGGAAACTCAATTGTTTCCCTGTTTCCCGATCAAACTGAACTGATTGATCTGACAAAAGTCTCAGATCAATTGAAGCTGTTCGATCAGGTTGTGTCTTCACCACAGCGCAATCACGTTCTGGATTTGTCAGATGACATGCTCAACCGGTTTTTTTCAATCTATCATGAAATTGGGTTTGAACAGGGCGCATCTGACGCAGGACTTGAAATATTGGTTCACTACGTAATAGACCCAAGCTTGCAGTCAGTAACTACCGCCAGGGACATCTGTAACAGTCTATCATTGGCGAAATTTCTTCCCGTGACCAACCTTGCCGTTGGAGATTGCAGGCAAATTGCCGGCGCCGAGCAAGTATTTGAAGAACTCGATTACGATAACGAAATTGTAATGCCGTCACTTGCGCCCGAAATCCGTTCTTGGGCGGAAGGAGAGGGCTTTACATGGTCAGGTTTTCTGCTTGGGCGCCACGATGACATTCCTTACGAAATCCGAATTGTGATCATGGAATTCATGGAATCGATTTACGATCAAGTCGGAGCCCAAGGCGAGGATTTTCGCTAGCGCACATTCCTCATTTCAAGAATTCCCCAGCATGTGTCAGCGCTCGTGACGCCACCACGCGAATGCAGCAAACACCATTGCAAACAGGATGTGCCCCCAAAGTGCTACCCATGTAATGCCGGTCCATCCAAGGAATGGAGGATTGCCTGCCACCAGATGAGCCATGACGTACATCGCAAAAACCCAAATCACGACACCATAAGCCAGCCCAACAATCCACCAGGGAACAAACGGGGCTATGCGGGAAATTGGACGGGCAATGAACATGTAGCCGATTGGATAGAACAAAAGACCAGTCAGCCAGTGGGCAACATGGCCGAGATTGTAGGCGGCGATGGTTTTCGCACCTAATCCGGTAATTACTCCAAGGGACTGGTTTGCGAGCGGCACCGGCGCTAGGCTGGACCCAAGATATGGATCAACAATACCCTTCAACGCCGGACTAAGAACCTGGCCGAAAAAATCAAATGCCAATATGGCTAAAAGCCCGCCAACGAGAATTGTAACAACGGTTTTTGCTTCAATTGGAGGAAAAATAGCTGTGTTCACTGAATTACTCCTGATATTTTCGATTGCCACTGTATGATTGATGATTGAGCCCAATCAAGCACATCTGGGGATCACCTAAGCAATGGAGAACGTCTAATCAATGACCACAACGCGAATGTGAATGTGTCGCCAATCGTGTTCACTCAACCGTTACTGAGTAGTTCCGCAATGCGGGGAGCAAAATATGTTAAAACGGCATCTGCGCCTGCGCGTTTGAAAGAAGTCATGGTTTCCAGTATTGCGCGTTCTTCATCAAGAAAGCCCATCTCGCCGCCAGCCTTGATCATCGAATATTCACCGGAAACCTGATATGCGAATGTCGGAACAGCGAACTCGTCTTTCAGACGCCTGATTATATCGAGGTAAGGCATGCCGGGTTTGACCATGATCATGTCCGCTCCCTCTTCAATGTCCAATTGTGCTTCATGCAGGGCTTCATCACTGTTTGCCGGGTCCATGAAATATGTACGCTTGTCACCTTTCAACATTTGGTCTGTTCCGACAGCTTCCCGGTACGGGCCATAAAATCCGGATGCGTACTTTGCCGTGTAGGCAAGAATACCTGTGTCTTGAAATCCTGCGTCATTCAATGAATCCCGAATTGCCCCAATTCGTCCGTCCATCATTTCTGATGCCGAAACGATGTCCGCACCAGCCTCCGCCTGCAGTACAGCGGCTTTCGAGATTTGCTCAACTGTCTCATCATTTACGATAATTCCGTCGCGCAAAATGCCATCGTGCCCGTGGCTTGTAAAAAGGTCGAGCGCAACATCTGTAATTACTCCGACCTCATCAGTCGCATTCTTGATTGCCTTTGTGGCCTTGATCATCAGATTGTCTGGATTGAGGACTTCACTGCCCTCGATATCCCGCTTTGCCACATCCACATTTGTAAATATTGCAATTGCCGGAATACCAAGTTCTGCTGCGCGTTTAGCCTCAGCGGACAGACGATCGACAGAATGACGAAATACTCCTGGCATCGAACCGAGCGGTTCACTTACAGCCTTTCCTTCGCAAACGAAAATGGGCCAGATTAGGTCATCTGTTGCAATGCGGTTTTCCCGTACCAACCGGCGGGTCCATTCGAACCGCCGATTTCTTCGCATTCTGCGGTTGCCGGTAATTTCATCGACGTTGCGCCTTGTCATACAATTTCCTTCGCACCAACTGTCAGCTACACATTTGGAAAAGTCTTTTGAGCCACGGAATTTCATTCTTTGCAAGGCCTTACTGGATTGCTTATAAAAATGAAATCAATAACAAACCAGGCAAGGGTCGATAGATATGCCCAAGGATGAAAACAACGAGAGTCTGCTACAGCGGGCGTGCACTTTGTATCTACGTGCAATTTCTCTTTTTTTCATTGTATTTGCAATTCGGTACTGGTTGCAAATCGTTGGCTTCTATGATGGTGAATTGAACCGCTTTGATACAATGCCTGAGCATTGGCGAATTGCAGTCGGTGTGTTGTCAGTATTGTATCCGGTGGCAGCATTGGGGCTGTGGGGATTATTCTCCTGGGGCGTGGTACTGTGGATTGCCGCTCTCATTATGGAAGTCGGAATGTACGCTGGATTCTCCCATCTCTTTGGAGAAGCCCAAATGCTGGTGATGTTTCATCTATCGGCATTCGCGATTTACCTTGTTATTCGCATCGTCATGTTTTTGTTAGCCAGACGCGCGGCGAAGGCTTCTCAATAGATGTAATCAATGTGTTCCAATTCGTAACATTGAAGCCAAAAAAGTAACGTGAAATTAATCTTGTATTTTAAGTCGAATTTTAGACGAATGCCGTATGTTTTGTCTTGAGCGGGAGAAACAAGCCCGCCGATACAAGTGAGGCATTATAAAAATGAAAAACAATCTTGAATTGGTTGGCAAGGCAATTGAGCCTTCCCACGAAGGCGATGTCAGGTCGATGTACATGGAATCGCTTACTCTTATTGAGCGGCTCCACCGCAGGCTTCTTGATGTAATCAAGGATGAATTCGATCGTCAGGGGCGCAGTGATGTAAATCCGGTGCAGGCATTGTTGCTGTTCAACATTGGAAATTCAGAGCTGACTGCAGGTGAATTGCGGTCTCGCGGTTACTATCTTGGTTCAAACGTCTCTTATAACTTGAAGAAGCTGGTGGATCAGGGCTTTATCAATCACGAACGCTCAAAGGTTGATCGCCGTTCCGTTCGAGTGAGTTTGACCGACAATGGCATGGAAATAGCTGAAATAGTAAAGGGACTATACGAGCGTCACATTGAATCAATTGAACCTGTTGGTGGATTGAATACAGAAGAATTTGGGCGCATGAACAAAGCACTTCAGCGCCTGGAACGTTTTTGGACTGACCAAATTCTTTACAGGCTCTAAATCCGGGTCATCACACCAAATTGAAAGGGCCCGCCTTGAAGCGGGCCTTTTTTATGCTATGTGCTGATCAGGTTAGATTTTCAATCAAGAATTGGCCACAATGATGTGGGATCAGAATTCGACAGGCTGGGAAGCTCAGAATGTTGATTGCAAAAGACAGCATGGTTACCAAATTGTTAACTTTGTTGCTCTATCGAGTAAATTGCGCTGTAAATGACGGCGGATTTGCATAATTTTTGTAGAATTTGACTAGGCGAAAGAAACCATTGTTAAATCGAAAGCAAATTAGCCGCAGAGGCGTACTTGGTGGTTTGGCAGGTGTTGCAGCTGCTGGCGTTGTTACGCCGGTTTCCGCGCAACAAGATCCGATTGCCGGCGTGCTGCGCTCACTCAATCGCGGTTCCTGGAACGATCAGTTTGACGCGCGAAAAGACAATGGTGATGTAGCTGCCACCAATATCCCGATTTTTTCCCCGCAAACGCCGGTTTTTATCGAGCGCGCAATTACGGAGTACCGGACAATCACCGGGAATGGTGGATGGCCGATTGTGCCTGCAAACGAAAAACTGAAACTGGGCAACAGGTCCCGGAACGTCAAAATTCTTCGAGAACGACTGAAAGTGTCTGGCGATATCGACAAGAATTCGGGGAATTCCGATGTCTTTGATACTTGGGTAGAGGGTGGCGTTCGCCGATTTCAAGCCCGCCATGGTTTGCCTCCCGATGGCGTAATGGGCCGTTATTCATTCGCTGCAATGAACATTCCGTCTTCAATTCGGTTGGGCCAATTGGAAACCAATCTGGTGCGACTGCGGTCAATGTCTGGATACCTGGGTGATCGCTATGTGATGGTCAACATTCCCGCTGCCCAAATCGAGGCGGTAGAACTCGGAAAAGTGGTTTTGAGACACACTGCCATCGTTGGCAAAATTGACCGTCAGTCTCCAATTTTGAGTTCGAAAATTTATGAACTGAATATCAATCCATATTGGACTGCCCCGGTTTCGATTGTGAAAAAAGATTTGATCCCGCTGATGCAGAAGGATCCTGAATATCTCACGCGAAACGCCATTAGAATATTTGCCCAGAATGGCGATGAAATTCCGCCTCAAAGCATAAACTGGAATTCCGAAGAAGCTGTAGACTACATGTTCCGCCAGGACCCGGGAAAAGTAAACGCCATGGGTTCTGTTAAAATCAATTTTCCAAATCCGCATGCCGTCTACATGCATGACACACCACAGCAAAGTGTGTTTTCAAAGCTGTTGAGATTTGAATCATCCGGGTGCGTGCGCGTTCAAAATGTTCGGGACCTGATCACCTGGCTCGCCAAGGAAACGCCGGGTTGGGACAGACAATCAATTGAACGCACTATTGAAAGTGGTGATCGCATCGACGTAACGCTGAATGAGGCCGTTCCTGTTTACTGGACTTACGTCACAGCTTGGTCCACGAAGAATGGCGTTGTTCAGTTTCGCGACGACATTTACCGCCGGGATGGCGTTGAGCAGTTGGCGCTGCAGTAATCATCAATTCGAATTGAAATTGAAAATTTCTTGGGTACCGCATAGTTCGGGCTGCGTTGATTTGCCCCGCCCTGTTAAATAATTGCCGTTTGGTAATTGTCCTCTGTATGTTATCTCCGCAGCTTATGAACAGGCTAGGCAGTGTGGAACTGTTCTGCAGCCCCAAGCTAAACTGAATTGCGGAGATTAATATGGCTGACAATCTTGATACCTTTTTCAATTCGCCACTCAGCGAAGTCGATCCCGAAATTTTTGAATCAATCACGAACGAACTTGGCCGCCAACGGCATGAAATTGAGTTGATTGCTTCCGAAAACATAGTTTCTCGCGCTGTGCTTGAGGCTCAGGGCTCAATAATGACCAACAAATATGCCGAAGGTTATCCGGGCAAGCGTTATTATGGCGGTTGTCAGTTCGTCGATGTGGCTGAAAATCTGGCCATTGAACGCGCAAAAGAGCTGTTTGGATGCAATTTTGTGAATGTTCAACCGAATTCCGGCAGTCAAATGAACCAGGCCGTTTTCCTGGCATTGCTGCAGCCTGGTGATAAATTTATGGGCCTTGATCTGAACTCGGGCGGTCACCTGACCCATGGTTCGCCGGTAAACATGTCGGGCAAATGGTTCGATGTGGTTTCATATGGCGTGAACAAGGAAACACAATTGCTGGATCTGGAAGAGATCGCAAAAATTGCAGAAGCTGAAAAGCCGAAGCTGATCATAGCTGGCGGTACTGCCTATTCCCGCGAGTGGGACTGGGCCGCATTCCGCAAGATCGCAGATTCAGTCGGCGCCTACCTGATGGTGGACATGGCTCACATTGCTGGTTTGGTTGCAGCGGGTGAACATCCCTCACCAATTCCACATGCAGATGTTGTCACTTCGACAACCCACAAGTCGCTGCGCGGACCACGTGGTGGCATGATCATGATGAATGATGAAGTAATCGCCAAGAAAATGAATTCAGCGGTATTTCCGGGCCTTCAGGGTGGTCCGCTTATGCACGTGATTGCCGCCAAGGCCGTCGCGTTTGGTGAATGTTTGAAACCTGAATTCAAGACTTACGCCAAACAGGTAAAGGCAAACGCCAGGGCACTTGCTGCAAGTCTTGTTGACAACGGACTGGATATTGTTTCCGGCGGAACCGATAACCACCTGATGCTCGTCGATCTTCGCCCGAAAAATGCTACCGGCAAGCGCGCTGAAGCAGCCCTTGGCCGGGCAAACATTACCTGCAACAAGAACGGTATTCCTTTTGATCCGGAAAAACCGTTTGTCACATCGGGGATACGCTTGGGTGCGCCTGCGGCTACCAGCCGGGGATTTGGCGAGGCTGAGTTTACCGAAATTGGCAACTTGATTACTGAAGTTCTCGATGGTCTGAAAGCTGCCAACTCTGATGAAGGCAATGAAGCAGTTGAAAAGGCTGTTCAGTCAAAAGTCATAGAGCTTACCGACCGGTTCCCAATGTACACCTATATGTAAGCGAGGCAGACGATTGCGTTGCCCTTACTGCTCCAATGCAGATACCCAGGTGAAGGATTCCCGTCCCAGTGAGGACGGGACTTCCATTCGTCGGCGCAGGGTATGTTCGGATTGCGGTGGACGCTTCACAACGTTCGAAAGAGTTCAACTCCGCGAACTGACTGTCTTGAAAAAATCCGGCAAGAAAGTTCCATTTGATCGCGACAAGCTTGCCCGCTCCATTCAGACCGCTATTCGCAAGCGGGATCTGGACCCTGAACGGGTCGAGCGTCTGATATCCGGCATCGTTCGGCAGCTGGAGTCTCAGGTCGAGGGTGATATTTCTTCCGACGAAATCGGTCACCTGGTCATGGAGGGTTTAAAACAGGTCGACGAGGTTGCTTATGTCAGATTTGCGTCTGTGTACCGGGATTTCAAGGAAGCCAAGGATTTTGAGGGCTTTTTGAGCAAACTGCGACGTGGTGAAAACTGATTGGGAGAATTGCCATGAATTTTGCAGCAATTACCATTCTGCAAGTTGGATTGGCGTTCCTTGATCAGAACACGAACGTACCAGCACTTGAATCTACATCAGCCGGGACCCAGACAACGCGCAATACATCAGTCGAATTGGCGCAAAGCGTAGAGTGCGCAAACCGGTACACCAGACTACAGGCCGAGTTGGAAAGCTATTATCGCCAATGCTCCAAATCGTTTACCCAAAGCCAGTATGATGAATGCAAGGATTGGTATGTTCGCCTGATCTCGGAAGTTGAAAGTTACAACAGTCAGTGTTGATTGCCGTTATTTGCAGCCTGTTTGCATCTACAGGAAGTTAATCAATCCGACCATTACCTGCTTTTCAATTGAACGCATATCGGCCATACCACCGGGATGGAAAAAAATCAGCCTTCCATAAGTGAAATCGACAGACGCTATCTGGATGCTGCATTACGCTTCGCCAGGCGCAATCAGGGGCAGACTGGCACAAATCCGTCAGTAGCGTGTGTATTGGTTCGTGAAATTGACGATGAATTCCAGATCGTTGGTTCCGGTATTACTGCGCCGGGCGGGCGGCCACATGCTGAGCCAATAGCCCTCGCAGAAGCTGGCGAACGTGCCAATGGAGCTACTGCTTACGTTACCCTTGAACCATGCGCTCATCACGGACGAACACCACCGTGCGCCCAGACGCTTATTGATGCCGGAGTTATGCGGGTGGTTGCTGCCACGAAAGACCCCGACAATCGAGTGGATGGCAAAGGGTTCCAGATGCTGAAATCCGCGGGAATTGAAACGATCTTTGAAAATATCGGCGAAAATTCTGCCAGGGTTGTGCAGGCCTACCTGAAATCGAAAACCAGTAACAAGCCATTTGTTACTTTAAAGCTCGCAATGACGGCTGAAGGCGTGATGGGGTTGAGAGGTGGCGGTCAACTGGAGTTGACTGGATCAATCGCCAATGCCCAGACACACCTTCTAAGAGCTCGGCACGATGCGATACTTGTCGGGATTAATACAATCTTGTTCGACAACCCTGCACTGACTTGTCGATTGCCTGGTCTGGAAAGTAGGTCACCAATTCGGGTGATTTTGGATGCCAATGCGCAGTTGCGGGATTCTCACACCGTAATAAAGACCGCAAAACAAGTAGCAACAATCGTAGCAACACCAAACCAGATGCCTGAAGAGTACCAAAGAATGTTGCAACAATCAGGTGGTATTCAATTGGCCTGCGAATTGGATAACGGGCATATTGCGCTTCCTGAATTAATGGATGATTTGCGCGCACGCGGTATTCAGTCGCTTTTGGTTGAAGGAGGAGCTCAAGTTGCTGCAAGTTTCCTCAAGGAAGATTTGGTAGATGAGATAATGCTGTTGGAAGCAGGCTTGCCTCCGGCGCTTGATGAAACTATTGAAATTGTCCTGGCACCATTCACCGCTTCAAAGCTGCCGCAAGGGTTTGAAATTCGTGAAGAATTGCGCTTTGGTGATGATCGTTGCTTGCGACTTGGGAAGCTGGAATCCTGAATGTTCACCGGAATTGTAACTGATGTTGGTCAAATTGACCGGATTGATCCCCTGAAAAAAGGGATACGAATTCGTGTGAAGACAAGCTACGACACGCAGACAATTGATATTGGCGCATCAATCGCCCATGCTGGCGTCTGTTTGACGGTGGTGAAGCGAAACGAAGTCTGGTTTGAAGCCGAAGCATGGGAAGAAGCCCTCCGACTGACCACGCTTGGAAAAATCAATCAAGGCGACCACATCAATCTGGAAAGGCCGCTCAAGATTGGTGACGAATTGGGTGGTCATATGGTTTCCGGCCACGTTGATGGAATGGCCAGGATTGTCGATCGCGTAGAGGAGGGCGGAGCGTTTCGCTTTGTCCTGGAATGTCCATCCGAACTTGCGATGTTTATCGCACCGAAGGGTTCAGTGGCTCTGGATGGAACATCTTTGACCGTCAACAAGGTTGAGGGCAACCGGTTTGACGTCTTGATTATCAACCACACTTTGGAGGTTACAACCTGGAGAGAACGCCAGATTGGTGATGCAGTAAATCTGGAAGTTGATCAGATTGCACGCTACGCGGCGCGGCTATCAGAATTCAAATAATTCGTTAGTTTGCCAAATGTTAACCACAGTTCGTCGATAATGCTGCGAAATGTCATTATTTCAGGAACGAGCAATGTGTATCCGAGTAGCTTCGTTATTACCCCTTATGTTTGGAATTTCCCTCGCCGGATGTGTTTCGGGCACCGATGATCTTGGATTGTCTCCTCGAACTGACGTTGGCCCTGCTACATCACAAGTGGCCACTTTTTCACCGGTGAACGGCTTATCATCGGCAAATGCCCAGCAGGATGATTATCCGCAAACGGTCGTACAACCCACTGAATCAGCGCCTTACGATCCGCAAATATCTGCGATTGAGGAAAATGTAACAGCCCCCGATTCAATTGAAGTCGCGTCATTGGCTCCGCAACCGCCCGCTGGTGTTGCAGCTTATTCAAATGGTGATGTCACTGCGAGCATTGCGGATCCAGACAATTATGATTTGGGCATCTATGAACCGCCAAAGCCTCGTTTTCAGAAAACATATTTGATCAATGGTCTGGCCAGTGCCGTACCGTTTATCGGTTACGGGTTTACGAATCTTTCCAAGAAAATCCCGAATTCCAGATTGTTTAGCTACGGCACACCCATTGAAGGCTCGACTGTTATTCGCTCCTCTGTAATGAGGGACATAAAGAAAGCATACCAGCTGAACCCGGATGTAGAAATCAATCTGATCGGGATCAGCTACGGCGCCAATGTCGTAACTTCAATTGCCGCCGAGTTGAACAAGAAGAACATTCCGGTTCATTATTTGGCGACAGTCGATGGCCCAATGCCACGCCCGGTTACAGCGAATGTAAAAACTGCTGACAATTTTACGTGCACAAATCTTGATTGTTTCAAAGTGTCTCTGAAATTGAAGAAGAACAACAATTCGACGGCTCTGTCCAACTTCAAGCTGCCCACGTCCCATATACCTCTCGGTAACGACAAGCAGTTCCATGATCGGGTGTTGCAGCAAATCGAAAACACGCCGTTCGGTTAGAATCCGCCATCTGAATACAAATTCAACTTACTGCTTGCATTGCCGTCGCCACCGTGGTTTTCCTGACCGAAACAGGAGCCCCGGATGGCTAAAAACCCACATCTTCTAATTGTCGAGGCACGATTTTACGATCAGTTGTCTGATGCCTTGCTTGAGGGTGCAAGTAAGGCCATTGAGGAAGCTGGTGCCAGTCATGATGTTTTGACAGTTCCTGGTGCGCTGGAGGTCCCCTCTGCAATTGCCTTTGCCATGGAGGGTGTAGAATCCGGAAAAGCTGCCTATGATGGCTTCGTCGCTCTTGGCGTCATAATTCGTGGTGAAACCTATCATTTTGAAATTGTTGCAAATGAGTCCGCGCGCGGGTTGATGGACCTCTCCTTGGAAGGTCTTCCGATCGGAAACGGAATCCTGACAACTGAAAACGAAGAACAGGCGTGGGAACGCGCGCGTCGGGACCAGATGGACAAAGGCGGGTTTGCTGCCCGGGCTGCCTTGGAAATGATCTCAATTCGAAATCGATTTGAATCAGGTAATGCAAATGGTTGATCCGGTGAAATCAACGACTGCAGGTCGCTCTGCCAATAAAAGGGGAGCTGCACGCCTTGCGGCAGTTCAGGCCCTTTATCAGATGGATATTACCAGCGCAGGTTTGTCGACAATTCTGGATGAATACGAAACTTGCCGAATCGGCCAGGAAGTGGATGGAGAAGAATACCTCGATGCAGACCGCGGATGGTTCCGGGGAATTGTCAGCGGCGTAGTTGCCGATCAAAAAACACTCGACCCGCTAATTCACAAAACTCTTCCTGATGATTGGCCATTGGCGCGAATTCATACCTTGCTTCGTTCCGTGTTGAGGGCGGGAGCATTTGAACTGGTTAAACGTACCGATGTTCCAGGCCGCGTTATCATTGCGGAATATCTGGATGTAGCTAAAGCATTTTTTGAAGAAGATGAGCCGCGACTTGTAAATGGTGTTCTGGATAGTATCGCCAAAGAAGTTCGGCCTGGAGAATTTGAAAGTAAGTCTGGTGAAAAAACGACCAGATGAATTTGAACTGATTGCGCGCCATTTTGCACCGTTGGCCGGAGACGGTTCATTCGGTCTTAACGACGATGCGGCTCTGTACAAGCCCGCACCCGGCAAAGAGATTGTCATAACCCAGGACGCAATCGCAGAAAGGGTCCATTTTCTCGCCGATGACCCTCCTGAGTTGATCGCGAAAAAGGCACTTCGGGTAAATTTGTCTGATCTCGCTGCCAAGGGAGCGCAGGCAACTGTGTTCTCACTGTCACTTGGGTTAAGTGATGATTGGAATGATCCTTGGGTTGCTTCCTTTGCTTCCGGACTGGGAGATGATTGCGAGGCTTACAATGTCAGATTAACAGGTGGCGACACCTTTCGATCGGGCGGTGGAACGGTAATATCGATTACAGCGCTTGGAGAAATAGATCAGGATAGCTATGTCAGTCGTCTTTCCGCGAGCGCAGGAGATTTGGTTTATGTTACCGGATCAATAGGTGATGCCGCGATCGGGCTCGATGTTCGGCTGGGTAAACATGCAAAATTGTCTGGTAAATATCAAGAATACTTTGAGAAGCGATATTTACTGCCGGAACCTCGTTGCAATTTTGCGCCGATGATTTCCAGATTTGCATCAGCCTCTATGGATGTATCGGATGGATTGATCGCAGATTTGAAGAAACTGTGCAAAGCATCAGATGTCTCAGCGTCCATCAATTTATCAGATGTTCCGTTTTCTGAATCTTTGCAAAGAATGATCGACTTGGATCCTGAGTGTGCGGAACGTGCAGTAACCGGAGGTGATGACTATGAGTTGCTGTTCTGTGTTCCACGATCAATCGCAGCGGAATTTGATACAAAAATTGGCGGCATTGAATTGCCTGTTTCCCGTATAGGAATAATCGAACCGTCCGGCCTGGGCGTTAATCTTGTCGACGCAAACGGACAACCGGTTAAAATCGAAACCTCGGGTTATACGCATTTCGGAGATGAAAATTGAGTATTTCCATTTCAGACCAACAGGAAAATGAAATTGCTCGCAAAAACGCTTCAGTTTATCTTTTCTGCCAATCATTTGGTGAAGTGTCAGCATCTGAGCTTCGCTCTTGACGGGGTTGTAGGGGCATATTGGCTGGGATCGGACAAGTCTTTGGCTACTGCACCGCTGGCTGGTTAAAGTGTGGGCGTAATGTTAGGTGCCGTTCTTGCCAGCGTATACATGAGGCAAATTGGGAAAATACGTGGCTTCATGGTAGGCACCTTCCTTGGTGCGCTTGGAATGTTGTGTTGCGTGTCAGCCATGGTGGAAATTTTCCTTTATCTGCTTCGGTTTGGTGGCGTTCGTGTCATTAATGTCTGGTATTGTTCTCAATAACTACGGTTGTTTCATTTTGAACGGGATAGGATTTCCGTTATCGATTCTGTGTAATACAGCTCTTTGGTGGCTGGGCAGGCTGTGCCGACTAGGAATGGCTTAGGCAAAAAAGCCCAAAACCGCGCCATTTTTGCACACTAACGAACAATTTCTTGACCTTTGAGGCGTTCTGGCTAGTGTGCGCCTCGGTTTGCCGCTTTTTCAAAAAGCGGCTTCAACGAACACATTCTTGTGGAGATTTTTCGAGCCGAAAACCCCGCTCGAATTCGTTTTGTAAAAACAATAAGGAAATTGGGATTATGTCACCTCTTTATCTAGCAATGGCTGCAGGGCTGTTGTCTATTATATATGGGGCATGGGCGACCCGCTCGGTTATGAATGCAGATGCTGGTAACAAGCGGATGCAGGAAATTGCGGGTTATATTCAAGAAGGCGCCCAAGCCTATCTTTCACGTCAGTACATGACAATCGCGATTGTCGGTGTTGTCGTTTTCATAGTGATTGGTTTGCTACTCGGTTGGCTTGTGGCCATCGGATTCGCAATCGGTGCAGTGCTTTCAGGCGCAGCAGGCTTTATCGGAATGCTGGTATCAGTTCGTGCGAATGTGCGCACAGCCCAGGCAGCCAGTCAAAGTCTTGGTGCAGGTCTGGAAGTTGCATTCAAGTCAGGTGCAATTACCGGCCTTTTGGTTGCCGGTTTGGCGCTTCTTGGTGTCACAGTTTATTACTGGATACTCACCGATATTATGGGTTTTTTGAACACTGGCAGGACCGTTATTGACTCTCTTGTAGCTCTTGGTTTTGGAGCTTCTTTGATTTCAATCTTTGCCCGTCTGGGTGGTGGCATCTTTACCAAGGGTGCAGATGTTGGTGGCGACCTTGTTGGTAAAGTTGAAGCAGGTATTCCGGAAGATGATCCGCGCAATCCTGCAACGATTGCCGACAATGTGGGCGATAATGTTGGTGACTGTGCCGGTATGGCGGCAGACCTGTTTGAAACCTACGCTGTTACTGTAGTTGCAACCATGGTTCTGGCGTCAATCTTTTTTACTGGTGCTGTAGCAACTAAATTGATGATGCTGCCCTTGCTGATTGGTGCAAGCTGCGTTGTAACATCAATCATCGGTACGTTCTTCGTTCGTTTGGGTGCAAGTAACTCGATCATGGGTGCGCTTTACAAAGGCTTCATCGTGACAGCCGGTTTATCTGCTGTCGCACTGGCCATAATTATCTGGGGTTGGTTGGGAGCCGATTCGAGCTACACCGTTAACGGTCAAACTTTCACTGGTCGCCATCTCTTCTATTGTGGCTTGATTGGATTGGCCATTACCGGTCTGATTATCTGGATCACCGAGTACTATACGGGTGTTGGATATCGCCCGGTGCGGTCCATTAGTCAGGCTTCGGTAACCGGTCATGGAACGAACGTCATACAGGGTCTTGCGATCTCACTGGAATCTACAGCACTGCCGGCCATAGTGATTATTGCTGGTATCATCTCCACTTTTACGCTTGCTGGTTTGTTTGGTATCGCGATTGCGGTAGCAACAATGTTGGCATTGGCCGGATTCGTCGTTGCGCTGGACGCCTTCGGTCCGGTGACCGACAATGCTGGTGGTATCGCCGAAATGGCTGATTTACCAAGCGATGTGCGTTCAACAACCGATGCACTTGACGCAGTCGGCAACACTACAAAGGCCGTCACCAAGGGTTATGCCATTGGCTCTGCTGGTCTTGGCGCGCTTGTGCTGTTTGCGGCATACACAGAAGATTTGAAGTTCTTTGCTGCAAATGCAACACCAGGATCATTCTTTGAAGGTGTGTCCGTCGACTTCTCGCTTTCCAACCCATACGTGGTTGTTGGCCTTCTGTTTGGTGGTCTCTTGCCTTACCTGTTCGGTGGAATTTCAATGACTGCTGTAGGTCGCGCAGGCGGAGCTGTTGTGGAAGAAGTTCGTCGGCAATTCAAGGAAAAGCCAGGCATCATGAAGGGCACGGAAAAGCCCGATTACGGTCGCGCTGTGGACATGCTTACAAAAGCAGCCATTCGTGAAATGATTGTGCCCTCTCTTCTGCCGGTTCTTTCGCCTCTCGTATGTTTTTACGTGATCCTGTGGATCACCGGTTCCAAGGATCATGCATTTGCATCCCTTGGTGCAATGCTGCTTGGCGTGATTGTAACGGGCTTCTTCGTAGCTGTTTCCATGACTGCCGGTGGCGGTGCATGGGACAACGCCAAGAAATCCTTTGAAGACGGCTTTGTCGACAAGGATGGCGTAAAGCACGAAAAGGGTAGCGAAGCTCACAAGGCTTCTGTAACCGGCGACACAGTGGGTGATCCATACAAGGATACTGCTGGTCCTGCGGTTAATCCGATGATCAAGATCACCAACATCGTGGCCTTGCTGCTGTTGGCAGTGCTTGCCCACTAATCGGGTTTTAAAAAAATCAACCCTGCGGAGAAATCTGCGGGGTTTTTTGTGAGCACAAAGCCAAACAGTATCAATGCAAAACCTGGTTATTACCAGATTTATTCCAATGGATTGCCGCTACTAGGACCCTCGCTCGGTGCCAGAACCGACGATGGGCTGGCTTTCCCGGTAAACAACTGTTTCAAAAACGTGTAATCTTCACCACCCGTTGGAGTGGTCCGGCTGACAAAATCGAATACCCGACCATCCTGCAAGCCATAGTTGGCAATTCTGTTGACAGTCCTTTCCTCATCGAAATAGACGGACAGGACTTTTTGATCCACCAGTTTCATTTTTTGATATTCGTAGCGCTTTGAGCGTTTCTGAGAAATATAATAATAAACTTCATTTCCGAACTGCCCGGTTGTTGAAGGTGAACCTAACGCCAAAAGAACCTGATCCTGGCTCGAGCCAATCGGCACCAAATCCAGTTGATCCTCGGTAATAATCGCACCATTGTTGAACACGCGCTCCTGCACACATGCCGTTACCAATGGAGTGCCTGCAAGCATCAGCACCATCGTTAAATTGCGTGCACCAAATGTTTTGATCTTCTTCACGGAGCAGTTTACCCTATATTTTCCGTAATTCGCCCGCCTGACTAACGCAATACCACTGGATTTTCAACCAATAGCGTGCTTATCCATTCCCATCGGTTATGACGCTTTAGAATTCATCAAGTCAGGACAGTATGATGCTGTTTTCCTTATTTAGGCCAGATCCAGCGATTGCGATAACTCAACAGCTTTATGGCGCTGTTGTGGCGAGGGCCCGTGATCCGTGGTTTTTTGCTGAATTGACCATACCGGATACGGTCATGGGGCGCTTTGATATGCTTGCAATGCATGTTTACCTGCTGGCCCGAAGGCTGGTTAATGAGGATTCTGGGGATTATAGGTCTTTGAACCAGCAAGTGTTCGATCTTTTCGTCGATGATGTTGATCGCGCGCTCAGAGAACTGGGAGTTGGCGATACAACTGTTCCAAAGCGAAAAAAGAAAATGGTCAGAAGTTTTTACGGCCAGATTGAAGATTTTGATCAACACCTCGATAGCCAACAAGAAAAAGCAATGTTATTGCCAATTTCAAAGAGGTATTTTTCTTGCGGCGATGGAGAACTGCATCAGGCTGCAAAAATGTTGGCCGGGTACATGATGCTTGCAGATGAATTTCTGATACAGCAATCGATCACTTCGATTGAATCAGGCAATCTCACTTGGCCGGAAATTCAGTCATGAAGCAGGAACTGCCTGAATTCTGGCTCAACACTTCCAAGATATCTCGCACAGCTGTCAATTCATCACTGGAAGCAGATCCGGCTAGTTTGAGCGTGTTCGCAAAAGCACTTGATGTCGACGAGGTACTTGCGGCTACTGCAGAGATTGAGGCCTCCGCCTGGCATTCCGGAGGTGTAGCCCTGATTGGGGAAGTCAATGCTGACGTAGTACAAAGCTGCGCAGTTACCCTGGAACCGATACAAACCAAAGTAAGTCAGGAATTTCGCAGGAATTTTGTTCCAGAAGGCCATTTGTTGGCGCAAATCCCGGATATTGTGGATGGAGAGATAATTCTGGATCCGAAAGAAGATGAAACACCGGATGTTTATTCATCAAATAGAATAAATTTGTGGGCAGTAGTGATAGAAGAGCTGGTCTTGGCTATTGATCCATTCATAAGGCGTGATGAGATCTGTAAGCCGGAAATTGTAGAGGATAGCGCGGTGGAAATTCGCCATCATAGACCCTTTGCGGACCTCAAAACGTTGATAACTGAAAAAAATTACAAAAAACCCGAATAAAACCCGCTATGAAGTTTGTAATAACCCTGATATTTGCACCACGGTTATAACAAGGATAGGTTTCAAGGAAAATGCCTGATACGCTTACCATATCCCTCGATGCGATGGGGGGTGATCACGGTCCTGACGTTGTGTTGGGCGGTGCGCGTGTTGTACTTGAGCGCAAACCGCATCTTAGGTTCGAGGTATTTGGCGAAGAAGATGCAGTGATGCCCGTGCTCGAGAGCTTGCCGGACGTGAATGCTGCATCAACATTCCACAATTGCGAAACTTCGGTGGCCATGGATGAAAAACCAAGCCAGGCACTTCGTCGAGGACGAAAAAAGTCCGGCATGTGGAAAGCATTGGAAGCTGTTAAAGAAGGGCAGGCGGATGTGTGTGTTTCTGCCGGCAACACAGGTGCCCTGATGGCTATGTCGAAATTTTGCCTGCGTACTCAGCCGGGTATTACCCGACCTTCAATGGCCGCAATCTGGCCAACCCTGGTCGGTGAAAGCATTGTACTGGATGTCGGTGCTAATGTTGGTGCAGATGCAGATCAGCTACTCGAGTTTGCCGTAGCCGGTGCAGCCATGGCGCGTGCACTGTTTGACCTTGATCGTCCCTCTGTTGGACTTTTGAACATTGGCGTGGAAGAGGTCAAGGGACAGGAGGCGGTAAGGGAAGCTGGCACAATGCTTAGGCAGGCGAATTTCAGCAATCTTGATTATCGCGGATTTGTTGAAGGTGATGAACTGGGAAAAGGCGGTGTTGACGTAGTTGTAACAGAGGGGTTTTCTGGCAACATAGCGCTGAAGACCGCTGAGGGAACCGCCAAACAAATCGCCGCATATTTACGTGCGGCCATGGAGAGAACTTTATTCGCGAGACTGGGCTATCTGCTTGCGAAACAGGCATTTAATCAACTCCGGGAAAAAATGGACCCTCGAAGATCCAATGGCGCTGTAATGTTGGGCTTGAATGGTGTGGTAATCAAAAGTCACGGCAGTACAGATGCAGAAGGATTTGCTGCCGCAATTGAAGTGGGACATGACATGGCAGCGAATGGCTTGTTGTCAAAAATTGAACGTGATCTGGAATCTTTCAGTGAAATTCGATTGAACCTGGAACCTGCAACCTAAGCGAAAAAACAAAGACAGTTACACATGATACGTTCAAAGATTACAGGTTGCGGATCTTACTCCCCATCAAGAATTATGAAAAATGCCGATTTTGATGGCATTGTAGAGACTTCCGACGAATGGATTGTGCAGCGAACCGGAATTCGTCAACGTCACATTGCAGCCGATGGAGAAACGACTGCCGATCTGGCGGAAAAAGCCGCAATTGCTGCCATGCAGGACGCAGGTGTCAGCGCCAAAGATCTCGATCTGATTATATTGGCAACCTCCACACCCGATCATACATTTCCGGCGACTGCAGTAGAAGTTCAGCATCGCCTTGGTATGCATCACGGTGCCGCATTTGACAGTCAGGCAGTGTGTTCCGGTTTCGTTTTTGCACTTACAACCGCTGATCAGTATATCCGAACAGGCTTCGCCAAAAGAATTTTGGTTATTGGAGCGGAGACATTTTCGAGAATACTGGATTGGACTGACCGTACCACCTGCGTGTTGTTTGGTGACGGTGCAGGTGCGGTAATTGTTGAAGCCACAACAGGCGACGGCACAAGCAATGATCGTGGAATTCTGACTTGTCATCTGCGTTCAGACGGTAGGCACAGGGACAAGTTGTATGTGGACGGTGGGCCATCTTCCACTCAGACAGTTGGGCATTTGCGCATGGAAGGCCGCGAAGTATTTCGCCATGCGGTTGGCATGATCACAGATGTAATCGAAGCCGCATATGAAGCCACCGGGCTTGGTTCGGAAGATCTCGATTGGTTTGTGCCCCATCAGGCAAACAAGCGAATAATCGATGGTTCAGCAAAAAAACTCGGAATTGATCCGGAAAAAGTGGTGATAACCGTGGACCGCCATGGCAATACGTCGGCAGCCTCAATCCCGTTGGCGCTTGATGCTGCCTACAAGGATGGCCGGATTAAGCCCAATGATCTGGTGTTACTGGAAGCAATGGGCGGTGGATTTACCTGGGGCTCTGTGTTGCTACGCTGGTAGTCTGGCAAGACGCAGTTTAAATAAATTGCAGCAATCAATTGGCACAGCTACTTGTTGTTGTTAAGAAATTACCCTAAAGTTGTTCAGGAATTTTAGCGGCAAAGTGCCAAATGTCGACGTAAAGGCTGAATGTCTCATGGGGGAAAAAACACTTACCAGGGTAGACCTTTCTGAGGCGGTCTATCAAAAGGTTGGCCTGTCGCGCACTGAATCCGCTGATCTGGTTGAAATTTTTCTCGATACAATATCTGATAGGATTGTTCAGGGAGAATCAGTTAAACTGTCCTCGTTTGGATCGTTCGTAGTGCGTTCAAAAAATGAGCGCATTGGTCGAAATCCAAAAACCGGGGAGGAAGTTCCGATAACGCCTCGCAGGGTAATGGTGTTCAAGCCATCAAATATCCTGAAGAAGGCAGTTTTGGACGGCCATAAAAAATAGGATCAAACGGTTTGGGGATTTGATCCGAATAACTCTTCCGGCAGGATTTGAACCACGCAGGTAGGGGGTCACCTTGAACAAAAGCGCCGACGCCTTTCGTACCATTAGTGAAGTTGCTGACGCATTGAAATTGCCGCAGCACGTTTTGCGGTTTTGGGAAACTCGTTTCAACCAGATTAAGCCAATCAAGCGTGGTGGTGGCAGGCGCTATTACAGGCCGGAAGACGTAGACCTTCTCCGCGGTATCCGCGCTTTGTTGTATGGAGAGGGCTACACCATTCGTGGGGCCCAACGCCTTTTGAAGGAGCACGGTAACAAATATGCCATTCAAATTGGCAGGGGAGAAATACCGGAAATTGATACCGGCGAGATTGCTGAAGACCGTGATGCGGAAACTCCAAAAACTGCTGTTAAAGTTTCCGAGTTTGAAAAAAATGCGGAAAGCAGAAGCCGCAGCATATTTGGTCGGATTGCAGGTGGCGGAAAAGAAAATTCTGCCGCATCCAATAATCCAGATTTGCCGGAGGAAGACCGCCGCAATCTTCAGGCAACCCTGTATGAACTGCTGGAATGCAAACGGTTGCTGGATCAAACCCGTCAAAACTGATTATTTTAGGAACCGATATGCATGCCAATGCATTTTGCGCAAACTAATGTGTTGAAGTGTTATTGTGCTCTGCCTATAACGCACTGATCGGAGCGTGGCGCAGTCTGGTAGCGCACCCGTCTGGGGGACGGGAGGTCGGTGGTTCGAGTCCACTCGCTCCGACCAAAATCAAGCCATTTGGCCATTCGTAATCAGCTGTGCTGGAGTATCGTAAGTAGGCCGTTGTGAAGACAGTATGCGCTGCTGCTGCCACTTTTTTTCCAACATGATGCATCCCCACACGATACCCAACATGAGGTAGACGTGGCGCCAATGGTCTACGTCAATTATCCAGCCGAGAACCAGGTGGCAAAGGAAAACCACGTATGCGATCTGGAAGTATACTCGCCACGGTCTATCATTGAACAAGAGTTTGAACCCTGAAATCACGGTCCATACGATCAGCAACATCCAACAAACAAAGCCAAGCCAGCCGTAACCCATCAATCCCTTTAGGTATACATTATGGGTATCCTCACCGTAGATGTAACCAAATTCCAGGGGGCCCAAACCCAATGGTGTTGATAGCGCCAGCTCAAATCCGATCAAGTGACGGGCAAACCGGCCAAGTCTTGCACCATCATAATCTTGCACCAACTCTGCTCTTTGCTGGAATATTGAGTACACGGCATCGAATTGCAGAGCGGTTATCAATGCCAAAGAAAGTGCGACAATTCCGAATACTCCAAACAGTATGAATTTGATTCTTCTAACGGGGTGTCTTTCACAAACGAGTATCAAAAAGTAAAACAGGAAGCCGGCTGCTGCAAACATGCCCCAAGCGCCACGAGAAAAGGCCAAAAACAGGCCCAAAAGAATTATGCCCAAACAAAACAGACGAGCTGGCATCAGCGTAACAGAACGAACCATGATGCCATAAATGAGATAAAGAGCAGGGGCTACCAAAAATGGAGCAAAGACGTTCGGATCAGCAAAGACACCTTGGGCACGCTCATACCGGGTAAACAAACCAAACCCTGAAACATCAAAATATCCAAGTATGCCCGGGATAGAAGTTGCCACCGCGGCGGCGACATAGACACGGAAAATCAGTCGCAATCGGCCCATGTCCTGCCTAATGGTAATTGCAAAGAAACAGGCTGTAAGCCCAAGAAAAAACGTGACCGCGCTGTAGATTAAGCCGCGCATGTAATCATCCATCTGGAATGAAGCGATCACACCACCAAAACTGTAGACTGCTGTTAGTGTAAGGAGCGGTAGCACGCCCCTTGGGATACGTAATCCACAAAGGATACCAACACCCAGTATTGCAGCAAGTATTAGTTCATACGGGGCAGGTTCAAATAATACGAACCCACCGCTGAATACTGCCAATCCGACAAATACATTTGTCAGGTTACGAAAACTTTCGAAGCCTTCGAAAACAAAAGGTTGGCAGGTTGTAGCGCTGACCGACATATCAGTAAGCGTTTTCGGTATTCAGCAATTTGAACGGCGTGACGAACAGAATGTAGAGGTCCAGCAGGAGTGACCAGTTTTCGATATAGTAGAGGTCGTGATTTACACGCTCCTGCAATTTTTCATCTTCATCGATCTCTCCGCGCCAACCGTTTATCTGCGCCCACCCGGTCACACCGGGTTTAACTTTGTGTCGGGCAAAATACCCGTCAACAACGCTATCCCACAGTCTATTGTTGGTTTGGGCATTTACGACATGCGGTCTGGGGCCTACGAGCGAGAGGCTCCCGCAAAGAACATTGAAAAGTTGAGGTAACTCGTCAATTGAAGTCTTTCGGATAACTCGGCCTACACGGGTAACCCGCTTGTCGTCTCTGGTGACTGCTTTGGCGCAGGACTCGTCACGCATCTCATGACGCAAGGAGCGAAATTTCCAGACATCGATCATTACGTTATTGAAACCATGACGTTTCTGCCGAAAGAAAATGGGGCCTCGGCTTTCAAGTTTAATGGCAATGGCTGTTGCAATCATCAGTGGACTCAAGACCACCAGGGCCATCGATGCGAACAGGAGATCAAAGCCTCTCTTCATGATGGCATCCCAGTCAGCAATCGGACGTTCGAATACGTCAAAAAAAGGTAACGCACCCTCATACGTGAACGTTCTGGGGCGAAAGCTTAGCTTGTTTGTATGTGCGGAAAGGCGAATATCGACCGGCAGAACCCACAATTGTTTCAACAATTGCAATAGCCGTTTTTCTGCTGAAAGCGGCAATGAAACGATCAGCATGTTGATACGCGCCTTACGAGCAAATGCCACGAGTTCGGGAACATTACCCAACTTGGGATAACCAGCAACAACCGGGGGTGATCGATCTCCACCCCGATCGTCAAAAATTCCGCAAATTCGTATGTCGGATTGAGCTTGAGCTTCGAGTGATCGGATCAAATCCGCGGCCGGATCGCCGCCCCCAATAATAACCGCGCGACGCTCAATACGACCCTGCAAACTTAAATTCTTTACATAAAACGAGACCGTAGATCGGAAAAACACAAGGAACAACAAACCTACGCCATACCATTTGGTGAGCCATGCCAGCGTCACGTCACCATCTCCGGCAACCAGAAAACTACCTGCAGCAACAATGAGTAATGCCATCGTAAATGCAGTTGCAACTTTGGCGGTCTGGCCGACAATATTTTGGGTTGATGGAAATTGATAACCATCCAGTCCCTGAATGAATGCCACGGTCAAAATTGCCCCGAGGAATGACATCAGGCTGTGCCAGTTCATAATTCCGGTAACTGGAAATATGTCGGCAGCAAAAAACCAAATACCAATTGCAGAAATGCCGAGCAGTTCCAGGATGCGAACAATACTTGCTACGACCAACGGAGAAATTGAACCAGCGGTGAATTGCTCCGCAACCTGCTGCGCAAGCTCATTAAGTTCTACGGAGTTGGGATCAGCATCTATACCGCTTTGAGTTACCGCCTTTCGAACGGCTTCTCTGGAGAATGAATTGCTTGTTTCGTCAAAAATCGTGGTCATTGCCTAGTCCCCGGATACTTCCAGCTCCGAAGATAGCGTGCAAAGACGTAAAAATGGTTTTCCGCCCCACCGAATGAGCCAGCAGGGCTGCAAAAGCTTGGCTTATGGTTAGCAACTGATTAAAGACAGGCGTAGTAGGAATTTTCTATGGCTGCAGCCATTGTTTTTACAGAAAAACGGTTATGTAGTTTCTCTTTCCGAGCTTGCAAAATTGCTTTGGGGCTTGGTGCAGTCAATTCTTCGCACATTTTGTTGCAGAGGCTCTCAACATCGTCTGGCTGGATTAGCAAATCTGCATCGGTACCAAGGATTTCAGGAATTCCGCCTACATTGGTTGCAATTATTGGTTTGGAAGCAGCGATAGCTTCCAGAACCAGATAAGGCATTGATTCCGCTCTGGAGGGCACTACAATTGTTCGCCCCAATGCAAAGGCTTCGCGCGCGGGCATAGCATCGTGAACTTCGACGGATCGTTCCAGTCCCGATTGCTGAATCATAACAAGGTATTTGTGCTTGTCCGGCCCATCTCCGATAAAGTGGGTTCTTAAATCCTTTCCTGTAGTTTCTCGAGCCTTAGCGAAAGCATTGAGAAACACATCAGGACCCTTTAGGTCGCGCATCATTCCAATATAAACAAACTCAGCAGCATCCTTGTTCAGTTTTACCGGAGAATATTCTTCATCCTTAAGTCCATTGTAGACCAAACTATCCGGGCATCTGGGGTTCCCGACTTTCTCAAAGTAGGCGTTTCGCTCATATTCACTTACAAAAATCAAACGATCAGTCATATGTTCAAGAAAGCGCTCGACAGCGAAATACAGCCGACCGTTCAGGGTTGAACGGTCATAGTGCATCGCACCACCGTGAGGGCAATACAATCGGGAAACACCGTGCCCGAACAATTTCATGAAAGTACCGATCAAGCGGGCGTAAACACCCCCCTTTGCTCCATGGGCATGCAATACGTCTGGTTTCATGGCTCCAATTTGCCGGTAACAGTTCCAAAGCGCGACCAGATCGCCCGGCGTAATGGCCCGACGCATTGGTGTTTTTCTCAGCCCAAGCTTCAATAGTGGCCGGATACTGTCAAACAGCCTTTCCTCATGATCGCCACCGGAAATTGAATCACACAGAATTCCGACTTCATGACCGGCTGCGTTTTGAGCTTCTGCCAAATCGCGAACGTGACGAAAAACGCCACCAATTGGTGAACGAAAGCAGTGAACAATTCTTAAGCGTTTTGCCTGCTTTTTTGGCATCTATCTTCAATTCACAACATCAAAGGAGACGTTCGCGTACATAAATGGTGTCGCCGGGAAGAATTGGGTCGCTCATGGGTACCCGACCAGTAATAACCTCGCCGTTCACATGACGTGTTATGTCAGCACTTTCCTGCTCCGCTCTTGCGGAAAATCCGCCCGCGATCGCAATTGCATTTTGTACGGTCATTCCCGGGACGTAGGTGTATTGACCGCCAGTTCCCACTTCACCCATAATGTAGAATGGTCGGTATGTATCAATTTCCACTGATACGTCTGGATCGCGCAGAAATCCCTTTTTCAATCCGCTGGCAATCCTTGCTTCAACCTCTCTGCTGGTAAGCCCACGTGCGACAACCGAGCCAATGAGGGGGAAAGACAGGTATCCCCCTTTGTTTACTGCATAGGTGTTGGTGAGATTATCCTGGTCAAACACGGTAACCCGCAATACGTCACCAGAATCGAACGTGTAAGGTTGCGAGAGCACCTTGTGAAATGCTGGGTTGAGCGGCTTGTATGTGGAACATGAAGCCGCAATGCAGGCCACTAGCGTGATAATCAGGGCACGCAACGCCTGACGCTTTCCGGTACTCAACATCTACACAAATTCCTCGGTACTATTCGCACTTGTTTCGTTGAAATTTGGTGCATTAAACATTGATTATGGTTAACAGCCGGTAAAGCACTGTTTGCGAAAGGCAATATATTTACTCAAAATCATCCTGCCTTAACCCATTGGTTACCATAATCGTTCATTGATTGATTGCGTTTTGGCGGAGACAAATGCCGCCGCAGTCTTGTAGCGTATTATGAGGAGTAGCCTATGTCTGGGCCTGATGTTCTGACCCGCGATGATGATATCGATGTAGTCGGTCTGTTTTCGCAGGTGAAAAAACGACGCCGGCTGATCGTATTGGTTACTTTGCTTTCAGCAGTCGGGCTGTTTGTTGGATTATCCATGATTTCCCCTCGCTACAATTCTTCAGCTCGAATTCTCATTGAAAACCACGATTCTGTTTTCACGCGCACATCTGAAGAAAGCGGAGAGCGTCGTGAACCAAGATTTGATCAACAAGCTGTCCGCAGTCAGGTGGAAGTCCTGGGTTCAGATGAATTGGCACTTCAGGTTATAAGAGATCTGAAGCTAGTAGACCGCGGTGAATTTGGTGAGGGCGGTATGCCCTCCGTTCTCAACGACCTGATGATATTGGCAGGATTGCGCAACGGTGGATACGGAGCAAGTGTCGAAGAGCGTGCCCTGCGCAAGTTTGCCAAGAAGCTTGATGTATATGCAATCGACCAATCACGGGTGATTGTTGTCGAGTTCAAATCGACTGACCCAAAGATTGCCCAACAGGTACCAAACGCAATTGCTGAAGCATTTATTGAGCTTCAAAAGAAAAACCGCCAAACCACTACCAGCGATGCAACGGAGTATCTGGGTCCGGAAATCGAAGCGATGCGAATTCGATTACTGGATGCCGAAGCAAGGGTTGCAGAATTCAGGGGCAATTCTGACCTTTTGGTTGGGCAAAACAACGCATCATTGGCAACGCAACAACTGTCAGAAGTGTCAACGGAGCTCTCTCGTTTAAGAGCTGAGCGTTCTTCTGCTGAAGCCAAGATTGCTTCGATCCGCAGCGCATTGGAAAGTGGTTCATCTATCGACGTTATTCCGGAAGTTATTGCATCTCCCCTGATCCAGCGGCTACGTGAGCGGCAAGTCTCCTTGAAGGCACAGATTTCCGATCTTTCAACATCACTTTTGCCAAATCATCCAAACCTTAAGTCTCTAAATTCACAAGTGGTCGATTTTGAGAATCAGATTCGTTCAGCAGCAAAAAACATTCTAAAAAGCCTCGAAAACAATGTGGATCTTGCGCGTAAGACTGAGCAAGACATGATTAGGGAAGTCGACCGCCTTAAGTCAGAAGCAGCTCGTGTCGGTGAGGCAGAAGTCGAATTAAGAGCGCTTGAACGCGAAGCTGCGGCTGAACGGGAATTACTGCAAACTTACCTCAGGCGCTTCCGTGAGGCCGCTGGCCGACAGTCTGGCGGGTTTTTCCCGGTTGATGCCCGAATCATTTCGCGCGCGGTGTTGCCAATTGAACCCTACTTTCCAAAAGTTGTTCCATATTCAGCGGCGGGAGCATCTGCGATGATGATTTTGTCAATCATTGGGGTCTTGTCAGCTACCTTGCTTTCTGGCGCTGCCATGCGGCCGACAGTCGGAAACATGGACCAATATCTTCCTGAAGCCTCAATCGTTCCACCGGTAGATCTGGATGAACCTTATGTTGGCTTGAATGAAAACATCGATTACCACCTCCAGGAAGAGGTCGTTTTTACCCAGAACCCGTTAGATGCGGTGGCGGTTGAAACAGAGCAGAATACTCAAGCACTGCCTGAGATCGAAGAGGCTCCTTCACTGGATAATTATAAATCTTCAACGGAAAGCGTAAAAAACAAGAGCCTTGCAATAAGGTATGCCGCTGGCGTTATCGCTGAATTGGAAGAAGCGCGGGTAGTTGTAGCTTCTCCAGGAGGTGATTCAGGATCACGTTCTGTATGGATGTTGGGTCGGTCTTTGGCTCAAGCGGGCCGAAATGTGTTGGTTATAGATCTCGGCGGCGGGGGTCTGACTTCCCAGGAAATGTTGGGAAGCAGCGGTTTGCCGGGCCTTTTTGACATGATTACCGGATATGCAGCGTTTGAGGACGTTTTGTTTCGTGATCGTGTTTCAAATGCCCACGTCATACCCGCAGGCAATTTGACAGGTGTCGACAATCCACCAGATTTGGAAGATGTATCAATAGTCATTGATACGATTGCACGCTCTTATGAACTCGTGATCATAGACTGCGGTGATACCGACACCAATGGTATTGAAGCAGTAAGCGATCAGTCCGATATAGTCGCAATTAGTGGAATTGGAGCAGAGCAATCTGATTGTGACATGCTTGAACAGCGGCTTCAGTCTTGTGGATACGTTGAAGTTATCCAGATTGTTCCAGACAGTGTTGATTCTGAAAAGGAAGCGCTGGTGGCAGCCTGACACCGGTGAAGCCAATGCCGGAAAAATCTGAATGGATCGAATTATCTGGTTGCGAGCACTGTTGCCTTTAGACGCCTCAGGGTTTTTATGAATTTCCACAGAAACGGGTTGTTTCGCACAGATCTCTTCAATCCATGTAACGCGCGATCAAACGCGGCAAGCGGAATTGCCATTGGTGTCAAGGCGACGATGGTGGTGCGCGTAACCAGTTCGTGCTGACACCAGGATCTCTTGTAGCGTTCGTTTCCAACACCCAGATCAAAAGTATCAAACCCATCTTCTGCCAATTCTTTGGCAGCCAGATGAAGTAGCAACTCACCGGGCCCTATACGACTGAGTTCATCAACTGAAATGGCATTTAACTGCCCATTGATTGTCTTCCCGATAACGCCGCCAGCAAAAATTGCCCGCGTTTTTCCGCCAATCTTGAGTATAAAGAGTACGAGTGGATTTATCCCGGAAACTGTTGGTGTTTTTGCAATTTTCCGAATGAATGTATCGGCATTCCTGCAGGCAAAGACATCTGATATGCCGAGTTCGGCAAAGCGTTGTTCCTTAAGGCTGATGAACTCACCAATCGCTGCCTCCGCTTCATCGTGACTGTCTACCCGCGTAAATTCATATCCGCCAGATGCTTCCGCCTGTTTTACCCGTGAGCGGAACCGGCTTTTCTTTCGCTTGGCGTTTCCGGCCTTCAACAAGGCATCAAATCCGCCGGACAAATCCATTTTGAAAAAACTGTTCACACCCTGTTGCCACGGCATTGCGAGCAGTGGATCAGGCGACCCATTAATCTTGAATTGTTGGTTGATTAGTTTTGTATGGAGTAAACCACCATGGATTTTTTGAACAACAGATTTCAGAAAATCAATATCGACACTTTCGCCACGTTTCAAAAATTCATTCGAAAACAGCCCATTGCCGATGTTGGTGTGACTATCACCGACCCATTTCAGGATCTTCAACCATTTACCGGTGACAACAAAAGGCAAAATCATTTCGAGACGGCCATTCAATCTGCCAGTAATTATCAGCGGGGTATCACATTTGTGCAGCGTTTCGAGAGCGATGTTGACCCAGGTATAGGTTTGATAAATGTTACAACTGGCATTTTGCTCAAGCGCTTGCCATTCAAGTTTCAGCAAGCTGATATCTGAGTGCATTTCAACAACCATGCCACTTTTGGTTATGTAGGGGGCATCGTCACTGACCGCTTCTCCGTCGCGGGCCTGCCGCGCGGAGAACAGTTCACTGTCTGCTATAATGGTCGCCATGTATGCCCTTGCTTAATAATCAGCTGACTTATTCATTGGGCGTATATCAACAAAATCTAAAGATTCAGTGTGTAATGGTAGATCAATCGAAACGATCTGTGATGTGGCAATGAAGAGTATAATCAGCAGGATCGTTCCGAATTTCCTCTATTTTTCTGGATTATCCACCTGTTTCAGGCAATTTGGCAGCGGTTTGGGTGCAATTCTCCAATTGCAACGTGTGGCTGAATCGGACCAAAGGGCGTTTGTCCCGAACAGGTTTCGGTCAATTTCACCGGATTTCCTTAATCGGTTACTCACTGTGTTGAAGGCTGACGGCTATTCGTTTGTAAGTCTTGACCAGATGGTTGAAGAACTTCAAAACCCAGGATTGGGCAAGACACGTACGCGCCTAATCGCGGTTACTGTTGACCTTCCATACCGGGATACCTTCGAAAATGCCATTCCGGTACTTAAACAGCATGAAACACCATTTACGGTTTTTGTTTCACCTGGCCTGCTCGAAGGTCAGGCTTCACTGTGGTGGGAGGTGATTGAAAGAATAATTGCCAAGCGAAATGTGATCTTTGTCGATTTGCCGAAGGGGCGGTTGGAGTTTGATGTCTCTACGTTGTTGAAGAAAAAAAAGGCGTTCCGCGAATTGCATGAATTTCTGATTTGCAATGTTACCAACAACGAACGTGATCGCATCTTAAACGACCTGTCTGCGGGTTATGAGGAAAGTCCAATGAGCTACACTTCGTCTCAATTGGTCACTTGGGAAACTTTGTGTGAACATGAACTGGATCCACTGTGTTCGCTCGGCGCTACTGGCCTGAACTTTCGTGTGCTGTCCAAATTGGATAACGAAGAATGCCGGTTTGAAATTAGTCGGAGCCGCGATGTGATAAAACTTGAAACCGGTATTGAGCCAAAGCATTTCTCGGTGCCTTATGGCGATATCTGCTCGGTCGATGCTGAGCAAATGAAACTGATAGAAATGTCTGGATACGTGTCGTCGTTGAACTCATGCCCGGGCATCATTTATCCCAACCATTCACAGAAACTGTTTGCGCTACCGCGCCTGCCTGTTAGCGGTGACCGTCAATCTTTAAGGTACATGAAAACCGATCTTTCAGGATTGCCATTTAGTTTGCGGAGCCGTTGATCAATAATTCCGAGTTGAGGCTACGCTTCAGTTTTCTTGTCTGGCCGCATCATCCATTTGATAATGATCATGGATGGAAGCACCCAAAACAATCCGGTTATCAGAAAATAGAAAAAATGTACCGCTGCTGAAGAATCTGCCAGTTTTGCCGATGCAATAGTTGTAGCGACAAGCGCATAAAGAATTGCCAGGATCACAATAAACAGTGTTCCGAGTAATTTCCGGTATGTCTGACGCATTGTGCAACCTTTCAACTTTCTGCTTACGGGTTTTAGAGCATACTTGCCAAATTGACAGGTATCAGACGTTCACGCGACGCGTTGTCACTGGGGCTTGGAAAATCGCAATGAAATGTTCAAATCTACAAGACAGGCAGGAATCTATCGGTAGGAAAAACAATTGAGGCGAAGCAGCATTAAATTGAAATTGACGATTGAGCAACAGGAGCGCAACCGTCTTTGGGTCCGCTGGTGGCTGTATGGGTTGTGCGTGCTCGTGTTCGCTATTGTAATAATTGGTGGCGCTACCCGACTTACGGATTCCGGGCTGTCCATAACAGAGTGGCAACCGATCCTTGGTGCCATTCCTCCCTTGAACGATTGGGACTGGCTGGATGCGTTCGACAAGTACCAACAAATTCCTGAGTACCAGCAGATTAATCGCGATATGAGCCTGCAGGAGTTCAAATTTATCTATTGGTGGGAGTGGGGGCACCGATTTGTGGGGCGGGCAATAGGCCTGTATGTACTATTGCCACTGATTTTCTTCTGGGTATCCAGCCGGCTTGAAAATTTCCTCAAGCCGCGATTGATAATCCTGTTTTTGCTCGGTGGTTTGCAAGGCACCGTTGGTTGGTGGATGGTTAAATCCGGTTTGGTGGATCGTGTGGATGTTAGTCAGTATCGATTGGCCATCCATCTTTCCCTTGCTGGAGTGATTTTTTCATGGGCGGTATGGATTGCCCGGGGCTTGGCAACACACAATGTACCTTCAGGACCCATGAAGTTACGCAAAATAGCACTAGTCACTACTGCCTTGATCTTGGCCCAGATATTTTTGGGTGCACTGGTGGCAGGTCTTGACGCCGGACTTGCGTACAATGACTGGCCTTTAATGGATGGGGCGCTTGTTCCCGGAGGCCTTTTCACTCAGCATCCTGCATGGATCAACTTGTTCGAGAATCCCAAAACAGTTCAGTTTGTGCACCGAATTGGAGCTTATCTGGTAGTATTGATGGTCTTGTACCAATTGGCGCAAACATCTCGTCTTTCAAATGCGCCGACACACATTCTGCGATCCATCATCTTGACGCTTCTGATATTCATGCAATTGATGGTCGGTGTTGTCACTTTGGTGATGCAGGTGCCGCTTTCATGGGCGTTGGTGCATCAGGGGATGGCATTTATCGTTTTGGGGTTCTCCGTCGCACACCTGCGGGCTCTGAAAGGGTCATATCCACCACAAACAGGAGTATTGCCAGCGTAAAGGTAGCTCTCAAAGTGTTGGCAAAACCAAATTCAGGTTTTGAACTGCTGCTCCAGAAGCGCCCTTGCCGAGATTGTCCAGTTGGGCAACCAGATTGACGTGACCCGTGTCCTTGTCACCAAGGACATATAGTTTCATTGTATCAAGTCCGGCATAGTCTTCTGGACAGATTTTCGACAATTCTGAACCAACTGACAGCGGTGCGACTTCAACAATGTTCTGACCTGAATAGTGGTTAGTCAGTGCATCATGAATGGCATTCGCTGTATTCCCACCGGTCAGCGTGTCCAGATGCAAAGGGATTGAAACCAGCATGCCTTGCGCAAATCGTCCGACTGCAGGTGTGAAAACGGGTCTTCTTGTCAGGCCGCCCCGTGTCATGATCTCGGGCACATGCTTGTGCCCCAATCCAAGCGCGTAAAGATAATAGGAAGTTGCAACATGATCGTCCCGCGATGTGTCTTCCATCTGGGCAATTAGTTGCTTCCCCCCTCCAGTATAACCGGAAACCGCATTGATCGTAACCGGATGATCTGACGACATGATCCCGACATCAATCAATGGTTTGACTAGCGCTATCGCTCCAGTCGAATAACAGCCCGGATTTGATATGCGCTTGGCATTTGCGATTAGTTTTGCCTGACCAGCTGAGATCTCAGCAAATCCAAAAACCCAATCAGCGTGGGTTCGATGCGCCGTAGAGGTATCAATAATCCTGGTCCTGCTATTGCCGCCACCTCCAATCAAGGAAACCGCTTCGCGGGCGGCATCGTCAGGAAGGCAGAGAATTGCCACATCACAATCATTGAGCATTTCTGCCCGTAGAGCATCATCACGGCGAAGTTCGTGCGCCAGCGACAGTATTTCCAGGTCATCGCGCTTTGCAAGACGCTCTCTTATCTGGAGGCCGGTTGTCCCGTGTTCTCCATCTATGAATATTTTGGGCTTCATGGCATTATCTTTTAAAATCAACATGTTATGAGCAGAATTGGAATCTGAATCAAATTATTAAGGAGTTGAATCAAATTCTGAAGTTCGCCGTGGTTTAGGCATCCCGTTTTTTCTCTGCCTGAAGCCCGACCATATACTGCGCCACCGTTGCTCCTGCAATAGCGGTTATATCTGCGTGGTCATAAGCAGGTGCAACTTCCACTACATCCGAACCCACAATGTTGAGGGATCCAAGCTGGCGAACGGTCGAAAGCATCTTTGCGCTTGAGGGGCCGCCAGAAACGGGGGTGCCGGTTCCGGGCGCGTAGGCAGGATCAAGACAGTCAATATCAAATGTCATGTAAACTGGCATCTTCCCCACGCGTGCCTTGATCTGGTTGGCAATTTCTTCTGCGGCCAATTCCTCAACTTCATCGCCGTAGATAATCTTGATGCCGTAGTCGTCTGGTGCGTGAGTGCGGATTCCTACTTGAATGGAGTGGTCTGGATCGATTATCCCTTCACGCACTGCACGGGTAACGAATGTGCCGTGATCAATCTGCTCCCCATCATCATCCCAGGTATCCTGATGGGCATCAAATTGGACCAGCGCCAGGGGCCCATGTTTTTCGGCATGTGCACGTAGCAATGGCCAGGTTACGAAGTGATCCCCACCAAGAGAAAGCAAATAGGCGCCTGTCGCTATGATTGAAGCAGCCTCTTTTTCAATGTGTTCAGGATTATCCCAAACCCGCGAATTGTGAATGTAGCAATCGCCATAGTCTGCCATGGCAAGGTTCTCAAACAGGTCCATCTGAAATGGATACTGTGGATCGAGATCGAAAATACAGGAAGCATCCCTGATTGCATTTGGGCCGTACCTTGCCCCAGGTCGATTGGTAACCGAAGTATCCAAAGGAATTCCCCAAACAACCATATCGGCGCCTTCAACATCCTTGGTATATTTGCGCCGCATGAATGAGCGCACACCGGACCAAGTGGGCTCGTGCCCGCTTACTTCAAGTGTTTCAGATACAATGGCCAGATCGGTTTGCGATTTGTCTTTCATGATAGTCTCAATTTTTCGTCTTGTATTTGGATTTCATGCCGAAAAAACACATTGCCTTTCATTGTAACTAGTATCAAGTTGTTCCTATGGACAATGCACTCATTTGATGGAGGTCGGTAATGGGTGGACTGACTGGCAAACAGGTCGATCAGTATCTCGACGACGGTTATTTATTTCCCCTTTCAGCAATGGATGCCGCAAGAGCAGCTAATTTTCGTGAGCGTCTGGAATCGCTGGAAACTAAGTATGCCACGAAGGGTCCGCATCGTGATTTGAACCAGTATTTTCGCGTTAATGCCCACTTGGTGCTCCCAATGGCAATTGAGTTGGCGCGAACTCCTGCAATTCTTGACACAATGGAAAGTATACTCGGGCCTGATATTCTGGTCTGGAGCACAGAGTTCTTCATCAAGGAAGCTCATACACATAAGATTGTGTCATGGCACCAGGACATGACCTATTGGGGCCTGGGCGAGGAAGCCGATGGCGATACAGAACATTTGGCTTCGGCCTGGATTGCGCTTTCACCGGCTACGGTCGAGTCTGGTTGCATGAAGTTTGTTGCCGGTTCGCACAAGGAAGCTATCAAGCCTCACAATGACACGTTTGATGAAGATAATCTGCTGTCCCGGGGGCAAGAAATGGCAGTTGAAGTGGACCCCAAGGATGAAGTGAACATAGAACTACAGCCGGGTGAGTTTTCAATCCACCACGGCCGTATGTTTCACGCTTCTGGTCCGAACACATCTGAAGACCGCCGTATAGGGTGTGTTGTGCGGTACGTAACGCCGGATGTGAAGCAGCTTGTTGGTAATCGTGACTATGCCATTTTGATGCGTGGTCGTGATGCCAGGCAGAACTGGATACACGTTGCACCTCCTGATCAGGAATTTGCACCGAATTCGCTCAATCTGTATGAAGACGTATTACGAGATCAAGCGGCAGCACTAACCGCAGGTGCTGATGAAAATGCAACCCGGTTTTATTCACCTCCGCCTGAAGACGGAAGTTCTGGCGCGTTAGTAAATTAAACAAGGAAGTGGAGAAAAGTTATGAGTGATCAAACCGTTTCTTTCACAGCCATGAAAGATGGCACAAAAGAAGATTATGAAATGCTGGAAGAGCTTGAAAAGCCTCATCTGGCCATGACGGCTGAACGGTTGCTGCGCGAATTGCGATCGCAGGAAGAAGAAACGCTGACCGGTTACAAGATTACCCGGTTGGGACACGCACTTCAGTCTGCCACGCGGGCAGAGGAAGATGGTGCAGATATTGACTGGATTGTCGCTGCACTACTGCATGACATTGGTGATGGGTTGGCACCGCAAAATCATGACCGGTTTGCTGCAGAAATTTTGCGTCCTTTTGTTCGTGATGAAGTCGCTTGGACCGTTGAGCATCACGGCCTGTTCCAGTCATATTATTATGGTCATCACATGGGTTGGGATCGCGACGCGCGTGAAGTGCACAAAGACCACCCATACTACCAAACTTGCGTCGAATTCTGTGAACGGTGGGATCAATCAAGTTTTGATCCTGACTACCCTACGAAACCGCTGGAACATTTTGAACCAATGGTGAATGAAGTTTTCGCCCGCAAGGCCTATGATCCGGATGTGATGCTGGAAGGCGAGAAAAGAGGGTTGCCCCCCGCCTGATTTTCGTTGGCTTACATCCCGTGATTGCGGGAGTATGTCGATATTTGAGCAGGTTTCCAGCCATTTGGAGGTCCGTTCTTCGGCTTTAAAACCTGAACCAACAATGGTGCACAGACAGCCTCCTCGCTTGAGTGGCTTGATCCACAGTCCCCGCCCGGACAAGCAGATAGCCCGCCCAGCAAATCAATTTCGGCAAAGAATTCCAGATAATCCCCACTGCGAACGGGGCTCGCCTTCATGAAGTACTGGTGAGTATCAAGCGTGAAGCCGGTGCACATGAATACATTCAGCACATCATGCACAAAAGGTTCAGCTTCTTCGGCGCTCATCCCCATGGTGTTTGCAAGGGCGCGGGTAAGATTAGAGTGGCAGCAATAATGATATTCACCACCCGACAGCAATGCATTGGTGTAGGGATCGCAGCGTGTGCCGATTACGTCGTGAACGCTACCGCCAAACTCATCAAACCCGTACCAGTCCAATGTGTCATGGGTAACTGTCGCCATCGCGCGAAGATAAGGAAGTGTGCTCATCATGCGGTCACCAGTACTGATGTGTGTGCCGTATAAAGCACGCGTCTTTCCGCTGAAAAAGCGCTCGTTAATGTCGTTTGCATTCCACAGATTGAGATCACCGACCTGTGGCCCTTCCGGGCAAACAATTCTGAAAAAGTATCCAGCCGGCACTTCAAAGGTTTCCGCATCACGTGGAGCAACAAGAACTTCATCAACCAACGTTAGGTCATCACGTGACTCAGCGTAATATTCAGGATCAAACTCCGGCAAACTGTCAATCGGGTAGCAGACAATCGGTTTAATTGCTTTTCGTTGCTCCGCATCCTGCGGAGCAGGCGTGATGGGCCTGTCCAGTTTCATTGGTGCAACCTCGAAAAACTACGGAATCAATACTGTCTGCCCTGTGGTTTTGCGACCTTCAAGTGCATTGTGAGCTTGAGTTATCTTCGTAAGCGGGAAGGTCTGGTTGACCTGCATCTTGATTTTGCCTTCACCGATCATTTTGAACAATTGTCTGCTCCGACGAACCAGTTCTGAACGCTCTTCAATAAAAGTAAAAAGAGTAGGGCGCGTGGCGTAGAGTGCACCGTAAGCCGCCAAATCCGCCAACTTGAAATCTGAAGGTACACCAGATGACTGGCCAAATGTGACAAAGGTACCAAATTTCTGCATTACCTGAAGTGAGCCGGGGTAGGTGTCCTTGCCAACCGAATCGTAAACCGCCGCAACACCCTTGTTTTTCGTAATCCGCATAACCTCCTTGACGAAATTCTTCGCTTTGTAATCAATCACATGGGCACAGCCATTCTTTTTGGCGAGCTTGCACTTATCCGCGCCGCCCGCCGTTCCAATTACGGTTACGCCTTTGTCCTTTAGCCACTGCCCTGCAATCAGGCCGACACCACCGGCAGCCGCGTGAAAGAGTACCGTGTCACCTTTTTTGGCCTTGTAGCTGTCGTGAATGAGGTAATGAGCGGTAAGGCCTTTCAACATTGAAGCGGCAGCTACTTCATCTGAAACGCCATTTGGAATTTTAACGAGGCGATCAGCACCGATTATCCGGTGTGAAGCATAAGCACCACCCCCTAGTGTATAGGCAATCCGGTCTCCTACTTTAACCTCAGTGACACCGCGACCAACAGCTTCGACAATGCCAGCGCCTTCTCCGCCAAGAATGGCCGGAAATCCTCCGGGCGCTGGATATAACCCTGTACGGTGATAAACATCTATGAAGTTCAAACCGACGGCTGTATGTCGTATCAGCGCCTCGCCCTTCTTGGGTTTTGCGAGGTCAATTTCCTGCTTTTTGAATATCTTTGAATTGCCAGCCTTAGCGGCGACCATTGCATAGGCCATGTGAGCCTCCCGTTTTTGTCGTTGGAGTCTTGTATATTTGAAAGTCACACAACTGCAACCGCTACCGCGAATTCCATTTCATGCAAACAGTATAATACACTCCAATTGGAATTACTGCTGCATGAGTGGTATTTACCACAAATAATCATGGGATCGGCAAATATACTTCTGGATACATAAATACTTCAGGAGGATAACATGAAGAAAACCGCTTCCCGTTCGCTAAACGCAACCATACCGCAACGCATGCTCGACGCTGCGATTTGCGCCTACAATGTAAATTCCCTTGGACCCTTCAAACCCAAAAGCCAGTACTGGGACCCAATCAAGATTATCGGTAAACCCGATTTTTTTCTTGCTGGCTCAGGAAAGGACAAGATCGATGCAGCATTTTTGGGTGTCACGTCTGATAATTGGGTTGTACTTTCACTGCGCGGCACACTACCAAGCTTTGACAATTGGGAATCGTTTGCTGCCTGGGTGAAAGACTGGCTTCAGGATGATGAAACCAAACCGGTTCATTGGGACTATGCGGGTGTGCATCTTGGGCATGTTGAAAAGGGGTTTCACCGGGCAATGATGAAACTTTGGCCGAAGATAAAATCGAAGATGGATGCGATTGACTGGCAATCGGTCAAAGGGATTCAAATTGCGGGCCACTCCAAGGGTGCGGCCATGACTTTCCTCGCGGCGGCACTTGTCAGAATTACCTATCCGGCTGCCAAGGCAATTAACGTAAATGCCTTTGCTGCTCCCTTGGCAGGATTGCCCGATTTTGCTGCTTGGTACCGCAATTCCGGACTGCATTCCACGACAACACGGTATCAAAGAATTTATGACCTCGTGCCGTTCCTGCCACCAACTGCCGCCTGGGATATTTTTGATAATCTTGGATAGCCAAAAACTGCAGACGGCGTTTTGATTGAGGGGTTTCTGAGCGGTTTGGGGCTGACAATCTACAACGGTTATGAGGAAGTGGGGGATCTTGTTTTCCTGCCCGGAGAACCACCCTCGACCTGCCAGCCTGTATTTGGACGTATAGCTGAATTGGCAGCGCGGAATGCCATTGTGCATGCAATTGAATATGGGCCTGCTGATCGCATTGCTGATGCGCATTCTGCCGTCTGTTCATATTGGCCGGCAATGTTCCGCAAATCGAACAGCGACCCGGATTGCAAGATGAAGAAAACTTAATTTCTCAATGTGCTTGAAAATCCCTTTACCCTGTGATCCGATCAAATCATGGTTATAGGGAGATCACAGAATGGGAATGGCGACAAACCGCAAAATCTGGACCTGGTTTGACGGTGAATGGCAGGAAGGCAATGTACCGATCTTGGGTTCAGCAGATCATGGAACCTGGCTTGGCACGATGGTGTTCGATGGAGCGAGGGCCTTTGAGGGTGTAACACCGGATTTGGACAGGCACTGCGCGCGCGTAAATCATTCAACCCATGCCTTGGGCATGAATCCGGTTATGGAAACCGGTAAGATCATTGAACTTGCGCAAGAGGGTGTCGCAAAATTTGAAAAAGATTCTGAACTGTATATTCGACCCATGTGCTGGTCGACTGAGGCTGGAGTAATGACAGTTGATCCATTGCCGGATTCGACCCGTTTCGCCCTTTGCCTGGAAGAGGCGGCAATACCACCATTTACTGGAATTACCCTCACAACCACTCGTTTCACAAGGCCGACACTTGCCAGTGCAACCGTTAATGCCAAAGCGTCATGCCTTTATCCCAACAATGCGCGCATGCTCAAGGAAGCCAACGAAAAAGGTTTTCAAAATGCGATTTGTTGCGATGCCTTGGGAAATGTTGCTGAAACCGCAACGTCCAACATTTTCATGGTCAGGGGCGGGGAGTATTTTACACCGGTTCCAAATGGTACTTTTCTTGACGGCATAACGCGTCAGCGTTTGATCAAGTTGCTTCGTGACGCAGATGAAACTGTTCATGAAATCACATTGCGCCCGGAAGATTTTCACGTTGCAGATGAAATCTTTCTGTCAGGAAATTATTCAAAGGTTTCACCGGCGGTGAAGTTTGAGAATCGTGAACTTGGAATAGGGGCAAAAACTCAACGTGCCCGTGAACTCTACTGGGAATGGGCGCACGCGTGACCAACGCGGCAATTAATGTAAAAGTTCGCTCATTAGTCTTGCTGATTGTTTCTCAAATATCAGCGATGAGCCTCTGGTTTGTCTCATCTGCAATACTCCCCGACATGGCAAGGGAATTTGCAATCAGTGAGACAAGGCAAGCCGCACTCGCAAGTGCGGTGCCGGTCGGTTTTGTAATAGGTGCACTATTCTCAGCCGTGATGGGCCTGTCGGATCGATTTGATCCACGCAGGGTCTTTGCCATTTGTGCTTTGCTTGCAGCGGCTTCAGGTGCCTGTCTTTTGGTTGTTTATCCAGGTGGCGGCGCGTCAATTTTTCTTCGTGGATTTACCGGTGCGATGCTCGCCGGCGTCTATCCAGTCGGCATGAAAATAGCTGTTGGTTGGGGTGAAAAAGATCGGGGTCTGCTTGTCGGATTACTGGTAGGCGCACTCACAATTGGATCAGCTTCTCCTCACCTTGTGGCTTTCCTCGGTGGTGCGGACTGGCGTCTTACGATACTTATAGTTTCTGGCCTTACAGTGATATCGGCATTGCTGATTTTGCTTGCAGGGCTTGGGCCTTACCACCGCAAAGCGCCAAAATTCGATGCGTCAGTGATCGCAATTGCCTGGACAAACAAGCGCGTTCGATATGCCTATCTTGGTTACTTCGGTCATATGTGGGAGCTATATGCTATGTGGGCCTGGATCGGTGTCGCAAGTCTGGCTTCATATCAATATACGATGTCACAACAAGCCGCAGTGGACTTGTCCAAGCTAACAGCATTTCTTGCAATTGGTGTGGGTGGCATTGCCTGCGTTCTGGGTGGATATGTTGCCGACCGGATAGGTAAAATTCAAATAACAATCCTGGCAATGGCGGTAAGTGGCTTGGCTGCAGTTGCAACGGCCTTATCCTTCGGCGGACCTGTCTGGATCACATTTGTACTGATCCTGATTTGGGGTGTCGCGATAATTCCGGATTCACCACAGTTTTCCGCTCTGGTCGCAGATGCATCTCCGCCCGAAAACGCAGGTTCATTAATGACGTTTCAAACGGCACTGGGCTTCACGCTGACAGTGTTCACTGTGCAATTAACACCGTGGCTTGTATCGCTTTTAGGATGGCCAATTGTGTTGGCTGCGATGGGATTGGGCCCCGCATTCGGCATTTACTTTATGCTCAAACTACGAAATCTAGCGAAATCAGCTTAACCGCTGATTTCCTTGGCGAGTTTGGGGATTGTTTTCTGGTATAGCGTTGCCCGGTTCCATTTCATGATAACCTGAAAATTGGCAGTGCCCTCAGAATAGTCAGCACCTGGCTGCCATCCATTGACCGCAAACCATTTGGCTGTCGAGCCGATGACATCCGGTGCAGAGTTGAAAACATCCACGCCGCCACCATCATAGTCCGTACGGGCTTGAAGATAGCGTGATGCCAGAAACTGGGTTTGTCCAATCTCACCAGCCCATGCACCGCGAGCGGTATGCAGATCGATATATCCGTTGTCGATCACAGTGAGTGCGGCAATAAATTCTGGAAAAAACAGGGACTCTGACCGGCGGCAGTCATAAGCGAGTGTGGCTACAGATTCGAGGATTGGAAGCGGCTTTCCCTTGTAGGTACCGAAAGCAGTTTCCAGCCCCCAAATTGCGGCGATTAGTTCTGCAGGGACTCCAAAATCTCGTTCGGCTTTGTCAAAATATTGCTTGTATTGTTTGATTTTCTTGCGAGCGAGTGGCGCAACTCCCGCACTGCGACGTTTGTAGAAACTTTCAAATGTGCCTTTAAAGCTTTTCTTGTTGTTGCGGTCCAGCTTGATGACCCGGGTACTGTAGTTGACTTGGTCCAGTTTCTTCAGCGTCGAAGCTTTGAATTTGCCCCTGTATTCCTTCTTGATCACTTTCTTCCATTCGTTGAACCTGGACCCGTCATTGTAACAGAAGGCAGCGTAAGCTTCGCTTGTAAAAAGGGCAGGGGCAAGAACCAGTCCAAGACCTGCCGCTGCACTCAAAAATGTGCATCTGAATTTCATCACTGTTTCTCCATGGGCCGTGGCCTGCAGTATGCCATGCGTGGCTTGAGTTTCAAGGATTCATGCCTTTTGTTTCAGGTAAATGTAATGACATTGTGACGGTACTCCAGTTGTATTCAGGCACTGGCAATCTGAAGTTAACTGCAATATCGGTCAACGGGTTTGAAGCCCCCATCTTCGAGGTTTTTGTGATCTGATTCGGCTCCATAGACGTATATCCTGGGTGAACAAAGGATATACCAGTGTATTTTGAGACGGGAATCAATATCGACTGCGGGGTCCGTGTGAAAAAAGATAGTGCTGAAGAGCATGTGCACTTGATGGTAAAGGTAGCTGAATATCTTTCAGTATCCGCCAATGGCAAATTTGACGAAATTTGAGCGCTGGCCAAAAAGCCCGGCCAAACCGGTTCCGCTATACTCGTATCGCCCGTGCCCCAGTGAATATGCAAAGGACATATTGGATACCGCTGTCTCAACTCCGAGGTAATCAAAAAAAGCAGTCAGGTTGGAACAATTTTGGGTGTTGAAATTCACGTATAAAACACCCGGGAAACACGTCCGGGTTCGTGGTTTTTAGGCAAAAACAGTTGAAACACTACGGAACATACACACTTCCGCTACCGGCATTTGGCGAGCCTGTCTAATTGTGGAATGTTTGTTACCGTCCAAACTACCAGGAAATGGAATGACTGCGGAACTTGCCCGGAGTATTGAATTTTGTACACAAAAATACAGTAATGCTGCATCGGGATAAAATTTTTCCTGACAATGACCATTGACAATTCGGAAATTGGATAAATTATCTCTCAGATAGAAAATTTAGTTTGCAGATGTCCAAAAAACAAAAATCCATTTTTTACAGAATAAAAAGGCGCCTCAAGACTTATCGCTCAACACCGATTGAAGTTCGGCTTGAATACTTGAACCAGTTCCTGGATTACAGGCGTCAGAATTTGGTAGCTCCATCAGGGGAAATAGATCTATCCCGATTAAAAATTTGCTGGGTTTTGCCCGATTTCAAGCCCGGGAGAGGCGGGCACATGACAATTTTTCGAATTGCGCATTTCCTGGAGAAATTTGGCCATGAAGTTTGTCTATTCATCCAGCATCCATCGTCACACGACACTGCTGAGGCCGCTAGAGAAACCATAAATAAGCATTTTCAGCCCTTTAGTGGCCCTATCGAATTATTCAGCGAAACGTTACCGAAAGCGATTGGTGATGCGCTTATCGCGACTGACCGATTCACATGTTACCCGGTCAATGCAATGACAGGATTCCGAAAAAAATTCTACTTTGTGCAAGATTATGAAACGCTTTTCTATCCTATGGGAACTGAAGCGCTGATTACCGATGCGACATACTCTTTTGAATTTGATTGCTTATGCGCCGGTGAGTGGTTGCATGAAATTATGACGACCAGGTTTGGACGATGGTCGATTGCGTGGCCTCTATCATACGATGGCTCAATTTATGAGGTAAATGAAAAGGTCGAACGGGCGAGTAACCGGATTGCATTTTACGCTCGATTTTACACTCCAAGGCGTGCCGCAGAACTTGGCTTTCTGGCATTGGAGATTCTGAAGCAACGCGGCGTAGAATTTGAGGTAGATTTTTTTGGTGATGACATTGGGAAAATGAAATTGGGATATGACCATGTAAACCATGGTGTAGTTGATGTGACAGGTCTGGCCGAGATATACCAAAAGGCGACTATTGGTGTGGTTTTTTCCACCACCAATCATTCTTTGGTCAACAAGGAAATGATGGCTTGCGGCCTACCGGTTGTAGACCTCGATGTTGATAGCGTTAACATGATTTTTCCAAAGGATGCCATGGCATTTGCTAATCCAACACCGGAAGGAATTGCCAATACTATCCAGGCGTTGCTCGAGGACAAGTCAAAACAGGTGGAGATTGCGGACGCTGGCCGTTCTTTTGTAAGGCGGTCCAGTTGGGAAAATTCAGCACGTATTATTGAAAACGCAATTAAAGAGCGTGTTTTGCTGGCTACCATTCAGGATGAGGAGTGATGCCCAAGTATCGCTGTGCAGTCATTATACCTACCAAAAACGCAATGCAGCGGTTCAAAAATGTCTTGGAAAAAGTTCGACATCAATGCACACCATGGTCATTTGAAATAATTGTGATCGATTCAGGCTCGAAAGACGGGACTGTCGAATATGTAGAGAGTTTTCCAGATGTGCGCCTTATTCAAATTGATCCAAAGGAATTTGGGCACGGTTGCACTCGAAATAAAGCGATTGCAGTGGCAAACTCGGAATTTGTAGCTTTGATAACACACGATGCCGAACCGCTTGACAAGCATTGGTTGGCCAATCTTGTGAGCGCTGCAGAACAAGATGACCGGGTCGCGGGTGTTTTTGGAAAGCACGTCGCTTGCAATGATGCCTCGCCGTTCACGAAGCGGGATTTGGACAGGCACTTTGCCGCTTTTCTAAATCATCCTTTGGTGGTCCATCGCGATACGAATGTGCAAAGATACGCAAACGATCAAAGATGGCGGCAGTTTTTGCATTTTTACTCTGATAACAATTCACTTATGCGTAAGTCGGTGTGGGAAAAAATTCCTTATCCGGATGTCGAATTTGCAGAAGACCAATTATGGGCACGTGACATGATTGAGGCTGGATACGCAAAAGCCTACGCACCGGATGCTGTTGTTATCCATTCTCACAACTACGGATGTATTGATCAAATGCGTCGGGCTTTTGATGAATCGCGAAACTTTGAAAGGTATTTTGGGTATCATCTATCTGGTTCATTGCAGCAGGCACTTACTAAAGCGCTTAGATTGGGTGCGGTTGCATTTATTGAAAAAATTGATCGACAAAAATATGGGCCAGTCAACTGGATTGAGCGTGCGAAGCGATTTGCACAACAAGCTGGCCTGGTTGCAGGTCATCATTTGGGAAGCAAGCATAGAATATTACCAGCCTGGTTGCAGAAGGTTCTTTCCATGGACAAGAAATTGTATGACCGATGAATGATAAGAACGATACGAAGACAATTGTAATCTGCGCGACACAACGATCGGGTTCGACGGTCCTGTGCGATGACCTTACTCGTCATCAAATGGGGTTCCCGGAGGAACGTTTCATTGGCATTGCTAATTCAATTCGAACAAGCAATCTTGAAAACCTTGATAAGAAAATCAATGAAGTTCACAAAACCTGCTGCAACAATGACACCAAGATTGCAGCCGTAAAAATCATGGCAGATTACGCTGGTCATGTTAACAAAGCTTTGGATTACTACTACAAAGTTTCTACGCCCACTGCTTCTTGGGGGTCGCTTTTCCGCTTTTATTCCGATGCATGTTGGGTGATGCAGAACCGCGGAAATTATGTAAATCAGGCATTGTCCCGAATCATTTCACGCAAGACTGGAATCAATCACTTAATCGAAAGTGACCAGGGAAATTTCGTTCCGGGCAAATTTGCAGTTCAATTACCGGCAGATTATGCGGATGACATTAAAATAAATTCAAAAGAAATAGAGTTGGAAATTGTCAAAATTGCCAGGGAAAATGGAATATGGGAAGAGTTTTTTACCCGACACAAGATTTCTCCAATTTACCTTTCATATGAAAAACACGGCGATGATGAAACGGGAGTCAAAGAAATCGCGAAACATGTCAATTACAAGCTGCCAGGGATGGTGCGCAGTTTGAATGTCAGAAAACTTCCTTCTGTCAGATCCAGGATTGAGGTTAGCCGCTATCTGGAGTCTGGATTTGAGGATTTTTTTTACAACAAAGGTTGATGCAAAAAATTTCAGGAGCGCATTCAGGAATGTCTTCCTCAAACTGAAAACCAGACGCACAGACTGATGATATTACTTAAACCGAATTTTATGACAATTCCATGCATCAAGAACAATCTGTCTCAAATATGAATTCTTGGCGTTCCAATTCAGTGTTTTCTGTACAAGAGCGGGATCAACAACCAAAATATCCGGATCACCGTTCCTGCGTGGGTAATTTTTCGAAATAATTCTCTGACCCGTCACCTTACTGGCGGCATTGATTATGTCTTTAACTGAAGTGTCAAATCCGGGGCGCCACCGCTCAGTCATTGAATATGTATTGTTCCAAACGATCGTAATCCGGGTTAACTTTATGCTGGTTTACCAGGGTATGCTCGTTGTGGGTAATTGCCAAACCGTCACGCGTTGTTTTTGGACAGTGTTATGCTTAACAATTTTCTCTCCCGCTTCCGCAAGCCAAAAGATTTAAGGGTCAAGCTTTCCGCAATTGCAAAAGACGAGGCGGCTTATCTGCCCATGTGGGTCTTTCACCATTTGCGCATGGGATTTGATGAAATTGAAATTTACTTAAATTTGATTGAGGATAATTCGGTTGACGTTTGCCGCAAAATTTCTGCGCATTACCCTCTTGTATATCGTGATGCCAATTACATTTATGATAATCTGGAGGATGACAGTTATCAAAAGACAGCATACAGGATAATGCGCAAAGAAGCCCGCGCAGACAAGTTTACCTATCTGATGTTCCTTGATTTGGACGAGCTCCTTTGCAGCACGATGCCTGGAGGATCAATCAGGCAGTGCCTGACGGAGTTGAATTTTCCGGACGTAGTATCTTTTCAATGGGCGTTAAAAAGTGGAGATACAAAGGAATTTGGTTTACCACTTGCCCATTCCAACTGTCTTCACAATGATATGCATGTAAAATCGGTTTTCAAACCTGAACTCAGAATACAGAGTGTCCGGGTCCACAATGTTGTGAGCAGAAGCGCAAAGTATGTTTTGAGCGATGGTGAACCGAAACGAAATCGTGGGTCTCATGTTGTTCAAATCGGTCAATTTTCGGAGAGCGAGCTCAAACCATATTTTGTGCTGCACCGTATTTGGCGAAGCCAGTTGGAATATGTTGCACACCTTGCCAAGGGTAGTCCGGATTTTTTATTCAACGTTTACCATCGGGTTGATAACGGCAAAGAGTCACGCCAATTACGGTTGAAGTCGAATCGCTTGGGTTACGAGCGCCAAACACTTCTAGATCACTTTGAAAGTGCAATTTCCCATGCAGTCGACGATGAAGAGTTATTGCAGTACGAGGCGGATTATCAGAATTTCATCCAGAAATGCGAACTGGAAAAGCCAATTGCTGAAGGGCAGCAATTTGTTAAAAATCGGGCAAGAGACCTGCTGCAAACGCTCTCAGTCATGAATACCACCCTTGCACCAGAGGCTGAACAACTCTTCCGCAACGTCGACATAGAAGCCCTATCCAGGAGATTAGGGTTGTAATTCGTTGTTCGCGTGGTTGGAAATTTGTGCTTTGCCAAACGTAATTACAATCTCAAAACATTTCCTTCAATAATCGGAAGTTATTGGCATTTCAGTGTTGCGGTCGGATCAATTGTCATTGGCCTCAAAACAAACTTCCACACGTGGCACAATTTAGACTTCAGGAACGATCATTTCAGTGTCAATTTCAATCCTGATGGAAGCTGCCAAACAAAAAACCCCGGAACAAGTCCGGGGTTTTGAATTTTGTATAAGAAAACAGTTCTAGCGCTTCGAGAACTGGAACGACTTGCGGGCTTTTGCTTTGCCGTATTTTTTACGTTCTACAACACGCGAGTCACGAGTAAGGAAACCGCCTTTTTTCAGGACGCCGCGAAGCTCCGGTTCATAATTGGTCAATGCCTTGGAGATTCCATGACGAACCGCACCGGCCTGACCAGACAGTCCGCCGCCACGAACCGTTGCGATGACGTCATATTGACCATCACGAGCTGCAGCGACGATTGGCTGGCGTAGTATCATCTGCAAGACCGGGCGGGCAAAGTAGGCGTCGCCGTCTTTTTTGTTGACTGTGATTTTGCCGCTTCCGGGTTTAATCCAGACACGGGCAACAGCGTCCTTGCGTTTGCCGGTTGCATAAGCGCGGCCTTGTTCGTCGAGTTTTTGCACGTAAACCGGTGCGCTATCCTGAGGAGCGGTTTCAACACCATCAGCTGCAACACCGCCTTCCAGTGCACTGCCGAGTTCTTCAAGTGAATTAAGGTCAGCCATGATTACGCGCTCCTCTTGTTCTTGGAATTCATGCTGGCTACGTCCAGCACGGTAGGAGATTGCGCTTCATGCGGATGCTCGGCACCAGCATAAACCCGCAGGTTTTTCATCTGTTGGCGGGAAAGCGGGCCACCAGGCATCATGCGCTCTACCGCCTTTTGCACTACACGCTCTGGAAAACGTCCTTCGAGGATTGCACGTGCGGTACGTTCCTTGATGCCGCCCGGATAACCGGTGTGCCAGTAATATTTTTTGTCAGAGTATTTCTTGCCGGTCAGTTTCACCTTGTCAGCGTTTATGACAATGACATTATCGCCATCATCAACGTGCGGTGTATAGGTCACTTTGTGTTTGCCGCGAAGGCGGGTGGCAACAATGGACGCCAGCCGACCGAGAACTATGTCCTCGGCATCGACAAGCAACCATTTCTTCACCACCTCGGCAGGCTTCTGCGTGAAGGTTTTCATGTTAGCTGTTCCTGGAAACCAGATTGTTCTTCAAATAAAACAAGGCCCACTTTGGGCCTGATCTGTAGAGGTTTATAAAGACTGCTCAACAGAGCGTCAAGTCACAAATAATGCCAATCGATTGAAATTGGTGAATAAAAACAGCTGGTTGTAAATAGGGTATTATGATACCAGTCAATATATGAATTGAATCACTTCCCATGTGTGCCCAATTTTAAACGTGGCAGACCCCAAAATTGCTCGCATTTTTAATTGGGATCCAACGGATCCAGAACATTCAGCGCCATTCTTACCAAATCAGATTGCCGCTTTGCGTTCATTTTGAATAAAAGAGATTTGGAGTGACCGCGAATTGTTTCCAGGGATCTTCTTGAATTGGTTGAGATTTCCTTCAATGATTCTCCTCCCGCCAAATGTTTAAGGACCCCTGCTTCGGCTGTGGTGAGGCCAAAAATTCGCTGTAATTGCTCTGTGTCAGATTCGTAAACGGCAAGCGGATCAGAAAAATAGATTGCAACAAATCCACGTTCGGAAAATGATTCAAAATTTGGCCCATCATAAGAAGCCAGAGAACAAAATGTCGCTTGCAATGGTGCTCCCGCCGCTGGCCTTGGGACTACTAAATGTTTGGCTTTGGGCCTTTGTCCAATCATGTCTGCAACTGCAATCTCCTTAACATTATCGAGGATTTTAGCTGTGATTAATGAAGAAGTATGCATCAGACGTTCTCCGTTCAACTGTATCCCATCCATATTTTCCAGTAACGATTGAGCTGACTTGTTTTGAAATACAACATCTCCAAGTTTGTTTACAAAAACGATTGCAAGTTTCATTTCACTTAAAAGTTTATTCGCCTGCATGAATCGATTTTCCGCCTCTGTGAGTCGAATATAAATGTCGGCAACCCGACGCAGGTGGGGAAGAAGAAGGGAAATACGGTTTAGACTGGCTTCAGTGAATGGTTGATGTTCGCGTCCGCGAAAGACACCCAGCGAAAAACCATAATTCAATTCCTCGTTATAAATTCCGACTCCCAACGTGTATTCAACATTTATCCGTTTGAATACCTGAGTGTAAATTGGTGAGGCACGCATTGTTTTATCATCCACAAGCATGCGGCAGTGGAAAGGCATGTTGGGCCGCTTTAAATGTTCCTTGAAACGCGGGTCGCCATTTTGGTGGTCGTCAAATGAAAGAAAAAATTTGGCGTCTTGTTCGGACATATTCCAGGAATAATTAGCATAAAGTGTAGGGGGAGATATCTTGAAGATGTGAGCAGATGCTCCCCGGCTCCCATCGCAAAAATTTGCAACGACGCTCAATGCATCCGGCCAGCGAGTTTCATCCAGAACGGCATCATAAAACAAGGGGGATATTCGAAGTGCTGTTTCTAATTCCTCATTTGTATACTTGTTTGCTGTCATTATCCCCCCACTAAATTAATCACAAGTCAAATAAACCTAAAACTGTTACGTCCAACCCCCATTTGGGGGTGTTATTTTTTCATTGTCAAAGATTAGTTGGGGTTACGAGTCTTAAATTATGGACTTGTCGATGAACAAGGAGACAAAATGAGAAAATTTTCACTTATTACATTTTCATTTTTTATAGCATTTACTTCCCTATCTGTAGCAGCGACATCTGATTGGGTGGCTGGTGACGAAATCTACGTTGTTTTGAAGGGTGCTTACAAATCAAAAAAGATACCTACTGCTATCAAATGCAAGGCTGGAGCGGCTCGCTCAGGATTCAAACGCATCTTGCTGAAAGTGTCATATGGTCCGAACCCGTCAGGTGCAAAATGGATATTTGATTGGGGAAAAAAATATGGCAAGGCTGCTGCAAAGGCGAAAAGGAATGGTCTTAAACTTATCGCTAGCGACAGCTATACCACCCAATCTGGGTTGCTCACAAAATGTGGCGTATGGAGTGAGTAACCATCGGCAGGTCTGTCATTCCATTATAACAACAAACCAATTCTTATAAACCAATCAAATTGTCAGGAACAAGAATTAAGAAGTTTCAATTACTAAACTTGTGCCATGTTCCTGATACTCACTGCCTCTTGCCCAAAAGCATTTGGGTGTGAATCGAGTGGCAAACCTTGGATAAAACGCACTGCTGTCATATGTGAATTCAGACTTTGGGTTATTTCGCAGTCCAATTCACATTGGGAGCCATGAGAATAACAGAAAACAAAGACATGCCGATTTTCAAAAGAAAACTGCCGCAACAGAGCCGGGATTGATAGATGGCATCAATGCCGATTAAGAATTCGAAATTACAACAAAACAAAGCCCGCCCTCGTGAGAAGGCGGGCCTCATTTTCAGAATTTAATTGTTGCGATTAGCCGCAGTCAGAATGACAAGCAGCGGAAGCTGAAGCGCATTCCTGACGAACGCTCCAGTTTGATTCCAGGCGCTCAACACCTTCGCTGGGACTGCTGACCAGGCTGTAGTCAAGTCCGTCAGACAGGCACTGCACGTGGTCAGATGAGCAAGAAGCATGGCATGACATAGCGTCAGCAACCGGTCCTGCGAATGCGCCAGTGGCAGATACGGATGCCATCAGCATTGCTGCAGAAGCAGACAGAATAAGTTTTCTCATTGGGTAGTCTCCTCAGTTGGATGAAACGGCTATGTTTCAAAAATAATACGAGAATCTGGCACCAGCCAACATTCATCATTCAATTAAAGTAAAATTTTTGCAGTCTGGCAACGGTAAATAGTAATCTGATTTGTGACATAATGGTATTATACTGATCAATTTCCGGTTAAAGAGCCATCGCAATGGCTTGGTTATTGGCCAGTGCGAACCTCAGTCTGCCGGATAATTTACCGTATTGTAACCCGATTGAACGTATATCTTGGCGAGAAACTTGGACGCGGTTTGATGAAATTTAATGTGTTTCGCTTTTCGGGGGTATTTTTTGCCCTTTTGGTCTCCATTCCACTGCTGGGCGCGTGTGTTTCCTCCAACAGCGCACGAATAGACCCGCAGCAAGCAACCTACGAACAACCCGAGCAGCTTGAAGAGGTGAGCTACAATCCACAGGCACGAGCCGATGCTGTTATCGAGATTCGCTCCAAGGCAAGCCAGCGTAGTGGTGAGTTGACCAACGCATTTGCCAGCGGTGATGGCCCAGCTGAACCCATGACTAAACAAGAACAGGCTCAACGCATCGCGGATATGGAAAAAAATGCTTCGATTAACAGCGGTGCCGTAAGCGACGCCGAGGTAACGGATAGCCAACGTTCGGTTAAATCCATGAAATGGAAGGCCAAAAGCCACTATCAAAAAGCAGTTGAGCAGATTGAGAACGAGTAAATTTGGTTTCTCAAGGCTAAAGCAACTACATTTTCCAAATATTTTACACAGGACGGACCGGTTGGCTTGCAACCTGGCGTCAAAAATTGCACAAGAGGGCGAAAATCCGGTTATCGCTTCAGGCAAATTTTTTTCGTAAATATCTCTAAGGCAATCGAATGAACTCTCCGCTTCGCGTAGGCATCGCTGGACTTGGAACTGTTGGTGTTTCACTGGTTCAGGTATTGGATCGCAACCGGAATCTGCTTAAGGACCGCTGCGGTCGCGAGATTGTTGTTACAGCGGTAAATGCAAGGGACCAATCAAAAGATCGCGGAATTGATCTTGGCAACTTCATCTGGTTCGATGATGCGGTGGAATTGGCAACGTCTGATGATATCGACGTCTTTGTGGAACTGATTGGCGGTGAAGAGGGCGCTGCGCTTGATGCATCTCGTGCTGCACTCAAAAGCGGCAAACATCTGGTCACAGCCAACAAGGCAATGCTTGCGAAACATGGTGTGGAGCTTGCCTGTGCCGCAGAAGCAAAAGGTCTGCTCCTAAACTTTGAAGCAGCCGTTGCAGGCGGCATCCCGATAATCAAGACCATTCGAGAAGCGCTGACCGCCAACAGTATTGGGCGCATCTACGGTATATTGAACGGTACCTGCAATTACATTCTGACCCGAATGGAACGTGAAGGCATCTCGTTCGAAGATTGCCTGGCTGATGCGCAGCGGCTTGGATATGCTGAAGCGGATCCCACCTTTGATGTGGAGGGTTTTGATACAGCCCACAAGCTGGCAATTCTGGCAAGTCTTTGTTTTGGAACCGAAATTGCCGCTGATGAAATTTACGTTGAGGGTATCTCCTCAATTACCACTGCTGATATTGAAGCAGCAGCCGAACTGGGTTACCGCATCAAGCTTCTTGGGGTGGCCCAGCGTACTGAAAGTGGCATTGAGCAACGGGTTCACCCAACAATGGTTCCAGTCGATTCCACAATTGCCCAGATCTCCGGTGTTACCAATGCGGTTGCAATTGATGCGGACATTGTTGGGCAGTTGGTAATGTCAGGGCCTGGTGCGGGCGGAGATGCAACTGCTTCTGCAGTGGCTGGAGATATAGCTGATATCGCGAAGTGTGTGCCGGGCGAACAGAAAGTGCCGGCACTTGGCAAACTCGCAAAAGATTTGGCGCCGTATAAAAAAGCACGTATGCGCTCCCACGAGGGCGGATACTTCATTCGCCTGACGGTGCATGATCATGTGGGTGTGTTTGCCGCAATTGCAGGTGCCATGTCCAAGCATGAAATTTCGCTGGAATCGATTGTTCAACACCGCGCTGACCAAAAGGAAGAAGATGGGCTCCAGACCATCATCCTGATTACCCATGAAACAACAGAGTCCGCCGTTCGTGCAGCCCTGGAGGCGATTGGCAAGGAAAGTGCACTCGCCGGAACACCACAAATGATACGAATTGAGAAATAAGGAACTGAACATTGGCAACGTCTGACAAGTCATTGGGACGAATTTTGACCCTCGAGCTGGTAAGGGTTACTGAAAGTGCAGCAATTGCTGCTGCAAGACTGCGGGGGCAGGGGGATGAAAAGGCAGCCGATCAGGTTGCCGTTGACGCCATGCGCAAGGAACTCAACCGCCTTCCAATCGACGGTACGGTTGTTATTGGTGAAGGTGAGCGTGACGAAGCGCCTATGCTTTACATTGGTGAAGAAGTCGGCACAAAAAACGGACCAAAAGTCGACATTGCGCTGGATCCTCTTGAATGCACTACCGTTTGCGCGAAAAACCTGCCGAATTCATTGGCGGTGGTAGCGCTGGCTCAAGGCGGAAGCCTGCTCCATGCGCCGGATGTGTATATGGACAAGATCGCAATTGGACCGGACTATGAGCCGGGTACAGTTGATCTCGATAAAAGCCCATCTGAGAACCTTGCCGCCGTTGCCAGGCAAAAAGGCTGTGAAGTTAAGGATTTGACTGCTTGTATTCTTGATCGCCCGCGCCATGCCAAACTTATTGAAGAAGTTCGCGGGACAGGTGCTGCCATTCGTTTGATCGGGGATGGCGATGTGGCTGGGGTCATCCACACAACCGATCCTGCGGAAACCGGTATTGACATCTATTTTGGAATTGGTGGTGCACCAGAAGGTGTGCTTGCCGCTGCAGCCTTGCGCTGCATCGGTGGTCAAATACAAGGTCGCTTGATTTTGGATACACCGGAAAAGGTTGAGCGTGCAGCTCGTATGGGCGTAGATGACCCGAACCGCAAATACAGCACGGAAGAAATGGCCAAAGGCGATGTTATGTTCGCCGCTACCGGAGTAACGGATGGCAATTTGCTAAACGGTGTAAAATTCTCCAAGGAAGAAATTGTCACGCATACCATTGTTATGCGTTCTTCGACCAAGACCGTTCGGGAAATCACTGCTCGCCACAAGGCAACCGAGAAGTTTGGCTGAGTAGTTTTATGCCCGATTGTGGAGTTCTGGGTGAAATTTGATTTCGAATTTTTAAATATACAGGAAAATTCTGCCTGAGACCCTTGAACGGAAATCAAATTTGCCAAATATTGGCATTGAGGGTATTTTTTGCTCTGGAGGTCGAATGCTTAAGAAAAATCCTGCTGCCGGACAGTTAAAGCCTGAGGTCACAGGTTTCTTCGATGAGGCAACCAACGCGGTTTGCTACATAGTCAAGGATCCGGACTCAGATTCATGTGCGGTAATCGATTCAATTCTGGATTTCGATGCCGCTGGAGGAGTGATTACCACCAGTTCAGCAGATGAGGTCATTGCAGAAATCAACAGCCGCAACCTGAAAGTGGAATGGGTTATAGAATCCCATGTGCACGCCGATCATTTGTCCGCTGCTCCCTATATCGCCAAACAGACTGGCGGAAAGCTTGGTATCGGATCGCGTATCGATGAAGTGCAAAAAGTTTTTGGCAAAGTGTTCAATGCCGGAACTGAATTTCAGATGGATGGTAGCCAGTTTGACCAACTATTTGCTGATGGTGATGCCTTCAAGATTGGATCGATGAACGTTGCCGTGATGCACACCCCGGGTCATACACCGGCCTGTGTTACATATTTGATGGGCGATGCTGCTTTTGTCGGTGATACGCTGTTCATGCCCGATTTCGGCACTGCACGATGCGATTTCCCGGGCGGAAATCCTCGTGAACTATATAATTCCATTCATAAACTACTTGCGCTCGCGGATGAAACACGTTTGTTCCTTTGTCACGACTACAAGGCACCTGGACGCGATGAATTCTGTTGGGAGACAACGGTTGGGGAAGAGCGTGCCAACAATATTCACGTTGGTGCCGGAAAATCTGAAGATGAATTCATAAAATTCCGCACCGCACGCGATGCTACGCTAGACATGCCCAAGCTTATAATCCCGTCTATCCAGGTGAATATGCGCGCTGGCAACATGCCACCACCGGAGGATGATGGCGAAACTTATTTGAAGGTTCCAATTAATCGATTTAACAAATTGTAGTCTCCAAATTTACCGATTTGACGGAATATCAATTAGAACATTGACCCTCTCCCTTGCAGCCATCGTGCGATCTGCTAACCAGTTTCAACTATGATCATTGCAAATGAACCACGGGCCTTTCTGGATGTGCAGTCTTCTGCTGCCTCAAAGCGATGGGTTGAGCGTTTGCAACCAGCTGATCGAAATACTGCCCTTGCAATTTCCCAAAAGCTTGACCTTCCTGAATTGGTAGGAAGAGTTCTCGCAGGACGCGGTGTCAGTGAAAATGAAGCTGAAGGATTTCTGGATCCGTCAATTCGGGATTTGATGCCGGATCCCTCTATATTGACTGACATGGATGAAGCTGCAAGGCGGATTGCGGATGCCGTGTCGAACCATGAACGCGTCGCGATTTTCGGAGACTATGATGTAGACGGGGCATGTTCTTCAGCCCTCGTTTCCAGGTTTTTGAAGCATCACAATATTGAAAATGAAATCTATATTCCCGACCGTATATTTGAAGGTTACGGGCCAAATCCTGACGCAATTTCCGGCCTTGTGGAACGTGGGGCGCAGTTGATAATCACGGTTGATTGCGGTGCAACAAGCTTTGACGCTTTGGATAAGGCCGCCCAACTGAACACAGACGTTGTGGTGCTTGATCATCACCAGATGGGCGTAAATCTTCCAAAGGCAGCAGCTTTGGTCAATCCAAACCGGCAAGATGACTTGTCCGGATTGGGATATTTGTGTGCTGCAGGCGTTGTATTCCTCACGCTCGTCGCCGCGTCACGGGAATTGCGTACGCGCGGGTTCTACTCTAAGGGCACCAACGCGCCGGATCTGCTAGCTTGGCTGGATCTGGTAGCCCTTGCGACCGTTTGCGATGTCGTGCCGCTAGTAGGCCTTAACAGGGCATTTGTCGTCAAAGGTCTTCAGGTGATGCATGGCTTGCAGAATGTCGGTTTGCGGGCACTGGTACATGGGGCACGAATGGATGGGCCGGTGCGCGCATACCATCTGGGTTTTGTGTTGGGTCCGCGCATCAATGCCGGCGGTCGCATCGGTGATGCAGGATTGGGTGCGAAGCTCATGACAACCGACGATCTGGACTTTGCCTCTGAAATCGCTGCCCAGCTTGAACTCCTCAATCAGGAGCGCCAGAAGGCTGAAGCCAAAATGCTGGAAGAGGCGATAGCCGAGGCAGATGCAGAATTTGGGGACGGTAACGGGCCTGCGGTTTTGGTTACCGCCAGCAACGATTGGCATCCGGGCATAGTCGGTTTGCTGGCATCCCGGCTGAAAGACCGATTTCACCGACCTGCATTCGCCATTGCATTTGATGCCCGTGGAAAGGGCTCTGGATCCGGTCGTTCGATACCCGGCATCGATCTCGGCGCCGTTGTTCGCAATGCAGTGGATGAGGGTTTGCTGGAAAAGGGCGGCGGTCACACCATGGCAGCAGGCCTTACTGTTGCGCGCGAAAAACTTGGCGCTTTACGAGGGTATTTTGAAGAGCAACTTGGTAATCAGGTTGCTCAACTTTCGGCCAATCAACAACTCAAGATTGATGGGGCATTGACAGCGCGAAGTGTTACCTTGGAGTTATTTGATCTAATTGACCAAGCGGGCCCATTTGGGTCTGGTCATTCAACTCCGGTTTTTGCTTTTCCGGCACACCAAATCCGTTATGCCAAAGTTGTCGGCAAGGATCATGTATCGTTCACCGCATCGGCCGGTGATGGCACTCAACTAAGAGGAATCGCGTTTCGCGCAGCGGAAACACCGGTAGGGCAACTGATCCTCAACAATGGTGGAAAGAAGATCCATTTGGCCGGCACACTTTCCGCGGATTTTTGGCAGGGATCCCGGCGTGTTCAATTGCGCTTGCTCGATGCGGCGGAAGCGTGAAATCTTGATTGTTCCATTTCTACGGTGTTGCTATGATGCAGGACCGAACCTTAAATCAGGCTTAGTCAAATGTCATCGTTGTTGAACAATCCACACGGTACCAATCTCCCGCCAACGCTGATACTGCCCAAAGACAAGAAAATAGCGGAGCTCGAAAGATTTTTGGTGGCCAAACCAGGAAACATCAAAGCCGCAGAAAAACTTCTGGGTACTTTGGAATTTTATCAACCCAGCGTGCAAGGGATTGGAACTTTCTCTGATTGCCAGCGAAAGTTTGTAGAAAGATACTACAAACCGGAAATAATTTCTGGCGTGCTTGAATCTGGAAATTACGCAGAGGAGTACAAGAAATGGGTATCAATTCTGGTCGAATCCAATGTAAATGCGCCATTTTTCATAATACAATTGGCCATTGGCAAATTGCACTCGATTGGAAACATTCTCTCAGACTGTAGACAACGCATGAAACTCTTTAATGAAGAGGGTGTAATCTCAAGATTTTGCCATGATTGCCACAAGGTACAAATACTTCCGGTAGATTTGGTCGGCTTGATGCAGACCTATTTTATTTTGCGGATAATGAAACTTCCCAGAGATAATTCAAGGAAATGCATGATAGAAGTGCGGGAAAGGGTCAAGTTTCCCTACAAGGGATACATTTATTGCGATTCTGAAGAGGAAGCTTTTTTTTGCAGGGATGTTTTTCAGAAACTCATGAAGAAGTACAATATTTCAAACCTGCGGTGTGGGTTAAGCCATGGGTGTTCTGAACACGGTTTGGAACATCCGGATTTCAAATATGACAAGGATGGTTCATATCGTGAGTTCCCCAGACCAAAAGAATGGGATGAAAAAGAAGCGCGATTTTTTGCGAACACTCCAAAGTCAGAGGTGATAAGAAAAGACAAAAACAAACCGGGCATATCTGTCCGGGATGTGATCGGATTCGACAACTGGGTCGATTACGCAGAAATAATAGGCGACGATACCTGGAAACTGTTTCGCAACAAGCCAGGTGTCAAGCGAAAAGGGCGTGTTGTCGAACGTATGAGAGAACAGGCCACAAAGCGGAACGAGGAACTGCACGAACTTCGCGAAATGATGGCTTCCAGTGCCTGACGCAATGAAAACTTGGCAAATTTGGTTGTTGTGAAAAATGGTACGCCCTAGGGGAATCGAACCCCTCTTTCCAGGTTGAAAACCTGGCGTCCTAACCGATAGACGAAGGGCGCACACGGGGTAGAGGACTGCAGCAATGTGTGGAAATCCCCGAACCACCGCGCGGTTTATAGGTGGGAACGGTCCGATCTTCAAGCGCTTTTTTCTGGTTTATCCAAAAAGTTAAGGTGATTTCATTTCAATTGCGCGGCGGTTGAAAATTGGCCAACAATAATACGTGACGTTACACACCATCGTTAGGTTTTCTACGCTTTTTTGACAGAAGAACGACGGCATGGGTGATGCCAGTCGCGTTTTGTACCAATGTCCAGATGTACTGACCTCGTTCGGCAATATGTACCAACACCACCGCGCCCGGGCAGGGTGCGGAGATACTTGGCCAAATCCCACTTGGAGACGCCTTCAACCTGCATATCGACAGCTATGCAAAATATATGGGTTGAATTGCGCGCACCGCCAGCACGCCGATTGCGCTTCGGATCGCGATAACCGGAAGTAATGGTGGGCTGCTTGCCGTAGTGCGCTCCGACTTTACGAATAAGCTGCATGATTCCCGGCTTGAGGCATTGAACATTCACCTTGTCATGCTGCAGTCTGAGGCCATTTGGCGAAAGTCGGCCAAAGCTGCCAAGAGATGCGACCTCAAGGTTTCCGTCAGCTTCCTCTACAGATTCATCTTCTATGCCAAACAGTATTTTGCTGGACTTTACTCCCGGCAATGCATCTCCCGATCCTGACCGTTTCTGCAAAATTGCTTCGGGCTGATTGCCCGTTTCAACCGCTGGTGCACGTGCACTAATGCGAGTTGTTGTAGCAGAAGCCGTACTTGTATATGCCGTTGCTACCACGATGGAGCCATCATCTCGACGGTCGTTTCGCATTCTGTTTCGGTTGGCAGAATTTCCAGGTGTCTGTTGCCGTTTCTTTAACAATCGTTCGAAGAAATTCCCACTATCTACAACCTGCGGAGCAGCGGCGAACCTGCTTTGATCAATGACGCTGTCAGTGCTTTCTGGTTGAGCATCGGATTCTTCAGCTTGCAAATCAGGAGAGTTTTGATCTACAGACCCACTCTCGTCGGAACTGTTTTCCGCATGGTTGGTTTGCTCCACCAAAACTGCGCCGGATATGATCGTGGCTGTAGTAGTTTCCGCTGGATCTGAAAGCGAAGCAATCTGGGTATCCGCACCGGTAGGTTCTTCTGCATTGCCTGCAGTGCGGTTTGCCTGAACCGGAATCGCCGCGCGCACAGCATGTCCGCCTTCATCTGTTGCCGTCAAGCCGGTATCTGCATCCACGGCTTCGGGTGCAACCAGAGAATAGGAAAGAGCTGTTTCATCAGTTGGAGTTGTGGAATCTGACACATTTATCGTTGATGAAACACACGCGGAAATGAAAATGCTGATAAATGCAAGCAGGATCGGGGCGACAAACCCCAATCTTTTCAAGCCGATACCTGCGCCGTCAATTGCGCTCCGAGATGCAAGTATTACAATTTTCAAACTGTCAGCCTAACTCGTTCCCCAACATTACACCTGCGATTGCCAAGCAGATGCAATCCTGTGTTGATAGGTTCAAAAAAAGTCAATTTCTGGGCAAAAATGGCAAGACTTGATTGCCTACCATTCGCCAATGTTTTCCATGCTGGCCCATGGTTCCTTGATCGGCAGTGCTTCGCCTTTTTGCAGTAACTCAATTGATATCTTGTCCGGAGAGCGGATGAAGGCCATTCGTCCATCCCTGGGAGGGCGGTTGATAACAACACCGTTGTCCATAAGCCCCTGACATGTTTCATAAATATCATCCACTGCGTATGCCAAATGGCCAAAATTGCGGCCTCCGGTATATTCTTCAGGATCCCAATTGTAGGTAAGTTCCAGACAGGGCGCAGGCCCGGTTTCAGAATCACGATCCAGGAGCTCCCTATCGTCCTTTGCAGCAAGAAAAACAAGTGTAAAGCGACCAGCATCGCTTTCATATCGCCGAATCTCTTCGAGTCCCAGTTTGTTGCAATAAAAATCAAGCGCATCATCAAGATTGGCAACACGGACCATGGTGTGAAGATATTTCATGATTATTCCTGGCTTGAATTGAGATATAAGTCGGGAAAGGACATTTTACAGCACCTTTACCCACAGATGACAAAGCCTCCAACACTTTTTTTAACAAAGGTATTGCGGTTTCTGCCATTCGCGATGCTATCATGGTGAGAGAATCACTACTGGCAGGGGTGCTGTTAGGTGATGTGTGTGAAAGATGCGGCTAGCGAGGGCTCGTAATGACGGGGGCCAAAACAGGGTCAGGACTTACTCCGAGTGAGGGCGGAGCAGATCTCTCCAATGAAGGCGAAGCTGCGGGCGTCTTCGAGATTGCTGGCGCGATAAAATGGTTTGATGTTTCCAAAGGATTTGGTTTCATCGTGCCGGATGACGACCTTCCTGATATTCTTCTTCATGTAACCTGTTTGAGACAGGATGGTTTCCAGACTGCGCTGGAAGGCGCCCGAATCGTCTGCGAAGTGGTTAAGCGGGATCGCGGATTACAAGCATTCCGGGTTTTGTCCATAGACAACTCCGCTGCAACTCATCCTTCCCAGCGCGAAGGTAATCGTCCTCACGTAGAGGTCAAGCCAGAGAGCGAACTGGAACGCGTTCAGGTGAAATGGTTCAACCGAACCAAGGGTTACGGTTTTGTGACACGCGGCGAAGAAGATATCTTTATCCATATGGAAACGCTGAGGCGCTTCGGATTGACCGAACTTCGACCGGGACAATATGTGCGGGTGCGGTTTGGCCGTGGACCAAAAGGCTTGATGGCAGCCGAAATTTTCCCCGATGAAGATCAGGGTATCTCAATCGGCCATTGACGGCGAATTACAAAGCCCTTGCAATTCCTTGCGCTTGGAAAATTCAGAACAGTATGAAATCCATTTCAAATACAACAATCATTACAGTGGCCATCGCCGCTTTGGTTCTGGCGGTTATGGTTATCAGACCTGACCTGTTTGCAAGTTCGCCGGATCCCGACCCCAATGCCGTCTTGCCGGTAGAGTTGGTCGTCATCGAGACCGCAAATGGGAGTTTCAAATTCACTGCCGAGATCGCAGATGAGCCCGCAGAGCGGGAAAAGGGCTTGATGTTCCGCGAGGAAATGTTGCCCACCCACGGTATGTTGTTCGATTTCGGAGTGACACAACAAGTTATAATGTGGATGGAAAATACACCGTTGGCACTGGACATGGTGTTCCTTCAGGAAGATGGACAGGTCGTCAGCGTTGCAGAAAACACGGTTCCATTTTCCCGCGATTACATATTTTCCGGCGTACCGGTCCGTTTTGTACTGGAACTCAATGCAGGCGTCGCTTCCCGGATTGGCCTCGAAGCCGGGCACAAGGTACTTCATCCGATCTTCGACAGCGCCCCGAAAGAAAGCTCGAACTAGGCAATAGTTTGAATATTTGAAAAATACTTCCAATTCGACACCGAATCCGACTTGCAGGAATTGGCAAGCCGGTGTAGGGAAACCGCCACCGGTTAAGTCGGTCATCGGAGCGTGGCGCAGCCTGGTAGCGCATCTGGTTTGGGACCAGAGGGTCGCAGGTTCGAATCCTGCCGCTCCGACCATTAAAAACGGGACTTGTCCATTGGCCCGGATTGGGATTATTCTGGCTTTCTAATGCAAAATGGAATCAGAACCGGAACAAGCCGATGTCAGCACGAATTTTCAGCCCAGCGAAAACCGCCATGCAATCCGGTAAAGGTAAGGCTGACCGTTGGATTCTTGAGTATGATGCCGAACAACCAAGACGAATTGAACCGCTGATGGGCTACACGTCATCTTCGGACATGAAATCACAAGTTCGCATTACATTTTCCTCGAAGGAGGAAGCAGTGGCCTATGCCGAGAAAAACGGGATTTCCTACAGGCTGCAAAACAACCATACCGCAAAGCGGCGCAAAATCGCTTACGCTGACAATTTCAGCTGCAACAGAAATCTGCCCTGGACACACTAACCCGGGCAATTGCGGTCCCTTAGCTCAGCTGGATAGAGCAACTGCCTTCTAAGCAGTAGGTCTCAGGTTCGAATCCTGAAGGGATCGCCAATCGCCATCATTAAATTCTGCGTTATAATCCTTTCGATGCACCAATGTCCTGATAGCGCCACCATGACGTGTAATTTCTATTGCAACTTTCCTCCTCTGGCCGAAAATGCAGGATAAGATGCGGATTGTACCGCATACAGGTCGCAGGGTGTTGGCATGAGCGCAGAAATAGAAATCGAAGAAACTGAAACTCCGACGCGTAACAGAGGACGCCGATCAGGTGGCCGTGCGGGTAACAAGCGCAACGCAGGCCCTGCCGTCAAACAATTGCCTTGGCAAGTGCCGATCAACAGCGACAAGCCAACTGAACCGCTGCCACCAGAAGGCGTCGAGGCCATTCACGATGGCGCAATGCGGATTTTGGAGGAGATCGGCATAGAATTTCTCAATCTTGAAGCTGTTGAAATTCTCCGTGAAGCCGGTTGCGATATCTCCAATGAAACGAAGGACAGCGCATTGGTGAAAATGGACCGCGCGCTAGTGATGGAAAAGATTGCACTTGCGCCTGAAACCTTCACGCTCACGCCCCGCAACCCGGATCGCAAAATCACCATTGGCGGCAAGCATATAGTATTTGGTAATGTGTCATCACCGCCCAACTACTCAAACCTGGATGAGGGCCGCAAAATCGGCAATCGCAAGGCCTTTCAGGATTTTTTGAAGCTCACCCAGTACTTCAATTGCCTGCATCTGGTTGGTGGTTATCCGGTGGAGCCGATGGACATTCACCCATCTATCCGTCACCTCGATTGCCTCTATGACAAGCTGACCCTGACTGACAAGGTAGCGCATGCCTATTCGCTTGGATCGGAGCGGGTAGAAGACGTGATTGAAATGGTTCGCATCGCCGGTGGCCTGACTCACGAGGAATTTGACGCCAGCCCGCGCATGTACACCAACATCAACTCCACATCGCCGCTCAAGCACGACTGGCCGATGCTCGATGGTTTGATGCGGCTGGCACGGCGGGGACAGCCAACCGTTGTAACACCGTTTACCCTCGCCGGTGCCATGTCGCCGATTACGCTTGCCGGTACGGTCGCCCAGTCGATTGCCGAAGCACTCTGCGCCATTGTGCTCATCCAGTGTGTTAATCCCGGTTGTCCCTGCGCAATTGGAACTTTCAGCTCAAATGTGGACATGAAAACCGGCGCGCCTGCCTTTGGTACGCCGGATTACATGCGCACCACGCAAATGACTGGTCAACTCGCGCGTTTTTACAAGTTGCCGCTTCGCGCTTCCAATACCTGCGTATCGAATGCTCCTGATTGCCAGGCAATGTGGGAAAGTTCGCACTCCTTGTTTGCGGCGATTACCTCGCGGGTTAACATGGTTTACCACGCCGCAGGCTGGTTGGAAGGTGGCCTGTGTGCTTCTTACGAGAAATTCATCATGGACTGCGAGCAACTCCAGCAGATGATTGCCTATATGAAACCGGTCAAGTGGGATGAGGACGAAATCGCCCTTGATGCGATTGCCGAAGTCGGGCATGGCGGCCACTTTTTCGGTATTCAGCATACCCAGGACAGATACGAGACCGCGTTTTACAGCCCGTTCCTTTCGGATTGGTCGAACTTCGAAAACTGGCAGGATAGGGGCAGTATTCAAACGGTCGAGCGCGCCAACAAGCTTTGGAAGCAAATACTGGCCGAATTTGAGGCGCCACCGATGGATGAAGCAATCCGCGAGGAACTCGAAGCCTTCGTTGCCAAACGCAAGGAGGAAGGCGGCGCCCCAACCGATTTTTAAAATTGGGGATCCGTGAATTGAAATTAGTCGTTGCTGGCATACTTTTGAATAAGTCCGGCAATTAATTCTCCCGTTTCCGGGCTCATCACATCATTATGATCGAAGATGTATAAACTTGCATCAATGACGGTGACCAAATGGGTATCTTCAATTTTTGCAATTGAATCTGACGGGTTTGTCATTTCTTCAACAAACTCAAAATACTCCGTTTCTTTTTCTGCTTTTTTGAGGCCCCACAAGCCTCCAAGATATTTTGCATGAACCGCAGCTGAATTTGCTTTGTCCTTTCTGGAAGTGGTGGCAATGATCTTGGTTTGGATGTCGCTAAATCCTACATACGGATAACCCTCAACACCTTCACCTCGAACAAACCGGTTGAGGCTGTGTGCAGGTTGCAACAGAATTGCCAACTCGGGTCCGTCCTTGTCTACCGCATCTTTCAGGAGCGGGAGACTGAATACCGAACGCCCGATAACCCGGGTTCCAAAACTGTGACCAATTGCGATTACCGGTAAATTCTTGGTGTTGGCTGCGGGTATAATCCTGTTCAATATTTTGTTCCCATACAGGATGCCGACTTCATCTGAGTCATTCGCCTTGTTGAACACGCTGATCTTGTGTCCGAATTTTTCGATAATTCCAATTGAGGCGTCGGAGAACCAGGAAGAAGGCCAAGTCATTCCGATGACGAGTGGATTGAAATCTTCTCCAAGATGTTTGGCAGTCTGTTCAATGATCATTCTATAGCGGCAAATTGAGACACGCTGATCATTGTGCCATCCCATCGACATGAAAAATATGTGGGAGTAATTGCCTGTATCCAACTCTGATGCGAGCCCTGTTTGAAGTTTGGACAGGAGCGCATTAATTCCATCGGAGTAATCAAGATTTGTGCGTGTCCCGGCAATTATTTCGGCGTGTTGATTGAATGCCGCAGTACCAACCCCGTTGCTGAATTTGTACACGTGGGACACAAACTGTGGTTTTGATTGATTCAGAATGGCTCGCATCAGGCGGTTGCGCGCACCGGTTGTAATAAATCCGGCATCGGCTGTATTGACAAATTTATCCAGATAAGTTCGATGCGAATTCTTGGGTGCGTTAATCTTGCTGCGCGTTTCTTTTTCTACTGCTACGATAAATCCATTGGGAATGAATTCATTGATCTGCCCATGGGCCAGTCGATTATATGCGTCGTTGATGGATTCATTCGGGTTACGATTATTCCAGGATTCACTGTATTTTCCGCAGTAATTTTGGTGCGCTGGATCATCTCCCCAAATTTCTACCGTATCTTGACTGAAGGAAACTTGCGTCGAAGCAAGAACTAGTACTGCAGAAACAAGTACAAAAAATCTTGAAATTATCATGAATTAATACCCTTGATGGAGATGTATACTATATAAATTTGAAATTTATATGCAAATATTCGAAACATACATTTTCCCATCATTGTGAATTCTACACAGACCATCAATCGGGTGATCCACTGAAAAACAATGTAACAGCAGAATTTGATGTGGGGATATTTCTGGGCAATTAAGTTGAATCACTGCCCGATACTCTGGTTTGCGGGAGGTTTCTTGTCGAATTATTTTGACCAAAGTAATCGCAAGCAGTTTGCGGCAGGTTTATGGTTAACCAGTTGCTAACCCGGTGGCTTTAAAATTTTGAACCAGAATGCATTGAATTTTTTTGCAACCCCCGGGCCAAGCACTGAAGGGAAATCCATATGGATTTTGTGGCAGATAGCGATAGTTGGATTGATGTTTTCGCCAATGGACCGGTTTGTATCGTCAAGTACCGGCACATTATCGGTGAATGGCCAGTCATTGATGCGACCGTAAACATCGAGGAACTGACCGGCTGGACGGAAAAAGAGTTCACTTCCGGCATCGTCACCCTTGGCAGCATCATCCATCCGGATGATCGTGAGCGTATCAATAAGGAAGAAGAGCGCTGGGTGGAGGAAGACTACTCCTACAACGGTATTTCGAACTACCGTATAGTCAGTAAATCTGGAGAAGTTCATCATGTTTGCGAGTATGCCCAAGGCGTTTTTGACAAGGATGGCGCCCCGGAATTCATTGTCGGATATATTCTGGATGTTGCGGCTGTGCGGGACAAGGAAATCGAACGCAAGAACATGGAAGTTGAGTTTGCCCGAACGCTTATGGATGAAGCCGTCGGCGCAATGGCACAGGGTTTAATCATCTGCGATGAGAAATCGATACTGCATGCAAATTCCCGGGTTGGTGAATTGCTTGATGTTCCCTCTGATTATTTCGCGGCAGGGCGCACGTGGTCCAATTATTTGCAATTCCTGGTTGAGCGTGGCGATTTTGGGGATGAAACCACACTTGATGAAATCGTAAGCTTGATCAAATCCAAAATTACGGAGAATGGTTCGTCTTCATCTAACCGAACCATCGCAAATGGCAGTGTGCTGCGAGAGGACGTGCTCCCTCGTGAAAATGGCGGACTGGTCATGACTTACACGGACATTACCAAAAATTATCAACGCGAAATCGAGCTCGACAACGCCCGCCGCGCGGCATTGAATGCCGATCGAGCGAAGAGTGAATTCCTCGCCAACATGAGCCACGAGATCCGAACACCAATGAACGGCGTAATGGGCATGGCCGAACTTTTGGGAAATACGGAGCTCGACACCAAACAGCGTATGTTCACCGACGTGATTGTGAAGTCGGGAAGTTCTCTGCTGACCATCATTAACGACATCCTGGATTTCTCCAAGCTTGATGCAGGGCAAATGGAACTGGGCATGGCACCCTTTATATTGTCCGAAGCGATTGAGGATGTGGCAATTCTCGTGTCGGCCAGGGTTGCAGAGAAGAACCTCGAATTGATTGTTCGAATTGACCCTGAACTTCCTGGAATGTTCGTTGGTGATGTCGGCAGAATTCGCCAGATCGTTACGAATCTTTTGAGCAATGCCGTGAAGTTCACCGAACGCGGACATGTCTATGTAAACGTTTCGCCATGTGAGATGTGCGCCACCGACAAATCCGGAATTCGCGTGGCCATTCAGGATACCGGCATTGGTATTGATCCAGATTCCCGGACGCATGTGTTTGAAAAGTTTTCACAGATTGACGGCTCCGCCACCAGAAAAAACGAAGGCACTGGATTGGGATTGTCGATCTGCAAATCGCTGATCAATTTGATGGAAGGGAATATCGGCGTCGATTGCAAACCGGGCGAAGGTTCAAATTTCTGGTTCGAAATCGCCCTTGAGGAACATCAAGGCGCCATCAAAAAACCGACACCGGTCGACTTGGAAGGTTCGCGAATCCTGGTCGTCGATGATAATTCGATAAACCGCTCAATTCTTGCCGAACAATTCGCATCCTGGAAATTCGACTGTGCCACCGCCGCTTGCGGTGAGGATGCCCTGAATGTGCTCGGGCAACTGTCAAACCATGGGCTTTCCGTTGATTGCATGATTCTTGATTATCAGATGCCGGATATGAATGGCGGTGACGTGGTCCGTTCCATGAAAGCAGATCCTGATTTGGCGAACATTCCGGTCCTGATGTTGACATCAGTGGAGAGCACGGATGACGGAGAAACCTTTTCGTCACTTGGAATTCAGGGTTTTCTGACGAAACCGGCGCGATCCTCCGCGCTTTTCGAAATGTTGCAGGAAATTCTGCATGCGAAAGGTGAGCCGACTGAATGCGATGGTGCAGCAGTTGCGAAACCGGTTGCATCAAGTTTGCGCAAATCCGGCACGGTGGCAGACGTTGCAATTGAAATGCCCAGTCCGAAAACCGGCCAACTGGACATTCTGGTATGTGAGGATAATGAAGTAAATCAGATGGTGTTCACACAGATTCTTGAAGGACTTGGCATGAAATTCAGGATCGCCAACAACGGCAAAGAAGGTGTCAAACTTCATGAAGAATGCAATCCGTCCGTAATTGTCATGGACGTTTCGATGCCGCTTATGAACGGCCTGGAAGCGACGAAGGCTATTCGCGAACGTGAAGTTGCAACCGGTGCCCATACGCCGATCATTGGCGTAACCGCCCATGCGCTAAAGGGTGATATGGAGACGTGTTTTGATGCCGGAATGGATGATTACCTTTCAAAACCCGTTTCGCCCGGTGCTTTGGGTGACAAGTTGAAGAAATGGCTCAACCGCCCCGGTATTGCATTGTCGGCTTAAGGCCCGATACAATTTCTCCGTTATCATCCATCTGTTCGAAATAAAGCGTCATGCGCATTGGTTGGTTTAAACCAGTTTTCCGGGTTGAAAACAGGCTCTAGCGGTGGAATCGATAACCCCCGTAGTGGCCGCCATAATAATAACCTGGATAGTATCCGCGATGATGCCTGTAACTACGACCATATCTGTAGCCGAAATTTCTGTGCAAGCGTCGGCCATATCCACGGTAACGGTAACCATGCCTGCGATGGCGGTAGCCTCTGCGGTAATGATGACCGCGTTTGTATCTCTTCCCGCGGAAACTTCGATTTCCGCGGTATCCTGCTTTGTGAATATAACCGCTGGATAAAACCAGTGCTTTTTGCGAAATTGCCGTCGCTGAAACAGGAAAGGCACCTGATTGCACTGTAAACAATGTGGTGGAAGCCAGCGCTGCTACGGCGAGAGGTATCAGCATTTTCATAATCACAACTCCTTCTTGTAATGATTACTAGATGGGGCGGTTCATCCGGGTTTCCTGCCTTCTCCGTAAAACTTGAACACATGTGATCATGATTCCGCCCGATAAGCTGTTAGGTGTAATTGGAAAGCACTTTGTTTTACCTTGCCGACCCCTCCGGGTCGCCGCGCGTTCACGGACTGGCGGTTTTAAAGGATTTCAAAACCTTGCCCTGCCACGCAGGGTAAATCATTCACTCGAGCCTTTAAGCCCAGCGTCATGAACTTTGTTTGGTTTCCGCCGCGCCTTCGGCGGGCGCCCGTTCGCGGGCTTGCAAAATTGCTTATCGCAATTTCTTGCCCTGCCAC
>JAJFHU010000049.1 GCA_021775455.1 Hyphomicrobiales bacterium | reverse complement strand
CACCTGAGCATCCCATAGCATGCCAACAGGCTGCTTTTGCTCTTCGATCAAAGCAAAAAGGCGGCCATTATAGGTTGAACCCATGACAACTTCGCCATCAGCAAGGAACTGAGGAGTTTCAGCACCAGCTGACCACCAGATCACCTGGTCCTTGATGGTGTCGAGTTTGGCCAAAGCCTGATCAACACCTTCAGGAGTGCCAAGCACATCATAAATGTCAGCCTTGGCTACGCCGTCACAAAGCAGGGCCCATTCAACATTGTTGATTGGACGCTTTTCGAGTGAACGCTTGCCTGGATATTTATCAAGATCAAATAGCGCGCAGATTTCAGTTGGCGCTGAGTCTCCCACCAAGTCGGTGCGATAACCGAGAGTAGTTGAATAGACGATCTGTGGGATGAAGCATGGTGATACCAGAAGATCACCAAAATCTTCGGATGCAGGGGTACCATCTGGCGCCGGTGCAAGTTGGGAATCCACATCAATTTCGAGTGCAAGTCCTTCATCGCATGCGCGAATCGCATCAGCAGGAACTACGTCAACCACGTCCCAAGTGACGTTATCGGCTTCTTTCATGGCGCGCAGCTTTGCGACAGCCTCAGCCGCAGATTCATCATTGATGATGTTCACGCCCGGGTTATTTGCCATATACGGCTGGTGGTATGCTTTGTTCTGAGATGCAGAATAAGCACCACCCCAGGACACAATGGTTATGTCTTCAGCTACAGCTGCACTTGTAGCAAGAGCCACCGCTGCCACTGAAAGTGTCAGTGTTTTCAAGTTCATGGTTGTTTCTCCCTTATTGGCTCCCTTGGGGGCCGTGCATTAATGCAAAGCAATTGTTATCACAAACAAAAAAATTTGCAAATTATTAGTATTAAGGATATAACATATTGAAATATAAAATAAAAAAATAATTGACACGTTATCACACTAAAGTTTTCCACATTGTGTATGCTAGTGCACAGTTGTATGTGTACTCCGACCAAAGCACTATTGTTTGCAACAGCCTGACAGCCTTATGCTTCAGGGTTTAGAGGGAACAGCTATAAAATGCCGGCTGGCAGCATTTTTACTAAAGTAACTCGCACAGCGTCTGAACCTTTGCGAGATCAAATATTGCAGCGGTGCAGGATGATGTTGATGGGTGGACATGTTGTTCCTGGTCAAAAGCTTCCACTCAGACCACTTGCTGAGGAATTCAATACTTCATTGATGCCTGTAAGGGATGCGCTGAACCGGTTGGTCGCAGATGGTGCCCTGGAACTTTCAAGCAGTCGAACCATTCGCGTTCCGCTTATGAGTGATGAACGGCTGGTTGAGTTGCATGAAATTCGCTGTGCGCTGGAAGGATTGGCCGGAATGTTTGCAACGCCAGCTATTTCCGTTTCTTCTATCGACCGAATGCAGGCATTGATTGACGACATGGCGGCAGCTCTGGAACAATATGATTACGACAATTATATTGGTAATCACTACAGTTTCCATTTTACTTTGTACGGGGCGGCTGTTCGGCCAAATCTATTAACGATGATAGATGGCCTTTGGCTTCAAATTGGACCATATTTCAGGCAGGCGGTAGAGCGCGCCAACACCGCAAAATCTGACCCCAATGTAGGTCACCGAAGAATAGTGGCTGCTTTGCGCGCGCGAGATGCCGATGAAGTCCAGGCCAGCCTGGAGTTTGATTTGATGGCAGCGATTGAAATGTTGAATGAAGGGGTATGGCCGTAATTGCCATGCCGTCGTGGAACATTCTCAGCCAGGGTGCTGATTATACGCCTGTTTCAATTTTTTCCGACGGGTTTCCATTTGTTCAGTGATTGGTCATCAATGTCCTTGGCATCAACCCAATCGCCAGTAGTCCCATCAAGACGATGTTCTTTTTTCCAGAACGGGGCATTGTTTTTGAGAAAGTCCATGATGAATTGAGCACCATCAAACGCAACCTGACGGTGTCTGGCCGCAGTTACAACCAGTACAATATTTTCACCAGTTTCAATTTTGCCATATCGGTGAATTACGGTAGCCGCTGACAAACCAAACCGTTCTATTGCCTGTTCAGCAATTCGGGTAATCTCGTTTTCTGCCATCCCCGGATAGTGTTCAAGCTCGAGCGCCGATAGCAAGCCTTCCTCGTCCCGGCACAAACCGGTAAACGTTACAATTGCGCCAACATTGTTGCTTGTGTTGGTGAGTTTTTTGACTTCTAGCCCAACATCGAAATTATCCTGCTGAATTTGCACAACCGGCTTCTTCATGGCCATTCCTAACCGCCGGTCATTGGGGGGAACAGGGCAATTTCCTTGGCTGAAGTGATGTTTTTATCAAGGTCATTTTCATGTACCTGATCAATGGCAACACGGATCACTTCTGGATGCTTCAAAGCCTCTTCAAAGTTTTCACCACGAGATCTAAGCCAGTTTAACAGTTCGCTGACGGTTGAGACTTCTTGCGGAAGATCTATCTCTTCCTGTCCAAAACCAACTCGTTCGCGCAGCCAGGCAAAATAAACAAGTTTCATGTTTGCTGCTCCCGATTTTCAGCCAGAGCTCAGGTCCTAACCAACCACATGCCGAAGCCCGGCACGAAAATAGTCGTATCCAGTGTACAACGTAATAAGTGCAGCAGCCCATAACAATACGATGCCGCTTTCTGTGGTGTATGGCAGTATCTTGTCGCCGGCCGGGCCTGCCAGGAGGAAACCAATCGCAATCATCTGCATGGTTGTTTTCCATTTTGCAATTCGTGTTACAGGCACGCTAACCTTTAGTTCCGCAAGATATTCACGAAGACCGGATACCAGTATCTCTCTGCACAGGATTATGATTGCAGCCCAAATGGTCCAACCGGCAATCGTTCCATCAGCCGCCAAAACCAGAAGACATGCTGCAACCAACAGCTTGTCTGCAATGGGATCCAGCATGGTTCCAAATTTCGAACCTTGTTTCCAAATTCGTGCCAGATAACCGTCAAAGAAATCGGTGATACTGGCTACAATGAATATCGCCAATGCCGACCATCTGGCAAAATCTGAACCGCTCAACCGACCCTCAATAAAGAAACACAACACTACCATGGGCACAGCGACAATGCGGCCGTAAGTCAGCATGTTTGGAATGGTCCACAATTTGTTATTCACAGATGCCGCTGACTCTTTCATGGAAACAAACAAACCCAATCTTGCTTTGAATTCAACTACTTTCGCGCCGTTTTTGAATCATTTTCGCCGTTTCCCAAAGAATAACCCGCAGACTACTGAAAATGATCGTGAATCGCCTGTGCCATTTGTTCGGAAATTCCTTCCACATCCTTCAGATCATTGACCGCCGCGCGGGCAACAGCCTTCGCAGATCCAAACCGATGCAAAAGCGCGCGCTTGCGACCAGGCCCGATACCCGGGATTTCATCGAGGGGATTTCTCACCATCTCTTTCTTTCGCCGTGCGCGATGTGATCCGATCGCGAATCGGTGTGCCTCATCACGTAACCGTTGAACAAAATAGAGCACCGGGTCGCGCTCTGGAAGCATGAATGAGGGCTTGCCCCGCATGAAGAATTTTTCTCGACCTGCATCGCGGTCAGGGCCCTTGGCGATGCCAACAATATCAACCCTGTCTGCAATGCCCAGTTCGTCCAGCGTATGATGGACAGCATTCATTTGGCCAAGTCCTCCATCAATCAAAAGAAGGTTTGGCCAAACGCCAACAATTTCGGCATCATGCTCATCATTCGCAATTTCATCCGGCAGTCCCTGTTCTTTCAGCAAACGAGAAAATCGTCGATTTAAGACTTCCCGCATCATCCCGTAATCATCTCCGGGAACCAGTTCCTTCGATTTGATATTGAACTTGCGGTACTGGTTTTTGACAAATCCTTCCGGCCCGCTAACCACCATTGCACCAACAGCGTTTGTGCCCATGATGTGGGAATTATCGTAAACTTCTATTCTTGAGGGGACACGATCCAATCCAAACGCTTCCGCAAGTCCCGTCATCAATTTTGCCTGGGTTGACGACTCCACCAGCTTTCGTTCCAAAGCCTCCCTTGCATTTGAGGTGGCGTGATCGACAAGCTCGCGCTTTTCTCCACGACTTGGTTTCGAGATTTCAACCCGGTGCCCGGCACGGCTTGTAAACGCTTCGCTCAGCAATCCGATGTCCTTGCCCTTGTGGGAAATCAGAATGAGACGAGGGCACGGGCGATCATCATAGAACTGACCCAAAAATGATTCCAATATTTCGCCCGCTTCCATGCTCTTGTCCGCACGTGGATAATAAGCTCGATTGCCCCAGTTTTGTCCGGTCCGGAAGAAGAACACCTGTATGCAAGTCATGCCATCTTTCTGGAATACCGCGAAAACATCAGCCTCACTTGTATTATGAGGATTTATCCCTTGTCGTGCCTGCACATGCGACAGGGCAGAAAGTCGGTCCCGGTAGATGGCAGCGCGCTCGAAATCAAGCGCATCTGATGCCTCCTGCATTTGTTCTGACAGACTTGCCTGTATTGCCGAACTCTTGCCTGACAGAAATCGCCTGGCCTCTCCTACATATTGTGCATACTCGGAAATTGTCACTTCGTTTGTGCACGGCGCTGAACAACGTTTGATCTGATGCAACAGGCAAGGCCGTGTTCTGCTTTCAAAAACAGAGTCGCTGCAGCTTCTGATTAAAAATGCGCGCTGCATGGCGTTAATGGTCCGCTCTACTGCTCCAGCCGAAGCAAATGGCCCATAATAGGCCCGTTTTTTCTGTCGGGCTCCGCGATGTTTGTAGATGCCCGGGCACTCATGATCATCTGTCACCACAATGTAGGGAAAGCTCTTGTCGTCCCTTAGCAAAACATTGAACCGGGGCCGCAAACGCTTGATCAGGTTTGCTTCCAGCAGCAATGCCTCTGTCTCTGTATGGGTAGTAACGAACTCCATGTGAGCTGTTTGCTGGATCATTCTGGCAATGCGATTAGTGTGACCACCCATCTTGGTGTAAGAAGCGACCCGCTTCTTCAGGCTTCGGGCTTTGCCAACGTAGAGCACGTCACCGTCGCCATTGAACATGCGGTAGACACCCGGCAAATTTGGCAGTCTGCGGGTGTGAGCGCTAATGACTTCGATCCCAGTCTTTCCGCTCTCCGCAGGCGCCGATTCATTCCATTGGATAGAATCGCCTTTTTCCCTGGTTGTGGCAGCCAGATCAGGTTTCTTGGGTGGGATTTTGCTCATTGCAGAAGAATGCCGGATTCTTGCATCAATTTCGAGTCTTCGAAATCAACACTATTCCACAACATCAGCAACGTCTGCGGTTTCCCAAGCCAGATGCTGGCCGCCATCAAGTGCAATCATTTGTCCTGTTATCGAGGGAGTGTTGTAAAAATAGCGAATAGTCTCGCCAAACTCACGAAGTGCCGGGCCACGCTTAAGCAGCAAAGTCCCCAATTGCATGTCAAAATCCGATTGCTCCTGACGTGAATTTTTCAATGTTGGGCCTGGCCCGATCGCATTCACCCGTATGCGTGGTGCTAGTGCTTGTGCGGAAATACGGGTGGCTGTCCACAATGCGGATTTCGAAAGGGAATAGGAATAGAATTTTGGATTTGGTCTCAATACCCTTTGATCAATGATATTGACAACAAGCCCTTCCTCAAGTTCCACTTGCTCCGCCATTGCGGCGCTTAATATTGCCGGTGCCTTGGTATGGATGGCAAAATGTTTGTCCCATAGTTCCTCGTTGAATTTATAGGCACTATCAGGTTCAAAGATAGAGGCGTTGTTTACCAGAAGATCAATGGTGCCAACGGCCCTTACAGCTTCATCAAACAGGTTCTTGCATTGGGCAGCCTCAGTCAGATCTGCTTCGATTGCACACACAACAACGCCATTGGTATTGAGTTTTTCCACAAGCAAATCTGCGCAGTCATCTGATCCTGCAAAACTGAAACAGATTTTAAAGCCATTGGCCGCCAAGTCGCGAACGATAGCCTCACCAATTCGACGCGCTCCGCCGGTTACAAGGGCTGTTCGTTGGCGTTTTGTGGTCAAGTTCTAATTCTCCCAGTATTTTGCGTTAAAGCGAAAGTGGTATCACCAAAACACTGTAACCAAATACATTGTATAAAATCCCACCATTGCAATGCCTCCGACCTTTCCAATTACCACGTGATAATGGGCAAGCGCACCGAGCAACAACGAAGATGCAAGCATAATCCATACATCCACAAGCAGGATGTGCGGGCCGAACTCCATTGGCACAATCGCTGCGGTGATACCCATAATTGCTGCAATGTTGAAAATGTTGGAGCCGACAATATTTCCCAGTGCAACAGATGACTTGCCTCTGAAAACAGCCATCAGCGATGCCGCCAACTCAGGCAGCGAGGTGCCAATTGCGACGATGGACAAGCCAACAATCTCGCTGGATACACCCATTGATTCAGCAATACCGGTTGCTGACACTACAATTAACCTGCCTCCGATCGGCAGCATCACCAATCCGGCAATCGCCAGGGCAGCACTTTTGGCCAGGGAGGAGGGAATGTGATGAACTTCTTCGTGGTAATCAAGATCTCGCTCCACGGATGATCGCGCTTGAAGTGCTGACTTGTATTGATCCCACAAAAACAGGGCCAGCAGTGCTATGAGGATCAGTCCGTCATATCGTTCCAGTGATCCTTTCAGCAGCATGATTATGAAGACTGCTGATAATCCAAGCATTACCAGGATATTGCGACCTATACCCTCTTCCCGGCACGAAGTGGAGAGGATGATGGCTGGCAGACCAAGCACAAGCAATACATTTGCGATGTTTGAGCCGACCACATTGCCGACTGCCAATCCACCCTGGCCATCCCAGGCGGCCTCAACCGATACAAAGAATTCCGGTGCTGAAGTTCCGAATGAAACGATAGTCAAACCAATTATCAGCGGCGGGATGTTAAATCGTTCCGCCAGACCGACGGCGCCCCTGACAAGGAAATCGCCCCCAATCAGCAGAACAACAAGTCCGGATGCCAGGATCACATAATCGTACATATAAGCATCCAGAATGGGTTAAGAATCAGCGTTGAAAAAAAGATTGTCAAATATATAGGCACGCTTTCGTATTTCGAAAAGGGTTGGAGGCATCAAATCAAAACCTCTTTGAGTAAAGGATACATTCTTTCCAGGATGAGAAATGGCGCAGGAGAACCGAACCGGGCGTCTCAATTGTCAAAAAATAGCCACCAAAATACCACGCTTCGACTTACTGCCCGCCGCAATTTGGGGTGACTATGAAAGTGCATGTAAATGCACTGGGGAGCTTTAAATATTGAATCTTGTTCAAAGGAATATCCAGTGAAGATTAAGTTCATTATTGCTGCGGCAGTATTTTCAATATCATTCGCCCAAATCACGATGGCAGCAGACATTTTGGTATCCGCTGACGAAGAGGTGAACGCTGAACCGATTATTCAGACTGATGATTGGGGTGGATTTTATTTAGGGCTTCAGGGAAGTTACAACTGGATAAAGGCAGGCGTTGAAGGCGGTCCAGATGTAGACGGGAAGGGTATAAAGGGTGGTCTCTATACAGGCTACAACCATCAGTTCAACAACGATTTCCTGTTGGGGATTGAAGCAACCGGAAATTTGGGTGGTCTTGATGAAACCAATGGCGGCACCAGTATCAAGCAAGAGTGGGATACATCGCTGCGTGGTCGAATGGGATACGCATTTGAACGGTCTATAATTTACAGCTTCGCTGGTCTGGGAGCCACTTCCATTGACGCATCCACTGCTGCCGGTGCCGATTCAAATATATTGACGGGTTGGACTGCTGGTGCAGGATTTGAGACCGTGCTTAGAGATAACATCACTGCACGAATGGAATATGGTTTTTCCGATTACTCCAAAGAATCGTTCGCTTTGGGAGGGGCAACTTCGACCGATATCGATCTGACCGATCACGGTTTGACCCTGGGTCTTGGCATCAAATTTTAGTATTTTTACTACGGTTTGCTTTTACCGGGGTCCAGAACCCGGCAATTTCCATCGTAGTAATACCAGGGGTCCAGCCCGTGAACACAATACTCTACATTCCAGCCATATCCCGCAAAGCCGGCTCCATCTTCAATCAGAAAATGGATTTTTCGGATTCGACCATCCTGGAAATGAGCTGTACCGTGACAATATTCCCTGTAGAACGTTGAATCATAATTTGAACCGGATGCATGGGAATGAATGCCATCGATGGATGACATCTTGTGACCGCGGATCCAGTACTCGTTTTCGGCTCGATTGAACCGATGAACCACTTTTGATAAAACTTTGCTGGAAGCGCAATCAAGCACTCCTGAATACGCGGTTGCATCACTTGAAAGCTGCATCAATCCGCACATGCCAAAAAACAGTACTACAACTAATTTATTGCCCATCGTATACTCCAAATCATACACCTGTTTCAGCATTTCCCAAGACGGTTTACAGGTCAAGGTTATAGCTGATTATTGGGAAATGTAATTTCTCCAGTAGCTATATTCCGAATTGCTTCTGGATAAAGGCGATGCTCTTCCGTTAACACGCGAGCAGCCAGCGATTCTTCATCATCATCAGGTAGTATCGGAACGGACATTTGCGCAATAACCGGTCCCCCATCCAGTGTTGCGTCTACAAAATGTACGCTGCATCCATGTGTCTTGGCGCCGTCAGCGAGGGCGCGCGCATGAGTATTTAACCCTTTGTATTTGGGAAGCAGGCTTGGATGAATGTTTATAATCCGCCCTTCAAACTTCTTTGTGAATTCAGCCGACAGGACCTGCATAAAACCAGCGAGGCATATCAAATCAGATTTTGCCGCTTCAATCGCTTTAGCCATTGCTTCTTCATGGTCAGTTTGGTTGTTAAAATCTTCTCGCCTGAATGAAGCAGTAGTCACTCCGGCGGCATCTGCTGTCTCCAGGCCCTTTGCACTCGGATTGTCGGATATGACGAGTACAACTTCCGCAGGATAACCGGGTTCTTCGCAGGCGCGGAGTATGGCTTCCATATTTGAGCCGCGCCCGGAAATGGCAATTGCCAGTCGCTTGCATTCTACCACTTTAAAGTTCCACTGAATGCAACTGCTTCTGATTGTTCTGCAGACAACTGCCCAATCAAGAATACCGTTTCACCTTCATCTCTCAATACCTCGGCAACGGTGTCTGCATGTTCGGTACCAACCACGGCTACCATCCCCACACCGCAATTGAAGGTTCGTAACATTTCATTCAATTCAACACCGCCGGCTTTGGAAATCCAGCCGAATACTGATGGCGGAGTGATTTCATCCAGATCGATGGATGCGCCAATTCCTTCGGGTAAAACACGGGGAATGTTTTCTGTAAAACCGCCACCTGTAATGTGCGCCATTGCCTTAATGGCACCCGTCTTGCGAATGGCAGAAAGTAGAGGGCGGACATAAATTCGGGTTGGCTCCAGCAAGGCTTCACCCAATGAGACATGATTGACAAAAGGTGCCGGTGAAGCCCAATCCAGCCCTTCAATTTCGCAAACCCTGCGCACAAGAGAAAATCCGTTTGAGTGAAGGCCGGATGATGCCAAACCCAACAGCACATCACCGTCTTTGATATTACTTGACGGCAATATGTTGTTTCGCTCAACCGCTCCTACCGCAAAACCTGCCAGATCATAGTCCGAGCCATGATACATTCCGGGCATTTCTGCTGTCTCGCCGCCGATTAGCGCGGCACCTGCCTGTCGGCATCCTTCAGCAATCCCTTCGACGATTTGTTTGCCAGCCTCGATATCGAGCTTCCCGGTTGCCAGGTAATCGAGAAAGAATAGCGGTTCGGCTCCTTGGACTACCAAGTCATTGACGCACATTGCTACCAAATCGATACCAACCGTGGAATGTATCCCGGCATCGATCGCAATTTTCAGTTTGGTTCCTACCCCATCATTGGTAGCAACAAGGACTGGATCCCTGTACCCGGCCGCTTTGAGGTCAAAGAGACCTCCAAATCCGCCAATTTCAGGGTTCGATCCCGGTCTGATGGTAGACTTGACTGCCGGTTTGATTGCCTCAACAAACGCGTTTCCTGCGTCTATATCAACACCTGCATCGGAATAGCGAAGACTGTTTGATTTTTCAGGATTATCGGAATTCATACTGGATTGTCTGCCAAATGCTGGAACTTGTTGTGCGGTTTCTGTTAGGTTGCCGGTTGAGTCTCTCGTCTAACACAAGTTGATAGCCCATGGGAGGGGACAATGAGCGATAGTTTTGCACTGCGTGCCCGGCGCCAGATTATTTTTTGGGCGCTGGCATTCTTGATTTTTTGCGGCTTTCTTTGGCTCTTCAGTGGCATATTGCTCCCGTTCGTAGCCGGAATGGCTCTGGCCTATTTCCTTGATCCGGTTGCTGACCGTTTGGAGGCAATGGGATTCAGTAGAATGATTGCAACATCGACTATACTGTTATTGTTCATAATCGTATTTGTGCTCGCACTTATGATCCTGGCTCCAATTCTGGCCAGTCAGATTGCCGGATTCCTGGAACGATTGCCGGATTTGGTCAGCCAACTTCAATCTTTGATTGCCTCGACAGAAAGTACGTGGCTTCGGGACTTCATAGGCATAGAAGGCAAATCCCTGCAGGAAAGCATCAATGGATTGATGAAACAGGGAACCGGGTGGCTTACTACCGTCATCCAGCAAATTTGGGATTCCGGCAAATCGATTGTCAGCGTGGTTTCACTTTTAATCGTAACACCAGTAGTTGCGTTTTACCTCCTTTATGATTGGGATCACATGGTCGAGCGGGTTGACGAATTGCTTCCCCGCGAACACAGGGATTCAATTCACGAGATTTGCGCAGGAATTGACACCGCTGTTGCAGGTTTCGTGCGTGGCCAAGGTACCGTATGTATCATACTTGGAGTATTTTACGCGATCAGTCTCACGTTACTTGGATTGAACTTCGGTCTGTTGATCGGCCTGTTCGCAGGTTTCGTATCTTTTATTCCCTATGTTGGATCGGTTCTCGGTTTCTTGCTGTCGATCAGCGTGGCTCTTGTCCAGTTCTGGCCGGAATGGATTCCGGTTGTCCTTGTTGCCGCCGTGTTTGGTATCGGTCAGTTCTTTGAAGGCAACATTCTGCAACCGAAACTGGTCGGCGAAAAAGTTGGATTGCATCCTGTTTGGCTGATGTTCGCTTTGTTTGCGTTCGGTTCGTTATTTGGATTTACCGGAATGCTGGTTGCCGTCCCTGCTGCGGCATCCATTGGGGTTGTCACCCGCTTTGGGCTAGAAAAATATTTGAAGAGTGAATTGTACAACGGCGAACCTGATAGTGAGAATTCGAGCCATTAGGAAAGTCGCCACTGGCAATACAGTATGAGCCCGTGTTATTCGTGTGAAATCAACCCCGATGTAATTGAGTACGGCGATGCGCCAACCGACTTCCAGGCAAATACCATTAAACCTGCCCGTTGATGAGGCATTGGATCGCGAGGATCTAATCGAAAGCCCATCCAATGCAACGGCACTGTCGATGATAGATGCATGGCCAGACTGGCCCGGGCAGATTACATTGTTGGTTGGTCCCCTTGGCTCCGGCAAAACCCATCTTGGTTTGATATGGGTAGGTTTGGCGAATGCGAAATTATTCCTATCGGCAGATTTTTTTGCTGAGCCTGATCAGGCAATTCAGCAGGTCGCTGATGGGACTAATATTCTTCTGGAAGATGTTTGCGCGAATGAAATGGATGAAACCAGCCTGTTCCATTTGCTGAATGCGACAAGGCAAGGCGGAGGATATTGTCTGATCACCAGCAGGTCACATCCAGCGGATTGGGGATTATCCCTACCGGATCTTGCTTCCCGAATAAAGTCAGCCCAGCAAATTGAGGTTTTGGAACCCGATGATTTACTGCTTGGACAGGTGATGGTGAAGTTGTTTGCCGACCGCCAATTGTTGGTGGAACCCCGTGTGATCAATTATTGTATTACCCGAATGGAGCGGTCTTTGGCAGCGGCTGCCGCATTGGTCGAAACCATTGACCGCGAGGCGTTGGCAAGCCGGTCGAAAATAACCCGGGCGATGGCTTCACATGCACTGGGTATGCTCAAATTCTAATATATTTAACGGGTTAACCTAATCTTCTTTGGGCACCTGTGTTTTAAGATTGTAATCGGTTATTCTGATCCCATGAACACTCACGTACATTCGCCTTTGTCTGGACTATTGTCAGAGGAGCAGCAACAATCCCAAGTGGATCTGTTTTCCGATCCTGGACGTTTCATGAATCGTGAGTTGTCCTGGTTGGAGTTCAATCGACGAGTACTTGATGAGTCTTGCGCCCACTCCAATCCACTGCTTGAGCGACTGCGTTTTCTTTCCATTTCAGTCAACAATCTGGACGAGTTTTTTATGGTCCGCGTAGCTGGCCTGGTTGCGCAACAACGTCAGGGTATTGAAGCAAAATCAGCAGATGGATTGACCGCCGCTGAACAACTAACTGCAATAGGCGATTCAGTAGATCGATTGCAGCAAAAGCAACAAAAATGCTTTGGGACGCTGATAGAAAAATTGGCTGACCAGCAAATCCGGATTGTCAAACCAGAGACAGCATCACCTGATCAGCAGGAATGGCTTCGAGGTCATTTTACTGACACCATTTTTCCGTTGTTGACACCGCTATCGATGGACTTGGCTGTGCCATTTCCATTCATCCCGAATTTGGGGCACGCGCTGATCTTTGAGTTGAAGCGTGCAACAGATGACAAGAAAACCGAAGTCTTCGTTCGATTGCCTGAAGGTGTAGGTCGACTGATAGAACTCCCGGAGTCGGAACCTGGCCTTACAGAACTGGTCACTATTGACGAAGTTACAAGGCACTTCATGGATCTCTTGTTACCAGGATACAAAGTTGAAGGTTACGGCAACTTTCGTGTCATCCGGGATAGTGATCTGGAGGTTGAGGAAGAAGCCGAAGACCTGGTGCTAACCTTCGAGACCGCACTCAAGCGTCGTCGGCGAGGTTCAGTAGTGCGTCTTGAATTTGATTCCCGCATTGCAGATTCATTGCGCGAGTTTGTCCTTTCAAAACTCGAAACAAGACCACCATTCGTAGTCTCAATCAATGACTTGATTCCGCTTACAAATCTGCAGGCGATTGTGGGCTTGGAACGCTCGCAGCTCAAGTATGAACCTTTCTCTCCACGAATTCCCGAATCCATCAGAAAAAACGATGGCGATTGTTTTCAGGCAATTGCTCAGCATGATATTTTTCTTCATCATCCCTATGAATCGTTCGATGTTGTGGTTCAGTTTCTGATGCAGGCTGCTCAAGATCCTAACGTTGTCGCCATTAAGCAGACGCTTTACCGCACATCCAACGATTCTCCGATTATTGCGGCTCTGATAGAGGCTGCAGAATCCGGAAAATCAGTCACAGCGTTAGTAGAATTGAAGGCACGATTTGACGAGGAGGCAAACCTGCGTTGGGCAAGGGATCTGGAACGCGCCGGGGTCCAGGTAGTGTTTGGCTATGTGGGCTGGAAAACGCATTCAAAACTTAGTCTTGTCGTTAGACGCGAAGAGGGCAAGTACGTAAGTTATGTCCATATCGGCACCGGAAACTATCATCCCATTACAGCGCGTTTGTATACGGATTTATCCTTGCTAACTGCCAAACCAAAAATTGCCCACGAGGTAGCGCAGGTTTTTAATTTCATTACAGGCTTTGCTGAACCGCAAAATCTTGACTGCCTCGCAATATCGCCTATAGCCCTCCGATCGACCATATTAAACTTGATCAATTCCGAGATGGAGCAGGTGAGTAGCGGCAATGCAGGTCACATATGGGCAAAGATGAACTCGCTGGTCGATCCGGAAATTATTGATGCATTTTACCGCGCAAGCCAGGCCGGTGTTAAAATCGAGTTGGTTATTCGCGGTATTTGTTGCTTGAGGCCAAACGTACACGGCATGTCGGAAAACATAACCGTTAAATCCATCATTGGTCGATTCCTGGAGCACAGCCGAATACTCTGTTTTGGGAATGGTGCCGAACTCCCGTCAAACCAGTGCATTGTCTATATGGGATCTTCTGACCTTATGCCCCGAAACCTTGATCGGCGTATTGAGACGATGGTGCGCATTGATGAACCGTCAGTTCGTGATCGCGTACTCAGGGAAATCATGCAGGAAAATTTTCGGGATACTGATAAGAGTTGGGAAATTTTGCCAAACGGAACCTCAAGGAGATTTCCTGCCCCGCCCGAAAACGAATCGTTTAATGTCCAGGATCAAATGATGCTCGGCCATGAACCGGAGGCTGCGAACGATGAACCTGATGCAAAACTGGCGGAAGAAGAAGCCGAAACCAGTTGAGAAAATTAGCATCGCGAGAGGGCGAATGGCAAACGCTTCTACAGTTGCAGTTGTTGACATAGGGTCGAATTCCGTACGGCAGGTAATTTATGAAAGCCTGACACGATCACCGGCAATCTTGTTAAATGAAAAAGTTCAATGTGGGCTAGGCAAGGGTGTAACCGAGACCGGCAGTCTTGAGCCTGAGGCTGTGGAGCGAACTTTCTCGGCTTTGAAACGGTTCAGGGCCCTGGCCATTCATGCTGGAGCCGAAGAGACACATCTGTTGGCGACCGCTGCGGTTCGCGAAGCCAGGAATGGTAAGGAATTCACGCAAAAGATTGAAAAAATGTTTGGCTTGCCGGTTAATATACTGACTGGTGAAGCGGAAGCGGAATTTGCCGCTTACGGGATAAAAAGCGGATTTCACAAACCATCTGGAATAGTTGGTGATTTGGGCGGCGGATCTTTGGAGCTGGCAACGGTCGACAAATCCGATGCAAACGGAATGACTTTCCCGCTTGGAGCGCTGCATCTCAATGTACTTTCGGAGGGTGATGCAGGAACCAGGGACAAGCTTATCGCAAAGGCACTCAAGGGATTGAAGATAAATTGGCCTGACAAATCCCGAACCTTTTATGCTGTTGGCGGGACTTGGCGGTCGCTCGCCCGGTTGCACATGATTCAGACACGTTATCCTTGCGATATTATTCACGACTATCGAGTGGACGCGAAAAAATACATTCGCTTTTGCAAAAAAGTTGCAAAATCCGGAATTGCGGATCTGAGGGGAGTTGGCGAAATATCAAAAAATCGCGAGATGCTTATCCCGGAAGGTGCTGCTGTTTTGGCATCAGTATTGACCAAGCTTAAAGTTGAAGAAGTGGCCATGTCCCAAATGGGGGTACGGGAGGGATTTCTGTATTCGCTATTGAGTAAAGAAGAGCGAAACAAGGATAGCCTGATCGAGGCCGCGAAAACTCTCTCAATCTTGCGATCCCGGTCTCCCAAATACGCTAAGGAATTGGCCCAGTGGACCACCACTGCCTTCAAAAATCTCGAATTAGATGAAACTGAAGATGAACGGCGGTACCGGATTGCTTCTTGTTATCTTTCAGATATTGCATGGCGATCAAATTCCGATTTCCGTGCAGAACAAACAATCGGCATTATTCTCAATGCCGGATTTGGTGGTATTGACCACAGCGGTAGAGCGTATTTGACATTGGCAGCTTTCCATCGCTATCAGGGATTTGGTGAAAAATCCCTGCCGCCGAAAATTAAAAATCTTGCCACGCCCAGATTAATTGCGCGCGCCCGTCTCACCGCGGCCTTTCAAAGAATGTTGTTCATGTTTTCTGCAAGTGTTTCGGGGATATTGCCGAGCTTAAAATTCAAGCAGGAAACCAAGAAAGAGTATATAATCTCAATACCAATTGAGTTGCGGGAACTGATCGGCGAACGACCGATGGTTCGAGTTGAGCAGTTGGCGCGTGAGGCCGATGTTGCGATAAGATTGGTTGTCGATGATTAATACAGTTGGAATTGCCCGAAACTTGTTACTTTTCGGGACCAGCAATTCGCCGGTAGACTATTTTTTCTTCGCAAAATTACGCATGTGCGATATGGTCTCTCTTGAGTTTGGAGTTGGGAGGGATTTCCAAAATGAAGCGACGTCTGGCGGCGATACTTGCAGCTGATGTCGTTGGCTTTACCCGACTGATGGAACAAGATGAAGTCGGCACGCTAAATCTGCTGAAAGCACACCGTACCGAATTTATCGAGCCCACAATTTCTGAACACAATGATCGGGTGATCAAGTTAATGGGCGATGGGATACTCGTGGAGTTTGCAAGCGTACTCGATTCCGTCAATTGTGCTGTAGCAATCCAAAATGGAATGAAAGAACGACAGAATCCTGAACAGGCTGATCTTCAATTCCGGATAGGTTTGAATTTGGGAGACGTTATCGTCGAGGGCGATGATCTTTATGGTGACGGGATTAATATCGCGTCACGTCTGGAGGGATTGGCTGATCCTGGCGGGGTTTGCGTTTCAGACAAGGTATATCAAGAGGCAAAAAACAAGGTTTCGGTTGATTTTGAAAGCATGGGTGACTGCACTGTAAAAAATGTTACTGACCCTATTTCAGCTTACAAAATTGCATTGGGCGAAAATGTTTTGCGGCATGACATTCAAGCTGGTGACAAACTTCCGGTTCCTGAAAAGCCGTCCATCGCCGTTCTGCCCTTTGACAACATGTCGAATGATCCAGAACAGGATTTCCTGGCGGATGGTTTGTCTGAAGACTTGATCACTGCGCTTTCCAAAATTCGATGGTTCTTTGTCATCGCGCGGAACTCGACCTTCACTTATAAAGGGCAAGCCGTTGACATAAAACAGGTCGGTGAAGAGCTTGGTGTGCGATATGTACTTGAGGGTAGCGTTAGGAAAGCCGGAAATCGGGTTCGTGTGACGGTGCAGTTGATTGAAGCGGCAAGCGGAAATCACGTTTGGGCGGAGCGTTTTGACCGTGAACTGGCGGATATCTTCGATCTTCAGGATGAAATTGTCATGACGATTGCCGGTGCAATTGAACCGGAACTTTCCGCCGCCGAGCGCCAACGGGCAGTGGCCAAACAACCCGAGAATATGGATGCCTGGGAAAGCTATCAGCACGGTGTTTGGCACATGTGGAAATATTTGCCAGAAGAACTCGACAAGGGTTTTACCTATCTGCAGCAGGCAACCGAACTGGACCCCAATTTTGCCCTGGCGCATGCATACACATCCTACACCCATTATCAGCGTGTGGTTCTTGGTTGCTCTGATGATGACATCGCAGAACTGGAAATGGGATTGAATGCAGCCGAACGCGCTTTAAAAGCCGATGATCAAGAACCGGTAGCCCATTTCGCAATTGGCAGAATTCACATGATGCAGGGGCGGCATGATGAGTCAATTGCAGCGCTTGAAGCAGCTATTCGGATTAATCCCAGTCACGCCCAAGCCTACCATGGTTTGGGAATGACATTCACATTGTCTGGTAAGCTTGATGAAGCAAAGGCTTCATGTCTTCAATCCGAGCGCTTAAGTCCGCGCGATCCAATTCATTGGGCCTCAACGGTTGTTCATGGCCTCGCCTGCATACTGGCGAAGGAATATGAAGAAGGTGTCCATTGGGCTCGTGTAACCAAGCAAAATCCCCGATCTACAAGTTACTGGCCTCACGCGGTCCTTGCCGCCGGATTGGCTCAAATGGATGAAATGGAAGAAGCCAAAGCTTGCATGGCTGACGCGATGAATGAAAAACCCGATCTCAGCCTTGACTACATTGCCCGCGTATTGCCGACGAAATTTCCCGATGGTCTCGATCCCTACCTGGAAGGATTGCGTAAAGCCGGGATGCCCGGGAAATGATTATTCGGCCGCGATTTTTGCGTAATTGGATTTTTCCCGACAATCAACAGACATGAGCCTGACCGACTTTCCACAAAAACCGATCGCGGTGCGCCCTTGTTTCAGATCAAGCGCGTGAGACCCGAATAACTCGCGCCGCCAACCTTTCATCGCAGCCACATCTGCATTGTCATCTGCTGCGATTTTTTCAAGCTCATCTACCGTCGCAATAACTTTCGCGGCAACACCATTTTGCTCAGACACCATTTTCAGGAGCACTTTCAGCATCTCGGTTGCAGCACCGGTTCCTTCTGGTGCCTGTTTGGGGCGAGGGATTATCGGCAATTGCTCTTTTGAAATTTCCATTGCCGTGGAGACTGCTTCGAGCAGTCCCTCGGCGTAACGGTTTTTGTCAAAGCCACGAGACATGCATCTTAGTGAACCGAGATGTTTCATGGTTTGGGGTTGCTGTGCGCAAACCTCGTATATGGCATCATCCTTGATTACCCTGCCACGTGGGACATTGCATTTTCTGGCAGTAACTTCACGCCATTCCGCTACAGATTTTAAAACAGCAAGTTCACGTGGTTTTTTGGCCCGCATTTTCAGCCGTTGCCATGCATTTTCCGGTGGCATGTCATACGTTTCAAGTGAGGTTAGAATGTCCATTTCCTCGGTTAGCCAATGGGCGCGGTCCTGCTCTTCCAGATTTGCTTTCAAGGACAGGTATACATCACGCAAATGGGTCACATCGGCGAGTGCGTAAGTCAGTTGCTTGTCGTTCAGCGGCCTGCGGGCCCAGTCTGTAAAACGCGATGACTTATCAAGCCGTTCACCTGAAATCTTGTAAACCAGTTGATCGTAGGAAATGGAGTCTCCAAAACCACAAACCATTGCAGCGACCTGTGTATCAAACACCGGATGCGGAATTTTGCCCGATAGATGAAATACGATTTCGATATCCTGCCGAGCCGCGTGAAATACTTTCACCACATTTTCGTTTGCCATCAATTCCCACAATGGCGACAGGTCCAGCCCATCAGCGAGCACATCAATTATGCATTCATCATGCGCACAAGCCATCTGGACCAGACAGAGCTTTGGCCAGAATGTGGTTTCGCGAAGGAATTCTGTGTCGACGGTAACAAAGGGACAGGATGAAAATGTCTTGCAGTGATCAGACAGATCTTTTGTTGTCGTTATGATCTTCATGCCTGTTTTATACTCCAAACCAATGGGTTTTGTCTCCCCGTTAGGCGTAAATTTTTGTTTTGTACAGGGCGGAAATGCAGCAATGTGCAAAACTCCCCGCATTCTTGTGCCAATAATTGATCGGCGAATGTTCCTTCTGGCGGCTTGACAAAAACCTCCCGGACATGGTTTGTCGCGCCGAATAGATTCAAGCTTGATTGCCGGTCCATAAAGCCTGCAAGAATTCACCCGGGAAAAGAATATGCACCGTTACCGTAGCCACACATGTGAGGCTTTGCGCAAATCTGATGTAGGCGGCAATTGTCGCCTTTCTGGATGGGTTCATCGCGTTCGTGACCATGGCGGTATTTTGTTTATCGATCTGCGCGACCACTATGGCATGACCCAAATTGTTGCAGATCCGGATTCACCTGCGTTTTCGGTTGCGGAAGCTGTTCGGGGTGAATGGGTTATCCGTGTGGACGGAACCGTAAAGGAAAGAAGCGAGGATACAGTAAACCTGAATTTGCCAACTGGTGAAATCGAGATATTTGCAACAGAAATTGAAGTACTGTCGCAGGCCGATGAACTGCCGTTACCGGTATTTGGTGAACCAGATTATCCCGAAGACATCCGTTTAAGATACCGGTTCCTGGATTTGCGACGTGAAACGCTTCACAACAATATCATGCAGCGCACGCGGATTACTGCCTCAATGCGCAGAACAATGAATGAAGCGGGTTTCAACGAGTTTTCGACTCCCATCCTGACGGCGTCATCACCTGAAGGTGCGCGGGATTTCCTCGTACCAAGTAGGCTGCATCATGGACAATTCTATGCATTGCCGCAGGCTCCACAGCAATACAAACAGCTGATCATGATGTCGGGCTTTGACAAATATTTTCAAATTGCTCCCTGCTTTCGTGATGAAGATCCTCGCGCAGACCGCCTGCCGGGTGAATTTTATCAACTCGATCTGGAAATGAGCTTCGTTGAGCAGGATGATGTGCTCAGCGCGATGGAACCGGTTTTGAAATCCGTGTTTGAGGAGTTCGCTGAAGGAAAACCGGTAACTCAGGAATTCAGGAGAATTCCATATGATGAGTCAATTCGCAAATACGGCACAGACAAGCCAGACTTGCGCAATCCGATCGAGATGGAAGATGTGTCTGAGCATTTCCGCGGTTCGGGCTTTAAAGTGTTTGCAGGTATCCTTGATGCGAACCCAAAAAATCAGGTTTGGGCCATTCCTGCCAAGACCGGTGGATCAAGAGCTTTTTGCGATCGCATGAATTCATGGGCGCAAGGAGAGGGGCAGCCAGGACTTGGTTATATCTTCTGGCGTGAGGACGGCGGCAAAATTGAAGGTGCGGGTCCAGTCGCCAAAAATATTGGCGAGGAACGCACCGAAGCCATCCGCACGCAACTTGGATTGGAACCGGGAGATGCCTGTTTCTTCGCAGCCGGTGATCCAAAGAAATTTGCAAGCTTTGCGGGTGCTGCTCGCGACCGGGCAGGTGAAGAACTTGAACTTCTTGATCGTGACCGGTTTGAATTGTGCTGGATTGTGGATTTTCCATTCTATGAGTGGGATGAAGACGCAAAGAAGATCGAATTTTCTCACAACCCGTTTTCCATGCCGCAGGGTGGCAGGGAAGCGTTGGATAAAGCTCAGGCAGAAGGCGAAGATGCCTTGCTCAACCTGAAGGCCTGGCAGTACGACTTGGTATGCAACGGTTTTGAGATTGCATCTGGAGGTATCCGCAACCATCTGCCAGACACAATGGTGAAGGCATTCGAAATTGCAGGTTTCGACAGACAAGAAGTTGAAGAACGTTTTGGCGGTCTATACCGCGCTTTCCAGTATGGTGCGCCACCGCACGGCGGAATGGCTGCAGGCGTAGACCGGATCGTCATGTTGCTGCTAGGTGCAAAAAACCTGCGTGAAATCACGATGTTCCCGATGAACCAGCAGGCGATGGATCTGTTGATGGGCGCGCCGGGTTCAGTTGACATGACACAGCTCGCAGATCTCGGCCTTCGCTTGAATCCAAAAGCGAAAGAAAAAGACTAACATTCGGAAAAGACTCAATAATTGAGTTTGTATTTGTTGAATCAAATTCTGAACCAATTCGTGTGGCAACAACCGAAGGCTTGTATTTTCTGCAAGATTTGGCAAATAGAAACGGAACCTGATACCGGATCAGTTGACTGCCATGCATTATTCAATAATTGCCTTTCGAAATGTACTGTGTGCCATATTCTTTTTGGCATTCGTTTGGCCAGCGAGTGCGCAAATTGTTTCAAGGGCGGTGCCGGTTGGCGGCGGGCAGTACATTGATATCCATGCGCCGAATTCTGTGAAGCCCCAGGGATTTTTCAAACCCGGCAAGAAGGCACCCGTGTTGTTGTATGTTCACGGCGGTGGTTGGATCAAAGGTACGCGAGACAAATTTTACGATTTGGACAAGTTTGCCATTTCTCGCGGCTGGATGTTGGTATCGATTGACTATCGTCCTGTTCCCCGAACCAATATCGACGGCCAGGTTCGCGATGTCGTAAGAGCCATCAATTGGGTGCGCAGCAATATTTCCCGTTACGGAGGCAATTCCAAAAAAATCGTAATCATGGGACATTCAGCCGGATCGCACCTCGTTTCAATGGTTGCCGCAAAGGGTCTTGGCGGCAAACTGCGCGGGGTAATTGCCAATGATGTGCAGGCATACGATATGGTAGCCTACGGCGGAATGCGCGGCGACCTTCCTCACGTGTACCTGGCTGCATTCGGCACCAATCCGCAAAACTGGATCAAATGGTCTCCAGTAACCTACGTCAGGCAAGGTAGCAGAAAGCTGCCACCTTTTCTGATCATGTACTCCGGCTCAAATTATGAGCGTAGAAAAATACTCGCCCGTGGATTTGCTGCTGAATTAAAAGCAAAAGGTGTCCGGGTTTCCTTGTTTGATGGCAAACGCTACTCACATGGCTCAATTGCCTCAAAAATAGGCACCAGCGCCGAGGTTACACGGGCTGTTGAAAAATTCCTGAAACGGGCATTCCTATAAAGATTATTCAGCCGCATCCAATTGCTGCTGGAGCGTTCTGTAGCTTGCTGGTGGCAGATCAAAAAACCGCTTGAAAACACGGCTAAACGCAGCTTCCGAACTGTATCCCGATTTTAAAGCAACTTCGATTACAGGCAGCTTTGTGTCAGTGAGAATTTTTCTGGCCTTTTGCATTCTCCAAAGAGACAAATAATTCATTGGCGTTAGCGTAATCTGGTTTGAAAATCGCTGGGCGAAAGTAGTGCGTGACATTCCTGCAATTTTTGCCAATTCATCCAAAGTCCAGTTTTGTGCAGGATTGTTGTGAATGGCATCCAGTGCACGAGAAAGTTTTGGATCTGCGAATCCGGCAAAAACCGGAAGAGTGCGCCCCTTCTCGTTAAGGTAAATTCGTAGAGCCTGCGCGAAAATTATCTCCGAGAGCTTAAGCGCGATCAGGTCACCACCCATCCCGTGACGCCCGGCTTCAGCACCTATTATTTTCAATGTTGATTCAAGCCAGTCGCTCGACCCGGGGCTAAAACTCGGCACATGAATGTGCGATGGAAGTTGATCGATTACCGGATGACTTGCTTCTTCATTAAATGAAAAATGACCGCAAACCAGTTGGGTTTCATGGTCCATACCAAATTCTCCGTAGACAAGGGTGCCGCTTCCATCGAATCCGGATTTTTCAACAACCTCATCTAGGTGTGTTGGATTGTCTGCTGTGACTGGATCGCAGTATAGAACATGACTTTCTCCCCGCGTGATAATTACGAGATCGCCCTGATCCAAAAGAACCGGTTCTTCAACATTGTCTATTCGAACATAGCACCGGCCTTTGTGCGCAAAATGAAAGCGGGCAACATTTTCAAATGCTGGCACCCGGATACTCCAGGGGGAAGTAAACGAAGTGCGAAAATACAACGTCCCTTTCAATTCCAACACTGAAAGTATGTCGCTGAGTAGGTCCATTTGATGCATTCCTGATTGTCGCTTCATTCTATCATTAAATTTGACACTGGTCCAATAAGTCGGACGATTGATCAATTTATACGTTATTTTGATCATTCAAATCTCAGGTAAAAGAGCAGAAATAGTAATTGTGGTCGCTAATCGAATTGCCGACCGTTCACTTCAACAAAAATACAGATGAGAATGGAAACCAAAATGAAGAAGATTATAATTACTGCAGTCGCATCACTTGTACTGGGTGTAACAAGCGTATTTGCCCAATCCCCGGCAGAACTGAATGATCTTGAAATTGCTCATGTTGCCTATACAGCGGATAACATCGATATTCGCTACGCCAAGATCGCTCTTGAAAAATCGAACGACACCAAGGTGCGGGAGTTTGCGCAAACCATGATTCGCGATCATGAAGCGGTAAATGAACAGGCGCTTGCCTTGCTGGCAAAATTGGGCGCTGAAGCTCAGGACAATTTTTTAAGTCAAAAATTAAACAGCGATGCAGATACAATAGCATCTGAACTTAATGGATTGGCCGGTGCTGAGTTCGACAAGCGTTATGCTGAAAACGAGCTTGCCTACCACAAGGCTGTTAATGATCTGGTTGAAAATACCTTCATACCGAACATTGAAAACGCTGAAGTCAAAGATCTTTTCAAGGCAGGTCTGGAGATTTTCAAGGTCCATGAAGGACATGCCGAAATGATGGTCAAATCGCTGAATTGACGATGATGAAAATCACAAAAAGACAAACTGTCTTGGGCTTTATGGCGGCGTTAGCCGCCATAGCAGCCTATTCACCGGTTGCTGCAGAACCTGCTATTCATGAAGTCCGCATCAAGCAGTTCAAATTCATGCCAGAAACGTTGCAGGTTAAAATTGGCGATCAAATCCACTTTTTTAACGATGATATTGCGCCACATACCGCAACTGCCGATGACAAGAGCTGGGATACAGGTAAACTCAACAAGGGTGAAAGCGCTACAGTGGAAATTACAGAACATTCTTCTGGTGAATATTTCTGTCGATTTCATCCCAAGATGAAAGCCGGATTTGACATAACCACAGATTAGGCACTTGGCCATTCATGGGCTATTCTTCGTTGCGCAATTGATTCCCGGAGGCTAGCCCATGGATATGATCGGTATTGGCATTCTTGCTGCAATCGCCCTGTTTGCGATTATTGTTTACAACGCACTGGTACGCGCTCGCCAAATGGTTCGTGAAGCCTGGAGCGGCATTGATGTGCAATTGAAACGTCGCGCTGACCTCATTCCCAATCTGATCAAGACGGTGAAGGGATACGCCAAGCATGAAAAAGATGCACTTCGCGAAGTTACCGAAATGCGGACAAGAGCACAGGCAGTTCCATCAGGAGATATCGCGGGAAGAGCAGCAGCAGAAGGAATGCTGTCCCAGGCACTGGGAAAACTGTTTGCGGTTGCAGAAGACTATCCGGATCTGAAAGCCAATGAAAATTTCAAGGATCTGCAAGATTCGCTTGAGGAAACAGAAAACGAAATTCAGATGGCAAGGCGGTACTACAATGGTGCGGCTAGAGCACTTAATGTGAGGGTTGAAAGTTTCCCTTCAAACTTGGTGGCCAGCACATTCGGATTTCATCAGGCTGAATATTTTGAGATTGCAGATGCGCGTGAGCGCGAAGTGCCGACGGTCAGTTTTGATAATTGATGCAGTTGGATGCATTCATGAGTGACCACCGAAGGACAATTGCTTTACGTGGCTGCTTGGCAGTCATTCTGGTCTCGGTTGTCATGATTTTCTCCTTTGCCAGTCAGGTTCTCGCAGCTGAAACTATCCGCCGGTTTGAATCAATTATCAAGATTGAGCCTGATGGCGGGTTACACGTTACAGAAATCATCACGGTAAAAGCGGAAGGCCGTCAGATAAGGCGTGGCATATACCGCGATTTAATTCGGACGTTTGAAGACCGGAATGGCAAAATCCGCAAGGTTACCTTTGAGATTGTGTCGGTAAAGCGGGATGGTAAGGAAGAGCCCTATCACACTGAGAAGACTCAGAAAAATCTCCGCATCTTTATCGGCGATCGTGACGTGTTTTTGTCTACAGGCCAATACACGTATGAGATTATCTATCGATCAGGACGACAGATCCGGTTTTTTGAAAACCATGATGAATTGTTCTGGAACGTAACCGGTAACGGTTGGGCGTTTCCGATTGAAATTGCAACTGCTGTTGTCACATTGCCGAAAGAGGCGATGGCAACCGGCGTGGTTGCCTATACCGGGAAATACAAGTCAACGGCACAGGATGCCACTTCAAAATTGATTGATGGTGGTAATAGTGTCCGCTTTACCACCAGCAAAACCCTTGCGTCATATGAGGGTATGACGGTTGGTGTAAAGTTTCCCAAGGGTATTGTTGCAACACCTTCTTCCCGTCAGTTGCTGTACTGGACGTTTCTTGATTATCTGGCTGAAATTATTGCTTTTGGCGGGCTCTTCGTTGCCGGAATTTACTATACTTACAACTGGAACCGGATTGGCCGTGACCCGCCCAAGGGCGTCCTGGTTCCGCGATGGGATGCGCCGGATGGAATTTCTCCGGCGTTGACAAACTATATTTACAAAAAAGGTCTGAGCGGCAAAGGCTGGGATGCCATGTCCGCTGCAATCCTCAATCTTGCTGTGAAAGGTTTGGTGACGCTCGAAAATCTTTCCGGTGATTTGAGGATCAAGGCTACCAACGTAGCGCCGGAAGGTAAGTTGCCGGTAGGGGAGCGTGCCGTATTCAAGATTGTTAATCGATACCATGGCGATCTGGTTATCTCAAAAGATCATGGCAGCAAGGTCAAGAAGCTGCAAAACGAGTTTTCATCAGCAATGGAGCAAGAGCATCGTTCGGACTACTACGTCCGAAATACAGGTGTTATTGTGTTTGGCGTGTTTTTGTCGTTGCTTGTAATCGTCACAACCCTGTTTTTTGGCGGAGTGACAGAAGAAACTATCGGCTTCGTCGTTACAATGACTTTTTTCGGCATATTTGCAGGCATCTTTCTGTTTCACATTGGACGCTTCTTTTCGCGTGGAAGATCTTTGATCGTCAAAATTTTCAGCGTCCTGTTCGCGACTGTGTTCGGGTTTGTATTTTCTTCGGGCTTCTTGCCGGTTCTCGCAGCGTTGTTTGGAAATATCCCAAACGCAATGCTGATGAGTGTCTTTCTCGGAATTATTATGCTCAATGTTGTATTCTTTTTCCTGATGGGTGCGCCGACGCCAACTGGCCAAAAGCTGATGGATGGCATTGAGGGATTGAAACAGTATCTCAATCTGGCTGAAAAGGACCGGATGAACATCCGTGGCGCTCCGGAGATGTCTCCGCAGCACTATGAGACACTTTTGCCCTATGCCGTTGCACTTGGGGTTGAAAAGCCTTGGTCCAAGGCATTTGAGGCTTGGTTGGCAACAGCAATTGCTGCTGGCGCGATTGCATCAAACTGGTCTCCTGGATGGTACCGGGGAGATAATTTCCGCCCGGATAATATTGGTGAATCCATGCGGGATATATCCGACAGCATTCAGTCAAGTTTTGCCGATGCCATGCCCGCACCGAAATCTTCTTCCTCCGGCTTTTCCGGCGGTGGAGGATTTTCCGGCGGCGGTGGAGGTGGCGGCGGTGGCGGCGGTTGGTAACCCACATGAAAAGGCAATACAGCTTCCCCGAAAATCACTGGAACTGGCCGGTTAATTTAACCCATAAACACGGCGTACGAGCGGGTGAAATGATTTTCACAGGAGGCCAGGTCGACCTCGATCCACAGGGCAGTGTCCGCAACCCGGGAAACCTGAAATCGCAATGTACCGGTGTTCTCGAATATCTGGATGTCCTGCTCAAGGAGTTAGGCGCAGACTTTGAGGATGTTGTGAAATTCATTGCCTATTTTGTTGGCGATGAAACTGATGAACAGGAGTTGTTGCAACAAATTGCTGAGCGTGTTGGAAGCAAAGCCTGTCCGGCAATCAGCACCATTTGCCTGGGAGAGCTTTGCTATCCTGGCATGATGTTGGAAATCGAGGCGATTGCCATGCGTAGTGAGGATGGTTCGCGACTTGAGCGACAATGTTTTCATTTAGCCGGAATGCCAAAACTGCCAACTGAATTTTCCCATGTCGTGCGTTGTGGCGAGATGATCTTTACCGGCGATGTTTCGGCAATGAACGATAAAGGCGAAGTCATTGCTGCAAGTGACATAGTCAAACAAAGTTCCATCATGATGGATCAACTCACCAATATACTTGCAGCGGTGGGCGCAGACATGGGCGATGTCTTGAAGTTGAATGTATTTTATTGCGGAAAGGGCAACGCTGAAGAATGGGAAAAACCGGCTGCCATTCGCGCCAAATATTTTCCTGATCCAGGACCTGCGGCAACAGGGATTCCCGTTCCTTCTTTCCCGCAATCGGGACTGATGACCAAAATTTCCGTAATCGCGATGCGGGGAACAGATGGAGATCGTCTGGAAAAACAGTATGCATGGCCCGAAGGCCATTGGGACTGGACGACACCGCTTCCTTATAAACACGGTAACAAGTGCGGGAAAATAATCCATCTGGGTGGACAGGTGTCACTAGATAGCAAAGCGAATGTCATGGACCCGAACAACATGGTTGCGCAAACGCGAACTGCAATGGACAACATTGCCAAAGTGTTGGCAGAATTTGGTGCAACGCTTGATGATGTGGTCAAGGTAACAACCTTCTATCAGGGTAGTGCTTCAGCCGATGAACTTCATCAAAATCTGCTTATCCGATCCGGTTCTTACACAGAACCTGGCCCTGCAACGACCGGCATTCCGGTTCCGGGTCTGGTATATGAGAGTATGGTGATTGAAATTGAAGTCACAGCAATGATCGATAATTGATTTGAAATTTGCAACATTCGCTTGCAGCGAATCGCACCATTCGGTAACCGATAGGCATGGGAAAAAACCTGATTCCACCATCATCTGGAGGCGGCAATATTGAGGGCGTGGATCTTAAGTCCGCCCTTGAGGAACGCTACCTGGCTTATGCGCTGTCCACGATCATGGGTCGTGCGCTTCCTGACGTGCGCGATGGCCTGAAGCCGGTTCACAGGCGCATCTTGTACGTGATGCGTCAGCTCAGACTCAATCCCAATGAAACGTTCAAAAAATGCGCCAAAATTGTTGGCGATGTCATGGGTAATTTTCATCCTCATGGTGATCAGGCGATTTATGATGCGTTGGTTCGCTTGGCGCAGGATTTTGCCCAGCGCTATCCGCTGGTAGATGGACAGGGTAACTTCGGTAACATCGATGGTGATAACGCCGCTGCTTATCGTTACACCGAAGCCCGATTGACGGAAGTTGCGACTTTACTGCTGGAAGGTATTGACGAAGATGCAGTCGATTTTCGGCTGAATTACAATGAGGAAGAAAACGAGCCGGTAGTTCTTCCAGGTGCCTTTCCAAACCTGTTGGCAAACGGCTCCTCCGGCATCGCGGTTGGCATGGCTACCAACATTCCGCCTCACAACGCAGCGGAGTTGTGTGATGCAGCTATCCACCTGATCAAGTTTCCAAATGCCGGCATGGACAAGCTGGTGAGTTATGTTCAAGGGCCGGATTTCCCGACAGGTGGTGTAATCGTAGATGACCAATCCACGATATTGGAAGCCTACAAATCGGGCAGGGGATCTTTCCGCGTTCGCGCAAATTGGGGAAAGGAAGATACCGGACGCGGCGGCTATCAGATAATTGTCGACGAAATCCCGTATCAGGTTCAAAAATCCCGCCTGATTGAAAAAATTGCCGAGTTGATGCTCAACCGCAGATTACCGCTTCTTGGGGACATTCGTGACGAGTCGGCAGAAGAGGTTCGAGTTGTCCTGGAGCCCAAATCTCGTGCGGTAGATCCTGAAATTCTGATGGAGTCCCTATACAAACTGACCGAGTTGGAGACCCGCATCTCGCTGAACATGAACGTGCTCTCCGGCGGCAAAGTGCCGAAGGTGATGAGCTTGCGGGATGTCTTGCGCGAATGGCTTGATCATCGCCGTGATGTTCTGGTTCGCCGCTCTCGCTATCGTTTGGCGCAGATTGAACGGCGGCTGGAAATTCTCGATGGCCTGCTGATTGCCTATCTCAACATTGACGAGGTAATCCGCATTATCCGGTTTGAGGATGAGCCGAAGAAAAAACTGATTGCCAAATATGAGCTCACTGAGCTGCAAGTTGAATCAATCCTCAACATGCGCCTGCGCTCTCTTGCCAAGCTTGAAGAATTCGAAATCAGCAAAGAGCATGGAAAGCTTTCTGAAGAGAAAGTACAGATTGAAGCGCTACTTGCATCCGAAGAGCAGCAATGGGCAGTGCTCAGGCACGACATTGGCGAGGTGAAAAAGAAGTTTGGTGAGGACACCGAACTCGGCCGTCGCCGAACCAAGTTTTCTGAGGCCAAGGAAATCGATCTTGAGGCCGTTCAGGAAGCAATGATCGAGAAGGAACCGGTAACGGTCGTGCTTTCTGAGAAGGGCTGGATACGGGCCATGAAAGGTCACCTGGCCGATTTCGAAACCCTTGCCTTCAAGGAAGGCGATCGGCTGAATACGGCATTCCACGCTGAAACCACGGACAAGGTCATTCTGTTCAATACCGGCGGTAAATTCTTTACGCTGGGCGCAGACAAGCTCCCCGGTGGCCGTGGACACGGTGAGCCGGTCCGCGTCATGGTTGATATGGATAATGACACGGACATCATCGCAGTGTTCAAACTTGAGCCAGGCCGCAAACTTCTGGTTGCGTCAACCTTGGGCAATGGCTTTATCGTGCCGGAAGCGGAAGTCGTTGCGAATACCCGCAAGGGCAAACAGGTGTTGAACGTAAAGCAGCCGGTCGAAGCTGCATTGTGCGTTCCTGCAGAAGGGGACACAATTGCAGTGGTTGGCGAGAATCGCAAACTTTTGATTTTCCCGCTTTCAGATATTCCGGAAATGACCAGAGGCAAGGGCGTTCGGCTTCAAAAGTACAAGGACGGAGGCATCAAGGACGTGCGAACTTTCAGGAAGGAAGATGGCCTGACCTGGGAAGATTCCGCAGACCGCACGCACACCCGCAGCCTTGGTGAACTCAAGGAATATGTGGGCGAACGCGCTCAGGCTGGCCGCGTCGCACCAAAAGGCTTTCCGAAGAACGGTAAGTTCGGCGGGTAGGGCTGAAGCCCTATGATGGCAGGAATGCGGACAAAGTACTAAATTCGGATAGTGGCTACTGTCCGACTAGCGACGTACTTCGCAACGTCAAAAGGTGCCAATGGCGGACATCTAAACATTAACATCAATTGCAGCGCGGCAACCAGGTGATCAGTGACATGATGATACATCAACGGTATCATATTTTCATTACAGATTGATTGGGAAAAAATTGGGCCGCCAAATAGCCGCACTTTTCGTTGCAGATGCCGTCGGATTCAGTCGTTTGATGGAAGAAGACGAGGCAACCGCATTACGGGCAATAAAAGCATCCCGCAGGATCATCGATTCCAAAATCAAAAGATACAAAGGGCAAATTATTCAGACAGCTGGGGATAGCGTGATTGCCATGTTTCCAGGTGCGGTATCCGCCGTTGAAGCGGCACAATCCATTCAAAATACTTTAGCAGCAAGCAAAATTAAGGTTTTCACCTTTCGAATTGGCCTACATTTTGGTGATGTGGAAATCACCGAGAATGACGTTCTTGGGGATGGCTTGAATCTGGCTGCCCGGCTGGAACCTTTGTCACCGCCTGGCGGGATTTGCATTTCAGGGGTAGTGGCAGACCAGATCGTCGGCAAAATTGACGGTAAATTTACCCAAGTCGGTCGACGCAAGTTGAAGAATATCAAAAGAGCAGTCGAAATTTACTGCTGGCCGGAAAACCTGGCTCGTCAAATGCGTAATACTGTGCTTGCATTCAGGTGGGCAGTTGGAACTGGCGTCGCCGCGTTGGCTGCTTTGATACTGGCAATTTTTGTCTATGCTTCAATGGACACCACCCCCTCTTTGCCAACAGGTCCGCGTATCGTAGTCTTGCCATTCGAGGAAATCGGCAAACACCCGGACGAGGCATATTTTGCTGCTGGATTGAGCAGGGATATCAATGCCTACCTTTCCAAGTTTTCAAATCTTTTTGTCTATTCACCAAGCACTACCGAGACTCTTCGCGGCAAAAACTGTGAGGAGATACGTTCGGAGCTTGAAACCGATTTCATACTTGCGGGTACGATACAACGAACCGATGATAAAATTCGGGTCACAACTTCATTCACAAATGCCCGCGATTGCAGGCAACTCGATTCTCCTGGTCCTTATGACAGCGTCCTGTCGGCTGAAACCATTTTGGATGTTCAGCTCGAAATCGCACGCAAAGTAGTAGCTGAAATCGGGTCTGCGGATGCTCCAATATTTGACAAGGCTATAATCCGCGAGTTGGAAAACAAGGCGACTGAGGATCTGGCTGCATATGAATGCATTTTATTGTCTTACTGGTTTTACGAAAATTTTGACCCAGAACGACATCGAAGAGCTCGCGATTGTTCAATTCAGGCTGTGCAAACCGATCCAGGATACTCACTCGGTTGGTCGCGCCTTGCATTTGCATACATAGAGTCAAAAAAATATTCGATCGACACAAAAAGTGACTGGGCGGAAAGAGCGTGGGAAGCCGCACAAAAGGCTATTGATCTGGATCCCCAAAATCCTAACGCTTACTATGCGTTGGCAATTCGCGGCCAGATGCAAGGAGAAGATCGCTCAATATTTCAAAACTATGCAAATAAGGCGATCAAACTGAATCCAAATGACTCTTTCGTACTGGCGGACCTCGGTACATGGATGGCATATTCGGGAGAATGGGAAAAAGGCAAGGAATGGATTGAGCGCGCCAAGAACCTCAACCCCAAGCATCAAAGTTGGTGGAACTGGCCATGGCAACTTCATGCGTATTTGCAGGGAGAGTATGTTGATTCGATAGAATACGCCCAGATTGTTAATTTGCCTGGGAATTTCATGGTACAAGCTGCCCTTGCAGCGGCCTACGCAATGAATGGCGATCTGGAAAAGGCGAATGAAACTCTTGAAACGGTACTGGAATTGAAGCCGGATTATGCCAATGACCCGGAGCAACCATTCAGGGCGCGCGGAATGCAGCAGGAATCTATTGACAAAATCATGGAAGGTTTACTCCGCGCTGGCTTGCACGAGCAAAACTGACTCGAAGATTGTTTGTGTAATGTCTACTTTGGGTGGTGGTCTCAATTGATCGACGCAACACTTTAGTCTTTTTGGAAAAGATGGAGTGTTGGAATGGGTTACAGACGTAGACTGTATTTTACAACAGAACAGAAGTCCCAGATATGGGATCGCTGGCAGCGTGGGGAGTCGATGAGTTCGATCGGACGGCTGTTTGAGCGGGATTCATCGTCAATTTATCCCCTGCTGTCGCGCACGGGTGG
>JAJFHU010000048.1 GCA_021775455.1 Hyphomicrobiales bacterium | reverse complement strand
GTTTGGTTAGTCACCAAACCTTCTGCTGGCACGGAGCGGAGTTTATCATGACGCTGGGCTTAAAGGCTCGAGTGAATAATTCCCCCTGCGTGGCAGGGCAAGCTGAGGCGACTAGCCGAAGTGCAAGCCCGCGAACGCGCGGCGACCCGGAGGGTCGGCAAGGCCAAACAAAGTGGCAGGGCAAGCTGGCGAAGCCAGTGCAAGCCCGCGAACGGACGCCGAGCGAAGGTCTGGCGGAAACCAAACAAAGTTCATGACGCTGGGCTTAAAGGCTCGAGTGAATGATTTCGCATACCTCTTTCCCCGTCATTCCTGTAGTTCCGCCGGGCAATCGATACTCAATCGATTGCTTGTCCGGCTTCGATCACAGGAATCCATGCCGTTTCACTATAAACAACAAGGACACTATCATCGTGGGGAGGATATAGAGGAATGGATCACTTTAAACTTCGCTCCGCTCAGCCCGAGGATGACGAATGCAGTAATCAATTTCAATTAAAAAAATGAACGTTCATTTAATTATTGAATACAAATATCGTATATGCTATTCTGGTCAAATGGCACGGACAACTGGATCAAGCGGCGCGAGGACATCTGAGGCAGTATTGGCGGCGGCGTTGAAACTGTTTTCCCGTCATGGATATGCGGCAGTATCCATGCGGCAGATTGCAGGCGAAGTCGGATTGCAGGCGGGCGCACTTTATAATCACTTTGCTACCAAGCAATCGATCTTGCGTGAACTGATGGTCTCACATCTGGAAGGATTAATCGCCGCCTGGGAAGTGCGGGCGAAGCAATACGCCGCAAACAGTGCGGTTCAAATGCTCGAACAATTTGTTCGATTTCACATCAGTTATCATCTTGACCGGCAGGATGAAGTTTTCATTGCGTACATGGAGTTACGCAGTCTGGAGGAGGCGCCATCTCGTGATGTGCAGGCGCTTCGCCAAACATATGAACGGGTTCTCAGGGACATATTGCGGTTGGGTGCGGCCGAAGGTGAGTTCGCAATTGCCGATGTACCCGTGACCGCAATGGCAATCATCTCAATGTTGACCGGGGTCAACAACTGGTTTCGGTATGGCGGGCGACTGGAGGTACAAGAGATTGAGGACATTCATGTCGAAATGATCATGGCCGTTGCCGGTGCTCGCCAAATTCATGATAATGACAGGCAGGAGGAGTTGGTCTGATGTTCTACGCAAGCATGAACTTTGCCCTGGGAGACGAAATTGAGGCACTGCGGGAGGCTGTGCACAAGTTTGCCCAGGAGCGCATCGCACCGAAGGCTGCTGAAATCGACAAAAGCAATCAGTTCCCACCCGGACTCTGGAAAGAGTTGGGGGAGATGGGGTTGCTCGGGATTACAGTGAGTGATGAATTCGGCGGAGCCGGAATGGGGTACCTAGCGCATGTAGTGGCACTTGAAGAAATCGCACGTGCTTCGGCTTCGGTATCGCTCTCCTACGGAGCGCATTCCAATCTCTGCGTCAACCAGATCAACATCAACGGCACCGAGGAGCAAAAACAAAAATATCTCCCGAGACTTGTTTCAGGCGATCATGTGGGTGCGCTGGCGATGTCCGAGGCGGGTGCCGGTTCCGATGTGGTTTCGATGAAGCTCAATGCGGAAAAGCGCAATGATCGCTATGTACTCAACGGTTCCAAATACTGGATAACCAACGGGCCGGATGCAGACACGCTGGTTGTGTATGCCAAGACTGATCCGCATGCAGGTTCAAAAGGCATGACGGCATTCCTCATAGAAAAGGAAATGACGGGCTTTTCGACATCACCCCATTTCGACAAGCTTGGCATGCGTGGCTCCAACACTGGTGAATTGATCTTCGAGGATGTCGAGGTGCCTTATGAAAACGTACTGGGTGAAGAGGGCAAGGGCGTCAATGTGTTGATGTCCGGGCTCGACTATGAGCGCGTGGTACTTTCAGGCATTGGTGTCGGCATCATGCATGCGTGTCTTGACGCGGTGATGCCCTACATGCATGAGCGCAAACAGTTCGGTCAGAAAATTGGTGAATTCCAGCTGATGCAGGGCAAGATCGCAGATATCTATACGACCATGAATTCAGCGCGGGCCTATATGTACGCCGTGGCGCAAGCGTGTGATCGTGGAGAGGTAACGCGTCAGGATGCGGCGGCCTGTGTGCTCTATTCGTCTGAACAGGCAATGCTTCAGGCGGTGCAGGCAGTTCAGGCGATGGGCGGTGCCGGATTTCTCAATGACAGTGCGGTCTCGCGATTGATGCGGGATGCGAAGCTTATGGAGATTGGCGCGGGTACTTCGGAGATCCGCCGAATGTTGATCGGACGCGAATTGATGAAGGTGACGGCATGAGATGGATTGTATTTGCCGCAATGGTATTGACGGCACCGGTGGCAGCTTCGGAAATCGAGAACCAGCACGATGCGGTACTTCAATGCCTATCGTTGATGGAGACGGAAACCACCTGGCCACAATGCCGGACAATGATATTTAAACCCTGCCAAGATCACACGGTAGGTTCTGATGATCATCTTGGCTGTTTGGAAACCGAAAAAACCGGCTGGCAAACGGCGATGGATACGCGGCGTGAGTTGCTGGACCAAAAGCTTACTGCCAATGGTAGTGCGATGCTGGCTGACCTGCTTGGCCGGTGGTTTGGTTATGTGGCCAACAAATGTCAGGCGGTGGCTGAAGCAAAATCAGGGATCAGTGCTGATGCAGCGTTTGCCGGTTGTGAGGTTTCGGAAATGGCAGGCATCTCATCCGATTTCGAAACCTGCCTGAAAGGGAACTCCACCAGCCCCTATTGCATCCACAAGGAGTAAACGGATGGCTCGTCTTTCATCCATTATTGTCCCTACCAGTGAAGCATTCAAGGCCAACCGGGAAGCAAATCTCGCGGCCATGGAACAAGTAAGGCAAGCAGCGGAACTTGCCATGGCAGGCGGCGGGGAAAAGTCCCGTGAACGGCATTTGTCTCGTGGCAAGATATTGCCGCGCGAGCGGGTTGATCGCTTGCTTGATCCAGGTTCGCCATTTCTGGAAGTCGGTCAAACTGCAGCACATGGCATGTATGATAATGCAGCGCCGTGTGCCGGGGTTATAGCAGGTGTTGGAAAGGTCAACGGTCAGGAGGTCATGGTTGTCTGCAATGATGCAACCGTAAAGGGCGGCACCTATTATCCGATGACGGTGAAGAAGCATCTGCGGGCGCAGGAAATTGCCGAGCAAAACCATCTGCCCTGCGTTTATTTGGTGGACAGCGGCGGAGCGAACCTGCCGAACCAGGACGAAGTATTTCCGGACCGCGATCATTTTGGGCGAATATTTTTCAATCAAGCCAACATGTCGGCAAAGGGCATTTCACAGATTGCGGTGGTGATGGGGTCTTGCACGGCAGGAGGTGCCTATGTTCCGGCAATGTCGGATGTATCCATTATCGTGAAAGAACAGGGGACTATCTTCCTTGCCGGTCCGCCGCTCGTAAAAGCGGCCACAGGCGAGATAGTTTCCGCTGAAGATCTTGGCGGTGGTGATGTGCACACGCGGCTCTCCGGAGTGGCGGATTATCTTGCTGAAGATGATGAACATGCGCTGGCGCTCGCCAGAAGTGCCGTTGCCAATCTCAACCGACCCAAGCCGAATGCACCTGCGCAATCCTTAGAGGAGCCAGCATATGATCCCGAAGAACTACTGGGCATCATTCCGGCTGGTTTGCGTACGCCCTACGATGTACGTGAGGTGATCGCACGGGTCGTCGATGGTTCGCGGTTTGATGAATTCAAGGCGCGTTACGGCTCGACACTTGTCTGCGGATTTGCCCATGTGCACGGGATGCCGCTCGGTATTATCGCCAACAATGGAGTGCTGTTTTCCGAAAGTGCCCTGAAGGGCACGCACTTTGTGGAACTATGTTCGCACCGGAGAATTCCACTGGTGTTCCTGCAAAATATTACGGGCTTCATGGTGGGTCAAAAATACGAGGCAGGTGGCATCGCAAAGGATGGTGCCAAGCTGGTGACGGCAGTTGCAACCACGAAAGTGCCGAAGATCACAATGATTATTGGCGGTTCTTTTGGCGCTGGAAACTATGGCATGGCAGGGCGGGCTTATTCGCCACGTTTCTTGTGGACCTGGCCCAATTCGCGTATCTCGGTTATGGGCGGCGAACAGGCGGCGGGCGTGCTTGCTACTGTTAAACGGGATGCCATTGAACGGCAGGGCGGAAGCTGGACCAATGAGGAAGAGGCAGCTTTCAAACAGCCAACGCTCGATATGTTCGAAAAGGAATCCCATCCTCTCTATGCTTCAGCGCGGTTGTGGGATGACGGTATCATCGATCCGCGCAAGACGCGTGACGTGCTGGCGTTGTCACTTTCAGCAGCGCTTAATGCACCGATTGAAGATACGCAATTCGGCATATTCAGGATGTGATGATGAATCGGGACATCATATCAAGAACTCCTGGTGGCGAGCGAATGCTGGTCGGCGCAATCCTGTTTGGGTTCGGACTGATCCTGTTCAAGGCCACCGAATTTCAATTTGCACTGCCAATCCGGGTGATATTTGCGGCACTTGGTGCGTTCGGTCTCGTGCAACTCGCGCGCGGTGTCATCACCTGGAAATATGCTGACAGAAGTGCGATAGACCGTTCCGATGCGCTGGAAAACCTGCTCATTGATGTTCCATTGACCGTCGGCGATACCGGAAAACTTCACCGGATCGAAGATGCACTCATTGATGCCTTTCGATCAGACAATAGTGTGATCATCAACGACCATGTGATCGATCGACCAAACGAGATCGGAACCATTCACCTGTCAGGTCGAAGTTCTGATGAGCTTTACCGGAAAGTTCATGCACCTTTGTGTCGGGTGACGCGACAACCGGATGTGCCAATCTTTCCGAAATTCGGCCAGCGCATTGACCCGGAAATCGGCGGCAAACGAGTGTTGCTGGATGTTCGCAAGATGGAGTTGGTTCAATGATGTTCTCCAAAATCCTCATAGCCAATCGGGGCGAAATTGCCTGCCGGATCATTCGCACTGCAAAGCGGCTGGGGATTGCGACGGTTGCCGTATACTCCGATGCGGACCGGCTGGCGCTTCACGTGCGGCAAGCTGATGAGGCGATGTATATTGGTCCGTCACCAGCTACCGAAAGTTATCTGAATACTGAAAAAATCATCGAGGCCGCGAAGCGTAGTGGTGCTGAGGCCATTCATCCGGGATACGGATTCCTTTCTGAAAATCCTGGATTTGTGGAAGCAATAGAGAAAGCCGGTTTGGTATTCATTGGTCCTTCCGCAAAATCGATCCGTGCGATGGGACTAAAGGATGCGGCAAAGAAGCTGATGGAAAAGGCCGGTGTTCCAGTTGTGCGTGGATATCACGGGGATAGGCAGGAGCCAAAGTTTCTGGCCGAGGAAGCAGAAAAGATTGGCTATCCGGTATTGATAAAGGCGCGTGCGGGTGGTGGCGGTAAGGGCATGCGGCTGGTTGAAAAGTCTGCGGATTTCGAAGCAGCGCTGGAAGGTGCGCAAAGCGAAGGCGAAGCAAGCTTTGGCGATGGTCGCGTTCTGATAGAAAAATACATCACCTCGCCAAGGCACATTGAAGTTCAGGTGTTTGGCGACAATCACGACAATGTGGTGCATTTGTTCGAACGCGATTGCTCGCTGCAACGACGTCATCAAAAGGTGATTGAGGAAGCACCTGCTCCCTGCATGACTGAAGATATGCGAGCCGCAATGACCAATGCGGCGGTCGCGGCAGCGAAAGCGATCAACTATTCCGGCGCGGGTACAATTGAGTTCATTGTGGACGGCTCAAAGGGGCTTCGATCCGATGGCTTCTGGTTCATGGAAATGAACACGCGGCTACAGGTAGAGCATCCGGTTACCGAGATGGTGACTGGTCTCGATCTGGTTGAATGGCAGTTGCGCGTGGCATCGGGTGAAAAATTGCCTGCAACGCAAGACCAAATTCAGTTGAGGGGCCATGCATTCGAGGCCCGCATCTATGCCGAAGATGTGACCAAGGGGTTCCTGCCGGCAACCGGCAAACTGGAGCATTTGAAGTTCAGTGATCGGGCCCGCAATGAAACCGGCGTGGCTGAAGGTGATGAGATCAGCCCATACTATGATCCAATGATTGCCAAGGTAGTGACGCATGGAGACGATCGGGCTACAGCGCTGAGAAGCCTTTCCCAATCGCTCGGTGAAACGCGAATTGGCGGCTTGGTCACAAATGTGAGTTTTCTGAAAGCACTATGCGATCATCCGACATTTGCAAAGGGAGATGTGGAAACGGGGTTCATCCAGCGGGAACTGGATGTCCTGCTTGGAGATGGAAAACCGCAGAACCATCATATCGCGCTTGCTGCATTGATTGCTCTCAACCTGCCCAAAGATGATGTTCTCACCGCCTATCGCCATTGGGGGCCGGCGACCGCTGCTACCAAGCTGTTGAATGCAAGCGAGACGATTGAAGTTCAACTGGAAATGCAAAGCAATTCAGGTGTACCCGAAATTGATGTATCGATTGGCGACGCCGTGATTAAACTTCAAGATGTGGTGCGTGATGATGAAACTATTTCGGCCAGTATCGACGGAAAAACGACAACTCTCGATTACTTCAAGACTGACAATGTAATCGGGCTGTTTGCCAATGGCATGCGACATGAATTCGGAATTGTTGATCAATTGAATGTTGCAGGTAGTGATGGGCCCTCTGCAAACTCCATCATTGCACCGATGCCGGGGCTAGTGAAGTTGATCAAGTGCACGGAAAGGGCAATCGTGGAAGCGGGGGATGTGCTTGTTGTGCTGGAAGCGATGAAAATGGAACATTCTCTTGTGGCACCACGCAGTGGCACCATTGAAATGGTTGCTGTCTCTGAAGGCGATCAGGTTAAAGACGGAGCCGTGTTGGTCACGCTGGAGGAAAGTGATGAGTAACGCGGAACACGTCACGCTTTTCGAAATGGGTCCCCGGGACGGATTGCAAAACGAGAAGGTTCAGATCGCGACTGAAGACAAGATCCAATTTGTGGACCTGTTGTCAGAATGCGGATTTTCAAAAATTGAAGTAACGAGTTTTGTTTCACCAAAATGGGTTCCGCAACTGGCTGATGCGGCGGAAGTCATGGCAGGTATCACGCGCAAATCGGGTGTTGATTACGCGGTGTTGACGCCGAACTTGCGGGGCTATGAAGGAGCGCGACAAGCGAAAGCCAATGAGATTGCGATTTTCGCGGCAGCTTCACAAACCTTCAGCAGCAAGAACATCAACTGTACCATAGCCGAGAGCATCGAAAGATTTATGCCGGTAATGAGGGAAGCTGCGAAAGACGGCGTGCCGGTTCGTGGTTACATTTCCTGCGTGACCGATTGCCCGTATGAAGGCGTGGTTGATCCGAATGCAGTTCGTGATATTGCGGCGAAACTGCTCGACATGGGGTGCTATGAAATTTCGCTTGGCGACACGATTGGCCATGCGACGCCTGAAACAACCGAACAAATGCTGAAAGCTGTTCTGGAAAATGTTCCGGCGGAAAAGCTTGCGGGACATTTTCATGACACGCAGGGCAGGGCGCTTGAAAACATTTCAGCTAGCCTGGAAATTGGTCTTCGGACATTTGATGCGGCGGCGAGCGGACTTGGTGGTTGTCCCTATGCGCCGGGTGCCAAGGGTAATGTCGATACGCGCAAGGTGATCAACCTGTTACATGAAAAGGGATTTGAGACCGGCATTTCCCTGGAAGCATTAAAAGTTGCAGAAGAATTCGCCGTGGCGATCACCTCAACGAAGGCAGATGCATGATGTTCGAGACAATCCGTATCGACAAGGCTGATAATGGCGTTACCCGGCTGGTTCTCAATCGAGCGGAAAAGCACAACAGTCTATCTGAGCAGATGATCGAGGAACTTTCGCAAGCGGTTGCGGTCCTGGCAGAAGATGTTTCGACTCGTGTTGTCGTGCTGGCGGCTGAGGGCAAGAGCTTCTGCGCCGGGGGTGACCTTCAGTGGATGAAAGCCCAAATTGAAGCGAGTCGCGGGCAGCGTATCGAAGGCGCACGCAAGCTTGCTTACATGCTGCGGGATCTTAATTCCCTGCCAAAGCCATTGATTGGACGGGTTCACGGTCAGGCTTATGGTGGCGGGTTGGGTCTGATGTCCATATGTGATGTCGTTGTCGCAGTCGAGGGGCAGAAGTTCGGACTAACCGAAGTCAAGTTGGGGCTGATCCCGGCAACCATCAGTCCTTATGTCGTGGCACGTATAGGCGAGAGTAATGCAAGGCAAATCTTCATGTCCGGTGAGTTGTTCGATACAGAGCGGGCAAAGGAATTGGGGTTGGTGTCACGGGTCGTTGGAGAAGCTGACCTAGATGCCGCAATTGAAGAAATAGTGAAGCCGTATCTGTCGGCGGCGCCCTCTGCTATCGCGGCATCCAAGCAATTGGTTCGATCACTTGGCGTAGCCATTGACGATGCAGTAATTGACGACACCATCATCCGGCTGGCGGACACGTGGGAAACGCCTGCAACTGAAGAAGGCATTGCGGCATTCTTCGAAAAACGAAAGCCCGATTGGGCAGACTAGCCAATCAGGAGCGTACGAATATGGGCATGAAGTTGTTGGCAGGCATTGGATGAAAGTCCTTCAGTATCAATCCATTCTGATTGGCGACAGCTTCAATTTCTCCAATATCGCGAACGCCGTTTCGGGAATCAATTGATTTCAACCACTTCTCAAATTCGACATTGCTGGGTGCGGTTTGTTCACCATTGACCCGATACGGACCGTACATGATGAGGTGGCCATTGTTGGTGAGCAATTTCCCTGCGCCACGAAGGAGGCCTTCGGTCACTTCCCAGGGTGAGATATGGATGACATTGAAACAATGAATGGCAGCGAATTTCTCGGGCAAAACTTCAGTACCTGTATTGCGCCAGTCATCACTGGTTGCGTCGAGTTGGCGGGCAGGACGTATGTTGTTTCGATCAAAATGCCGCTTCCAGGCATCAATGCTGGCAAGGCTATCGGCATCATATTCGCTGGGCCAGATTGTAAGGTTGGAAAATTCGCCGGCCAAAGCAGCTGCGTGCTGTCCAGAGCCGCTACCAACTTCAAGAATGTCTGCAGGGGTTGAGGGCAGAATTTTGCGCAGAACTTCAGTGATTGGCTGGATGTTGCGGTGAAAGGACGGGGCATCCTTGCGCGCGTCTGGCAGATTGTTTGAATTCACAATGGTAAATCCGTTGTTAAAATGATCTTTCGCATATTGGCACAACGATACAACAGGCAGTAAAACTTGTTGGACGAAAAAGGAGTGTGAAGTGACAGAGCCGGTAATGCAAGCAGCAGAGTTGGAGGCCTTTCTCAAAGAGGTGTTTCCGGAAGTTGAATCCTATCGTTTCCGGGTGCTGGATTTGAGCGCCGGTCATATTACAGTCAGTATTCAGACTCAAGAACGACATTTGCGTCCTGGTGGTACAGTTTCCGGCCCAACCATGTTCACGCTCGCGGATTGTACTGCATACATGCTGCTACTTGCCCACATCGGCAAGGTTGCGCTCGCGGTCACCACCAATCTCAACATCAATTTTCTGGCGAAACCGGAACCCGGTGAGTTGATTGCCAAGGCTAAATTGTTGAAATTTGGCAAACGATTGGCAGTTTCGGAAATCAGCATTTATTCAGCAGGTAATGAAATGCCAGTTGCACACGCTACTACGACTTATTCTATCCCGCCGCGTTAGATCATCGTAGGTCTGGTTTCGTGTTTCTAACGCCGGTCGTCAATTTGATTTAACTACAAGATCGCCGTAACTAAGCCGTTGCTGGCGCGAAGCAAATGTGCCAATCGTTTCAGCAAGCATATCAATGAAAGGGAATTGAAATGGGATCAGTTGTTGATCGTCTCCAAGCTATGGGAATTGAGCTTCCGGAGCCGCCAAAGCCGGTTGCAAGTTACGTAGGATTTGTGGAACACAATGGGATGGTATTTGTGTCCGGTCAGCTCCCGTTGAAAGATGGCGCGGTAACGCATACCGGACTTCTCGGAGCAGAAGTAAGCGTAGAGGATGCTGCGGTTGCGGCCAAGACCTGCGCGATCAACATTCTGGCGCAGATCAATGTTGCATGTGGTGGTGATCTGGAACGAATTCAGCGCTGCGTTCGCTTGGGCGGCTTTGTCGCGTCTACTCCTGACTTTACGGATCATCCGAAGGTCATCAACGGTGCCTCTGATTTCATGGGTGAAGTTCTGGGTGAAAAAGGTCAGCATGCGCGTGCGGCGGTTGGCGTTGCAGCTTTGCCGCTCAATGTTCCCGTCGAAATCGACGCCATTTTTGCGATTGCCCAATGACCCAGACATTTGTTTCTCATCTTGAGTGCTCAATTACCGGCAAGAGGTATCAGGCTGGCCAGGTTCATGGCTTGTCGGAGGCCGGTAGACCATTGCTTGTTCGCTACGATCTGGAAAAAATGGGCAAGGCCATAACCCGGGAATCTTTCGCAGAATCGGGAGACCCGGGATTTTGGCGCTATGCTTCGATGTTGCCGGTTACCAAGCCAGAAAATCGCATCTCGCTAGGTGAAGTAATGACGCCATTGATCCCGCTCGAACAAAGCGCATCGTTATTGGGTGCCAAGCCCGGCAAAGCAATTGTCAAGGATGAGGGACGGTTGCCAACCGGCTCGTTCAAGGCACGCGGATTATGCCTTGCGGTATCCATGGCAAAGGAATTTGGAATTGAGCATCTGGCCATCCCGACGAATGGCAATGCCGGCTCAGCTATGGCAGCCTATGCGATGCGCGCTGATCAGCGGGCAACGGTTTTGTGTCCATCCGATACACCGGACATCAATATTCGCGAGATCCAGCAACAAGGTGCTGCGACTTACATGGTCAACGGCCTGATCAATGATTGTGGAAAAATTGTTGGTGAAGGCAAGGAGGCTGTTGGCTGGTTTGATATCTCAACACTCAAGGAGCCTTACCGTATCGAGGGCAAGAAGACGATGGGTCTGGAACTGGCTGAACAGTTTGGCTGGAAGCTTCCTGACGTTATCTTCTACCCGACGGGTGGAGGTACAGGCCTCATAGGCATGTGGAAAGCCTTCCACGAGTTGAAGGAATTAGGCTGGATTACCGGCAAAATGCCAAAAATGGTTGCGGTTCAGGCGGAAGGCTGTGCACCAATTGTAAAAGCCTGGGAAGCCGGTGAAGAACATGCGCCACTTTGGGAAGATGCGCATACGGTTGCTGCGGGTATTCGGGTGCCGATTGCGGTGGGAGATTTCCTGATCATTCGTGCAGTTCGTGAATCGAACGGATTTGGCATGGCCTTGCCAGATGATGAGATCATGGCAGCACGTAACGACATTGCACGGGAAGAAGGCTTGTTGTTGTGCCCGGAAGGGGCGGCAACTGCGGCAGCTTACAAGCGCGCATTGTCAGAAGGTCTGGTTTCGCCTGATGAAACGGCGATCCTCTACAATTGTGCAACCGGATTGAAATATCCACTTGATCCCGTGACGAACACGCTCGACAAGAACCAGCCGATCGATTACGGGCAGTTCTGACGAAATTCCGATTTGGCCGGTTAACTGGCCAACCGCAGTTTCGCGGCTACATACTCGGCCTTGAGACTTGCGATATACTCACCAGCTGATGAAACCTTTTTGATTGCGCCAATTCCCTGCCCGCAGCCCCAAATGTCTTTCCAGGCCTTTGCGCCGGTATTACCACCTGAACCGAAGTCCATTGCGGAGGGATCACTCTTGGGCAAATTGTCAGGATCAAATCCCGACTTGATAATTGAGGGTTTCAGGTAGTTTCCATGTACTCCTGTGAAGAGATTGGTGAGCATGATATCGTCGGCACCACAATCAGCTATCGCCTGCTTGTATTCATCGGACGCCCGCGCTTCATGCGTTGCGATGAAAGGTGAACCAATATACGCCATGTCGGCACCCATAGCCTGAGCGGCCAGGATCGCCCCCCCATGGGCGATTGCGCCGGACAGCAACAATGGTCCTTCGAACCACGCACGAATTTCCTGAATTAATGCGAAGGGAGAAAAGGGGCCGGCATGACCGCCGGCACCTGCAGCGACCGCGATCAGACCATCAGCACCCTTTCGTATCGCGGAATTGGCATGGCGATTGTTGATCACGTCATGAAGCACAATACCACCATAGGAATGGATAGTGTCATTGACTTCCGGCACTGCGCCAAGGGATGTGATCACAATCGGAACCTTGTGTTTGATGCATAGATCGAGGTCCTTCTCCAGCCGGGTATTGGACTTGTGGACGATCTGGTTTACTGCAAAGGGTGCTGACATCTGCTCCGGATTGGCCTTGTCGAATGCAGCGAGTTCTTCCGTCATTTCACTCAGCCATTCGTCCAACTGTTCCTGGGGTCGTGCATTGAGTGCTGGAAATGCGCCGATCATGCCGGCCTTGCATTGCGCCAGGACCAAAGGCGGATGGGAAATGATGAAAAGCGGTGCGCCAATTGCGGGGACTGACAAATTGTCTGTCAGGATTGCTGGAAGGGTCACTCGGTTCTACCTTTATCGTGCAAACATTAAATATAACGAGTATGGTGTGGGAACATTGGATGCAAGCCGGTATCATTACGTTTTACCGTTTCGGACCTTCAGCAGTACTTTCCAAAGACATTGTGAACGGCTAAAAGAATGCAAGCGATTCAGCAAAACTGGAATCAATTTTTTGGCAAACTTTGAAGCATTGATACGTAGCGCCCTGGCGCAGCGCGATGCCGCTGAATTGCAAGTGCGAGAGAAAGTCTATCAATCATCGCGCAATGCCCTTCAGCGCATGATTGAGAGCAACCGTTCCCTGACCGTAGAAGCTGCTTTGGTGCAGCGCCGTGCTTTGGAAGAGGCTATTCAGCGAATTGAGACAGAAATTACCAATCCGCCACCGCCGCCCGTTTCTACACCGCTGACTGCATCATCTCCAACTCTTGATCCTGTGCCTGATCAAATTGATCCACCCTTAATGGCAACAAGGGATGATGTCCCGGGAACAGGCGGAGATTTTGCGCCGTCTGTAGATTTGGATGACCTTTCCGAAGATGTGCACCTCGAAGAAATGGTGTCTTTCTCGCAACCGCATGAATTTTCCGAACGCCGAAAATGGCAACGAAAATTGCTGGGTATCATCGCAATCGTATTCATTCTGGCCTTTCTGTTGTGGCTCATGTCCATCCTGTTTTCGGATTCAATTGAAAGTTTCCTGTCTGGCAGTAGCCGGAACAGTAGTCAGATCAACAGCCTTGACCCGACTGAAGGTCAGGAAGAGAATCTGGATTACATAACCATACTTGAGGCATCCGACCCTTCCGCCCTTGTGACTGCCGGCAGTGGTAGCGCGGAGATCGTCAATGAACTCAATGCAGAAATGCTTCGTATTGTTTCGTTGCGTCAGGAAGGGCAATGGCAGGATGCTGCTGCGCCGATCAAGCTGACTTTGAAACCGGGTGTGCAGGAGCGGATTGCGGGCCAAAAGATTACGGTTGAAATTTATGCCAAGTCGGGCGGCAATGGCCCAGCTGCCTTCACTGTCGCCTGCAAGCTTGGTGAACTGGGTAGTTGTGGCCGAAAGCGATTCCGGGTTGGGCTTCAACCAGAAGCGGCTGTTTTTTCCATAGACACAAAGGCAGGTCCGGGGAAATCTGATACAGCGCATCTGGCAATCAGCACAGATGCTACGGGTAGTGCCGAGGTTACCGGGCGTGGCGATGCTGTAGACATAATTTATGTCCGGTTACGTTTGGCAGAATAGGTAAACTGGTTTCTTCAAGCGCCGAGTTCGTTAAAAAATTTTGGACCAGATCCCAGTATCACAGGATCGGTTTTACTGACAATCTGGTCGTCCTTTCCCTCGTAGGCCATGCTCTGCAAGAAATGCCGGATCGCATTGATACGGGCCCGTCGCTTGTCATTGGAACGCACAATCGTCCATGGGGCGTGTTTAGTGTGCGTTGCTTCCATCATCTTGTTGCGGGCGTTTGTGTAATCATCCCATTTTGACAGTGCCTTGATGTCAATTGGCGACAGTTTCCATCGCTTTAACGGATTGTGTCGCCTGTCATGGAACCGGATGATTTGAATTTCCTGGCTGACATTGAGCCAGAATTTGAAAAAGTGAATTCCCTCATCAACCAGCATCTCTTCAAACTGGGGTGCTTCGCGAAGGAACTGTTCACTTTGCTCTTTGGTGCAAAATCCCATAACTGGCTCAACTCCGGCGCGGTTGTACCAGGAACGGTCGAACATCACGATTTCACCGGCGGTTGGCAAATGTGCGGTATAGCGCTGAAAGTACCATTGGCCGCGTTCGGTATCTGAAGGCTTTGGTAAAGCGACAACTCTGGCATGCCGGTGGTTGAGGTATTGTCTGAAACGGCTGATTGTACTTCCCTTGCCAGCGGCATCCCGCCCCTCAAATATCAGTACCGCGCGTTCACCAGATTCCTGCAACCAGGATTGCAGCTTGACCAGTTCAAGCTGAAGAGCTTCCAGGGTGTTTTCGTATTCGCGTCCCTTCATTCGTTTGGGGTATGGATAGGCGCCGCTGGAGATCGCATCCTCCGTGATTTCTTCCGGTAAATCCGGACTATCCAAATCCACCGTAACGGATGCGCCATTAACCGATATTTCAACAGCAGGTATTTCAAACGCCATGAAACAGGATCCTTCTCTTTCCGTTACTTATAGTGTATCGCCAGATTCATAAATTGCCAGACAATGGGGCAGAACTGCCGGACTATTTTATGGTTGATCCTCAATCACAACTGGATTCTGAAAAAAAACCTGATTGGCTTGCCCGAATGGTTGCTGCAAAGGGGATGTTATTGTGCATTGCCTTATTGTGTGCGGCACTGATCTTGTATCGACCGGAAACCTGGATCTTCGCTGCGGTGTTAATGGGCATCGTCTTGCTGGGTGTATTCTTGACCGAATGGCCGGATTCGGGGGTAGTTGACGGATTTTACGCTGCTACCAAGGATGAAATACCAGTCGGGGACGTGTACACGGCAGTTCTCAATGCGATTGGATATCCGGCATACATTATTGACCAAAGTGGCAATATCCGGTTCGTCAATCAGGCTGGAGATTCTGTATTTGGCCCGGTTGAAGTGGGTAGCCGGATTTCGCGCAAATTCCGGGACCCACATCTGGTATCCACTATTGAAGAAGCGCTTTCATCCACTTCCAGATATCAGACTGAATACAAAACGAACATCCGTGGCGACCGCTGGTTTGGAGTTGAAATATCACCAATTCCGCAGTCAATGAGTTATGAAAACCTGGAACCACGATCTGGACTTTTCCTTTTGGGTTTCCAGGACCGGACTGAAGCCAAACGTACCGATCAGATGCGATCTGATTTTATTGCCAATGCAAGTCACGAATTGCGTACGCCTCTTGCATCAGTGCTTGGTTACCTGGAGACAATCAAGGGAGCTGCCAAGAAGGACCCGGCGGCACAGAAAAAATTTGTAAATGTAATGCTGGAGCAGGCTGAAAGAATGTCCCGGTTGATCAATGACCTGCTGTCGCTGAGCCAAATTGAAATGAAAACCCATATGAAACCATCAGGGAAGGTCAATCTGTGTGAGGTGCTATCCTATGTGACAGCCCTTCACGGTTCGCTTGCAAATAGTCTCAACGTAAGTCTCAATCTTGAACTGAATGATCATAGGGAAGTCTTCGTTATTGGGGACCGGGATGAACTTATTCAGGTGTTTCAGAATCTGGTGGAAAATGCCTGTAAATATGGCGAAAAGGGCGAAAGGGTAATTGTATCATTGGAAATGATGCCAAGCGGAAATGATGCATTGGGTGAGGTAAAGGCAATCGTTACCGATTTTGGGTCCGGGATTGCATCCGAAGATCTGCAGCGCATTACAGAGCGGTTTTACCGGGTTGATGTAGTGGAAAGCAGGGAGAAACAGGGCACTGGATTAGGCCTTGCGATAGTCAAACACATCCTCAAGCGGCACAATACCCGTTTGATCGTCGAATCCGAACTCGGTAAAGGTTCACGGTTTTCCGTGAAGTTTTCAATTGCTGCCTGAATGAAATACACAAAACCTGTATTAATGAGCTAAATCAACAATTTAAACTGTCACATTAGTTTACCAAATACTTCCTATAACAGATGTAGTGGTTGAAATAGTGCCGCGTAAACCATGAGAATTAACAAGCTTGATGCTTTAACGGAGATTACCGATGAAATTGAGCAAAGTTGCCCTGATTGCTGGTGTAATAATCATAGCAAGTACAACACTTTCCATGGCTCGCGATCAAATTCAGATCGTTGGTTCTTCCACTGTTTTTCCATTCTCTACCTCGGTTGCCGAGCAGTTTGGTCAAAAAACACCGTTCAAGACACCAGTCGTTGAATCGACCGGTTCCGGCGGTGGCATGAAGCTTTTCTGCGCTGGAGTTGGTGAAGCGACACCTGATGTCACCAACTCTTCCCGGCGCATTAAGGAAAAAGAGTTCCAGAAATGCGTTGAGAATGGCGTAACACCGGTTGAAGTGAAAATCGGGTTTGATGGTATTGTACTTGCTTCGGCAAAAGATGGTATTGAACTTGCCGTCACTCCGGAACAAATTTTCCTTGCCCTGGCGAAGGAAATTCCGGTCAATGGTGAGTTGGTAGCCAACCCCAACAAAACCTGGGCTGACGTCGATCCGTCTCTGCCAAATGTTAAAATTGAAGTTATGGGTCCGCCGCCAACCTCAGGTACCCGCGATGCGTTTGCGGAGCTTGCACTTGAAGGTGGGGCAAAGAAAATCCAGATGCTTGCAGACATGAAAAGTGCAGACAAGAAAGCGTTCAAGAAAGTTGCCCATGCAGTTCGTGAGGATGGCGCATATATCGAAGTTGGCGAGAATGACAATCTAATCGTTCAAAAACTGGAAGCCAATCCGAATGCAGTTGGCATCTTTGGTTTCTCATTTCTTGACCAGAACAGTGACAAACTGAAAGGTGCAACCGTTGGCGGTGCAGCTCCTGAGTTTGACGCAATAGCTGACGGCGAGTACCCAATTTCACGTTCACTGTACTTCTACGTCAAGAAAGAGCATGTCGGTGTGGTTCCCGGTATTGAGGAATTTGTGGCTGAGTTTACCGCAGAAGGCACTTGGGGTGACGATGGTTATCTGGCAGAAAAAGGATTAATCCCATTGACCGAAGAACTTCGTAGAGCAGTATCTGAATCTGCACGGTCTCTTACACCGCTGGCAATGTAATCGGGAGATGCCAGCTAACTGCTGGTTGAGGAGAAACGGCCCGCCGGTCTTCTGTGGATTGGCGGGTTTGCCCATTCCAAACGGGTTGGCTTTGGGTGAATACAAAGCGGGATATTCCGAATTCTCGCTTGAGCAAAAAACGCAGGTCAAAATTACGTAGTGAAACGGGTTGATTTGAAGTGACAAGCTATTTGCTAATTTGTTTGATTGGAGTGGTGTTCATTGCTTTCTGGGCTGGCAGAACCAAGGCGGTTAAGCTGGCTGGAAGCGAATTGGCGGCATTGCATTCGCGTCCGGATTATCACGGCCTTTACACAGTCATTCTTACTGCATTCCCTGCTTTGCTGCTCATTCCAGTCTGGAATTTCTTTGCTTCCAGAATTATCGAAGGCGCCCTAAAGCGGGAATTTGCCGATCATGTCAACGGTTTGGGCTTGCCGCAACTTCAGGCTTTCCTGCGTGACGTAAACGCAATTGTGGATGGTGGTATCGCCAGTAATCGCGATGAAGTTCATGTTTTAGCCGCGCAGTATCTTTCGAAACTAAACGGAACAAGTGATTGGTTGCTAACCAGTTTTGTGTTGCTGCTTATGGCAGCGGGATTTTTCCATGCATATCGACAGATATCAGTGCAAAATCGATCCCGCCATGTGGTGGAAAAAACCATTCGCTGGATTGTATTGGTTTGCTCAGTTGTTGCGATCTTTACCACGATCGGGATTGTTCTCTCACTAATATTCGAGAGTGTTCGCTTCTTTGGTAAAGTCCCATTACTGGATTTTCTCTTCGGCCTTCACTGGAGCCCGCAAAGTGCTTTTGAGGGCGCCGGGGCTGAAGCGCTGGCGGATGACAATTCCAAAATATTTGGCGCGATTCCACTGTTTTTGGGAACATTTCTGGTAACAATTATCGCGATGGCGGTTGCCGGTCCCATTGGACTTATGGCAGCTATATATCTGTCTGACTATGCAAGCAGCCGTTTCAGGGCAATTGCGAAACCGCTGCTTGAAATTCTGGCGGGGATTCCAACGGTGGTTTACGGTTTTTTTGCAGCCCTTACGGTCGCTCCAGCTATCAGGGGATGGGGAGAATCGTTTGGGCTTTCCGTATCTTCAGAATCAGCGTTGGCCGCCGGTCTGGTCATGGGGATCATGATCATCCCGTTTGTTTCGTCCTTGTCCGATGATGTGATCAATGCTGTGCCGCAATCCCTTCGCGACGGTTCGGCGGGATTGGGGGCAACAAAATCCGAGACCATCCGCAAGGTTGTTTTACCTGCTGCGCTACCGGGAATTGTTGCAGCAATGATGCTGGCAATCAGCCGGGCAATTGGCGAAACCATGATCGTGTTCATGGCAGCAGGTACCGCAGCGAATTTAACCATCAATCCGCTTGAAGCGGTAACAACGGTAACTGTTCAAATTGTTACACTTTTGGTGGGTGATCAGGAATTTGACAGTGCCAAGACGCTTGCTGCCTTTGCCTTGGGTTTGGTTCTGTTTTTCATCACGTTGGTATTGAATATCATCGCACTTCGGGTTGTGCAGAAATACCGGGAACAATATGACTGACACAGCCATCTCAAAACTGACTATTACAATGGAAACTCGTCAGCGCCACACTGCTCGGCGCAAAGCTGCGGAAAGGCGGTTCAAGGCGTTGGGCCTTGCCGCCGTTGTACTTGCTCTCGGATTTTTGGTGTTGCTGCTATCCAATATTGTCATGAAGGCATTACCGGCGTTTTCGCACAACTATGTTGCCCTGTCGGTGGACTTGTCGGCTGTTGATGGGCAAAATATCCCGACTGGGGATTATCGGGGAATACTTGGTGACGCTCTGAAGAAAAAATTTCCGTATGTGTCAGGTCGGAAAAACAAGCGTGCACTGCGCGGCATCCTTTCGGCCGGTGCATCTATCATACTTCAGCGAGAGGTTAGCAATCAGCCGAAACTTGCCGGTTCCGTCCAAACATTGAGTATTCCCCTGTCAGACACGGCGGATCTTTATTTGAAGGACCCAGCGCTTGCACCTGAATTAATGCCGGCGGCAAATGCGGCTCTTCCAACCGGTGTAGAAGACGAGATCGAGATTGTTGCAGTTGGTGCAACTTTTGCCCCGGTAGTGGAAATTGCCGATAATGCACTTCGCGCCCAGGCGGCGAAACTTGAAAGACAGATCACCGCTCAAGGTCGATCCCTGGCTAGCCTTGAAAACAGAAGTACCAATCTTGAGGGTGAGCAAAAGCAAGCAGTGCTTACAAGGTTGGAAACGGTTAAGGCCAAAATTTCCCAACTCAATGCACAACGGGACAGCTTGAACACACGTTTGACAGAAACCGGTAGCGAAAAACTACTGACGAGCGACATGCCTTCCATACTGGTTTTTATCAATGAGGGTATCGTACGGGTGACGGCAGTAACCCGAAACGGGGTAAGCGGTGAAGTTTACAAACCGTTGAATTCTGCGGGACAGGCTTCAGCTGGAGAATGGAGTATTGTCACGATTTCTCAACCAGAGTCAGAACGCAAGATCTCAGACAGGGAGATTATCTGGATTGAGGAGTTGCGCGAAAACGGCCTGATTGAAAATCGCTGGAATACGATTTTCTTCACATCGGGAGCCAGTCGCGAACCGGAGATGGCGGGCATTTGGGGTGCAATTGTAGGCTCGTTCCTGACAATGGTAGTAACGTTGTTCATGTCATTCCCCATAGGTGTTGCTGCTGCGATATACCTTGAAGAGTTTGCACCCAAAAACCGTTTCACCGAATTTATTGAGGTCAACATCAACAATCTGGCAGCAGTGCCATCGATTGTTTTTGGCCTTTTGGGATTGGGTATTATCGTCAACGGTGTTCAAATGGGCAGCCTGACTATTGGCGGGTTTTCTCCCCGATCGGCTGCTGTTACGGGTGGTATGGTCTTGGCGTTGATGACGTTACCGACGATCATCATTACAGCCAGGGCGGTATTTAAATCCGTCCCGCCTTCCATACGTGAAGCTGCTTTGGGTATCGGGGCATCACGGGTTCAAGTGGTCTTTCATCATGTGTTGCCGCTGGCAATGCCGGGTGTATTGACCGGCACTATTATCGGTATGTCCCGTGCTTTGGGTGAATCTGCTCCACTTCTCATGATTGGAATGGTTGCATTCATTGTAGATATTCCGGGATGGTTTACAGATCCGGCAACAGTTCTGCCGGTTCAAATATTCATGTGGGCGGATTTTCCGGAAATTGCGTTTCAGCAAAAGACAGCGGCAGCCATTATCATACTGCTTGTATTCCTGATTTTGATGAATGCGTTGGCGGTGTTCCTGCGAAACCGTTTCGAGCGGCGTTGGTAATTGAGTGGAGATTAGGTATGGATACAGGCGTAGTATCGTTGAAAGAAAATAACGAAATGACCGAAAATGGGCAAAGCTCAAAACCATTGAAAATGCGTTGCCGGGATGTATCCGTGTTCTACGCCGAAAAACAGGCACTGTTTGATGTTGATCTTGATATCAACCAAAAGCAGGTCACAGCGCTAATCGGCCCATCTGGTTGTGGCAAATCTACCTTTCTTCGCTGTCTTAACCGCATGAATGACACGATTGATATATGCAGGGTTGAAGGGTCGATCCATCTGGATGACATGGATGTTTATGACCCGGACATTGATGTCGTTGAATTGCGCGCAAGGGTAGGGATGGTTTTTCAGAAACCAAATCCATTCCCAAAATCGATTTTCGAAAATGTTGCCTATGGACCAAAGATTCACGGCCTGGTTTCCGGCAAACGAGATCTGGAAGAAGTTGTTGTGACAAGCCTGAAAAAAGCCGGGTTGTTTGAGGAGGTAAAAGATCGTCTTCATGAGCCGGGTACTGGACTTTCAGGTGGACAACAACAGCGCCTGTGCATTGCTCGGGCAATTGCGGTCAGCCCAGAGGTGATATTGATGGATGAGCCGTGCTCAGCGCTTGACCCGATTGCTACAGCAAGAGTTGAAGAACTCATCGATGAGTTACGGGAAAATTACACGATCGTCATCGTAACCCATTCCATGCAACAGGCTGCTCGTGTTTCTCAACGCACAGCGATGTTTCATTTGGGTGTCTTGGTAGAGGTCGATGATACGGATACGATATTTACAAATCCGAGCGATGAAAAGACCCAAGCCTATATCACTGGCAGGTACGGTTAAGATTTAAAGGAAAACAAGTCGTGACACTTAGCGATCATACAGTTTCAGCATTCGATGATGATCTGAACTTCATTATTTCCAAAGTATCGGAGATGGGTGGTATAGCAGAGAGCATGCTTGCCCGCTCTATGGTTGCATTGAAATCATCCGACAAGGAAATGTGCAAGGCAATCATCAAGGAAGACAAGGTTCTCGGTAATCTTCAGCGTGAAGTTGATGAGGCTGCGGTCTTGATGATCGCGAAGCGCCAACCCATGGCACAAGATCTCCGCGAAGTGATCGGAGCACTGCGAATTTCAACAGATCTTGAGCGGATTGGTGATCTTGGGAAAAATGTCGCCAAGCGGTCTCTTCGGATCGAGGATCATCTTCCCCCCAAGAAATTGTTGCGCGGTTTGCAACATCTTACCGATAGCGCATTGGAGCAGTTGAAGGATGCGCTTGATGCTTACGTTAACAAGGATACCGCCGAGGCACGGGAAATCTGGGAGCGGGACGATGAAATTGACAATTTGTACACGTCGGTATTTCGAGAACTGTTGACCTACATGATGGAAGATCCGCGCAATATGACATTTTGCATTCATTTGTTGTTTTGTGCAAAGAACATGGAACGGGTTGGAGATCACGCCACCAACTTGGCGGAAACCATTCATTACATTGTAACCGGTAGCTCCAATATTCTTGAAGATGATGATCAAGATTGATTATTTGAATTTCTGACTTCGTGAGGAAAACTCCATGCATCCAATGGTAATGGTGGTTGAAGACGAAGAAGCGCTTTCGAGTTTACTGAAATACAATCTCGAAGCGGAAGGATACGAAGTTGAAGTCTATAACCGCGGCGACGCGGCAGAACTTAGGCTGCAAGAAATTGTACCAGACTTGTTGTTGCTCGACTGGATGTTACCCGGCCTTTCCGGAATAGAATTATGCCGAAGGCTGCGTATGAAATCGGAAACCGAGCAGCTACCGATAATCATGCTGACTGCACGTGGAGAAGAATCTGAACGGGTTCGGGGACTTCAAACCGGTGCAGACGATTTTATTGTAAAGCCCTTTTCTGTGCCGGAATTGTTGGCACGCATTAAAGCTACGTTGAGAAGAGCCAACCCTGCTGCAACTTCAACCATTCTTAGTCACGGTGATATTGAACTCGACAGGGAAAAACATCGGGTTCATCGCAATGGTCGCGAGGTTCGATTGGGGCCAACTGAATATCGGTTGCTGGAATTTTTTATGAGCGCTCCCGGAAGGGTATTTTCCCGGGAGCAATTGCTCAACAATGTTTGGGGTCGGGAAAATTATATTGATGAGCGCACGGTTGATGTTCATGTAGGACGGTTGCGACGGGCTATCACGCGTGGCAGGGAAACCAATCCTGTCCGCACTGTGCGAGGCGCGGGATATTCATTCGATTATTCGAGCTAGAAAATTTCATCAGAAACATGCAAGGGAAACATGTTTGGTGTGATGTGTTAACTTGCGCGACGATCCCGCTTTCTGTCTGGGGTGTTTTGATATGCCAAAGCAGAATGATACTCGCAATAAGGTTGCTCATCTTTCGAAGCGTGGCCGCAGAAATAAAAATCATCTGTGGCTGGATCGCCATAAGGCCACTTGCATCGCTTGTCTGAAAGTTCCACCAGATCAATTTTCTTCGGTTCCGGCGCCACCAGATCTTCAATGGCAGTGCGTGATACGGTCGCGATTGCTGGATTTTTACGGCCATTGCCTCGGGAAGTTGCACGGCTTTGCCTTGTCGCATAGCCATTGGCGCGGGGAACCCGCTTGGCACGTTTGGCCGCTGAACTGGGAGCCTTGGCACGGCCCGATAAACCAAGTCGGTGAACTTTGCCAATCACCGCGTTTCGCGTGACACCACCCAGTTCCTTGGCGATCTGGCTTGCACTCAGGCCATCGGCCCAAAGTTTGGTGAGAAGTTCAACTCTGTCATCAGTCCAGGACATAAATGCTCCGCAAATTTCAGGCAGAATCCATCTGTTGCCAAACAAATAGCCCGGCCAGCGATCCCTTTAGGTTTAGTGTAATTGCCAGGTCCGCCGCAGGGGCCTTGGCTCTATGGAAAATGAAACTAGACAGGCTGTGACTCTGTGACAAGGGTCCAAGACCCAGAACGAATCATTTTTTCAGGATATCCCCAACTTGCGGAATCAATTTCCATTTTACTGTGGAAAGCTGAATCAGTTTTGTGCGCAAATGACCGTTTTGCCTGTGGATATTCAACAAATTGCAATTTCATTGACTTCAGGTGAGCCACGATACTGGATTTTTTGTGCGTATTGACGCTTGGGCAGGGCAGGCGTAATATATTTATCAGTTAGTAGAACCATATGTTGTACCGCCTGTGGGCGGTTTTTTTAATTTGCCCGTCCAGTTCGACGGGCATTTCAGTTTGGGTGACTCAGGAATGGCTTCGCAAGATCATGTGTTTGATACCTATGCACGCATGGACATCAATTTTGTTCGTGGAGAAGGTATTCGCTTGTTCGACACGGAAGATCGCGATTTCATAGATTGTGCGTCCGGGATTGCTGTGACATCGCTTGGATATGCGCATCCGCATTTGGTTGAAACATTGAAAAACAATGCAGACAGTATCTGGCATTTATCCAATCTGTACACGATTGAAAGCCAGGAACGCCTCGCAAGCCGACTGTGCGAGAATACGTTTGCTGATCGAGTATTTTTTACCAATTCCGGTGCAGAAGCTGTCGAGTGCGGGATCAAGACTGCCCGTCGTTATCATTATGCTAATGGTAATGCGGAGCGGGTCAATATCCTGACCTTTGAAGGTGCGTTTCACGGTAGAACCCTGGCGACCATTGCAGCAGGTGGGCAAGAGAAATATCTCGAAGGCTTCGGACCAAAGGCGCCGGGTTTCATATCTTTGCCATTCGCAGATGAAAAAGCGTTAAAGGAAGCAGTAGATGACGAGACGGCCGCCATCCTTCTGGAGCCGGTTCAGGGTGAAGGTGGTATTCGGGAATTTCCAGCAACGTTTTTGAGGTTTGTCCGCGAGTTGTGCGACAAGGAAGATATTCTGCTCATCTACGATGAGGTGCAAACCGGCGTTGGAAGAAGTGGAAAATTCTTCGCGCATCAGATTCACAAAGTAGAACCAGATTTAATGGCAATAGCAAAAGGTCTTGGCGGTGGATTTCCGGTTGGCGCCTGCCTCGCGCGTGAAGAAGTTGCGGCTGCCATGGTGGTCGGGACACACGGATCAACCTTTGGCGGAAACCCATTGGCCATGGAAATGGGGAATGCGGTCCTGGATGTGGTGCTTGAGAATGGATTTCTGGAGCACGTCAACAAGATAGCGTTATCTCTTAAGCAGGGTTTGGCCGAAATCGTGGATACGTATTCCGATCTGGTGGAAGAAATTCGAGGAACCGGACTGCTTCTTGGCCTCAAGGCCAAAGTTCCCAATACTGATCTTGTTGTTGCGTTCAGAAAGCATGGACTTCTCTCAGTGGGAGCTGGTGACAATGTAATTCGTTTTGCACCGCCGCTTGTTACCACTGAAGAAGATGTGCGCGAAATTATAGCTCGTGTTCGCACGGCGTTTGATGATGTCCTGGGACAAGGCGCTTCGTCTTAAAGGTATGACCGATGCATTCTGGACAAAATAACTTTTTGGATATTTCTGCTGTAGAGCCACGGGAGCTGAAAGCGATCATTGCTCACGCTCACAAGCTCAAATCAGAAATGAAAAGTGCTGAACCCGCGAAACCGCTCGCCGGTAAAATGCTTGCGATGATTTTTGAAAAACCATCCACTCGTACGCGGGTTTCGTTCGATGTGGGAATGCGTCAACTGGGCGGCGAAACAATCGTGCTGTCTGGTGCCGACATGCAGCTTGGTCGCGGTGAAAGCATTGCTGATACCGCTCGGGTACTATCCAGATATGTAGATGCAATCATGATCCGTACGGACGAGCATTCCAAACTGCTCGAACTTGCTGAATACGCTGAGGTTCCGGTTATCAATGGACTTACCAATGATACCCATCCTTGCCAGATCATGGCCGATATTGTGACTGCGGAAGAGTATTTGGGATCTCTTGAAGAAAAAAAACTTGCGTGGTCCGGGGATGGAAACAACGTCCTGAATTCCCTTGTCGAAGGTGCTGCAGTGTTTGGCTACGCTCTGGATGTAGCTGCACCCGAGGGTCGGGAACCAAGTAAAGAAACCCTGGAATGGGCACGAAAACGCGGTGCAAAAATTGAGGTTCATACTTCGGCGGAAGATGCGGTAATGGGTGCCGATTGCGTCGTAACTGACACATGGTCATCGATGGGGCTTGAAGATAAAGCAGCAGGGCATAATACTTTTATGCCTTATCAAGTGAATGAAACCCTGATGAAAAGGGCAAAGCCTGATGCGATATTCATGCATTGCCTTCCTGCGCACCGCGGAGAAGAAGTAACTGACGGTGTAATTGACGGCCCCCAATCTGTGGTTTTTGATGAGGCGGAAAATCGCCTGCACGCACAAAAGAGTATACTGGCCTGGTGTTTGGGAGCAATATCAGTTGACTCGCAAGACTGAGCATATCGGGATCTCTGAAATTGAAATTGCGGGTGATGACGTTGTCGTTCCCTTTCAGGTAGGACCGCTTGATGTGCGCGGCCGTGCGGTTCAGTTGGGAACATCCTTAAACAGCATCTTGTCACGCCATGATTATCCAGAGCCCGTCGCCGTCTTGCTGGGTGAGATGATCGTGCTGACCGCACTGCTTGGAACGTCCTTGAAGTTTGATGGCAACTTCATTGTGCAAACCCAATCTGATGGTCCCGTTTCTCTGGGAGTTGTTGATTTTTCAACTCCGGGTTCAGTAAGGGCTTATGCCCGTTACGATGAAGAGCGAATTGGACAACTGGTGCGTGACGGGAAAGCGATTACCAGTGAGTTGCTTGGCAATGGTGCGCTGGCGATGACCATAGACCAGGGTGACAACATGCAACGTTATCAGGGAATTGTTGAACTGGATGGGCATACACTCGAAGATGCTGCGCACCAGTATTTTCGACAATCCGAGCAAATTCCGACACGGGTTCGTCTGGCGGTCGCCCAAAGCATCACTCCAGCCAAAGACGGTGCTGGTTCCGTTACTGTTTGGCGCGCCGGCGGAGCGATAACCCAGTTTCTCCCAGAGGCACCGGAAAGAATGCACCAGCCTGACTTTCCAGGAGGGGATGTTCCAGAAGGGCAGGATGAACTGGAAACATTCGAGGATGACGCCTGGGCGGAGGCTTCTTCCCTGATGGATACAATTGGGGATGATGAGTTAACCGATCCTCAGATCAGTGCTGAAAGATTGCTGTTCCGATTGTTCAATGAACATGGCGTTCGTGTTTTCGACGGAATTGAAATTATTGACCAATGCAGTTGCACACGTGAAAAGGTGGTCGCCCTGGTTCGAACTTTCGATGACGAAGAGGGGAAGTCCAAAGAAGATGTCACGACGGTCTGCGAGTTTTGCAGCACTACCTACCACATCAAGGCTGAAGAACTGGATTGAGAGTTCGCACCAGTGGCATTTCATTCCTTAACCCCTTAAAGCAAAATAAATTTATTTGTTTTGCCCGATCGATGCATGCTCTCACAAATTGCGCCACAACTAATTGCGGCACCCGGTATGGTGCGGGGATTTGCAGGAGCGAACAAATAGACGAAATTCAGCGACCCTGCACCTTGGAACTTACCCCATGTTTTATGACATTCAAGTGATCTGATTTGGGGGAAACGGATCATCAATTCCCCAATGAAAACAAAGACGGTTAAAATCGCCAACAGATATTGAATTTGCTGTCCGGTAACCCAGATGAACAGTTTGTAACTTGTCGATTAACCGAATTGCTATAGATTTGGGCATGAACTGCCATGTTGAAAAAAAATGACCAGATTAATGATAAACGCCCGTTGAGCGGTGCGTCAGAAACTCGGCGTACAATCGTCGGGTCGATTTTACGTGGCTTGCCGCAGGTTGCGGTCATGATTGCAGTCCTGACCGCAGGATTGTTGGGCATGAACTGGCTGATTTCCAACAAGAATGAAGCTCCGCAGCGATCAGCGTTCAAACCGGTTTTTGCGGTCGAAACCGTGATCGCGAAATCGGGTGTTTGGCAACCAAGAATGATTGTTTACGGTGAAGTGCAGGCGTCCCGCTTTGTTGACCTTCGCTCATTGGTTGCTGGTCAAGTGATTTCAGTAAATCCGGCACTCAAGGTTGGTGGATACATCGAAGAAGGTGAAGCGTTGGTGGAAATTGATACGTTCACCTATAAGGGTCAGTTGCGCGAAGCAAAAGCAAACCTTCAGGAAACCAATGCGCGCATTGAAGAATACCAGGCACGGATCTCCATGGAGGCATCGCAAATCACACGGCTGCACGAGCAGTATAAAATTGCACTGTCGGACTATCAACGCATTGAAGCGTTGCGTCAGGGAGGAACAGCCACAGCCAAACAGCTGGAAGATCGTTCGCTGGTAGTCAGCCAGAGGAGGCAGGCGCTTGAGCAAAGCGAACTTACGCTGGTTGCAGAACAGGCAAAGCTGGAGCAGCAAAGGGCAATTGCGGACCGTTTCGACTGGAAGGTAAAAGAAGCCGAACGACATTTAAAGGATACTGTACTCAAGGCGCCCTTTAGTGGAATAGTGAGTGAAAAAAATGCGGAAGTGGGTCGAATTGTAAGTGTAAACGACCCCCTTGTATCGCTGTTTGAAAAAGAGTTACTCGAAGTACGGTTTACCCTCACTGATCAGCGTTTTGGCCGAATTCAGTCTGATCAGACCGGGATAGTTGGAAGAGAAGTTGAAGCAATTTGGGTGGTCGGCGGTCGCGAATTTCGTTTCCCGGCAACGATTGACCGGATAGGTGCCCAAATTACGTCCAATCGCGGCGGTGTTGAAGTTGTTGCAGTGATCGACAGTCCTACGGTTGGAAGCCCATTGAGGCCCGGGGCATTTGTTGAAGTCATTGTTCCAGACAAGGCATTTGAGGGACATTTCAGGATTCCCGAATCTGCAATCTATGAAGACAATGTTTATGTCGTGGAAAACGATCAGTTGGTTGTACGAAATGTAAATGTTGCAGCACGCGATGGTGAATACGTTGTTGTCGATGGAGAACTGGAAGATGGCGACGAGGTTCTAACAACCAGGATTGCTGAAATTTCCCCGGGATTGAGTGTCACTATAACCAACCAAGAGGCGCCAAGGGAATGACCGGGCGCACCATCCCCGGTAGCGGTGGATTTTTGAGCACTGTTACCCGACACAACAATGCAGCCAATCTGTTGATGGCATTGATGGTGATCTTTGGCATCTATGCGCTCGGCAAGATCAACACCCAGTTTTTTCCAGATCTGGAAACTGACACTGTTGAAGTATCGGTAGCGTGGCCCGGTGCCAGCGCTGAGGATATTGAAAACAATGTCATCAAGATAATTGAGCCAGAAGTGCGGTTTCTGGATGGGGTAAAGAAGATGATTTCCTATGCCCGTGAGGGTTCGGGATCCATATCTCTGGAATTCAACCCGGGTTCTGACATGCAAAAGGCGGTGTCGGATGCCGAGGCGGCGGTCAAGGCAATCAACACACTTCCCGAAGATTCAGAGACGCCAAACGTTTTCAAGTTGAACTGGTATGACCGCGTAGGACGCGTTTCAATATCAGGTGATGTGCCGGAAGCAACTTTGCGCGTCTACGCAAAGAAAATGCGCGATGACCTTATTGCCCTTGGTATTGATCGGGTTGAATTCACAGGGATGCGTAATCCCGAAGTTCATGTAGAAGTTCCTGAACGCGAGTTACGACGACTTGGACTATCTGTCTCTGATATATCGGGGGTAATCGCTGACAACAGCCGCGATACACCGTCTGGTCAAATTGAAGGAAAAGTCGAAAAACAGATTCGCGCCCTCGCCGCGATTGATGAACCAGGATCCCTTGGCAGAATTGAAGTGCGCTCATTCGCATCTGGTGAAAAAGTGCTTCTGGAAGATATTGCTTCAATCCGCCAGGATTATGAAGATGGAGAGCCTCAAGGTTTCACAAATAGTCAACGCGCAATCCAACTCACAGTGCAGCGGGCGGCGACTGCCGATACCCTGCAAACCGCTAAAATTCTTGAAGAATATCTGGCAAGCATCAAGGATGACCTTCCTCCAGGTATCAAACTGCAGGTCTATGAGGTTCGCGCCAACGCGTTGATTGAACGTATATTGTTGTTGCTCAAAAACGGCCTGGGTGGATTGGTCATTGTTGTTGCCATGCTCTTCATCTTTCTAAATGCACGAATAGCCTTCTGGGTTGCTGCAGGGATACCTGTCGCCATGCTGGCAACCATTGGGATTTTGCTGATTTTTGGCCAATCTATCAACATGATCTCCCTGTTTGCCATGATCATGATGCTGGGCGTAATTGTTGATGATGCGATTGTGGTGGGAGAGGAAACGGCTACCCGCTTTGAAGCTGGCAATGGTTCGTTTGAATCTGCCGAACAAGGCGCGCAACGAATGGTTACTCCGGTACTTGCCGCAATGGTAACGACGATCGTTGCCTTTGCGCCCATTTTGCTGATTGGTGACGTAATAGGTCAGATAATGGGGGTTATGCCGATTGTCGTCATTGCGGTCATCATCGCCAGTGTGATCGAATGTTTCTTGATATTGCCCGGCCACCTTGCCCACACATTGAAAGAAAGGCCCAAAAGGGCGTGGTCTTTTTGGCGGCAAATGCTGATTGCCCTGGTGGTCGGGACGTTAGTCCTTGCAATTGCGGGGCGCTCTTCAACTGTCGGGGAGGGTGGGGTTAGCCCATTTGCTGAATTGGCGGCCTTAAAGGCCAATTTTTCTACTCCATTGTTCATCATCCTGTTGGCACTGGGATCGCTGATATTCGGTACACTTGTCGAGACGACGATTTGGCATTTCCGTGAAAAACGCAAGAGAGTAGCCCAAACCCGTTTTGAAGAATCAAGAGACCCTGGCAATTTTCGAGTCTGGTTCGACGGGCATTTCAAAACGTTCAAAGAGGGGTATTTTGTGCGGCTAGTCGAAAAGGCATTCAGATGGCGATATGTTACCGTATCAATTGCACTTGCCAGTATCATGATATTGGCGGTCGGTCTGATCCGCGGTGAGCATGTAAAGTTCGTGTTTTTCCCTTCACCAGAATCGGAAAACATTCAGGCTCGCCTCGTATTCAACGCTGGCATTCCACAGGAACGCGCGCTGGAAATCATCAATGAGATTGAATCATCGCTATACAAGACCGAGGAAAAATTGACAGATGGCAAGGAAAAGCTCGTTACCGCAGTTTTTGTAAATCTCGGTCAGTCTGGATGGAGTCGTGGCGATAATCTGGCGGAGCTTAGGGTTCAACTGACAACGTCGGAAGCGAGGACAATCCGCACCAATGCAATCGTCAATGCTTGGCGAAATAACGTGCCCAAGCTTGCAGGTATTCGTCAGATTTCCGTGTTTGAGGTTAGGGGCGGGCCGCCCGGCCGGGATCTTGCACTTGAAATAACTGGTGGAACTGCTGCGGTACTCAAGCAAGCTGCAAGCAAACTCATCAATATTGTATCCTTGATTGACGGAGTATCCGGTGTGGCCGATGACCTGCCGTACGGCAAGCCAGAACTGATAATGCAGTTGAAGCCGCGTGGTGGTGCGCTCGGATTTACCATTGAGGAAGTCGGGCGCCAGGTTCGCAACGCCTTTGAAGGTGCCATTCCACGTCGCTATGCCCGTGGCGATGATGAGGTGACGATCAGGGTCAAGCGAACTTCTCGAGACAAGGGTGGAAGCCAGCTCAGAAATTTCGAACTCAAGAGTCCAAATGGTGAATTTGTTCCGTTGGAAGAGGTCGTCAGCCTTACCGAAAAACAAGGCTTCTCGGTGATTCGCCGGCAGGACGGCAAGACGATTGTTTCAATCACTGCTGATCTGGACACTGACATCACGACCACCGAAGATGCGGTTCGCGAGCTTGAAATGGGCGATATGTCGACAATTCTTGCTGTCATGGGCCTCGACTATAATTTTGGAGGCCGTTCCGAAGAGCGCAAGGAAGCATTTGCGGATCTGTTCTTTGGAGTTGTTCTGGCGCTGCTGATAATTTACATCATCTTGGCTTGGGTTTTTGCAGATTATTTCAAACCATTGGCGATCATGCTGATAATCCCGTTCGGTATCGTGGGTGCCGTATTCGGGCACTGGATTCTCGGTTACAAGCTCACAATCCTTTCCTTTGTGGGGTTGTTGGGGCTTGCGGGCATTCTCGTCAATGACTCGATTATTCTTGTCAGCCGACTGGATGAAAGGTTGAAAGATGGAGAAGACTTGTTTGAGGCCGCTATCGGCGCCAGCCGGGATAGACTGCGTGCTGTCCTGCTCACATCCCTTACAACCATTGGCGGCCTCATACCGCTGATGTTTGAAAAAAGCGTTCAGGCGCAGTTCCTTCTGCCGATGGCAATCACCATTGTTTTTGGCCTCGGCATGGCAACCTTGCTGGTGTTATTCCTGGTTCCGGCATTTATCGGCATCGGTTCAGATATCGGCTGGACGCTCAGACAGGTATTCGGGGAGCGCAAAATGAGCTCGCAACATCCTGCAGCGTAATCAAGTACGCCAAAAGCGCGGAACAAATAGAACCAGCACTGTGAAAAGCTCAAGTCTTCCAACCAGCATGGCGGCACACATTATCCATTTGGCGGCATCACTCAATTCCTGAAATGTGGATGCTGGTCCAACTCTTGGTCCAAGGCCTGGTCCAACGTTGGATATGGCAGTGCCGGCAGCGGACATGGCACCCAGAAAACTAAGGCCTGCCATATTGAGCAAAATCGCAAACATGCCAAACAGGAGAAAATAGACTGCAATAAAATTCATCACCGCGGCGGTTACATTTTCCTCGATGGGTTTGCCGTTGAATTTCATCACAAAGATTCCATTGGGATAGAAGATATTGTTTAGATGTTGCTTGATCGTTTCAAACATCACCTGAAACCGGAATATCTTGATTCCGCAGGAGGTAGAGCCAGCGCAACCGCCGATAAACATTATCGCAAAGAAGAAGGCGTTTGTACCCGCTCCCCAGGCGCTATAGTTGGATGTTGTATAGCCGGTTCCGGTGACAATTGAAGTCACATTGAATATGGCATCGACAAGTCCGTCGGCTGGATCTCCATCGCGGGGATGCAACCACCATGCAATTACTGTCAGAACCAACAGCACACCGAGAAACACCTGCACTTGCGAGTTTTTCCAAACCTTGGCGGGTTGACCCTGCCATGCCTGAACGTAAAGTATGAATGGTATCGAACCGAGGATCATGAAGAAGACGGCAATCATGTCAATTGTGACACTGTCGTAGTATCCGATTGAAGCGTCTTTGGTAGAAAAACCGCCTGTTGCAACGGTGGTCATCGCATGGATGATGGCATCATCAAGTGCCATGCCAGCAACCAGGTAGGCAATCGCACAGATAATTGTGATGACGATGAACACCAGTGTTAGTGAACCGGAAATCTGTGTTGCTCGCGGCATTATTTTTTCGGCTGTGTCGAAAGCTTCGATTTTGAAAAGTTGCATTCCGCCGACCTGCAGCATTGGGAGAACTGCAACAGCCATAACGATAATCCCCAGTCCGCCAAGCCATTGTTGTATCCCTCGCCAAAGAAGTATGCCCGGCGGTGCACTATCGAGGCCTGTTATGACTGTTGAGCCGGTGGTGGTAAGGCCGGACATTGATTCAAAGAATGCGTCGGTAAATGTTGGTACAACGCCCGACCAGTAATAAGGCAGCGAGCCGAACAGACTGAGGGCCACCCAGGCAACCGTGGTCATAACGAATGCTTGCCGGGTGCTAAGGCCTTGGGGGATCCCCCTTGCACCTGTATACAAACCCAAACCGATCAATAGTGTAATCGCCGCAGAAAACGCGAATGCTTCCCAATCCCGATTGTCAGCAATTACGTCGACAATGGCCGGCAGAAGCATTGCGCATCCAAGCGTTGCCAGAAGCAATCCTACAATCAGGAAAATGGGGCGGAGGCTGGCAATCATGTTCAATTTACTACCGGGTCGTGGTCCGGTAGATCAAGCGGGAATGCGGGGATTTCAATCTCGAGCATTTCACCATTTTCGCATTTCATCTGATAATTGCCCATCATCATTCCTGAAGATGCTTGCAGAGGACATCCGCTGGTATAGGTGTATTCATGGCCCGGTGGAATTTCCGGTTGCTCCCCAACGACGCCTTCGCCTCTGACCTCTTCCCAATGGCCGGTCGCATCCGTTATGTGCCAGTAACGCGATATTAGCGTTACAGACTTGTCAGAATAGTTTTTGATGTTGATCCGGTACGCCCAGAAATGCTGGTCATTTGCGGGTTGTGAACGTTCATCAATGTACACAGGTATGGCAGTTACGGTGATGCCATGCGTTGTTGCTTTATACATCCGGCTGATCCAGTTAGCTTTTCCGGAGCATTCAATAGCACAGTTTATACTGAAGTTTCATCCGTTCGTTGCACTAAACGCCTGATCGAGATCCTCGATAAGATCGTCCACATCTTCAAGTCCGACCGAAAGTCTCAATGCGCCGTTTGAAATGCCAAGATCTACACGATCTTCATCTGACAGATTTTTGTGGGTGGTCGTTGCCGGATGGGTCACCAGGCTTTTTGCATCTCCCAGATTATTTGAAATTGAGACCACATTAAGTGAATTTTCAAATGCAAATGTTCCAGCCTTGTCGCGATTCAGCTCAAACGCTACCAGCGTTGACCCACCAGTCATTTGCCGGGCAGCAAGATCAGCCTGTGGGTGGGAGGGATGACCAGGATAATTGACCCAGTTCACTTCTTTTCTGTCTGATAGATATTCTGCAATTTTACCCGCACTATTTGTTTGCTGTGCAACTCGAATCGGCAGTGTTTCAAGTCCTTTCAACAATACCCATGCATTAAATGGTGAAAGGCATGGGCCAGTGTGACGAAAATAATCATGCAGATTTTCTTCAATCCATTCCTTGTTACCAAGAATCACACCACCAAGACATCGCCCTTGGCCATCAATATGTTTTGTTGCCGAATAGACGACAATATTCGCACCCAATTGAAGCGGCTTTTGATATATTGGCGTGGAAAAAACATTGTCCACGACCAGCGTAGCACCATTGTTGTGGGCAACATCAGCAACCGCGCGTATATCCACGAGCTCCAAATTCGGATTGGTTGGGGTTTCCAGAAACAACACTTTTGTGTTGGATTTAATTCCAGCTTTCCAAGCATCAATGTCACGGCCGTCAACGAAGGTTGATTCCACTCCATAAGATTGCAGCAGTTTTTCAATGATCCATCGGCATGACCCAAACAATGCGCGCGCAGCCAGAACATGATCACCAGCCTTGACCTGACATAGGATGGCCGCTGCTACAGCTGCCATACCGGAAGCAGTTGAACGTGCATCTTCTGCTCCTTCCAGCAGACACATGCGCTCCTCAAACATGCGGTTCGTTGGATTGCCGTAGCGAGAATATATGTAGCCATCTTCTTCACCCTTGAACCGCGCTTCAGCGGCTTCAGCACTTTCATACAGATATCCCTGGGTTAAAAAGAGTGCTTCAGAAGTTTCACCAAACGCGCTTCTTTTTGATCCACCGTGTACCAGTCTGGTTGCTTCACGCCAATTCTTGCTGATTGTCATTTCTCAACTCCACAAACAAAAAAATCCGGTTGCGAAGTCGCTACCGGATCCTGTCACTTGTGACATTGGCCCCTTTTAGCGACTTGTTTTACGTGGCTGCAAGCCGGCCATCCTTAAGGAAAAGGCAAATCACCACGGAATAATCAGTGGTTTAATTGATAACCCTCTTTGCGTCAATCATTTGGTTGTCTATTTAACTGGGACAGATTTTCAAATGGCCCAGCAATGACAAGAAAAACCGGTATCCTTTCAGACAGCGCAATCGTGAAACTCCATGCCGATGGGTATCTGAAGTCCGAGCGAAATTTGGACAAGGATCAAGTTCAACCTGCAAGCCTTGATTTGAGGTTGGGTGCAAAGGCATTTCGAATTCGTGCATCTTTCCTGCCCGGGAAGGGGCGAAGTGTTGCTGAAAAACTGGAGCGACTTTGCCTACATGAACTCGATCTCTCCAATGGAGCGATTTTGGAGACTGGTTGCGTATATCTGGTACCACTCCTGGAAAGCCTTGAACTTCCCCAAGAGATTGAAGCCTCCGCCAATCCGAAAAGTTCTACCGGTCGGCTGGATATTTTCACCCGCGTAATCGCTGATGGAAGCCAGGCATTTGACCAGATCGCTCCGGGATATTCTGGTCCACTCTATCTGGAAATCAGCCCAAGTACTTTTCCGATTGTTGTTCGGACCGGCTCGCGACTTTCACAAATTCGTTTTCGGGTCGGTGCATCAATCCTGAATGATCATGAATTAATGGATCTGCACAATACGGAAACACTGGTTGCTACAGCTGAACCCAATATTCACAATAGCGGTATCGGATTATCGATTGATTTGAGTGGCGATGATGACGGCCTTGTGGGGTATCGCGGCAAGAGACACACGGGCTTGGTGGATGTAGACAAGAAGACTGCCCACGATGTGCTTGATTTTTGGGAGCCAATTTTTAATCGAGGTTCTGAGGATCTGGTGCTAGATCCGAACGAGTTTTACATTCTGGTTTCCCGGGAAGCAGTTCACGTTCCACCGCTCTATGCCGCTGAAATGGTGCCATTTGATCCTATGGTTGGAGAATTTCGAGTTCATTATGCCGGTTTTTTTGATCCCGGCTTTGGCCATGTGCATGCTGGTGGTGCAGGGGCCCGTGGTGTTTTAGAAGTGCGCAGTCACGAAGTACCGTTTATTCTGGAGCATGGTCAACTGGTTGGCAGGCTTATATATGAACATATGATGGAACGGCCAGCTCAACTTTATGGAACGGATCTGGGTTCCAATTATCAAGCACAGGGATTGAAACTGTCCAAGCATTTCAGAGCTTGAGTGTTTCCAAACCTGAAGTTTCAATCTTCCTCTTCGCAAGGCCAAGTAGTTGGTATAGTAATGCCTTCAGGCAATTTTGTATTTTCATTGCCGCAGCTCATATCAACTTGCCACTGGGCAAGGCCCACTGCTTTCGATAGATCGACACCTTCAATGCGAGTCTGAAACAGGAATGACTCTTGAAGCGGAAGCGGACCTTCAAATATTGAACCACGAAAATCTGCGCGAGCGAGATTTGCATGTTCAAAGTTAGTGTCAGTCAGTTTTGCACCGTTGAAATTTACCCGGCCAAGTTCGGTTTTTGAGAGATTTGCACCACTGAGATCCGCATCAGAAAAATCCGACCGATGTAACTCTGCTTTTGTGAAGTTTGCATTTTTAAGGCTTGCTCCTTCAAACAAGGTGCGGAACCCCAGCGCATTTTGAAAATTTGCACCATCTCCCGCTACACCGGTCAACGAAGCTCTCAGCAAATTGGCTTTGGTGAGATCAGCGCCAGTGATTTTTGATCCGGAAAGATCGGTAGATGAGAAATCAGATTGAACCAAGGTTGCATTTTCCAGGCTGGAATTGGTTATAATCAAATTGCGTTTGCGGCAATCGGTCCAATCAACACCTTCGGCTGCGGCATCATTGCAGGCAGCCTTCGCCGAAACACTGGACAGAAGGCCTGCGCTAATTGTTGTGAGTGTTACAAATGCAATTGTTTTGATACGGGGTAAAATCATATTGATCTGCTTTCGAACGATCTGGAAGCGGTTCTATACTGCAATTATGGCAATTACCATTACGTACAAGGCCATGCGGTGTTTTTTCCCAACGATGCGGGTCAACAAAGATTTGCAAAACCGCGCGCCAACCTGCGAACGATATCAAAAGCCAGTATAATGGCAAGCCAAATAGGAATTTTGTGTGACTTGACCGGTTATGGTGACGCAGTACGAGACAGGCAAGAAAACCATATGTTGTATACCCACCCACAAGGTTGAAGACGGCATTATTTATGAGGATTGCGTCAATTCCTGTTTCAACCGGGTTGAAAAAAGGATACAGGCTGAAAATGAGGTAACCGGCAAATATTGGGTGTATAAGTGCAGAAATTACAACTGCAGTAAGCATCAGCTGAAACACAATGAAGTTGAAAAAACCAAGTTCATACGCCAACAAGACCGGATTGCGATTGTGGACCAGGATGGTTTGTATCCAACCCTTCAGCCATCTGGTTCGTTGTGTCAACCATGTTCGAAATTCAATTGGTGCCTCTTCCCAGGTGGGTAGAGTTATTACATCTATCCAGTAGTTTTCCCGATGCAGCCGGATCCCCAAGTCAGCGTCTTCTGTTACATTGTATGGGTCCCATGCGCCAACCTCCTTTAGAATACGGGTATTGAAATGCGGTGTTAGGTAGCAAACGCACCAAGTTTCCCCACGAAAATACCACGGGATTCCGCTAATGTGAATCCCATGCGCTATTCCCGCACAGAAACATTTGAACATACGATTTCAGGCTTACTTACCAAACGCGCTGACCTGCTTGGTGAGGCAGAACAAATACGCGATAGACTGGCTGCGATTAAAAACGATATTGACGCTCTGGATCGAACATTGAACGTACTTAGCTATGAAGGCGATCTGGATGCCCAAATGCCACGCCAGAAGCGTCATGTAGTGTTTGGCCGTGGTGAGTTAACCCGGCGAGTGCTTACCATCCTAAGACATTCTGAAAAGCCCATGACAAGCCGCCAGATAGCGCAAGAAATAGTCTCTGACTCTGGTATGGATGCAAGGGACAGGAAGTACGTATCTGACCTTACAAAGCGTGTTGGTAAAGCTTGTAGGCAGTACCCGGAAGGTACAATTAGAAAGTCAAGCGATACCGTTGGAAACATTCATTGGGCAGTGAGATAGTTCTGACCTGCCCCAATTGATTGGTCCAGTTTGAATGTTAGTTCATGGTTATCCTTTCATGCAAGTGGATGATGGATTCTGGTGCTGGCGGTTTGTAGCCAAGCGATGAATGTGGGCGTTTTGTATTGTAGTGGATACGCCAT
>JAJFHU010000047.1 GCA_021775455.1 Hyphomicrobiales bacterium | reverse complement strand
CACCTGAGCATCCCATAGCATGCCAACAGGCTGCTTTTGCTCTTCGATCAAAGCAAAAAGGCGGCCATTATAGGTTGAACCCATGACAACTTCGCCATCAGCAAGGAACTGAGGAGTTTCAGCACCAGCTGACCACCAGATTACCTGATCTTTAATGGTATCGAGTTTGGCCAAAGCCTGATCAACACCTTCAGGAGTGCCAAGCACATCGTAAACGTCAGCCTTGGCTACGCCGTCACAAAGCAGAGCCCACTCGACATTGTTGATTGGACGCTTTTCGAGCGAACGCTTGCCTGGATAGGCTTCCAAGTCGAAAACGTCACAGATGTCATCCGGTGGTGTGTCACCAACCAAATCTGTACGGTAACCGAAAGTGGTTGAATACACGATCTGTGGGATGAAGCATGGTGAAACCATCAGTTCACCAAAATCTTCGGATGCAGGGGTACCATCTGGCGCTGGTGCAAGCTGAGTGTCTGCATCAATTTCGAGTGCAAGACCTTCATCACAAGCACGCAATGCGTCAGCTGCAACCACGTCAACCACGTCCCAAGTGACGTTATCGGCTTCTTTCATGGCGCGCAGCTTTGCTACAGCTTCAGCCGCAGATTCATCATTGATGATGTTCACGCCCGGGTTATTTGCCATATACGGCTGATGGTAGGCGCTATCCTGGGAAGCAGAATAAGCACCACCCCAGGACACAATGGTTATGTCTTCAGCTACAGCTGCACTTGTAGCAAGAGCTACCGCTGCCACTGAAAGTGTCAGTGTTTTCAAGTTCATAATTGTTTCTCCCTTTTGCATTACAAGATGTCCCACACTTACGCAGGGCATCAGACCCACATCGGCACTAATTTTGCTTTCGCCGATGCGAACTCCAATAAAATCAGGTTGCCAGGTCGAGTGCCCGGCAGTCGGCTGTCGCCCACCCGATTTTTGCTTTGTCACCCTCCGCCATTTTTCGCTTGTCGCCGCGATTTCTGACTTTGACAATAAATTCATCATTACCCGCAACGTTCATGCGGACCCTGATATGATCTCCAAGGTAAATCAGCTCCTCAATCTTGCCGTCAACGATGTTTTCCATCTTTTTCTCAGGCTGAAATTCTACGCGTTCTGGCCTAATTGACAATGTAGTACCATCGCCAGCTTTGTCTACATTGACTTGCTTAGCTTTTATGATTGTTCCATCCGTAGTTTTTACCGTGCAAACACCTTTGGAAATTTTTTCAACTTTTCCGTTGATTTTATTGTTCTCGCCAATGAACTGAGCCACGAATGAATTATCCGGTTCTTCGTAAAGTACTTCCGCCGATGAAAGTTGCTGAATAACACCGTCATTGAACACCGCAATGCGGTCAGACATTGTAAGTGCTTCAGATTGGTCGTGAGTCACGTATACAACTGTGACTCCCAAATTTTCGTGGATATGCTTGATTTCATATTGCATTTGCTCACGCAATTGCTTGTCCAAAGCTCCCAACGGTTCATCCATTAAAACCAGATCGGGTTCGAAAACCAATGCACGGGCCACAGCAATACGTTGAGCCTGTCCGCCGGATAATTGTGCCGGACGACGTCCACCCATCTGTGGTAACTCAACCATTTCCAGAACCCGTTTGACACGATCTTCCTGATCGGTTTTTGACATTCCTCTGACTTGCAGCGGGAATGCCAAGTTCTCAGCGATCGTCATATGCGGGAACAGCGCATAATTTTGAAATACCATGCCAATCCCACGCTTGTGCGGTGGGACCATGTTTATCGGCCGGTCGTTCAGAAAAATTTCGCCATGGGTTGCAGGTTCAAAACCTGCAAGCATCATCAAACAAGTCGTCTTGCCTGACCCTGAAGGCCCGAGCATTGTGACAAATTCGCCCTTTGGAATGTCTAGATTCAGATCTTTTACAACGAGTACTTCACCGTCATAACTCTTTTGAACGTTTTCAAAACGCACGTACGAATTGTCAGCCATTGAAATCTGTTCTTCTCCCTGTGCAACTTTGGCTCATTTGGCGGCCGGATGTTGCAGTTCCCCTAAAATTTCGATGGAACAAAACATTTATGAGGGGCTGCGTCAATCTTGAACTCTAACATTTTTTTATAACATCTATCAAATCGGTTAATTTGCTTGCGCATGATTAGAAATCCTAATGATCAATTTTACTTTTGACGCTCATGAAATATGAAACCCAAAAAATTGAGAAGTAACTGCGCAGCCAGAAAAGCAGTACTTCCTGTATGATCATAGTCGGGGGCAACTTCCACGAGATCGATTCCCACAACATCTCCCCGTTTGGAAAGGCCCTGCAACAGTTCCAATACTTCGTAGTAGAGAAAGCCGCCGTGACTTGGGGTGCCGGTACCCGGTGCGATTGACGGATCAAATCCATCAATATCTATCGTTACATAGAATCGGGTTTTGTCTGGAATACGTTGCAGAACTTTTTCAACACCCAATTTCCGAAATTGACGAACAGACATTATATCAGAACCCATCTTGCGAGCGTCATCGTAACCCTCTTTGGCAGTGGAAGAGACATTTCTAATGCCGATTTGGGACAAGCCGGTCACATAATCCTTCTCTGCAGCGCGACGCATTGGATTCCCATGTCCGTGGCGCACACCGTGACGTTCATCCACAAAATCAAGGTGCGCATCAATTTGTACAATGTGGATCGGTTCTTGCTTATCAAACGCGCGAACACATGGAATGTTCACCGAGTGATCACCACCCAGAACTACCGGCAATGCTCCTCCTTCAAGAGCTTTGCGAACGGCATTTTCTATGTTTGCGTGGCTTGTTTCAGTGTCTGTATGAACGATGTCTGCGTCACCCATATCGACTATTCGTACATCGCCGGTAAGATAGACTGCATCGTCTTCGTGGTCATATGCCCCTGCATGACCAAATGAGAACAAGGTTGAAGCTTCTCGGATTGAGCGTGGACCAAAACGGGCTCCAGGACGATATTGGGTTCCAAAATCGAAAGGGGCGCCAATTATGGCAATATCTGCGTCAATTTTTTCCCAGTCGACACAAGGCGGATTTTTACCGAAAGTCGCATGACCGACAAAAGGAAGATTTAGCCTACCGGATTCATAGCCATGTTTAGACATATACTCTTAGCCTCGATGAAAATTTCAACTGTGATAACAGGTTTGTGAATTGCCGATATGATGGCAATCACTGCTGCAATCGTGTCTACTAGTGACAATGCTTCAACAATGTGGGAGAAAGCAATTTCAGTCAACAATCATCACACACTAGCCGGTAGCAATGTCGCTCCGAATTTATAGATTGCATAATGGAAAATTTCACTGAAAGCAGTCAAAACGAAGCTGACAACTTTTCTGATCAGGAAGTTGAAGAAGTAGTTTCACCGAAGCATATCCGGTTGGAAGCGTCTACTCATTGTCAACTTAAGTGCCCTACCTGCGAAACTGCAACCGGTGAACTTTACAAGCATGTCGCGCTGGGGTTCCTACGGTTTGATAATTTCAAACGACTTCTGGATGAAAATCCTCAAGTTGAAGAGATTGAACTTTCGAATTTTGGGGAAATTTTCCTCAATCCGCAACTCCCTAAGATAATTGAGTATGCGCATGAGAAAGGTGTCGGGTTAAGTGCCCGAAATGGCGCCAACCTCAACACGGTACGCGAAGCTACACTGGAAGCACTTGTAAAGTTTGGTTTCCGTCACATTCGATGTTCGCTGGATGGCGCCAGCCAGGGGACTTACGAACAATATCGCGTACGTGGCAATTTCAGTCAGGTGATCCAGAATATTGAGAAAATCAACGCCTACAAAAGGCAATACAATACAGAGTTTCCTTATCTCACTTGGCAGTTCGTGGTGTTTGGGCACAACGAACATGAAATTGGTATGGCCCGTGAAATGGCGCAGTCTTTGGGTATGGAATTTGAGACGAAATTAAACTGGGATGAAACCTGGTCTCCAGTCAAAGATGAAGAAATGGTCCGCCGGGAAATGGCTGCTGGTGTTGCATCACGATCGGAATTCAAGGAAAAATTTGGTGCGAGTTATACTGAGTATATTTGTGATCAATTGTGGGATTCCCCGCAGTTGAATTTCGATGGCACGGTCTGGGGTTGTTGCCGGAACAACTGGAAGGCATTTGATGGCAATGTCTTTGAAGACGGTCTGGTTGGTGCTCTCAATTCTAAACAGATGCAATATGCCCGCAAAATGCTGACAGAAGGTGCAGAACCACGTCCAGATGTTCCTTGCACTACGTGTAGTGTCTACAAGAACATGCGCAAGGCCGATCGATATCTGGATAGAGAAAAAGTACTAGCGCGCCGCAAAGTGTTCTTGGACCAAAACTCGGAATAGTAAAACAGGCCGAAGTATTCTTTTGTTCCAGGATTTGCTTAAAGCACGGAACTCAGTTGCATAGCGACACTCATGTCACCATCCACCTTGATCTTGCCTTGCATGAACGCAGCGGTTGGGTCCAAATCGCCAGCAATCAGATCGTTGAGAGTATCCAATTCGCAGGAAATTGTGCAATCGGCGTCCTTGTTTTCGGTCGTCACCGTGTTTGGACTTGATGCTGCATCTACGTACACAATTCCTTCAGATCCACAATCAAATTTTATTGTTGCACCAATGCCGCTGTTTTCGCCAACCTTCGCCCGGATGGCATCTGCTACTGCTTCTACGCTCATGAATTCCTCGTCATTTGTAAATTTCAATTTTATTTCAAACAGGATGGGAAATTAATATTGTGCTTGCAAGTATCTGGCAAAAATTAATTTAGGTTTCCATTAGCACGTCGCCAAATTGTTCACGCAGTACATTCTTGCGGACCTTGCCGGTTGCATTTCTTGGAATTTCATCAACAAATTCGACAGCATCCGGGATCCACCACTTTGCGACCTTGCCTGAATAAAACGATAAAATATCACCTGCTCCAGTTTCATCATTCTCCTTTCGGACAACAACAAGCAAAGGTCGTTCATCCCATTTTTCATGACGTGCGGCAATTACTGCAGCATCGGCGACGCAAGGATGAGCCATGGCCAGGTTTTCCAAGTCAACTGACGAAATCCATTCACCACCAGACTTGATAATGTCTTTTGAGCGGTCGCGAATTTGCATGAATCCGTCTTCGTCGAGCGTTGCAACGTCTCCCGTTGGAAACCAACCATCATCAATAGTCGTGTCAGGATCGGCCAAATAATAATCACTCAACACCCAACCGCCGCGACAATGGAGATTGCCTTGGGTTTCTCCGTCATTTGGCAGTTGGTTGCCTTCATCATCAAAAACTCCCAACTCCATTCCGTAAGGCGGGCGACCCTGACTAAGACGGATTTCTTTTTGTTTGTCCGCGTCCAAATCGAGATGCTTGTTTTTAAGATGATTGACAGTTCCTAGCGGTGACATCTCGGTCATGCCCCAAGCGTGCAACACATCTACATCATAGTTGTCTCTAAATTTGTCGATCATTGAGGGAGGACATGCTGAACCACCAATCACAGTACGCTCAAGGTGGGGAAGTTTGTTGCCAGATGTTTCGAGATACTGGATCAATCCTGCCCAAATGGTCGGTACGCCTGCGCTGATGGTTACCTTTTCTTCGTTAAACAAGGTCACCAAGCTTTCACCATCGAGAAAAGGCCCCGGAAGTACAAGTCTGGAGCCGGCCAATACGGCGGAATAGGGCGAACCCCAGGCATTTACGTGAAACATGGGTACCACTGGGACCATGCTATCGCGCGCCGAGAATCCCATCACATCGGGAGTGGCTGACATCATCGCATGAAGCAGGGTTGAACGATGGGCATAAAGTACACCCTTGGGATTGCCGGTTGTGCCAGAAGTATAGCAAAGACTTGAAGCATCCCATTCATCAATATCATCCGGCCAGTTGAAATCATCATCGCCAGTCGCAATAAAGTCTTCGTAAAACTCCAGCCAGGAATGCTCTTTCGCCAATTCCTCATCATGATCTTCCATCATGATCCAGGCTTCAACATTTGGGAGTTGATTTTGCAAAGCTTCGACAAGAGACAAAAATGTCTTGTCGAAGAATACAATTCGATCTTCCGCATGGCCCATGATGTAAACAAGTTGCTCAGGGAACAGGCGTGGATTAACTGTGTGGCAAACCAATCCACTGCCTGAGACGCCATAATAAAGTTCCAGATGGCGAAAATTATTCCAGGCAACGGTTGCTATTCGGTCAGACTTTTTCATTCCACGCTTCAGCAATGCAGATCCCAACTTCAGGGAACGTTTGCGCACTCCCGCATAATCCGTTCGGTCGCGGTGGCCGTCGATTCCTACCGAGACAACCTCAGTGTCGCCATGATACCTCGCTGCATGATCAATTATTCCGGAGATCAGTAATGGCTGATCCATCATTAGTCCGCGCATGCGGCTCCTCCCATTTTTTTCTCTTATATGATTGAAGTGGTGGTCTGTGAAGCGGGTAATTTGGCGAGGTTGTGCACATTACACTAAAGGCGTATCAGTCATGTAAGCTTACCGGAAATTTTAGTCACGCGGAACCAAATGACAAAGTTTACAAAAGAAGTTGGCAAAATCCTCCCTATTTTGCGCAAAGTGTTTGATCCGACTCCGCTACAGTACAACAAATATCTTAGTGACCTTGTGAATGCCAATGTTTGGTTGAAGCGGGAAGATTTGACACCGGTTAGAAGTTACAAAATCAGGGGAGCGTATGCTTTCTTTGATGAAGTGCTGTCTGGAAATACAGAACCCAATCTCTTTGTGTGTGCCTCAGCTGGAAACCACGCCCAGGGATTTGCGCATGCATGCCGACACTTCAAGAAAAAAGGTGTCGTATTTATGCCTGTTACGACCCCTCAGCAAAAGGTGATGAAAACAACTGCTTTTGGATCTCCAAATGTCACAATTCGGCTGGAAGGTGACAGTTTTGACGAGGCAAACCAGGCGGCAATTGAGTTTGCAAAAGTCGAAGGAGGTCAAATGGTACCCCCGTTCGATGACAAACGCATTATCAGGGGACAAGCAAGCGTTGCTACAGAAATTCTGGACCAAATTCCTGATGGTCAATCCATTGATTTTGTCATTTTGGCAGTTGGTGGTGGTGGGCTTGCAGCAGGAGTTACACGCTATTTTCGTGAAAATTCACCGAAAACCAGATTTAGGTTTGTCGAACCAGACGGTGCGCCAAGCCTGAAAACCTCATTGAAAATTGGAAAACGAGTCAAGCTTGCCCAAATTGACAGCTTTGTTGACGGGGCAGCGGTGCACATAATAGGTAATGAGAATTTCCGTTGGCTGAAGGATTTCAAGTCCGATGATGTTGTGCTCGCTCCCACAAATGGTGTTTGTGCGACTATGGTGGAAATACTGAACGTAGAGGGTATGGTGCTCGAACCAGCGGGAGCATTGTCCATTGACACACTAAAGAGGTTGCCAGCCAATACCCTCAGCGGCAAAAATATTGTTTGCATTGTATCCGGTGGAAATTTTGATTTTGAGCGCTTGCCGGAAGTAAAAGAACGAGCGTTACGTTTTTCGGGTTTGAAGAAATACTACATTCTTCGTTTTCCGCAGAGACCTGGGGCTCTAAAAGACTTCCTGACGATGCTCGGCCCAGAAGATGATATTGCAAGATTTGAGTATCTGAAGAAATCAGCACGCAATTTTGGCTCAGTCTTGATTGGTATTGAAACCAAAAGGCCAGAAAACTTTAAAACCCTTACCAGCCAACTGGAAAAGGCGGGAATGAGGTATCAGGACATCACTGACAATGAAATAGTCGGAAACCTGTTAATTTAGCGGTCTTGTTCTATGGCGACTGAAATCAACCCAATTCGTGAAACTGATGATGAAGCAAGGCATCTTGCCCTTTCACTAGTTAGAGAGAACTCCTACGCGGCGTTGGCAGTCAATGAGGAGGCGAGTGGTTTTCCTCTGGTTAGCAGGGTTGCAGTTGCATACGATGATGAAATTGGCCTCTTCTTTTGCGCTTCCGATTTGTCAACCCACTCAAAATGCCTTCAAAAAGATCGGCGGTGTTCAATGATGCTGGGGGAAACGGGAAAGGGTGACGGGCTTGCCTATCCGCGAATTACAATTGTCGGGGAGGTTAATAAAATTTCTTTGAAGAATCCGCTTCAACAATTGATGCGTGACAGGTTTCTTGTTGTGCATCCTAAATCAAAACTCTACATCGATTTTGCAGATTTCGCATTTTATCAGATGTCTTGCAAGAAGGCTTTGCTTAACGGTGGATTTGGAAAAGCTTTTCAATTGGAAGGCAGAGATGTCAATTTTTTGAACATGAGAAAACTTTAAAAATGGTCTAAGTGGATAAAACTACAGTGATTGGCGCTGGAGCGTAGAAACTGGTTCGGATATTTATGAACAGCGATAAGAAGCAAAACATACTTGAAGGTTATCGAATAATTGACCTGACGGCCGTTGTGTTCGGCCCATACGCCACCCAAATTCTGGGCGACCTGGGTGCAGATGTCATAAAGATCGAAGCACCTGCTGGAGACATTATGCGGCATGCCGGGCCTCACGTTTCGCCCGGCATGGGATCAATATATCTTACGGTGAATCGGAACAAAAAATCAGTCACCCTGGATTTGCGTCAGGATTGCGCAAAAGATGTCTTGCGCCGTTTGATCAAGAGCGCCGACGGATTTATTCACAACGTTCGAGCGGGCGGGATTAAGAGACTGGGATTTGATTACGAGGCAGTAAAAGCCATCAAACCCGAAATTGTCTACCTTCATGCGGTAGGGTATGGGTCTAGCGGACCCTATGCGGGCTTACCGGCCTACGATGACCTTGTTCAGGCGGTATCTGGAAGTGCTACTCTGTTACCGAGGCAAGATGGCAGTGAAGCACCAAGGTATTATCCGGGAGTTATTGCCGATAAAACCAGTGGACTACATGCGGCTTATGCGATGATCGCAGGATTTCTTCATCGCGAACGCACAGGAAGGGGACAGTTTATCGAAGTGCCGATGATGGAATGCATGGTATCATATACCATGATTGAAAACATCTACGGTCACGCGTTTGTACCGCCAAAAGGCCATACTGCGTACACTCGTTCGATCAGCCCACAACGAAAGCCATACAGGACAAAGGATGGTTTTTTGGCCATTCTTCCTTATTCTGATGACAATTGGCGACAATATTTCACATTTGGCGGCCGCCCGGAACTGTTTGAAGATCCGCGCTTTAACACCTACGTAAAGCGTACTGAAAACATAAATGAAATTTACCGGCTGGCTGAAGAAATTGCGCTTACCAAAACAAGTGAAGAATGGTTGGAATTGTTGAGACCCGCGAGTATTCCCTGCATGCAAGTCAACACATTGGAAAGCGTGCTTGACGATCCGCAAATGCGTGACACTGGATTTATTGAAGAACGCAACCACCCCAGTGAAGGAAAATATGTTGCCATTAATCATCCGGTATTATTTTCTGATGCACCTTCAGACATTCGAATTGAGCCACCGCTGCAAGGACAACACAATGATGAAGTGTTGAAGGAGCTTGGATACAATGATGACGAGATTGAATCGATGGAAAAAACCGGCACTTTTGGCTAATCATGAAATTTGGATGTTCAGTAACCATTGCACTCAATATATTGATAGGGTGCAATTTTGTAGTTAAGAGGCGAATTTGACACTACTCAAAACAAAATTAATGTGGGGTCGAAATTCGTTGGAACTTCAACCCCACGTGCAGAAACAAAAAAACCAGAAAACTTATAAAGAAATCCGGCCTGAGTTGCCAGGGCTTGATAGGCTGGGGCACCCTGACCTTCCGCAACGTAACAATACACTTATTTATTCAAAAATGAAACCAAAACTTACCTTACGTAAGCATTTTGTTGAAAAATTTGTCCAAACCCTGAGAAAACCTGCAAAGAATTGGGTGCAGCCATGAGTAGCGCAGGACAGTTGCTGGTTTCTTGCCTTGAAGCACAAGGGGTTGATCGTGCCTTTTGTGTTCCGGGTGAAAGCTACCTAGCGGTGCTTGATGCCATGTACAATTCAAAAGTCGAAACAGTAGTTGCGCGCCATGAAAGTGGTGCTGCAATCATGGCTGAAGCAGACGGAAAAATGACAGGGCGACCTGGTGTTTGTTTTGTCACTCGTGGTCCCGGAGCAACAAATGCTTCTGCTGGAGTGCACATTGCCAGACAAGATTCCACTCCGATGGTGTTATTTGTAGGCCAGATAGGCCGGGATATGCGCGGTCGTGAAGCTTTTCAGGAAATGGATTATCGCGCGTTTTATGGTTCGGTTGCAAAATGGGTTGAAGAAGTTGATAGACCAGAACGGATCCCGGAGATCGTTTCACATGCATGGCACATTGCAATGTCCGGCAGACCTGGCCCAGTTGTCATAGCGCTTCCTGAGGATATGCTGAGGGATGAAGTCGCTGGAGCAGCCGGGCCTTATGTCGAGGTTGCCGAACCAGCGCCTACCCCTGAGCAAGTTGACGCATTTACAACGTTGTTGGGTAATTCAAAATCCCCCATAATTATAGCAGGAGGGTCGCGTTGGGATGAAACCACATGTCTTCTACTCCGGGAATTAAGTGAAAGATTGAACATCCCTGTAGCGACCTCATTTCGCCGTCAGTATTTATTTGATGCTGTCCATTCAAATTATGCGGGTGATGTGGGGATTGCGATTAACCCCGAACTTAGGAAGCGGATAACTGCTTCAGATGCGGTTGTACTGCTGGGGTGCCGATTTTCCGAAATGCCAAGTCAGGGATATGAGCTCCTTGATATTCCTGGATCAGGCAAAGGACTTGTTCATGTCCATCCAGGTGCAGAGGAGATTGGACGGATTTATGTGCCGGAAATCGGAATTAATTCTGCTGCAAGTGCCTTTTTGAATGCTGTTCTGCAATCTGATATCAAAGGTTCTTGGAAATCAGAGTGCGAATCTGCCAATCGCTCCTATCATGACTGGACTGACAATCCGGCAGCCGGAATAGGCTCCGTTACCATGAGTCATACTGTTTCTGTTTTAAGGGACCGATTGCCAGAAAATGCTATTTTGACAAATGGCGCGGGAAACTATGCCGGATGGGCCAATCGTTTTTATCGATACAGTTGGGGGACACAATTGGCACCTACTTCGGGTTCTATGGGGTATGGTCTTCCAGCGGCAGTTGCTGCTGCAAAGAGGTACCCCGACCGAACAGTAGTAGTGATGGCCGGCGATGGATGTTTTCAGATGACATGTCAGGAATTTGGTGTGGTTTGTGAGCACGATCTCAATGTAAAGGTCATCGTTTGCGACAATTCAATCTACGGTACGATACGCATGCACCAGGAGCGGGATTATCCTGGACGTGTGTCTGCTACAAACATGCGAAATCCGGATTTTGCCGCTTGGGCAAGCAGCTATGGGGCGTTCGCTGCTACCGTTGAAGCCGATGCCGATTTTTCCGAGAGATTGGATGAAATAATCGGCCACAAAGGCCCAGCGCTTTTGCATCTCAAGCTTGATGCACGTGATATTGCGCCAGGTAAAACAATCCCGGTAAAAGTCTGATCTTGTGGGCGATCCGTTGGTAAAGGCAGAAAGCCTGTCCTTTTCTTATATCGAAAGGGGTGAGTCACTTTTGGCGCTGGAGGACATTGATCTTGAATTGGAGCGAGGGGAATTCCTCTCAATCATAGGTCCTTCTGGATGCGGAAAAACGTCTCTATTGAAGCTGATCGCTGGTCTTCACAAGGCAAGTTCCGGAAAACTGGAGGTTGATGAATCTGGAAAAAATGCTGGTTTTGTTTTTCAATCACCTTCTTTGTTTCCCTGGCTCACAGTGGAGAAGAATATCACGAAACCACTTTCCTTTCGTGGCGTCTTGGCAGGCGAACAAAAGAAACGCGTTCAGTCTGTGTTGGAACTGGTGGGCTTGAAAGAGTTCAGTAATAAATACCCATGGCAATTGTCTGGAGGTATGCAACAGCGCGCTTCAATTGCCAGAGCTTTAGCCGCAAACCCCGAGTTGCTCCTTATGGATGAACCATTCGGTGCTCTTGATGAAATTTCCCGTGAATCCATGAATCTGGAGCTTTATCGGATATGGCAAGATACGGGGAAAACCATTTGCTTTGTCACACACTCCGTACCAGAGGCCGTTTTTCTTTCTTCCAGAATTCTAGTCCTTTCTCCGCGTCCTGGAAAAATAGTAAAAGACATCAAATCAAACCTACCCAGCAAACGTGACCTGGCCACACTGGATACCGAAACGTTTCGAAAGCTTTCAAACAAGGTGAGGCTGGCTCTGCGCCTCTGCGGTGGAGTTTAGATCAGGCTACTTCAAACAGCCCTGCCGCTCCCATGCCGCCACCAATGCACATGGTCACGACTACATATTTAACACCGCGGCGTTTGCCTTCAATTAATGCATGACCTGTCATGCGAGCTCCTGACATGCCATAGGGGTGCCCGATCGAAATTGATCCACCATTAACGTTGTAAATCTCCGGATCGATACCCAATTGGTCGCGGCAATAGAGCGCCTGACAGGCAAATGCTTCATTGAGTTCCCATAATCCGATGTCCTCAATTTTCAGGTCATTTGCCTTGAGTAGTTTTGGAACGGCAAACACCGGGCCTATGCCCATTTCGTCAGGATCACAGCCTGCGACTGCCATTCCGCGATAAATGCCAAGCGGTTCCAGATTGCGCCTTTCAGCTTCCTTTTCCTCCATAAGGACCGATGCCGACGCACCATCGGAAAGCTGGGAAGCGTTGCCGGCAGTAATGTACTTGCCTTCAATAATTTGCTGACCACTCTTGAAGACCGGTTGCAACTGTTGAAGGCCTTCCAAAGTGGTTGAAGGTCGGTTGCCTTCGTCTTTTTCCAACGTGATCTCCACATCGGAAACCTCTTTGGTTTCCTTGTCCGTCACCTTCATTACGCTCTTTATGGAAACAATTTCGTCATCAAGCTTTCCGGCTTCCTGCGCGGAAGCGGTGCGCATTTGAGATGAAAACGCGTACTCGTCCTGAGCATCTCGAGAAATACTGTAGCGTTCAGCTACGATCTCAGCTGTTTCGATCATCATCATGTAAGTTGAAGGGATATTCTCCTTTAGCCAAGGATCAGTGCCTCGATAGAGGTTCATTTTTTCGTTCTGGCAAAGTGAAATCGATTCAAGGCCTCCACCCACAGTTACTGTCATTCCGTCACTGATGATTTGCTTTGCTGCCGTGGCAATGCCCATCAGGCCAGAAGAGCATTGCCGGTCAATCGTCATTGCGGCTACTGACGTCGGCAATCCTGCACGTAATGCGCATTGGCGTGCCGTGTTTACGCCGGTGGAACCTTGTTGGATAGCTGCTCCCATAATCACATCGTCAATTTCCGCCTTATCTACGCCGGCACGTTCAACCGCGTTGGAAATTGCGTGAGCGCCAAGTTCCTGCGCCTGGGTATCGTTGAATGCACCTCGATATGCTTTGCCAATTGGAGTGCGCGCTGTTGATACAACTACTGCTGATCTCATAATTATTGTGTTCCTTATTCTTATCTGGACGCCGCCTGAACAATCTTGACCACATGCTCCGTACCATTACTGAAAATCTCGGCATTGGTCATGTCGGATATTTTGTCGAAATTGGCAGCTACTCCATCTGCGTTACGTTGATCTTCCGGGAGATGCGTTCCATCACTTTCACGAATTTCCAGCGTGGAATAACTGCCACCGCCTGCAAACATAACTGTTCTGTTCGGAGCATTTTGACTAACCATGAACACCGCAGCCGGCGTTACATTTTTAGGATCAAGTTGTTCAAGCATTTCCGGTGTAAGAACATCCTCGGTCATTCGCGTTGCAGCAGTTGGTGCAAGTGCATTAACATGAATGTTGTATTTTGCTCCTTCTATGCAGAGCGTGTTCATCAAGCCAACTACACCAAATTTAGCTGCACCATAATTTGCCTGACCGAAGTTGCCATATATCCCGGAGGTTGACGAGGTCACAAGAATACGACCGTATCCCTGTTCTTTCATTTGGTTCCAGACTGAACGGCAACAATTGCCGGTTCCGTTCAAGTGAACTGCGATTACAGAATCCCATTCGGCGCTGGACATTTTGCCAAAAGAGCGGTCACGCAAGATCCCTGCATTGTTAATCAATACATCGATCCTGCCCCATTTGGAAACTGCCTCAGCAACCATCGTCTCGCAATCTTCAAACACCGCCACATTGGCCCCATTGGCAATCGCCTCTCCACCTGCAGCTTCAATTTCTGCGGCAACTTCCTGGGCTGGTGTCATGGAACCCCCCGATCCATCGCGCGCGCCACCAAAATCGTTGACTACAACTCGTGCGCCTCGTTTTGCCAATTCCAGTGCGTGCGATTTACCGAGGCCATTTCCGGCGCCGGTTACAATTGCTACTTGTCCGTCGAAACTTATTGCCATTTTGAATTATGCCTCTTGATTATCTGTAATTGTCAAACCCAACCACTCAGCGATAAGGGCAGGTTTTTCTTCATTTTCAATTTCTACCACTACGGAGTAGCGAAAAAGATACTCATTGATTTTGCGTTCGTTAATCTCAGCCAATGTAAACTTGGCGCGTATCCGTTTTCCTGCCCGAACAGGATTCACAAATCGCAATCTGTCAAATCCATAGTTGACATGGATAACCGCTTCTTCTGCGCGGGGCATGCAATCATTCAACAAGCTGGTCAAAAGTGAAACTGTCAGAAAGCCGTGAGCGATCGTTCCGCCGAAGGGAGTTTCTCTTTGAGCCCGTTCAGGATTGATATGGATATATTGGCGGTCGTTGGTCGCATTTGCGAATTGGTCAATCATTTCCTGGTTAACTGGTGTCCAGTCTGATGTACATTCCAGTTTCCCAACTTGCGAAATCAGGGATTTAAGGGGGAGGCGGGGCATTCTTAATCCAGTTCCCCAAATACTTCTCGCTGCCCGGATACATGCATTCCACCGTCGATAGGTAGAATTGCACCGGTTACATACGAACCACCTTTCCCACACAAATATAATGTTGCAGCGGAAATATCTTCAGGTTTGCCAATACGTCCAAGCGGTATTAGTGAACCGACTTGATTTGCCTGTTCATCGGTAGCAGTTGCAAAAGCAGTCATGCGGCTTTGGAACGGGCCAGGGGCGATTGCGTTGACCGTAATCTGCCGTTCCGCCAACTCCCGTGCGAGAATTTTTGTAAGGTGATGCACCGCTGCCTTGGATGCAGAATAGGAATACGCTCCGTCGCCAATCGGGGAGATTCCCATTATCGAGCCAAGATTGATAACACGCGATGGATCGTCTTTTGCTGCAGATTTCCCGAGAAGCGGTAACAAATCACGCGTGAGTTGAAACAAGCCTGCCACGTTAACATCCATAATTTTTCCCCAGGCAAAATGAGGAAATTCTTCCAGCGGCTGACCCCAGGTTACACCCGCGTTGTTGATCAATATGTCCAGACGATCCGTACGCGAATTCACCTCACTTACAAGTGCAGCAACACCCTCTTCATTGCCAACGTCTGCGGCAAATCCCTGGGCCTTGCCGAGTTCGTTTAAAGCGTTAATTTCATCTGCGGCGCGTTCACAATCTTCGCCCTTTCGTGATGCAATCATGGCTGAGGCGCCAGCTTGAACCAACGCTGTTGCAATCATCCTTCCGATGCCAGTTGCACCACCGGTTACCAGGACTGTCTTACCTTGAAGCGAAAAGAGGTCATCAAAAATCGTCATGCGAGTTCCGTAGTTTTGTTCCAGTAATCAATAAAGCATATTTGATTGGCAGCAATGCTGCTTTTTGGTCAGAAAAGAAGGGGAGTACATACCAGCTGGACAAGATGAAATGCCGCGTTGGATCGTTCTTGCGAAAAAACACGCAAGCAAGTACATGCAACCCATTGATAGATGGGTAAACAGTAGCCGCGCTAAATCCTAAAGGTTTTTCATGAGCACAGATTATCAGCAGATTGCTTCGGTAATGAAGGAAGCAGCAATTGAGGCGGGTAACCAAATCATGGGCATTTATGCTCAAGATTTTCAGTTTGAAAAAAAGTCTGACGGATCACCGGTGACCGAAGCTGATAATGCCGCTCATTCGGTAATTGTTTCCCAGCTCTCAAGTGCGTTTCGCAATATACCAGTAGTTTCAGAGGAAGATGAGGCTTCGCATGGTTTGGCTGATAAACAGTTCTTTCTTGTCGATCCGCTTGACGGTACCAAAGAATTTATCAGCAGGAACGGTGAATTCACCGTCAACATAGCATTGATCGAATCTGGAGTACCAGTCTTGGGCATCGTCTATGCTCCAGCGGTATCCCGAATGTTCTTCACGCCGGATTCAGCCAGGGCCTGCGAAGAGAGCAATGGAAAAGCTAGGGATATTCTGGCTCGAAAAGCACCAGAAGATGGGATGATCGCCTTGGTTTCGCGTTCGCATCCCGATGAAAAAATGGAAGCCTATCTTGAAGGTTTCAAGATCAAGGATCGCATCAGTGCTGGTTCATCCCTCAAATTTTGCCTGATCGCGGCAGGTGAAGCAGATATTTATCCTCGATTTGGGCGAACCATGGAGTGGGATACTGCTGCAGGTGATGCTGTGTTGCGAGCATCTGGCGGCAAAGTATTGGCACACGATCAAAAGCCGCTAAAGTACGGCAAGCCCGGAGGCGATAATCCAGATGGATTTGTTGCGTTTGGTGCTTAGGCTTTGCTTGATCCCAGGATTTGCTGGAATCGGTGGGCATTTCGTGAAACCCGGGGTTCATTGAAGTCTTCGTATGTGCCAAGCAATCTCGGTGTTCGACCACATTTTCCTAACGGTAGTGAGCATGTCCAGGAGATTATCGATGAAAACAGAAGGCTCGCCATGATTGGTAGTAGCCAAATTGATACAAAGCCCATTGCCATACCAACTGCAAGGCCACTGCCCAGGACAGTTTCTACAAGGTGAAAACGGAATATCTGGGACATCGGGAGGGTTGAGCCGTTTCGATTTTGTGGTTTCCAGCCTGCATCAAGACCAACCAACGTAGAAATAACCGCTTTGCTCTGTTGAACCATCAAAATGGGAGCAAGAAGAACTGACAATACTATCTCGACGAGAATTGAGCATGAAAATCGAAAGAACCCGCCCAATTCCTCAATCCTGTTCGTTGCAAGGGTAATGAAAGCCCCAATTATCTTTGGAATGAGCAACATTCCGTATATCACTGCCAGATAAGTTGTCGCAGCGATTGATGGTGTGCCAGGCCAAAACGGCATCATCGGATTTGCTTCCCGAAAGTAGGTAACGTCTGTATCTGCCGTGAAGTACCCCATGATGGCCCAAACGACCAGTAATAGCAGCCACGCAAGGGGCGCAACATAAATCATTGCACCCTGAAAAAGTTGAAAGCGGCTGATTGGACGTAATTTTTTTGCCGCCAGTACCCGCAAATGCTGCAAGTTGCCCTGGCACCACCGTCTATCCCTGATGCAGTAGTCAATCAACGTTTGAGGAGTTCCTTCGTAGCTTCCTTCTTGGTCAGGAAACATTCTGACTTTCCATCCAGCCCGGCATAACAACGCTGCTTCTACAAAGTCATGACTCATTATTGGACCGCCTAATGGAGCGCGCCCCGGCAATGTGGGTAACCCCGCGCTGTTGACAAAAGCGCGTGTGCGTATCATGGCGTTATGGCCCCAGTAACTGCTTTGATTGCCGTAAACTTTGGCTATTCCAGCAGCCAACGTTCCACCGTAGGTAGCCGTTGCAAACTGTTGAAGGCGAGCGAACAGCGAAGTTGCTCCAATTAGACGAGGCGCTGATTGCGCCAAGGCCAGCGCAGGGTCCTGACCAATTTCATTTGCCAACCGGTCAATACATTCTGCACTCATCTGGCTGTCGGCATCGAGAACCAAAAATGCATCATGTGATGCGCCCCATCGACGGCACCAATCTGCTATATTGCCCGCTTTCCGACCACGGTTAACCGGTCGGTGTCGATAATAAATTGGTTGGCCATCAGCAATCTCTTGTTTGATTTTTTCGAACAGGACGGTTTCCTGAGCCTGGATGGCGGGATCAGTGCTATCACTCAGGAAGTACAATGCGTAATCGTGTATTGTTGAATTCAGCGTGAGTTCATTCAATGCAGCAAGGACATTACCAAACACTGCTGATGGGTGCTCGTTGTGCATAGGAGCAAGTAAAGCAACCGTTAGCGGGCGTCGAGATGCAGTACCTTTATGCGTGGTCTTTTTGTTGAGAAAAAGTACGATTGCTCCGGTAACGGAAAATCCAACCGCGATGGCAATCCAAACAAATGCGAATGACGTCAAAGCCATAATTGCAATTTCCAAAGCATTGATTCCTTCCGCCTTGAAGAAATCATAAAATGTGTAGGCAAAGCCGAAAGTTATAAGAAATGCTGGCAATAGCGCAAAAAATCGCCACAAGGTGGTCGTCTTTTGGCGCTGCCAGACGGGGGCATTTTTATCAACGAAATTACGGTCAAAATGCTGTGCCATCATGGTCAACGGAGATTCTGCTTCGGGCGCATGAGAAGACGCTGGCAAATCCCCAAGGGGGATAGACTCTTCCAAAACAGCATTGTTATCGGGCAGTACATTCATTGGATTATTTTGTCCACCTATATAACCACACTTCAGATACCGTCTTGCCAGCCACCATCAGTTGCGCACGCATTTCCATTGCATCCAGATCCCCGGGATAGAACGTGTATCCGACGCGAACCCCCCCAGTTGCGGGATTGTATTGGGCGATTGGTTTGCTAATTTTTCCATTACGGATGTTAACGACTGGCTTTAGATCAGTGATGTTTGTCGGAATTTTGTCATGGGCGGCGAAATCAATGGTCACGATCCTGCCGCCGCCGTGTCGAGCACCCGACCGGGTGTTCAACACTTTGGAAACATCGCCTTCTGGTGAGAAATTTCTGCCCCAATGAAGCTTGTAGGTCATTCGGTGTTCGCTGCCTGCACGCAGGGGATCTCGTGGCCGCCAATAGGTTACGATATTGTCGTAAATTTCGCGGTCTGTGGGGATTTCAACGAGTGTGACTGCTCCTCTTCCCCAATTTTCACCGGGTTCAACCCACATTCCGGGGCGGTTGTGATAGTGAGCTTCGAGATCAGCAAAATCAGTAAGCTGATGGGCTCGTTGCATCAATCCGAAACCTTTCGGACTTTCGTCTACAAAGCTGCTAACCTGCAACCGTTTGGGATTGGAGAGGGGCCGCCACAGCATTTCCCCAGCACCGTTAGATATCATTAGTCCGTCATTGTCATGTACAGCTGGTCGAAAATCATCAAACCGGTTGCGGTTGGTTTCATCAAAGAGAAACATGCTGGTCTGAGGTGAGATTCCCACGTGGGTGAGATCAACACGCGGAAACAGCGTTGCTTCCACATCCATAGTCGTTGTTTCACCCGGCATGACCACGAACCGGTATGCACCCGATACGCTCGGTGAATCTAACAAAGCGTGAACCACCACAGCATTGTTAGATGAATTGGGTTTTTCCACCCAAAACTCTATAAAATCGGGAAACTCCTCACCGGTTGCATCGCCAGTGCGCAGCGCCAAACCACGTCCGGACAATCCGTATGTGTCGCCTCGACCAATTGCGCGAAAGTAACTTGCCCCTTGAAATACAGTGAATTCATCGGGATAGCCTGTGCCATTGATATCGCCATGAATTCGGAAACCTGAGAATCCAAGGGAATCGCTTTCCGGTAACTCCGGGATTTTGTTTCCAAATTCGAAATTCGATAGACTAAAACGAACTCTTCTGGCTTCTCCATTTTTTACACTGTGAACTTGGATTGCCTTGGGAAAATACAAACCCGGTGCGAAGAATTGGAGCTGAAAAGGTGTATTCTCACCACGCCAAAGTGCCGATTTGTTGTTGAAACGGATTTCACGATACTGATCATATGTCAAATTTAACCAGGGCTCTGGCACACTGTTCCTTGGGACATATGCCGATTTTGATAGCGCTCGAGCTTTTGCATCTACAACTGATTGATCAAACGCAACTCCGGCTCCCAGCTCCAATGCTGGTGCCAGATCCAAATTGCCTGCCAACGAGTGGGTGACTTCCAGGTTACTAGTGAACGTCGCAAGCGTGGCGCTCCCTGTCAGGTGCAACATGTCTCGACGTGTAATTTTACTCATCACGCCGTCTCTCAAATTGCGGTTTCGCGGTTGTTCTGATTTGCTTTGCCTATCTGCATGTCAGCTACAGCAAGAGGCTTCGGAGTAGTTGTCTTCCAAGGGGTTTGTTTGTACCAGGAAACCAAATAAGCGACGCCAACCATCGCTGTGCAACCGACAAGATTGGCGATTGTAACCGTTGTCCAGTTTCGTCCAACCTGGTCCAGTATGAAGCCGAGGATGCGGCCAAAAACCAAGCCTGACATGAATGTGGCCAACGCCTGTTGTCCCACTTTGTGGATGATGCTGACTATCGGTTGGAAAAAGCCCCAGGATGTGAGGTTGCGACCTCCGGGGCCGGCAACAATCCATGCCAAGTATGCGAGTGCAAGAAAGTGAATATATCGCAGTAAACCGAAGTCAGATTTTCCGAAGTGGATTATGTACTGATACAAGGAATCGGTATCGTCCTTGTAAGGTCGGAACAGTCCTCTCATTTCACGTAGTTCCGGAAAATCTCTCAAAAGCCGGAAATAGGCGATCGGCACTGCAATTAGCAAGAACGCAATTGCAGCAATCACTAACCATTTATTGATTGGTGGCATTGGTATCCACCCCGACATAAATGCAAATCCAGTGAAGAATACTAACTGCCAGCCAAAAGGATTGAAAAACCATGTGCGATCCGACCAGGGTTCTGCGGGCAACTGGGCGTAGGAAAACTGGGCAGCCAGCCAAACGCCGACAACGAAGAATGCAACCGCTGCGAAGCCAATCCGATTTAATGCCATCACAATCGGAATCATGAACAGTATTCCAATGTACATGGGCAAAATATCAAAGAGGTTTGGAACATAGGTCAGGGTTAGCAGGCCGACGAGATTTTGTGCCGGATCCTTGAAAAATGGAATTAGGTTCAAACTGGCAAGATAATTCTTTTCGAAATTGCCCGTAGCGTCGATTGCTGCAAGCAAAGCTGCGATGATCAGGAACAGGCCTATATGAGCCCAGTACACCTGCCATATTCGCTGCATTATTCGGGCCGTTCCCATGAACCAGCTGAGGTCAGAAAATACTTTCCCGAAAGCGATTGCAGAGGCCATACCGGAACAAAAAACAAAGATTTCTGTTGCGTCTGAAAATCCAAATCGCGCGGGGATCCACAAGGTATAATAATTCCCGGGCATATGGGCCATGAATATGATGAACATGCCGATTCCGCGGAAGAAATCCAGGCGCGGATCTCGCGGTCGCGCAGCCTTTGGAATCGGATCAGGAATTTCTTTCATGTGATTCATCGTATCAAACAGCGGCTCTTCACCAATTGTTCACGCGCGAAGTACACCTTTCGTCTCGTCAGGCAACATCAGTTGCGGCGAAATTACTATTGCCAGATACCTTCTGCGGCGCGGCTTTCAAATCAAGAATTTGCCAACGCGCCTCTGAGTAACCATCGCGGTGGCCACGATGCAGGTCACGTTCACGCAACAATATCCGCGCTTGCGAACCCAATCCAGCCCTAAGGGCGGATTCTATAGTCATTCGCTCGAAGATGTCCCGTTGCGCATGACTTCCCCCAATTTTGACCATATCTGCCCTTGCATTGGAAAGATCGGAATATGCCAACTCAAAATCCTGATCCCGATAGGCTTCCAGGCCTTTGGCAGCGAGCAATCCGGGGTGTGATATAATTGAGGACATTTCGCAAGAGTCGCGATGCTTGTGACATCCCTCCATGTTTCCGACCAGGGAACTTGCCGCTTTATTTTCGCCAGCGCCGCATAATGCCAGCATGTAATGTAAATCTGCAAATGCGAGACAATTGTCTTCTGTTCGAGAAGCAGCCAATTCAGCCAATTCTTCCCAGCGTTCGCCGACATTTACACCATCAAATTCCAACCGCATGAGGATCGAAGTGGCATTTGCAATATCGCGATAATCATCAGTCTTGTCTAAACGAATCTCGGTATCGTAAAGTTCAAATACTTTGTCATATTCACCCAAATCAAGATGCATAAGCGCAATATGCCACCAAACATGGTAGCGAAAATTGTTGCAATGTTGCCAAGCAATTTCCTTGCCTGACAGCCAGTTCAAACCATCCTGGGCACGACCGGTCATGTCATAAACATGGGCGACTGCATGTAAACCCCACGCATCATCAGGCGCCAGTTCCAGTCCTTCCCGTCCAGCGGCCTCAGCCAAACGATATTCGCCAGCTTCCTCCAATGCAAAAGCATGGCAACCCTTGAAATATCCGGAGGCCTCATGGCCCTCACTGTACACCTTGGAAATTCGCTCAAGCGATCTGCGCATTCCGGGTCCATCACCCAACATAAAACGAATAGCCTGGCTCATCTTCATCGCCATTGCATCATGGGGGGACTTTGACAGAATTTGCTCCATCAGTTTCACTGACCTGGATGGATTGCCGGTCAACCATGCCTTGAGCGCATCGATGAAGCAGTTTTCCCTAAAACTCACAGGATTGATCAAGCGGCAATTATCTGCCTTTGTGTGTGCCTCTTGTGCAACCGTCGACAATTCGCGGCGTGCAAGCAGCATGGAAAACAAACCCCTGCAGGCATGCGCCAAAGCAAAGTCGGGCTCCAGTTTCAGGGTTTTACCCAAGGCATCTGCCGTAGATGCGGAATGGGCAAGGAACCCCATCATGGTTTCGTTCCAGGATGTTATTGATCCCTTGTCTGAAACCGTTACATCGCATCCAAACAAATCTTCAAAAGTCATACTTGTTTTCCATCTTTAGAGGAGTCCCAGACATTGTAATGCCAGTCATTATAGAGCGTTGATAAGACCATCGCGAACAAACATAGTTGAAAGTTGCCCACCCGGTGATCACAGTCTGTTGATCATGAAGTCTATTGTGTAGCGCAGGGCATTGTTCGCTAATAACATTGTGAACAAAGGACTTTTGCCTTTTGCAGGTTCAGGGAAGAGATTTCACATTGATGACAGTATCCAACGCAGAAGTTACCCCACAGCGCTATACGTCAATTATGGCGATTGTATTATTTATTTGCGTGATAATTATTGCTTGGTCAATTGCCGGAGATCGGCAAGCCATTGCAGCGGTAATTGGTGGATTAGCGGGCTTTTCACTGTACCACGCTGCGTTCGGATTTACGGCCGCTTGGAGGCGAGTTGTCACCGAAGGCAAGGGTGCCGGATTGCGCGCGCAATTCCTCCTGATTGGTCTGACTGCGGCGGTGTCCTTCCCACTTATTGCATGGACCAGTGCAGGTGGGTTCGTGTTTCCGGTAGGCGTGGGCATGATATTCGGAGCGTTTCTGTTTGGAATTGGTATGCAGTTTGGTGGGGGTTGCGGATCAGGAACCTTGTTTGTTGCTGGTGGGGGCAGCACGCGAATGGTAATAACGCTCGCGGCATTTGTCGCGGGATCGTTATTGGGAACCCTCCATGTGCCATGGTGGAATACACTCCCTCGGATCAAAAGTTGGTCGATGATTACGAATTTTGGTCCAATTGCTGGTTACATACTGCTGGCGGCGATTCTTTCCATTCTAGCGTTTATTACCATTTGGCGGGAACGCCGAATCCACGGCAAGTTGGAAGAACCGAAAAAGACAACCTCATTTGTTTCCGGTCCGTGGTCACCTGTTAGCGGAGCCATTGCATTGGCGATCGTAGGAATTGCAACAATCATATTCATAGGAAGACCATGGGGAGTAACCTCTGGTTTCGCTCTTTGGGGAGCAAAAATTGCTACAAATGTTGGGGTTGATGTGGCCAGCTGGCCTTATTGGCGCGGGCAAGTAGGTCGAATAGAACGGAGCGTGTTCTACGATATCACTTCTGTTATGAATTTTGGCATTATTGTAGGCGCAATGCTTGCTGCGTCATTGGCAAACCGGTTTCAACCGATTTTTCGTTTGGGAATTATTGATGTTTCAACTGCGGTTTTTGGTGGATTACTGATGGGATACGGTGCCAGACTTGCATATGGTTGCAACATAGGCGCCTATCTCGGTGGCTTGATTTCTGGAAGCCTGCACGGGTGGGTTTGGGCCGTTGCCGCGTTTGCCGGAAGTACACTTGCTGTTATTTTTAAACGTAGATTTCAAATTTCATAACAATGGGAGAAGTCAAATGAGTCGAATATTCACAGTTGTTTTTCTTGTGTACGCGCTTTTAATTTTTGGAGTTCCCACAAATTCCAAAGCAGGTGAACTTGATCGCCCTGGCTGGGTGGTGCACGTAACCAGCCATAGCTTTAAAGCGTTGAATGATAAATTGACGGCCGCAATCAAGGCTGAAAAAATGGGTAAGGTTACTACGGCAAGCGCTTCGGGTGGAGCAAAGAAACGTGGCATTACAATCCCTGGGAACCGCATCGTCGGTGTTTACCGAAATGATTTCGCGGTTCGAATGCTTGAGGCAAGTCTGGCTGCCGGCATAGAAGCGCCGGTTAGATTTTATCTGACAGAAAATGCCGATGGTGGATCAACGCTTGCCTACAAGACGCCCACTACTGTTTTTACCCCTTACTTTGACGAAGGAGGAGATGATTTGAAAACGTTGGCGTCAGAACTCGATCAAGTCTTTGCAGCTATTGCTGCACTGGCAATTTCTGAATAGTCAAATTTTGCCATCATAGGCTTTTCGACCGATTCGACAGGCAAGCAATGTAAAGCAGTCGCGGTTCAGGGCTTTAGATGCTTCGGATGCAAGAGTCTCCGAATCATCAATCCATACACCATAGCCCCCCATGGCTGCTGCAATTGCGGGGAAATCTGAGCCGGAAAAATCAACCCCCAGATTTGGTCGTTGGGAGGCACGCTGTTTCATTTCTATAAGGGTGAGGCTTTCATCAACCAATATGGTAATGATAATCGGAATGCCGTGTTCCCTCAACGTTGCCAATTCACCCAAACCCATTTCAATACCTGCATCGCCGACAAAGGCAACTACAGGTGTTTCAGGCTTGGCAAATTTGTAACCAGCCGCAATCGGAAGTGCGCAGGCCATCGTGCATAATGCAGAAGATTGCAAAAGGGTACGGGGCGAAGGACATCTCCACATTTGACTAAGCAGAATGCGATGAGCTCCGCTGTCTGCTGTGGCCACAGTATTATCGGGCATAACCTCCCGCAGCGTTTGGAATACGCGATCCGGCCCAAATTTGGAAGTCGGGGAAAATGCTTCGCGAAGGGTGTTCCGGGTCTGCGAAATTGTGTCTGGCAATTTATTCCGTTGCACTACCATTTTCGCGCTGAGTGCCTGAAGACCATCCTCCACTGTACTCTGAATTGTGTGTGTAACCGTATGCATCCCGTGGCTTCGTTCAACGGGTGTAATTTCCACTACCTTTGCATTCTCAGACCAGGGATTTCGCCATCCGATCCGCATTTCAATGGGATCATATCCAATCAGCAATACCGTGTCGGCCTTCGCGATCAATGGAAGGACAATATTGTCCGCTTTTGGGGAAAGGCCGGCTCCACCAAGTGCTAGCGGATCCGCTTCATCCAGCAATCCCTTCGCCTTGTAAGTGGTAACCAAGGGTATCTTGAACTTGCGACAGAAATCGGCAGTTGCTTGCCCCGCCAGTTCGTTGACTGCGTCTACACCCGCTATGGCGACTGGGTTTTCAGCTTCCGAAAGAATCTTTGCACAATCCTCCAGATGGGGTTCGGTCACCGTATTCTTGACTGGGTCAATAATGGTATCCATCAAACCTGAAGACACAGCAGGGTTTTCAGCAACAGTAACCGGTACATCAAGGTGCACCGGGCCAAATTGTGGAGACAATGCAAGTTTTACTGCCTCATCACAGATGCGGTGGATGTTTTCTGCATTGGTCATGAAACTTTTTTTAACTACAGGAGCAAGCATTGCGCCATGGTCAAATATCTGGTGCGTATAACTTTTTGCTTCCTCGGCATCCACACAACCAGAAATGAAGATTAGAGGCACTTTGTCCTGATGGGCGTTGGCAATTGTGTTTATCGCGTTGGCGACACCAGGTCCAATGGTTGCGATCAAAACAGGAGGGAGGCCGTCTGCATGCCAAGCTCCTTCCGCCATGAAGCCTGCTGAGTTCTCATGTTTGGTCAGGATGAATTCGATGCCTTCATTTGCCAATGCATCTATTATTGCCAACACTTCTCCGCCAGGAATGCCAAATGCCCGTTTGCAGCCATGTGCGGCCAGTACGGAAGCCAGGAGTTGCGCTCCTGTTCTTGAAGTATCTTTTTTCATGGCAATTTCGACTGCCCCTTGAAAATTAGCGTCCTAGGTTTGCGTCCGCTTTATTCCACATGGAAGGCGCATACAATCAACTATTAGTGAATTGTCGACAGGACTTGAACAAAATCAATTGCTTGTCAAATTAAGGTAGGTACCTTTATGAACATAAATTACCGTAACCGCAATCACCGTAACCGCGAGCGGCACAGGTGAACCCGTTACAAAATTGACAAGGAATTTATAATATGGCCGCTGGCTTTCAATCTGCAGTACTTGAGAATCCAGCCAAGTTCTCTGATCCTTGCACTACAGCCAAAGGGGTAAAGCGCGCGCACATTGAATTACGCGAACTTAATACGCTGTGGTTTAATACTGGAACTCTGTGCAACCTGTCCTGTCTCAACTGTTACATAGAATCCACCCCAATAAATGACCGGTTAGTCTACCTGTCGAAAGATGAAGTGGCAGTGTACCTTGATGAAATTCGTGACCTTGGTCTGGCTACGAAAGAGATTGGTATAACCGGTGGTGAGCCGTTTATGAATCCAGAAATACTGGAGATCATGGAACTGATTTTGCAGCGCGGTTTTGAATTGTTGATATTGACCAACGCCATGCGGCCGATGATGAAGTGTGAACAAGGATTACTTCGGTTAAAAGAGCTTTATGGGTCCGCCATGACGATAAGGATATCAGTAGACCACTATGGCAAGAAATTACATGAAGAAGAACGTGGCCCCCACAGTTGGGAACCGGTGATGAAGGGTTTGGTTTGGCTATCTGAAAACAAGTTTCAAATTGATGTTGCCGGCAGGACGCGGTGGGGCGAAGATGAAGTCGAGTTACGAAATGGCTTTCAGGCAATGTTTAAACATTATCGAATTCCGATTGACGCTGAAGACAAAAAACAATTGCTGTTGTTTCCGGAAATGGACGAGAATGCAGAAGTTCCAGAAATCACTATTGACTGCTGGGGAATTTTGGGGGTCGATCCAAACGACATGATGTGTGCTTCATCGCGAATGGTCGTGAAACATAAGGGTGACGACAAACCATCAATTATGGCCTGTACTCTGCTTGCCTATGACGATCAGTTTAATCTGGGTCAAAGTCTTGAAGAAGCGCAGCGGCCTGTTTCGCTTAATCATCCCCACTGTGCCAAGTTCTGTGTTTTGGGTGGTGGCGTCTGCAGTGTGAGCGAATAGGCATTTGCAAGTTTTCATTTTCTGAGGGAGAAAATCGTGCTGGCGATAATTGGTGGTACCGGACTTTACAATATTGATTCAATGGAAGTTATTGCAGAGGAAAACGTTGACACACCATTTGGTAATCCGTCTTCGCCCGTTATGCGTGCCCGATTGGGTGAGCGGGAAGTCCTTTTCCTGCCCAGGCACGGTTCCGGGCATAGTTTTCTTCCCCATGAAATCAATTACCGGGCAAACATTTTTGCGTTGAAAAAGTCCGGTGCTCGCATGGTCATTGGTGTCTCGGCTGTTGGTAGTTTGCGCGAGGAAATCGCCCCTGGTGATTTTGCAGTTCCAGAGCAGTATTTTGACCGAACTCTCGGAAACCGTGCGCGAACCTTCTTTGGTGAAGGAATTGCCGCGCACATCTCGACTGCAGTTCCCACTTGTCCAGTGCTTACTCGGTGGATTGCGGATGCTGCCAAATCACTTGATCTACCGCTTCATACGGGCAAGACCTACGCCTGCGTAGAAGGGCCAAGATTGGGCACCAAAGCTGAGAGTGATTTCATGCGTCAGATCGGTTGTGATTTGGTTGGTATGACCAATATTCCTGAAGTGTTCTTGGCCAGGGAGGCTCAGCTGTGTTACGCGACGATCACCATTGCAACGGATTATGATTGCTGGCTTGATGACCCGAACCAGCATGTTACCGTTGCAGATGTGATTAGCAGATTTCAGGGTAGTGTGGAAAAGGCGAAGAGCCTGATTGTTAATCTGTTGGAGTCACCCTTGCCTGAAATCAATGAAGATTATCGACGTGCTCTCTCCTTTGCACTACTTACTCCGGATGAAGCCATTCCATCTGATAAACGGGAAATGATGGATATTCTGCGTTTGTAGGATTTTGTCATGTCCATTTCTGTATCCGTAATAATCCCCCTCGGGCCAATTGAAACGGAATGGGTAAACCTGGTTTCTCAGTTGGATGAGTTGCCTGATCATGGTGAAATCATTCTGGCATGCAGTAATTCCGGCACCCCACCAATGATTCCAACTTCATTGGAATCCTGCAATATCCGTGTAGTGAATGGAAAGCCCGGCAGGGCAGGACAAATGAATGCAGCCGCAAAGGCGGCGCAAAATGAATTCTTGTGGTTTTTGCACGCGGATTCACGATTGGATACAAATACAATATCAAACTTGCTCTCTTGTCTGACATCTGGAAAGAACGGCCTCTATTACCATGATTTGGTGTTTTTGCCGGACGGTCCTTCTGTCATGCGATTTAATGGCTGGGGCGTGTGGTTCCGTTCCCGTTTACTGAAAACACCATTTGGGGATCAGGGTTTTTGTTTGAAGAGCGAATTGTTCTTTGAACTGGGAGGGTATTCGGAGGAGGTTCCATACGGAGAAGATCACATTTTGGTTTGGCGCGCACTCCAGAATGGTATTTCCTTGATTCCGACCGGCGCAAAACTTTTCACAAGCGCCCGAAAATATTCCAAAAATGGCTGGTTCAGAACCACGATTACCCATCTGTACTTGTGGGTGAAACAAGCGTTGCCGGAGTTTTGGATTTACTTGAAACGGCGAATTCCATGACATGTGCGATTGGGATATTTGCAAAGACTATAGGGCTTTCACCGGTCAAAACCCGACTTGCACAAACAATCGGAAAAGAAAGGGCGGAATCTTTTTATCGACTTAGCTTGCAGGCAACAGCAGAAATAATGTCTGAAGTTCAAAGACAGTCTGGTGATCAAATTTTTCCATATTGGGCAGTTGCAGAAGAACACGGACCAGCAAGCGGCGAATGGGAGACTTTTCCGGCATTTTGGACCGGTGAGGGGGGATTGGGTAGTCGGTTGTGTCAAGTAGCAGACAAATTGTTTGAAAGCCATGATTGTGTATTTGTGGTTGGCAGTGACAGTCCACAATTGGCGTCAGCGATTTTTCTTGAAGCTCTTTCAAAACTTGAATCAGATGAATGTGACTGTGTAATAGGCCCGTCTGTCGATGGAGGGTTTTATCTGTTTGGTTCAAAAAATCCGGTTCCAAGAGAGGTTTGGGAAGCGGTTACTTACAGTGTCTCCAATACCTGCCGGGAATTGATTGATCACCTTTGTTTGCTTGGTTGGAAAGTGAAATTATTAGAGCCACAGTTTGACGTTGACGAGGCAGATAATCTTTTGGATTTGAAATCTTCTTTGAACAAACAACCTTCGTTGATTCCAGCTCAAAACAAGCTATTGGATTGGTTGGAATCAATTTAGCCTGCAAAATTGTCCACCGTAAATTTGCCAATGATTGCGGTAGTTTGCATTTCTATTTAAAAATTTTTGTGTTAGAGACTCCCGGGGCCAAATCCATTATCCTGCGCGTGGTTGGGAGTTCGCATTGTGTTGCGTTTGTTGATGATATTCTTGATTGCGATTTTTTACTCGGGATCCGCATTTGCGGTCACCTTGAAATCTGCTGTGACAAAAGCAGTCGAAACTCATCCCAGAATTGAAGCAGCTAAGGCAAATTTTCGTGCAACTGAACATGTGCTGCAGCAAGCCAAGGGCAGGTTTTTTCCAGAAGTGGATCTTAGTGGAGAAGTCGGGAAAGAAATTATTGACCGACCGGGAGCCGGTGGCTTGTCTCCAGACTTCAACAATGAATGGCGCAGACCAAGACAGGCAACACTTAGCGTCCGGCAAGTGCTGTTTGATGGGTGGGAACGGGCGAATAACGTTTACCGGTCACAGGCGCGAATAACAGCAGCCTCTCATCGCGTATTGGCACGGTCGGAAGCAGTTGGTCTGAATGCAGTTGAAGCTTATGTTGATATCGAGCGACACAAAATCTTGCTCAATTTGGCAAGCCGTCATGTGCGTCGTCACCGGACACTGCTTGGAATTATTCAAGAAAGAATTGATGGCGGTCGTGCGCCGATAAGTGACCTGGAACAAACGCGCGAGCGGTTAGAGGCAGCGAAAGCGTTGGCAGCTCAAATTGCAGTTGCTTTGGAAACTGCAAAAGCAAAGTACAAGGCTGCAGTTGGTGAGCCTGCAAAAAATTTGAAATCGGTCCCGCGTGCAAAGGGTGTTCCGCACTCAGCAGAAGCAGTGTTGGAAATGGCGGTACAGAACAATCCGCAATTGAGCGCAGTTGCTGCGGAATACGACATTGCCAATTTCGAGCGTGAGCAATTCAAGTCCAGCTTTTATCCTCAGGTGTACCTGGAAGGTAAAAGGATGAAAGGGCTTGAACTTAATGGTAATCCTGGTTCAGACGATGAAACTAAGGTGTCTCTAACCATGCGTTGGCGATTGTTTGATGGTGGGGTAAGACGAAGCCGCGATAGTGAGTTGGCGGAACGAGCTTCAGAAAAGCTGGCGGATCGTGAAATTCTTCTACGCGAGATTACCCAGGAAATTGATATCAACTGGGCACGAAGGACAACAGGCCGAGCAGAGGTCGAGGCTCTCAGGCGGCAAGTTGATCAAAACCAGAAGGTGGTAAACTCATACAATAATGAGTACGAAGCAGACAAACGTAGCTTGCTTGACGTATTGGATGCCGAAAATGCGAAATTTGGTAGTGAGTTCCAATACAACAATGCGCGATCGTTGCATCTGTTTGCTGGATATCAGTTGCTGGCCAATATGGGAAAATTGCTGGATTCCATGGGGATTGAACGCCCAACGGATAGTCTGGTTTATGATGATCCGGTTTTCGGACTGAAGTTTACGCCAACTTTCGGATCCGGCCAGTTTACCATTCCGCCGCTTAAGTGATGTGTTTGTCTGTAATTTTGATGTATAAAGAGGCTCTAGTCTAGCGGGGGCTTGCGGATGCTTTGGATCAATTGACTGATAAGCCTAATAAATCAGAGAACTCCATATCAGATGGAGGTTATGCTGGCGAGAAGCTTTTGCTGGCGTTGCAGCGACTCTCGGAACACCATGACCTACCCTACTCGGAGGATCGGGCGCTCCGTGGTCTTCCTCTGGAAAACAACACATTAAGCCTGGGTCTGTTTACACGCGCCGCAGACAATCTGGGATTAATTTCTGAACAAGTTATCGGAAAACCGTCAGACGTACCGGCGCTTGTGTTTCCGTTTGTGCTCCTCTTCAAGAATGGGCATGTCGGGATTGCAACTGAAAAAGATGGTGAGAAAGACACCATCAACGTAGAAATTTTAGGCAAGAAACAAAAACAATGGTTGAAAGCAAGCGATCTGGATCGGCATTGCTTGCATCAGGTTATTTACCTTTCACCGACGCAGGAAACGGTCCATGGGGCAGAAACTGTCACGCGCGATAGCAATGACAGCCACTGGCTTTGGTCTGTCGTAAAAAAATTCTGGCCAACCTGGATTTATGTTGGCCTGGCTGCATTTGTTATCAATCTTCTTGGGCTGGCACTGCCACTCTTCGTGATGAATGTCTATGATCGGGTAATTCCATACAATTCCATCCCGACATTGTGGGCACTGGCATCCGGGGTATCTATCGCTTTGTTATTTGATTTTGCCCTCCGGGTCATGCGGTCTGCCTTAATCGACAACACCGGACGACGAATTGACATGAATGTGTCTTCCAGGCTGTTTGAACAGGCTTTGGACGTCAAGATGGGGAGTCGCGGCACACAAACCGGAGAGTTCGCGAGCCATATTCGCGAGTTTGAATCTGTACGGGATTTTTTCACTTCGTCGGGTCTTGTCGCGGTTATAGACTTGTTTTTCATAGGAATTTTTCTGGGGCTACTTTGGTGGATTGTTGGGCCACTTGCGTTGGTCGCATTGATTGCAGTTCCCGTTGTCCTCGCCGTAACCCTACTCTTGCAGTTTCCACTTGCCCGAAATGTTCGAAATGCACAAACAGCGGCAAACCATCGGCATGCCATATTGGTGGAATCGCTGGTTGGAATTGAGGCTGTAAAATCCATTTCCGCTGAAGGCATTATGCAGCGCCGCTGGGAAAAGGGAGTTGCGGCCTCGGTTAGAGCAAGTTCTGCCACGCATTTTTGGTCGTCATTTGCGATGTATTTCACCTTGTTTGCTCAACAGGCGGTTAGCGTTATCCTTATCGTATGGGGGGTATTCCTGATTGCTGAAGGAGAAATAACCATAGGTGCCCTCATCGCTTCCAACATTTTGGCAGGAAGGGTGCTGGCGCCACTTGGTAGTATCTCAATGACGCTAATTCGAGCCCAGCAATCCTTTGGTGCCCTGAAGTTTCTTGACAAGCTGATGGAGTTGGAAAGAGATCATCCACCAAATGTACATGCGAAAGCGAATATCCAGAAAGGAAACCTAGAGCTTCGTGATGTCAATTTTTCCTACCCAGAGCAGTCACACACGGCACTAGATGGGATTTCACTCAGAATTTCTGCTGGTGAACGGGTGGGAATTTTGGGTCGTGTCGGATCTGGCAAGTCGTCTTTGGGAAAGCTCTTGTGTGGTCTTTACGATGCAAGTGATGGTGCCATTGTGGTTGATGACACAGATATTAAACATCACGCGATGGCTGATCTACGGCAGGCAATTGGATATGTAGGACAGGAAACGGAACTGTTCACCGGGACCCTGCGAGACAATATACTGATGGCAAACCCAGAAGGCGCAGATTTTCTGAGCGATTGCTGCAGTATCTCTGGTGTGATGTCGATTGCACAAAGCCATCCTCTCGGTTTTGAAATGCCCGTCGGAGAGAGGGGCAAGTCAATTTCCGGCGGGCAGCGTCAGGCTGTAGGAATTGCTCGCGCCATGATGCGCAAGCATAAGATATTGTTCCTGGATGAACCTACCAGCCAAATGGATCGCTTGAGTGAAACGGCCTTTGTACGTGGTTTCAAGGGTTGGTTGAAACCAGAGACAACCTTGTTGGTGGCCACACATAAAACTTCCTTACTGGAGTTGGTAGATCGGTTGATAGTCCTTGAAAATGGTAAGATCATCGCCGACGGACCAAAGGACAAGGTTTTGGAAATCTTATCAAAGCGCAATCTCATTGCGCCGCAACCGGCCGGAAAAAACAAGTGATGCGCAATGATGAGCTAAGATATGCCAATGATGCGCGTGGTGCCATAGAAAACCATCAGGTCAAGGGCGCCTGGTTGTTGTTACTTCTGATTGCCGCCGCGATGATCGCCGCAATCATATGGGCTTCATGGGCAACCGTGGAAAGGACCACAACTGGTATCGGCAAAGTTATTCCTTCTCGTCAGACACAAAGAGTTGAGAGCCTGGAGCCTGGAATCGTTACTGAAATTCTGGTGAAAGAAGGAGATTACATTGAAGAAGGCCAGAACCTGATCCGGGTTGACGATACAGGTGCAAGTGCACGCTTCGGGGAACTGCACCGCAAACAACAGGCCCTGATGGCTGAACAATTTCGACTTAAAATACAGGCTGATCGGGGGGATAATTTCGAGATTCCAAAGAACTTGTCAGAATTGGAATTTTCTTTCTATCAGGATCAAGAAGCCGTTTTTGATACCCAACACAGGCGTCTGCGAGAGAAGATTGCTGTATTGAATGATCAACTGATCCAGCGTCGGCAGAATCTTGAAGAGGCTAATGCCAATTATGACAAACAATCAGAGGCACTTAAGCTGGCAGAGCGCGAATTAGAATTGACCCGAAAGCTCTACAAAAAAAAGGCAGTTACTGAACTTGAATTCCTCAGGATTCAGAGGCTGGTAATTGAATTGCGTGGTGATCTGGCGATTATGAGTGCTTCCAAAGCCAGAATTGTTGCTGAAGTCAGTGAAGTGGATAATTTGATCAGTTCTGAAGTATCTTCTTTTCTCGCTGTAGTCCGTGAACGGATGTCTCATGTGAACGCCGAATTGTCAGTTGTTGCGGAAAGCATGCGGGCTGCAGAAGACAGGGTACAAAGAACAGTTCTGAAATCACCGGTCAGTGGGACTGTAAATCAGCTTAACATCGCTACGATTGGTGAAGTTGTTCAAGGCGGCGCAACCTTGGTGGAAATCATCCCGGTTGATGACAGGTTGTTGATAGAGACAAAGATAAGACCGCAGGACATTGCTTTCATCCGGCCTGGCCTGAAGGCAACCATCAGGCTAAGCGCCTACGACTACACAAAGTATGGCACACTCGCCGGGACGGTCGAGCGTATCGGTGCCGATACCATTACCGACGAAAATCGTGAAACATTTTACCAGGTGATCGTTGCGACTGAAGAGCGACAAGATATACCGGATCAAATTGAAATTATTCCCGGTATGGTTGCAACTGTCGATATTACAGCGGGTAATCGGACGGTGCTGGAGTATCTGATGAAGCCAGTGTTAAGGGTTAGGGATCAAGCGCTCCGCAGTCCCAATTAAATTACGCACTGCCACGCCCGAATCCAAGGGTAGAGAGCTAGAGTTGCTATATCTGGAAAATTCAAAATTTGTGCTAAAAATCACAATCTTAACAGAATCGGTGGGTAATAATTGTAGTTAACCAATGATGTCCATTTGAGTCGACTTTCGTTGGTTAAGAGTTTATTAATGGAGCTTAACGGGGCGATAGATTGGCTGGCATGATGAACGACACAAGCCCTATTCCTGCGTCTTCTGCAGATTCGATTGCGATTGATAGTGAAAATAACCCTTTGGAAACAAAGGATTATCAATCTGTCACGACTGCATCACCTGTGGATGGCCAAAGTATTCCCATTGGCTCTCCCGAATTGATGTTTACTGGCGAGTATTCACGAGATGGCGACGATTTGGTCATTTCTGGCCATGGTCAGCAACTTTTAGTAGAAAATTATTTTTCGCAAGAAACGGGCAGCGATCTTGTTGCACCAAACGGCGCGCTGCTGACTTTCGATATTGTATCCGCTTTGACAGGGCCTGCGTCTCCGGGTCAGTACGCTCAACTAGACGGTGCTGCGGGCGGACTAAAGAAAATCGGTGAGGTCGTTAAGTTAACTGGCACCGCTTCGACTAAACAAGTCGATGGGATTGAAGTTCAGCTTGAAGCAGGCGCCCCGGTTTATCAGGGCGATGTGGTCATGACCGGGGCTGATTCCAACCTTGGAATATCATTCCTGGATGGAACAGTGTTTTCCATGTCGTCCAATTCCACGATGGTGCTGGATGAACTGGTTTACAACCCAGACGATGAAGCAAACAATTCAATGTTGTTCAACATCGTGGAAGGTTCTTTTGTTTTTGTAGCTGGCGAGATCGCCCCAAGCGGCAACATGAAGATTGAAACGCCGATTGCCACAATGGGTATTCGCGGAACCACACCCACCATTACATTTGATTCCGCTTCGGGTGTGGGAAAGTTTTCGGTTCTACCCGACCCTACAACAATTGACGGGCTTACCGGAGAAGTTGGATCATACCTGCTGTTCAACAAAATTACTGGGGAAATAATAGGGCGGGTAGATTCTGCCGACAAGAACTGGGTAGTTACGTCCCTGACCGGTGGCCAAGCTACCATAACCGGAAAGACGGGTGTTGATTTTATTGATGATGCAAATGCTCTCGATCAATTAACCGAAGCTTTCGTCAGTGTTTTTGGTGATCAGGCATTTAATACCGGCACAGGTAGTTTTAGCGACCCCACGATTGTTGCATCTTCTTCGGGAGGTGGCACTGAGGTATCTGGTGATAGTGGAGATTCTGGTGATCAGGGTGATGGAGCAACTGCAGGAGATACCGACGCGCAAAGTGATGACCCTCCTGAAGCCGCTGATGATTTCTTCACGACAAACGAAGAATCTGCCGTTGCAGGCAATGTAATCACTGATTCAGATTTCGATCCGGATGGGTTCAGCCTTTCAGTTATTCAGGTCAATGGCGGTGGTGTTGTAGATAACGGAGGGATAAATACTTTCCCGGCTGTTGGAGATGGTGCTGAACTGGTTTTTAATGCATTTGGCCTCGCTTCAGCGATTCTTCCTTCCGGCGCCAGCCTCGTCATAAGCGCGGATGGCAGTATAGCCTATGATCCAAATGATGCCTTTGAGTATTTGGGTGTCGGAGATTCGACTGTTGATACGTTCGTATATACGGTTGAAGATCCGGGCGGTGCCACAGGTACTGCCACGGTTTTCATCACTGTTACGGGTACTAATGACACGCCGGTTTTCACAAGCATTGTTTCCACTGTACTGGAAGACGGGTTTACTGAAGGCACAGATACAGACAACTCGACCAAAATCAACATGCTTATGGGTAATATCACTTTTGATGATATTGATGGTACCGATACGCATGAAGCAAGCTTTGGGCCTGAAACAATAACATGGACGGGCGGCGCAATCCCTCCGGCAATTCCTTCCGGTACACTGGTGTTGACTCAACCCGCTGATGCCAATCCTGTCCTGACATTTGATTTGTTGGGAAATTTGACCACCGTTCCACCTACTATCAACGGAAAAGTGGGTTGGAAGTACTCAATACTGGAAAGTGATATTGATTTTGTGGCTGTAGGGGAAAAGCTGTTCATCGAAATCCCGGTCACGGTCAAGGACAATAGTGGTGTTGGAGCAGGTAACGCAGACAATCAAAAAGATTCTGATACTCAGTATATCAAAATAACTATTGAGGGCACGAATGACGGCCCTGAAATTACCGGTACAACTGTTCCAATTCAAACCCTGGTTGAAACCGAAAGTGTGCTTTCGACGTTTGGAACGATCAGTGTTAGGGACGTAGATATTACCGATATTGTTTCCGTCACCGGCGTCACGGTAGCAACCTCTGGTGATGATACAGATCCGCAAGGTGGCGTGCCAACTCCCGCGCAACTGGATGCGATGTTTAGTGTCGATGCGGATGCAACACCGCAAGAAACGGGGGTAATTGATGGTAGTTCAACTACTGGATTGATTACCTGGACATTTAATGCCGGTGACGATGCGTTTGACTACTTAGCGGTCGGCGAGAGCCTGGTACTGACCTATACATTGACAATATCTGACGATAACGGCTCATCTATTGAGCAGGTTATCAAGATTACAATCTCCCGTACCAATGATGGCCCGACTGTTGAGGCAACAGTTAACCCGGTACAGTCCTTGGACGAGACCGAGGCAGCACTTTCAACGATCGGTTCAATTGATATTCAGGACGTAGATACGACTGATGTGGTCAGCGTAACCGACGTCATGGTTGATATTAAGGGATTTGTCGGTACGACGGAAACGCCAGCGCTTCTTTCTGATGGAGCCTATCCGGGACTTGCTGCCATTTTGGACATGTTCAGCGTTGATCCGACTACAGCTTCAGTTCACGCGATTGAAGTTATAAATGGCAACAACAATGACGGTACCATCAACTGGAAATTTGATGCTGGCACTGATGCATTTGACTATCTGGCGGTTGGCGAGAGCCTTGAATTTACATATACAGTGAAAGTGGCGGACGATAATGTGCTGGGTAACAGCACGGTTGACCAGATTGTAAAGATCACAATCAACGGCACCAATGATGGTCCTACCGTTGAGGCAACGGTTAGTCCGGTCCAGTCTCTCGACGAAACAGAAGCGGCACTTTCCACGACTGGTTCAATTGATATTCAGGACGTGGACACGACCGATGTGGTTAGCGTTACCGACGTCATGGTTGATGTAAAAGGTTTCGTTGGCACAACAGAAACACCAGGACTATTGGCCGTTACGGAGTATCCGGGACCTGGTGCCATTTTGGACATGTTCAGCGTTGATCCGACGACTGCTTCAGTACACGCGATTGAAGTAATTAATGGCTCCAACAACGATGGTACAATCAACTGGAAGTTTGATGCGGGTGTAAAAGCATTTGACTATCTGGCTGTCGGTGAGAGCCTTGAATTTACCTACACGGTAAAAATGGCAGACGATAACGGTCTCGGTAACAGCACAGTTGACCAGATTGTAAAAATCACCATCCAGGGTACAAATGATGATCCGGTTGTTGCAGTTGCCGATGTTACCGGCGGGGTTACGGAACTGGTTACACCAGTTGACGATCTGACGGACTTCGGTACCATTACGTTTACAGATGTTGATCTTTCAGATGATCACATGATTGACCCAACGATTGTGGCATCTGCTGGTGCACTTGGTTCACTGACAGCCAGCGTGACAACGGATACAACCGGCTCTGGCACGGGTGGTGTCATTCGCTGGGATTATACGGTTGCTGCATCTGCGGTTGAATATCTGGGCGCTACCGATACCAAGGTTGAAACCTTTACGATCACCCTTGATGACAAGAATGGTGGGGAGATTGAGCGCACCATTTCTGTTACCATTCAGGGTACGAATGATTTGGCTGAAATTTCTGCGTATGAGGGCGAAGATGCGGAAGCAGCCGTAACTGAAGACGATGCAACGACAACACTCACAGACAGCGGTTCGATTGGCTTTACTGATGTGGACCTTACAGACACGCACACGGTTACGGTCGCATTTAAGGAAAGCAATCATCCTTCAGGTTCGGAGACACAACTTGGCGACATTGCCTCTGTTGCGGTTGGAACAGACACAACGGGCTCTGGTACCGGCGGATTGATCAACTGGAACTATGAAGTTACCAATGCCGATGTTCAGTTCCTTGCCGAAGGTCAGACGATTACCGAAACCTATACGATCACGCTGAGTGACGGGGTAACGGGTGATGAAGTTACCCGCGAGATTGATGTAACGATTACCGGCGTTAATGATGCGCCGACGCTGACCTCGTTTGTTGCGCCAGTAGACACGGTTGATGAGGACAACCAGGTCGAGATCACCTTTGCCGAGCTTAACACGCAGGGTAACGAGGCGGATGTGGACGGAACGGTTGATGGTTATGTGGTGCAGGCTGTTACCACCGGCACTTTGCTGATCGGTGCCAGTGCCGCGACAGCAGCGGTGTTTGCGGCGGGTAGCAACGATACAATTGATGCCACCAACAAGGCATACTGGACACCGGCGGCTGATGCCAATGGTACCCTTGATGCCTTTACCGCAGTAGCGCTGGATGATTTTGGTGCAGAATCAACTACGCCAATACAAGCACAAGTTACCGTTACCCCGGTCAACGATGCGCCGGAGATCAATACAGCTTCTGCTGAATTGAGCGGTGTGAGCGGAGCGCAGTTTGGCGGTACGACAGCCGATTATGCAATTGTCAATCCGATAAACGGTGCGCTGCCAACTGGCGACTTTACGGTTTCCTTCTGGATCAACGATCCGGTGGCCGAACAACCAGCTGAGTATTATCTTTCCTATGCCGTTCCGGGTGCCAGCAATGACAATGAGCTCTTGTTTGGCAAGGAGAATGGAACCCTCCAGATTTGGGTCAATGGTAACGCGCCAGGCGGATCCGTGGATACTGGCGTTGCCATTCCAACAGATGGCGATTGGCATAACATTGCATTCACGTACAATGTGACAACGGGCAGCTATGAGCTGTTTTTGGATGGCGCGTCCGTTGATTCCGGATTGATACCTGTAAACCCGGCACTCGCGCCTGATCCCCTTTCACTGACTGCTGGCGGCTCGCTGGTACTGGGTCAGGAGCAGGACGCCGTTGGTGGCGGGTTCACTAATGCGCAAGCCTACACTGGGGGCCTTGCAGATGTTGCCTTTTTCGACGGGGAACTGAGTTCTACGCAAATTGCCGACATTGTAGCGGGAAGCGTTACGCCAGCAGATGCAAATATTTATCTGCGCTGGAACGATACCACACAAACATTTGACGATATTTCCGGTGGCGGCAACACTGTGAACACCTTCGGTAACGTGGGAACGGCAACGGAACCTATTCCAGTCGCTGCTGAAGACACGGTTGCGATTGTAAGCGGTGTGCAGATCACAGACGTTGATGCAGGAACTGACCCTGTAAAAGTAACGCTAAGCGTAGACAATAATGCTGACATTGGCCTGACTGATGTAACTGGTCTCGACTTTAGTGGCGTGGATGGCGATAGCGATGGTAGCGACGGAACCATCGTCTTCACGGGAACACTGGCTGCAATCAACGCTGCCCTTGCCAATTCCATTGCGGTGACACCTCTTGCTGATTTTGATGGTACGGTGACCCTTTCGGTGACGGTCAACGATCAAGGCAATAATGGCGCTGATCCGGGCACTTCTGGCGATGCAACGTCTGAAGAGGCGACAACCACCTACGAAATTGAGTTTACACCGATCAATAACGATCCTCCCGTAATTGCACCATTGATCAATGCGGATCTTGATGCACTGATTGTGAATGACAGTGCCGCCGCTCTGGGAACAAATTCTACTCAGAAATTGACGAATGACGGTAGTGGCGTGCTTTCGGCTACGCTAACCAATGTACCGGTTGGTAGTACTCCCGATGCTAGGGGTACCGATGTAAAGCTGGCTGATTTTGACGGTGATGATGATCTTGATGCAATAGTATCGGTGTTTGGTAGTAGTAACCAATTGCTGACCAATGATGGGGCCGGCAACTTTACTGCATCGCTACTTCCCGATGTGGGTTCGCCCTGGAATTCACTCGGGATTGCAGTAGGCGATGTAAATGGGGACGGATATCTTGACGCAATTGTTGCTGATTGGAACAATGCCGCGACTACTACCTTTGATAACACGCTGCTGATAAATGATGGTAGTGGTGGCTTCATTGCTTCAGAAATCGACGGTAGCGGCATTCAAAGCCGCGATGTGGCCTTGGCTGATCTGGACGGAGATGGCGATCTTGATGCAATTGTGGTCAATGACAATTCTGACCCAAACAAGCTGTTGATCAACAAGGGTGGAATGCAAGGCGGCACAGAAGGCCAGTTTGATGCATATAGTTTGTCCGTCAATAATGTCAGCCTGGATGTAGTTTTCGCCGATGTTGATGGCGACGGCGACCAGGATGCCCTCATTGCCAACATTAATACGAGCAATGAGCTGTTGATCAATAATGGTGCGGGTGCCTTTACCCCGGCATTACTGGCTGGCGGGGGTACCTTTACTCCTGAGACGTTGGCCGGTGGAATAAAGTTTAGTACCGCGATTGCAGCTGGTGATCTGGATGGCGATGGCGATATCGATCTTGTTGTAACCAACCAAGGTGCCGGCGCTGTTGGGGAAGCAAATCAGGTCCTGATCAATCAAGGTGGTGATCAGGCTGGTACAGAAGGCACTTTTGTCGCCGCTGACATTGTCGGCTCAAATGGGGCCAGTTCTGATGTGACGCTGGTTGATGTTGATGGCGACGGTGATCTGGATGCGTTCATTACAAACAATCGGTTCAATATAGCAGCCGAGGACAATCAATTACTCATCAATGATGGCAATGGAAACTTCACTGTCTCGCCTTTGGCAGGTGGGGGCAATGCCTCAAATGCAATTGCGTTTGGTGATCTGGATGGCGATGCCAATCCGTTACCAGTTTATTCACACAATACCGGGAATTTTGCCGCGAGCACTGGTGCCTTGGTAATCGACAGCGATGTCACGATATCTGATGCAGACGACACCATGATGGTTGGCGCGACCGTTTCAATTACACAGAATTTTGATAGTGGCGGAGATATTCTGGGCTTTGTCAATCAGAACGGAATTTCCGGTGTTTATGATGAGACAAGCGGCGTGCTTACACTGACCGGGGTTGATACCGTTGTGAATTACCAGATGGCACTTCAATCCGTTACTTTTATCAACAACAGCGCTGATCCAGTAACGGTTGATCGTGAAATCAGTTTTTCCGTGAATGATGGCTTGGCTGACAGCACTCCGGTAACTACTACTGTGGTTGTACCAGAACTGACAACATTCACATCCACCAGCACTGCTCCGCTAGTTGGTGATGCTGAAGACAACATCATGCTCGGCCATGCGGGGAACGATGATCTTAATGGTGGCGACGGAAATGACATTGTTGTCGCTGGTGACGGTATTGATATGCTCTTTGGAGGTTTGGGAGCAGATCAGTTTGTATTGTTGGCCGGGACATCCGGGGTGGACGAAATTCTGGATTTTGATCCGACTGTAGATGTTATAAATATTGACGGGCACGGATTTGATCCGGAAGTCGCTGGTAATGAAATTACATTTGACCAATCGGGTGGTGCAGGCACTGATCTCTTCATGAATGTTAACGGGGTGCCGGTTGCTTCGGTCGGTGGTGTTATGTTCGGCGATTCCGTCGAGATCATATATGACAGTTCAATGGAGGCGGTTCAGGTACAAGTCCAAATGGGTGGTTTGGGATAGAATTGATCCTTAAGCAGGGGCTGTAACGAGTATGATCATTTCGCGTGGGTTCACATTAATCCTGATTTTGACGCTGGTAGCCGTTACAATTCCGAAAGAGCTTCGTGCGCAAGGAAGCACGGCTATTGCCGCTGTCATCAAAGAAACCTTCGCAAGCAACAAGGCGGATACTGGTATCGAGAACATCGATATGCATTACTCCGATATTCGTGCTTATTACGAGAGTCGGTATTACAAACCCGTCTGGACCCGGGACACAGGACCAAAATCCAAGGGCAAAGCGCTGTATGAAGAACTTAACCGGTCATTTATACATGGTCTTTCAGCTAAACATTATGATGTGGAAGAAATAGCGCCACTAATGGGCAGCCTTGAAACATCCGATTTGGCGCAGCTGGATTTGTTGCTTTCTGGTGCCTTCATAGAATTTGCTGACAATTTGCTGAATGGTCGAATCCGACCTCGTGTTGAACCCAGTCAAAATCAGGTTGAGCCAATAATAATTGACCCCGATGAGATAATCAGCGGCGCTGCTGACGCCGGAAACTTGCGTAATTTTGCCAGTGATCTGCTGAAGGCTGATGATCGCTATTTCCGGTTGATTGCAAAATACGCGGAGTATGAGCGCATAATTGAAGCTGGGTATTGGCCAAAGATCGCCGGAAATACCGGTGTCATCAAGACGGGGGACAAAGATCCTGCCATGGTTGGTATACGCCAACTGCTTGGGCTTACCGGTGATTTACCGGGGTCGTTGATGGTAGGCGGTGACGTTCATGACAGTGACACTTTTGAGGCCGTCAAAGCATATCAGAGCCGCAATGGACTAGCAGTTACTGGTGACGTCGATGCCGATACATTGTCTGCGATGGTAATCCCTATCGAGACGCGAATGAAGCAGATGCTTATCAACCTTGAGCGGCGGCGATGGCAAAACCGGGCTCTGGGTGATAATCACGTCTACATTAATTTGGCGGACAGTAGCGCTAGAGTAATCCTTGATGGGGAGAAAAAAAGCCACTTCAAGATTGCAGAAAATAGCGAGTATGGCTCACTTCCCACTTTCTTTGGCAAGGTGGTTCAAATTTCCAGAGTTGATGTGGATGATCATGTTCTCAATTTGAAGATTGAACCGGATTATCACAACAAGGAAACTACAGGTCTGGGCGCTATCAATGTCAAACTGCAAAATGCTTCGGAATTCTTTGAGAGTGCCGGTTGGAAAATCCCTGTCCAAGGAGCCACGACAGTCAATCCTGACAAACCATTGGATGTATTCGTGACCTATGTTACCGCATGGGCGACAAAGGATGGTGCAATCCACTATCGTCCGGATCGGTTTAATCGTGACGCGGAACTGGTTGAACTTCTGAAATTGGAATAAAATTCACTTCGATGTCGCAGTATATACGCCATCCCAGGAAGCCCCGGGGGGGTTGGCACGGAATTCTGATATACGCGTTTCGTAGATGAACAAGTAGGTGGAGATATCGAAATCCAATCGTTCATTGGCATTTTCCATCAACTCAAGCGCCTCGTAGGCTGATTTCCAATCCTGATTTCTGTATGCCGTTATCATGGTAGCATTCATTGCACGCACTGCTTTAAAATCTTCATGTTGTTTGAGTTCCTGGTCACCAACAAGTGCAAAAATTCGAACAGGTTCATTCTTGCCCTTGACCCGAATAAGATCAATTTCAAACAATGCAAGTTCATCAACAACGGCATTGGCAGTTGGCTCACCCAAAATTATGGAAAGCCCATACGGTTTTGATTGCCCCTCCAGTCTGGAAGCAAGATTAACTGTGTCCCCGAGAGCGGTGTAATCGAAACGCATTTCGCTGCCCATATTTCCAACCACACAACTACCGGAATTGATGCCGATACCAATGCTTATTTCATGATATTCTTCGTCTGAATCCTCAAGTTCAATTTTTCGTTCCTCATTCAACTTTCGCACTTGATCGATCATCACCAACCCAGCGGTGCAGGCATTCATGGCGTGATTTTCGTCGTCAACTGGCGCGTTCCAGAACGCCATGATCGCGTCGCCCATATATTTGTCGATAGTACCGTTACGATCCAAAATTGGCTCCGACATTGTCGTAAGAAACCGGTTCATCAGACGAGTGAGACCCTGCGGATAATCCTTGTAACTTTCTGAGATTGTTGTAAACGATCGAACGTCAGAGAACAGGACTGAAAGCTCTCGGGTTTCACCCCCCAGAACCAATCGATCTGGATTGTCACTCAATTGATCAACAAGGGCAGGGGAAAGATATTGTCCAAATGCTCCGCGGATCTGGCGCTTTTGTTGTTCTTCCCGAATGTAGTTAGCGGTTGCCGCCAGTATGTAGTTTGCCGTTGCCGCCACGATTGGAAAAGTCGGGTCAAACAGGGTCCGATGATACCAGAATGCATAAAGGGTCACACCGGAAAACAAGACTACCATCATGCCGCCGCTGATGAACGAGTTCACCGCGCCCAACCTCGGTACGATAAAGATGATCGCCAGTCCCGCCAAAAGTGCCGCCAGCAATTCGATCACCAATGCTGTTGGAGGCCTTTTCAGCATCGTGTTTGTCAGTATGTTTTCGATTACCTGCGCGTGAATTTCTACACCAGGCATTTGAACTCCAAGTGGTGTAGCACGAAAATCTTCCAGCCCTACCGCTGATGTACCAACCAATATCATGTGACCTTTGATCTTTGTCGGATCGGCATTGCCGCTCAACAAGTCATTTGCAGAGATGAAGCGACTGCGTAAGGAAGGTGTAAAATACGGCCAAACTTTTCCACTTTGGTCAGTTGGTACAAGTTTACGTGCCACTATGATACCTTCGATACCAGCCTTACTTGTTTTAATTGCGTAACCCATACCGCCTGTAGCTACTCTCAAAACTTCAGCAGACAATGCCAATCGAATGTTGCCTCCTGTCAACATCACCAGAGGCGGGCGTCGGTATATGCCGTCAGGGTCTGGCTCCACACTGAATACACCGTGACCACTCGCGAATTCCTCAAGTTGCGGCATGTTGCGCACGAGACCGTAGAATTTGGTAAGAAACGGTTTCGGGTCTTCGCCTATCAGTGAATAGCCCTGTTCAGGAAGCGGTTCAGCTTCTTCATCAACATCCTGACCTTGGCGCACGCTGGTTTCTCCAAGTACCACGCGATGCTTTTTCATTGCCTCCGCCATTACTGATTCATTATCGCGCATTTTCTTAAGTTGCTGACGAAGATCCTCCGGAAGGTCGGGATTGTCCGCGGCTATTCTCGCAGGCGACAATCGATCCGGCTCGGAGAATATAATGTCAAAGCCGGTTGTGGAGGCACCGTTTTCCCGAAGTTTATCAATCAGTTCGGCAATTCGGGTTCTGGGCCAGGGCCATTGCCCAAACTTCCGCAGTGAAACTTCGTCAATATCAAGAATAGCGACCGGCAATTTGGTGTATTCACGCGGCTTCAAACGTTGCAGAAAATCAAAAGACTGAAGGCGAACGGTTTTAATAAACAGTGGGTCTCCAACTCGCATCACCAAGAGTGAGGCAAGCAGGAGAAAACCAAGCAAATAAGTCGGCGACAAAATTCCCTTGAAAAAGCGCCCCAATCCCCTCAATTTCATTTTTATTCCCAACCGGTTTTAAGTGAGCTTAACCGGTTGTGGAATCAGGTACAATAATGTGTTCAGTTATTTTTCAACATCAGCATGGTATTCAATTGACCAGATGAGCAAACAAAAGGACAAATATGCGGACAAGTACCGCGATTTGATAGATGACGAGATTTGGACGTTTATCGAGCGAACAAACCAGCTATTGCCTCAGAACAACACCAAAATTTCTGTGGATGAACAACGCAAGTCGTATGAAAATTTGTGCCGTGAATTTTATGCAGGAAGACCAGCGAAAGTTTCTTCCGAGGATTTCGTAGTTGAGGCACCGCATCCCGTACTTGTTCGATCTTATGAGAAGCAGAATGTCGGGGCATCGGCACAGGTTTTGTACGTCCACGGCGGTGGCTTTGTAGTTGGTAGTCTGAACAGCCATGACGATGTCTGCGCTGAAATTTGCGATCGAACGGGATTTAGAGTTACATCAGTTGATTATCGCCTTGCGCCGGAGCACTTGTTTCCCGGTGATGTTGAAGATGTATCGTGTGTATTTGAGCATATGTGCCAGTCCAGCAACCTGCCCATTGTATTGGCAGGTGACAGCGCGGGAGCTTGCATTGCTGCAGCTGTCTGTCATCGGAAGAGAGGTTACCGGCAAAAACCGGTTGGTCAGGTTTTCCTATATCCAGCATTTGGGGGGAGACTTGATTGGGATTCCTATTTAGAGCATGCAGATGCGCCACTCCTCTCAACGGGGGACATGGCGTACTATTACAAAATGAGATGCGGTGGCAAAGAACCTGACGGTTGGGAGTTTGCCCCGCTAAAAGCAACTGATCTCAAAGATATTCCGCCAACCATTGCGATTGCAGCAGAATGTGACCCCTTGCGAGACGACGCGGTGAATTACTGCATGAAGATTGTTGCTTCGGGCGGGAAAGCAAGGGCTATTGTAGAACCGGGCCTGATCCATGGTTACGTACGTGCCCGAAGTTCATCAAGGAGAGCCAAAGAAAGTTTTTCCCGCTTTGTTGAGGCAATTGAGACGCTTGGAACCAGTGCTAACTACGATTGGACGTAAGATTGGTTAGCCAGTCGGGATCCATTTCAGGAACTGATGAAAGCAGCAACTGTGTGTAATCAGGATGCGGCGGCGAAAGAATTTCACTCTTAAGCCCCTGTTCAACAACGCCGCCTTGAAACATCACCACGATTTCATCGGAAATGGCCTTAACCACTGCAATATCGTGCGTAATGAACAGGTAAGTAATATTAAGTTCCTTTTGCAATCGCAGCAGGAGTTTCAAGATTCCTTCCTGAACGATTTGATCCAGTGCTGATGTCACTTCATCGCAAATAATGACTTCAGGATCAGCGGCCAGTGCCCTGGCAATACAGATGCGCTGCTTCTGTCCACCTGAAAGCTCGGACGGTAACCGATCCATAAAGCTTTCATTGAGTTCGATTAGCTCAAGCAGTTCTATAACGCGTTTCTCGCGGGCACGCCCTGTAATGCCGTGATAAAATGTAAGTGGGCGACCGATAATATCCCCGACACTTTGCTTTGGATTCATCGCAGTATCAGCCATTTGATAGATCATCTGGATCCGTCTCAGCTGATCTTTTGTGCGATTACTCAAAGCTGGTGGAAGTGGTTCTCCATTGAACAACACTTCGCCTTTCATTGGCGGAAGCAAGCCGGTAATTACCCGGGCGGTGGTAGATTTCCCCGAACCGGATTCTCCAACGACAGCCACAGTCCGGCCTCGTGGAACTTCAATATTCACATCGTGCAAGACTTTGACCGTATTGCCATAGGCTGCATCCACATTTTTGATGTCAATTACAATATCGTCGTTTTTGCTTTCAGGTTTTTCCAAAGATCTGACAGACCAAAGGGATTTGGTGTAAGGCATTTCCGGGTTTTTCAACATTTTTCGCGTCTTGGCTTCTTCTACTTCCTCTCCGTAGCGGAGTACTTTGATGAAGTCTGCCATCTGGGCAACAACTGCCAAGTCATGGGTGATGTAAATTGCTGCAGTATGAAACTGCTCAACTATGTCCCGCATCGATCTAAGCACTTCGACCTGGGTGGTTACGTCCAGCGCAGTTGTTGGCTCATCAAAAATTATCAGATCAGGTCGCGGAGACATGGCCATTGCAGTCATAATTCGTTGCAATTGGCCACCGGAAACCTGATGTGGGTACCTTTCTCCGATGTTCATTGGATCAGGTAGTTGTAACGAGCCATAGAGGTCTATGGCGTCCTGCCTTGCTTCACTATCACTTCGAATATTATGGCCGATAGTGGATTCAACCGTTTGATCCAATAGTCGGTGAGCCGGATTGAAAGATGCGGCTGCAGATTGGGCCACATAGGCTATGCGGGAACCCCACAACTGGCGTTTCATTGTTTCCGATGCCGTCATCAGGTCGATGCCGTCAAACGTTATCGAGCCGCTGGTGAGGCGGCATCCTGGCTTGGTAAAGCCCATTGCAGCCAGACCCAGTGTCGATTTTCCAGCTCCGGATTCTCCGATTAGCCCCATAATTTCGCCACGACGTAGCGTCAGGCCAACGCCTTTGACAATTTCATGCCAGCGCTCATCCGAATAACCGTCGATTACCACATCCTTCATTTCAAGAAGAACGTCGCCCTTGGATCTTTTTTTGCTTTTAGTGGTCATCGCGAAGTCCGCTTGTCTTGTGGAGGAACCAGTCGACTATGAAGTTTACCCCGATCGTGAGCAATGCGATTGACGCTGCCGGTAGTAGCGGAGTAACCGCCGCTGTGATGTCATACTGTGCATATTGTATGAGGGAAGCATTGTTACGCACCATTGAACCCCAGTCCGCAGTTGGTGGCTGAATACCAACCCCGAGGAATGAAAGCGAAGCTATCGTCAGGAATACGAAGCAGAATCGCAATCCGTATTCAGCTACCAACGGCGGTAACACATTCGGTAGAATCTCTCGCCACATTACCCATTGAAGACCTTCCCCCCGAAGCCGCGCGGCTTCTACATAGTCCATTACCACGACATTCAATGAAACCGCCCTGGTCAGTCGGAAAAAACGGGTTGAGTCAATTGCGCCAATGATGAAGATCAGCGTCCAAACGCTTGAGCCAAAAATTGATAGAAGCATTAGAGTGAAAATCAGCGCAGGGATCGCCATTAGTATGTCGACAGTTCGGCTCAGGAATTGGTCGAGCCAACTTCTGTTGATTGCGGCCATCAAGCCAAAACCAGCACCAATCAGAAATGAAAATGTAGTTGTTAACAGAGCAATGCCAATTGTATTTCGTGCGCCATATATAAGGCGGGATAAAAAGTCTCGTCCGATGCTGTCGGTCCCAAATACATGCTCTGCACTCCACGGTGCGTAGGGTTTTGGGAAAACCTGCGCTTCACCGTATGGCGCAATCCATGGGGCAAAAACCGCAACAAAAATATAAGCGAATAAAACAATCAATCCAAACCAGGCGGTGTAAGGAGCCTTCTTCAACTCAATCCACATGCGTTGCCAAATGGTGCGGCGCAACCGGACCTGACCAACTTCACTTTCGGCGGAATAGGTTTCTTCTTTGCTCATCTTGGATGTAACAATCTTGGGTTGGTAATAATTCCGACGATGTCGGCAATTAGATTAAGGATAATGTACGTTGCCGCAAAAATTAACGCACACGCCTGAACAACGGGTACATCGCGTGAAGTTACCGCATCAACCATTAACTGACCAATTCCCGGGTAGCTGAACACCACTTCCACCACCACAACACCCACTACCAAATAGGCGAGATTAAATGCGACAACTGTTGAGATAGGCGCCCAGGCATTGGGTAGCGCATGCTTCAATATTACTTGCATGCGAGAGACGCCTTTTAAGCGGGCCATTTCTATATAGGGTGTCGCCAGCAGGTTGATGATTGCAGCCCGGGTCATGCGCATCATATAGGCGACCGTTACCATTGTAAGCGTTGCTGCTGGTAAAGTGATCTTGTAAACCCTGTCCCAGAATTCAGTCGCCTCCGTCACGTTTGCCAGCGTGGGGAAGATTGGATTGAGAACCGCAAGAAACAGTATCAGGATATAGGCGAGAAAAAAGTCGGGCGTGGATATGGTAGATAATGTTACCGCATTCATTACCCGGTCATATGCAGAATTGCGGTAAAGTGCTGCTGTGATCCCCAACATCAGGGCCAATGGCACCGCGATTATTGCGGTAGCACTTGCTAAAAACAAGGTATTCCATAAGCGAGGTGCAACCAAATCCACGACCGCACGGGCTCGATTCAAGCCTCCTGAAGCGCGACGACCTGAAAATGAATCGCCAAAATCTCCCTGCAATACGCTTCCGGCCCAATCGAAATATCGGAGATAAGCGGGTTTGTCCAATCCAAGTTCACGTCGGAAAGCGGCTTTTGTTTCTTCAGTAGCGCCTTGACCAAGAACGGACTCGCCAAAATCTCCGGGAAGCATTTCAACAGAACTGAAAATGATTACTGACACGAAAAACAGCGTCATCACTCCCAAAGCAAGACGCTGGACCACAGTTGTCAGTACGGGATGCATTCTTTGATTCCCTCTCAGGTTTGCATCATGCGAAGTGGTGCTTCTTGGTTTTATGTCGGCGCACCCAATTTCAAAAATGTAACGAAGCCCGTCAATGCTGTAAAGCGGCAATTCCATAGGCTGTTGATTGCGATCAGTATTTCAAAAGATAATTATGCAATTGTCAAAGAATCGACATCAGGTTCAATTTTTCCTGGCGTGGCAGTTTACATCGGTTTTGACAGAAGCTTGATTGATATGCACAAGTATGTTGCCTGATCATTGTCCAGAATTCACGATGTCTTCATGGTCGCGATACCCTAGAGCCTTCCGAAAGTAGTTCCAATGCAGGAATATGGAAATAGACGGATAAACCGCCGGGAGGTAATTCGCACATTGGCATTTGCTGGCGTTGCATCCGTTGGGGTGAACGCGACACCGGCTTTTTCCGGTTCTGTTAAGAAGGGTGGGGCGTTGCGAATTGCGACAGCGTTCGGTTCAAATTCTGACAGTTTAAATCCTGCAACTTTTACGAATGATTTCATGCGTAGCGCAGCGTTTATGTTTGGAAACTGTCTTACGGAAATTGATGGTAATGGGCAGGTTGTTGGAGAGTTGGCGGAAACCTGTGAAGCTTCGGATGATGCCAAAACCTGGATTTTCAAACTTCGCAAGGGCGTGGAATTTCACAGCGGCAAGTCGCTTGAGGTTGAAGATGTAATTGCAACTTTCAATTATCACCGGAACAGTAAATCCAAATCTTCTGTGAGGGGGCTGTTGTCATCGGTTCGTACTATCCGAAATGATGGTGATCATGGCATTATATTTGAACTCAATACGGGGAATGCCGACTTTCCATACCTGGTTTCAGATTGCCGGTTGATCATCAAACCAAAACTTTCTGCCGACACAATTAATCCGGGAGAGGCTGTTGGAACCGGCGGATACAAGATTGAAAAGTTTGAACCGGGTGTTTCAATTGCAGCGACAAAAAGCTCTAATTACTTCAAGTCCGCGCAAGCAAATTTCGATTCAGTAGAAATGAAAGTGATTACGGACTGGCGTGACCGACACAATGCTCTTCTTTATGGCCAAGTTGATCATATCGACCAAGTTGATCCCAAATTGGCGGGTCTGTTTTCTGGTCATCCGGGCATCAATTTCCTGGAGAGTCCTGGTAAACTGCACTACAGCTTTCCCATGCGGTTCGACGTATCGCCTTTTGACAATGCTAACCTGCGCCTTGCACTCAGGCACTCGATTGACCGGGAAGGTTTACTAAAAGCGGTACTGCACGGCCATGGCAGAATCGGAAATGATCATCCGGTTTCGGACATAAGCCGCTACTACAATGAACAACTTGAACAACGAGTTTTCGACGTAAACCTAGCTCGCAACCTGTACAAAAAGTCAGGGCATGTTGGGCCAATTAGGCTTTCAGTGTCCAATGCAGCTTTTCCAGTCGCTGTTGAAGCTGCCTGGTATATTAAAACATCCGTAGTGAAAGCCGGTATCGATGTTCAGGTCGTGCATCAACCAAGTGCAGGTTATTGGACTGACATATGGAATAAGACAGGATGGTGCGCAAGCTATTGGTCTGCGCGAGTAACTGAAGACTGGATGTTGTCGGATGCGTACGGGCGTGCAAGCGCCTGGAACGAAACTGCCTGGCGGGATACTGAATCTTCAAAACAGTTCAATCAACTACTGATAAGTGCCCGCGCAGAGCTGGATGATTCAAGACGCCGTGAGATGTATCATGAATGTCAAAAGCTGATCCATTTGGATAGTGGGGCGATAATTCCAGTTTGGCAAAATCACCTCCACGCGAGTTCTCGTAATCTGATGCACGCTGAAACAGTAGCTGGCAATTACGTTAATGACGGCGGTCGACTGGCCGAACGCTGGTGGTTCGCGTAACTCAGCTCGTACTCGTGACTTTAGCGTTCCGGTATCAGGCCTTTCGGTGAAAATCTCAAAACCAGAAGCAGGATTACGCCCATTGTCATCAGGCGCATATGTGCGGCGCTTTTAAGGAGATGCATTCTTAACCAACTGTTTGAATCCATGCCTGAAGTAATAACATCCATCAGCCACAATCCGAGCGGTTCCGCTTCAATCCAGAAAAACCAGATGACAAATCCTCCGAGGATAGCACCCCAATTGTTGCCGGAGCCGCCGACAATAACCATTACCCATATCAGGAATGTAAAGCGCAGGGGTTGATAAGAGGCAGGAGTAAACTGACCGTCAAGTGTTGTCAGCATCGCTCCAGCAAGGCCAATCACGGCCGAACCCAGCACAAACACCTGCAAGTGTCTGCCGGTTACATTCTTACCCATAGCCTCTGCGGCAGTCTCGTTGTCGCGGATTGCCCGCATCATTCTTCCCCAAGGAGAGCGTAAGGCTTTTTCGGAAAACCAAAGAACCATCAACAACACGACTGTAAACAATCCGGCGTAGCAAAGTTTTACAACAATGGATGAGAGACCGATGAGAGACATGCCCCAATCCGCTGCTATGCTCCGGAAAAGCTCTGATTGTTGTAACTCTATCTCATAGGGAACTGGACGCGGTAGACCGTTGACGTTTTTTACACCTCGGGTAAGCCAATCTTCATTCTTGAGAATTGCTATAACGATTTCAGAAATACCCAGGGTTGCGATTGCGAGGTAGTCAGAACGAAGGCCAAGCGCAATCTTGCCAATTATCCAGGCGGCGCCTGCAGCAAAAATGCCGCCTACAATCCACGAAAGTAGAATCGGCAGTCCCATGCCACCCAAATAACCGGTCTTTGCTGCATCGACGGCTTCAATTGCACCAACTGCCGGGTCCAGAAACGAACGGAATGCCAAAAAACCCACAATACCTATTACACTTGTTACCAATATTCGTCTCAATGGGTTGCGTCTGAACCGATGGTAAAAGTAGACTCCGGCGATCAGGGTTATCGCCAATATAAAGACGGCGACAATAACTTCGCTACCTCCTGCCTGCCATGCTGCGGTAACAGGCGGCATCGACACAAGAACACCAGCAAGTCCGCCCAAAGCAGCAAAGCCCATCACGCCAACATTTAGTAGTCCGGCATAGCCCCATTGGATGTTCACCCCGAGAGACATGATCGCGGAAATCAGGCAAAGGTTGAGGATTGCAAGCGCCACCGACCAGCTTTGGAAAACGCCCACAGCAGTGATCAACAACGCCATAACAGCAAACATACCAATATTTCTTCTGTTCACTCTCATAGGGATTTCCCACTAAAAATTCCGGTGGGCTTGATCAGCAACACCAAAACCAGAATAGCGAACGACACTGCAAACTTGTAGTCGGTAGAAAGTAACTGAACGAGGCCTTCAGGAGCCCAGCTTTCTGGCACCAGGTAAGTGAGCAATTTCTTGTATGCGAATGTTATGGAAACTTCCGAAAACGCGATAATAAAGCCGCCAGCAATTGCCCCTACAGGATTTCCGAGCCCACCCACGATTGCAGAAGCAAAGATTGGCAACAACAATTGAAGATAGGTAAAAGGCTTGAAGCTCTTGTCGAGGCCGTAGAGGGTTCCTGCAACGGTTGCCACAATCGCGGTGAGAGCCCAGGCTATTAATACGACACGATCGGGATTGATACCGGACAGGAGCGCCAAGTCCTCATTATCAGAATATGCCCGCATTGATTTGCCAGTTCGGGTTCGGTTCAGAAACCAAAACAGTGCAGCGACAATTATAACTGCCGTAACCACGGTAATTCCCTGCGTCGTTCTGATCGCTAATCCTTCCACCAGGCCGGTTGATTCCCTAAATTCCTTGACCGTCAAAATAAACCGCTCACCATCGGTAAATATCTGGTCGCTCGGACCGATAACGAAACGTATCAACCCATTGTAGAAAAACATCACGCCCAGAGAAGCGATGAGAAATATGACTGGGTTGGATTTCTTTTCCCGATAGAATCGATAGACCAATTTGTCTGTCGTCAAACACAGGATTATTGCCGCAAAAATGCCTGCTGGTAATGCCAACAGCGCAATTGGGAGTGGCCCCAAAGTTACACCGGATGATTTAAGCCACCACGTTGCAAGGATGGTCACCATGGTTCCAAAAGCCATGGTTTCACCATGGGCAAAATTTGAAAACCGCAAGATGCCGTAAATCAATGTAACGCCCAAGGCGCCGAGCGCCAGTTGGCAACCATAAGCAAGACCGGGAATTACCAGAAAATTGCTGAGTAGCACCAGGGCATTCAAAAAACCTTCCATCAGCCCCCCAAAAACGCTCTTCTGACATCAGGATTGCCCAGCAGCGCCTCTCCGGTGTCCGTAAACCGATTGCGCCCCTGCACAAGCACATATCCCTTGTCTGCAATGTTCAAAGCCTGCTTGGCATTTTGCTCAACCATCAAGATTGCTATTCCTGTCTTGGCAATTTCGATGATGCGGTCAAATAATTCATCCATTACTATCGGAGAAACTCCAGCTGTGGGTTCATCCAGCATCAGAATCTTGGGGCGCGTCATTAATGCACGTCCAACGGCAACCTGTTGCCGCTGGCCGCCGGACAATTCGCCGGCAGGCTGATCACGTTTTTCCTGTAAAATTGGGAACAGGTCAAAAACCTGTTCCATGGTTGGGACAATATCGTCGTCGCGTATAAAGGCACCCATCTCCAGGTTTTCTTGCACAGTCATGGATGTGAATACATTTGACGTTTGTGGTACAAATCCCATGCCCTTTTTGACACGATCTTGCGGAGACAGGGATGTGATGTCTTCGCCATCCATTTCCACATGACCCTGGCGCAGATTGAGCATACCAAAAACTGCTTTCATCGCTGTCGATTTTCCAGCACCATTTGGGCCGACGACGACCGCGATTTCACCTTTTTCAACGCCAATAGTGCAGTCGTGCAAAATGTCAGCACCACCATATCCGCCAGTCATGTCTTTGCCGAGCAAGAAGGTCATGATGGACCTGCTTTCGCAGTCTTGTTCTTGCGGCCAGTCCCGAGATAGGCTTCAATTACCTCTTCATTGGACTTCACTTCTTCTGCTGTTCCCTGGGCAAGAACTGCCCCTTCCGCCATACATATAACCGGATCACACAGTCGGGAGATGAATTCCATGTCGTGCTCAATCATGCAAAATGTATAGCCGCGTTCCTGGTTGAGGCGAATAATGGCATCGCCAATCGTGTTCAAGAGTGTGCGGTTTACACCCGCACCGACTTCATCCAGGAAAACAATCTTTGCATCCACCATCATGGTTCGGCCAAGTTCAAGCAGCTTCTTTTGGCCGCCTGACAGATTGCCAGCCAGTTCATCCGCTACCTGCGGGATTTGTAAAAAATCGATTACCTCTTCTGCCTTTTCGCGAATTTTGGCGTCTTCCGCTCGAACCTTGGCCGTATTAAACCAGGCACCAATCAGGCTTTCGCCAGTCTGGTTTCCCGGCACCATCATCAGGTTTTCGCGGACACTAAGAGTGGAGAATTCGTGGGCGATCTGAAATGTTCTGAGCAAGCCTTTGGCGAACAATTCATGGGGAGGAAGGCCGGTTATGTTTTCCCCATCAAGAAACACTTTTCCTGATGTCGGCTTGTACATTCCTGCTATGACATTGAAGAGTGTTGTTTTCCCCGCGCCGTTTGGCCCAATCAAACCGGTTATGGAGCCAGAGTCGATTGTAAAAGATGCTCCGTCTACAGCGTGAATTCCCCCAAAATACTTATGAATGTCGTCAACAACGATCATGTGGCCCAGCCGAATTGTTTGTTGTTGTTGGGTCCAAATCGAAAAACGGCCCGGGAAATTCCGGGCCGTTTTCTTTGTAACTAACGATATTTGGTTGTGGTAATTTCCCCACCGTCAACCAGAATCTGGCGGTAATTACCAGCACTCTCGCCGCCGCCAATCAACTCAACCGAAGTAGCACCTACATAGTCGACGTCACCACCATCGGCCAAAATCTTGAGCGCTTTTTCAAGCTCACCAGGATAGATTTTCTCACCCGGTGCGTTGGCTACCATCTCAACCTTATCTTTGAGCATGGCACTTTCTGTTGACTTTGCAGCCTGCATGGCGAGCATGATCAGTGCAGCGGCGTCGTATGATTCAGCTGCGTATGGGCCATTTTTAAAGCCAGCCTTTTCGGCCATTTCACCGAAGGTAGCAGCACCTGGGCTATCGGTTCCTGGAACCGTACCGTATGAGCCGTCAAGGCCAGCGCCAATTGCTGCTGGAAGGCTGTCTCCAACCATTCCATCGGGGAGAACAAATGTGTCAAATGCACCGGCATCAAGTGCGCCCTGAATGATACCCTTGCCGCCCTGGTCGAGGTATCCGGCAACAATCAAAACATCGCCACCAAGCTGCGCAAGTGCACCTACTTCAGCGGAGTAGTCACCTTTGCCATCTTCATGGGCGGCAGTAATGGTAACTCGACCACCTGCTGCCTTAAATGCAGCGCGGATGCTGTCGGCAAGCCCTTTACCGTAGTCATTGTTCGTATATGTGATAGCGGCAGAATTTACGCCATTTTCTTTCATCACATCCGCAATAACCTGACCCTGACGAGCATCTGAAGGTGATGTACGGAAAAACAGGCCATTGTCTTCAAGGTCTGAAAGAGCTGGAGAAGTCGCTGAAGGTGAGATCATGACAATGCCGTTTGTCATCGCCACGTTTTGCAGAACTGCGGTTGTAACCCCGGAACAATCCGCACCCACTATTGCGCTAACTTTATCAGATGTAATTAGACGTTCGGCTGCGGCTTGGGCTGCAGCTGCATCAGTACAGGTGCTGTCTGCACGTACTGGCTCAACTGGTTTTCCGTCAAGTAATGCGCCGCTGTCAGAAACTTCTTTCATCGCGAGCTCTGCGCCTGCTGCCATATCAGGCGTCAGGGATTCAATCGGGCCGGTAAAGCCCAAAATTACCCCAAGCTTTACGGCTTCTGCCTGTTTTTGATTACACGCGCTTAAACCGGTAAGCATGGTTGTGGCTGCAAGAGCCAGAAGCAACTTTTTCATTAATAGCCTCCCAGAATATCTGGATTATTGTTGTCAACAATTGTCAGTCCCGAACAACAGGTTCGACACAATATGCGTTGGTAAATCAATTACCAACTTGCGGCGCACTCTATACTGTCGATGCAGAATGTTCTACTTTTTTGATGAAAATTGCACAATTTACACCAATTGACACATCAACTGTCTTTGTCGTTCTTTATGATGTTCATTGATGCAACAGCACCTTCGCCCAGTTTGCCGCCTGCAAAAGCGCCACCAAAACATTTGTGCCTTGGGTCATTCGGATCATATGCCGGTTCATTTGCCAATACATCTTCAGCATAAATTTCTGCATTGTCCTTGGGTCTGTATCCAAGAAAGCTTGCGGTTGAATTATCAAGGCCAACACGATCATTGTTTGAGACACCATAACAAATGGTGAAGCCGGTTATCGGTGTGTCTACAGCCCGCGTCACCAATTGGACAAGATCGTCATAGGACAGCCATGCACCGAGGCTGCGAGCATTGTTAACCGGTGCACAAGCAAATATCCGAAGGTGGACCGATTCAAGGCCCCGCTTCTCCCAGTACATACGTCCAAGATCTTCCGCAAAACATTTGGCCAACCCGTAAAAACTATCAGGTCGATGCGGAACATCTGTGCCAATGAACTGATTGTTGTCATACATCCCAACTGCATGAATGGAGCTGGCATATACTACACGGCGAAGACCATTTTGATACGCCGCTTCCCACACATTGTAAGCACCAATGAAATTAGGACCAAGCAGAGTCTCAAAAGGTGCTTCATCCACGATCGCACCAAAGTGGACGACCATGTCCATTCCCTTGAGAAGTTCAATCATTGCTTCTTTGTTCTCAAGGTCTGCTTTCACATACTCTTCACCTTCATATAGCTTGCCAATGTCATCGACAATATCGGTGGAGATGAAGCGATCGGCCATTTTTGCAAGGGGTTCGCGCAGATATGAACCCAATCGGCCTGCGGCTCCAGTGAGGCAAATGTTGGTCATTATATTTGTATCCTAAATTACAGCTCTCTCCAGGAAAGGCTGATTGTTTGCAATTCTGTCATATCCCAAAGGTGATAAATCAAGTGTTCGAAATTCGTCATAAGTAACGAGTTCACTTATCGCTCTCCCCATGGCTGGCGATTGCTGAAATCCGTGGCCTGAAAAGCCGTTCATGAAGATAAAGTTTTGAACTTCGCTGTGCGGGCCAATGATTGCGTTTTGATCAAGCGTGTTAAAGGCGTAATGTCCGGCCCAGGAATTGACAAGCTTTATTGCTTCAAATGCCGGAATGCGATTGGCAATTGCTGGCCAAACCTTTTCTTCCCAAATTGAGTGATCCATTTCAAAGTCATCGAAGTCTACGGCAGGGTCTTCGTTCGGCGGACAGCCCGCCAGATAATATTGACCATCAGTTCTGACATGCACTCCGCTTGGATCAATGGTCAGTGGCAAATCACGATCAAGGGGTTGCTCTGCATCAAAGATGAATGTGAAGCGCTTTCGGGGCTCAACCGGAATTTCGAGACCAGCCATTTGCGCAGTTCGCGAACCGCGCGGCCCAGAGGAATTTACAATTTTTCCAGCACTTATCGTTTTACCGGATTTCAGGACAACGCTTTCGACCTGATCTGCGATCCGATTGATCTCGACCACTTCATTGGTGACATATTCAGCCCCGTTCTGGCGCGCTTTTCGTTTCCACCAATCAAACAGCGTATTGCCATCAAAGTATCCTTCGTCCAACAGATTGTGGCTACCGGCAACAATTCCGTCTAGATTGTAGAATGGATAGGCTTCTGAAATTTCTGCCGGAGACAAGATTTTAGTGCCGGCACCCAGGTTTGACTGCAGTTTCTGGTTTTCCTTCAGAATTTCCACAAATGGCTGATTGTCTGCGAGATACATGTATCCATAGCTCTGTATGGGAATATTGGGAACTTCCGGATCATCGCCCATAAATTTTCGGAAATTCTTGATAAACTCGGCACCAAATTGAGAAATGCGAACGTTTGTTTCTGTAGAAAATTGTTGGCGGATGCAACTGTTTGTATGTGCGGTAGACGTAAATTCATAAGTTGGGTCTTTTTCGACTACAAGTATTGATCCGTCAAAATCCGGGTTGGCGGACAAGAACCACGCAGCAGATGAGCCCATCATGGCACCGCCTATCATGACCACATCATAGGTGCTTTTCGTTGGCTCGGTTGTAATGGGAGATAGCGCCAATAGTCTTCTTCGTTTTCACTTTTTTTGAACGCTACAAGGTCAGGATTGAATTGTCGATATGGTTTAAAGTCAAATCTGGTGACAGGCTTTTCCAAGCGCTTTCAATCGCCAATATGATGATGCAGCAATTAGAAAGCTGATATTTGTAAAGCGGGCGAGAACATTTGGGTTTTATGTTGATGAGTGCAGGGAGTTGTTGGATTTGTATGAGGACCGCAATCGAGAAAGCAGGCAGGTGATAGAAACCGCCATGCAGAAGATTTATGAAAACGAACGTAAAATGATTGAACTGCAATCCCTTCACGATGAACTGGCCCATCTAGCGGATAGTTGCAAAAGTGATTCAAGACCGGATTGTCCGATCATCAAGTCATTTTCTTCTTAGCTCACTTCAAATGGTGCGCGCTGAAAATCCCCGCTTTCCGGATTCATGGTCCACAATTCACCCAGAGAAATATCAAACCAGGCACCGTGAAGATTCAAGCGGCCTTTGCTTTCCAAAATTGAAACACAGGGGAATGTTCTGAGGTTCTCTATCGAGTGACGTATGGAAATATGTTCCAGGGCTGTTTGGCGTTCTGACACGGTCATCAATTCATTCTTTGCGACAATTTCTGCGGCTGGACCCAGCATCTCCATCCACTTTCCGATGAAATCGCCTGGCGAAAGGGGTTCTGAGACGGGATCCAATGCGGCCTTGATGCCACCACAGCGGCCATGGCCCAAGACTACAATTTGTTTGACTTTGAGACTTTGTACAGCAAACTCGAGTGCGGCTGATGTGGCATGAAATGCCCCATCAGGATTGTAGGGCGGCGCAAGATTTGCCACGTTTCGCATTACAAACATCTCGCCAGGAAGCGCATTGAAAATCATTTCCGGTGCTGCACGAGAATCGCAACAAGCGATCACCATGACATCGGGTGTCTGGCCTTCTTCGGCAAGCCTCTGGTAACGCTCCCGCTCATGGGCTAACCGATCAGCACGGAAATTTTGATAGCCTTCAATAAGTCTTGCTGGAAATGTGCTCATTTGTAAATTCTTGTTGATCAATTGTGAATCCGCATCCTATTGGAAAATTGCAACAGCATCAATTTTCAATTACCCGACAATTTCAATCTGCAACTTAATTGTTGAAATCACTCTTATTTGCAATCAGCTTGTTTTTTTTGTTGGATCGCTTCTGATTTCCCAAGATTCAAAATTACTGTTTTGACTTATGTAGGAATTTCTTTTTGGATATCCCAAGGCTTTATGAACCACGTTCTCAGTCAGAGCTTTAGGATGCAGTGAATTGGTAGATTTGTTGGGACGAACTGATTGAAGTCCAACCGCATCGCGTTCTGAATTTGGAAGTTTTTTGTATTCTCCAGACTCTCTATCAAACAAATCAAGGTTGTCTGGTCTGTCGGGGCCGGAATATGCAGAATCGTCATTCTCACCCTTTACGATGTCATACGCGTGAGCCAACTCATGATACAGAATTGACGGTGACGAAATTGGTCGATCAGTGCCATCTGAGTAATTGGCATCCGGATTGTAAAAAACGACAGCTGGTGCTCCGGCGTTTTGTGTATCCCCGATTCCATCCCCGTTCGAATCCCTGAGTTGTGAATTTCGATGCAATGTCTCGGCTGCTCCTTCCGGATTTCTGGTTTGATGGTTGATTGCCGAAAAATCAACTTCAGCTCTCGCGTCCCTTTGCCTGTATGGATCACCGGAAACTATGGTAACTGGATGTTTGGTGCCGTTTGAACTTGTAGCATTTTGAATCAATGAAAGTCCTTCTGCAGTTCTTGGAACCGATCGCAGAGTAACAAGATCATCGCTAATCCGCTCCTCAAAACCGGGAGGGCCATAGATCAAGATACGTGAAAGATCTTTCTGGATATTGAATTTATCTGATATATTGGAATTTACTGTGGTTTCAACATCATTTTGGACAGTATCATCAATCTGTGCATAAGCCTTGTCCGCGCCATTGCCACCTTTTAATTGATCATTTCCGGGACCAGCAATTAGTACATCGCCCTGGTTGCCGCCGTGAATGTTATCATCACCATAACCACCAGAAATCACATCTTTTCCATTTCCGCCAAGCAGACGATCATTTCCGCTTCCACCATCGATATAATCATCACCTTCTTTGCCGTGCACTACATCGTTTCCACCGCCGCTGTAGACAATATCGTGTCCATTGCCTGCATCGATAACATCGTTGTGCCTACCGGTTCTTATATAGTCGTTACCGTCACCAGACTTGATTGAGGGTGCTGTTTCCAAATCGATAGCCGTAATGGTGTCGTTGCCGTTTCGAGTTTCAATTATTGCGTTGTTACCAAATGTGGCTCTGACTGTGTCATTACCTTCTCCAGTTTTAATATCGGCGTTGTTAAATTGGCTTGCGGTTATTTTATCTGCGCCATTGCCGCTTTCGATATTCAATCTATCAATGTTGGTGGCCAAAATTGAATCATCACCCGCACCACTATCAATTTTTGTGCGGGCCGCACCGCTAACTTTGATCGTATCTGAATTCTTGCCGCTCTTTACGTCAACGGATCCAATATTGTTAGCTGAAATTGTGTTCAGGCCATTTCCGCTGTCGATCTTTGCAACAGCGGCATTATTTACGGAAACATTGTCATTTCCGTCTCCCGAATTAACCTCCACTCTTCCCCTGGTATTAATGATTACATCGTCCTGACTGCTTGTGCCCTGATAACTTACATTCATGTTTGAGTTATCAGCCTTTACTTCAAGGTTCGTGTTTGCTGATCCCTTCAAATTAAGATTTGCGCTCAGCCGATCAAATTTTGCTGATTTGATTGCAACTTTGCCAGATGAAACATTTATATTCATCGAATTGTTATGGTTGCCAGAAGTAACAATTTGGCCAGAATTCAGCAGTCTTTGATAGTGCGCGTTAGACAGCGGTCGATAATTTACATCGTTACCTTTGTATGCCTGAAATGCTGTTGCGCTTGATGTTACAACAATCTTTTTCCGATTATTATGGTCCGTCACTCTTATCAGATGCAGATTTTTGTGAGGTGTGTAGACATAATTATCAGTGTTGCTTTGCACATTATTCGTTCTAGAATCTGAAAGCCTGCGAGTAAAAGCTGACCCCTGACTCGAATTTCGCCTGTCAGCTGTTGATTGCAGGTTTTTGTGATTTGACAAGGAACTCGATTCGATAGCCATGTTTTTCCTCAATGAAAATTTACTAATTTTATTTATATATATAAATAATAAAACTTCAAGATGTTTATTAGAGCCCCAAGCAATCAATTTGAAGCATATTTTTGCACAAGTTCTGTAAGCCACGGCCAATTTGATGCTGCTTCATTATTAGTAACCAAAAAGATAGAGCGGTTAAATCGTCTGGCGCCGGGAACTGTATGCAGCTGGCTGTTTTTGACAAGGTCTTTAGCCAGACGTTGTGGAAGATATGCCGAACCACCAACTTTCAGTAGATATTCGAGTGCCCAATCGGAGCTTCCAAACACTACAGATGAAGTTTCTCCGTCTGCGAATTCAGCAGCATGCTGTATACGAAATTCTTCGCCGGCGTCTACGTAAATGTAATCGGGATCTGATCGCATCAATTCATGCTTCTCTGTGGAAACCAATATCAATTCATCTGGACTTAGCGCTTCGATTGTCAAACCTTCCTGCATTTTGGGTGCATGACACAAAGCAGCATCTACAAGGCCTGTACTTAGCCAGCGATCAATATCCGTCTGTTCCCCAGGCCAAATTGATAGCGCAGTATGAGGATGAGTGGTTCGAATCTCACTGACCAGTTCACGACCCAGATTGTTCCAAAGGTCGAACTGGCAACCAATGTTGCAGATGGTATCGATATTCTTTGGCAGGGAGACTTCTTCCCGCGCCTGACGCCACAGGTTACTCATCAGTCGGGCGTAGCGCTCGAACTTGAAACCAGCCGATGTAAGTTCCGCTCCGGATTTTTTCCGGATGAACAATTGCTGACCCAAGATCTCTTCCAGCGATTTTAGCCGGGCGGTAACTGTGGATTGTGTAACGTTGAGCCGATCGGCTGCCCGGATCAAATTTCCTGTTTCCCGGATAGCGAGAAAGGTTTGCAACATTTGCAAGTTCAAGGACACATTCCATAATTTGGTAAATTCAAATTAACTTAGCAAAATAATTCGTTTTTCAAATATATTTTTTGCAGCCATAATTGGAAATTAGTAAGTCTAATGAGGAGGTATTCGAGTTGGATTTCAGTATTCAATTGTCATCCTATTTTCCAGACAAGACCTACGGTGGCCACCAACTCTATAAGGACATGGTTGAGCAGGCAGTACTGGCAGATCAGATGGGTTATGAATCCGTTTGCCTGACAGAACACCATCTGATCAATATCCTGATGCAGCCAGCGCCACTTCAGATGGCGGTCAAGATTGCCGGTGTAACCAATGAAATAAAGATTATGACCGCCGTGGTCGTACTTCCTCTTCATGACATGCGGACCTACGCTGGTGAAGTCATTGTTACCGATATGTTGACGGATGGCCGGTTGATGCTGGGCGTGGGTCGGGGTGCTTATGCCTTTGAAACAGGTCGAATGGGCATTCCCATTGAGGAGACGCGTGAGAAATTCGATGAATCCCTTGATGTCCTGATGGCGCTACTTGCCAATGAAGAAGTTTCCTGGGACGGGAAATTTTACAAATTTGATCCGCTTACAATCATGCCCCGGCCCATGAATGGAAAGGGTCCACCGCTCATGATGGCGGTGTTGGTACCAGAAGCCATTTATCACTGTACAAAGCGCGGGTTTCATATTCAAACGACACCGCTTTCAGGCGATCAACAACACATGATCGACCAGGTGGAAGCATTTAATCGAGGCAAGGCAGAATTGGGTGCTGGTGGTAAACACCTTACATTGTCTCTTTCGCGCGTTGGGTTTGTTGCGAAAAGTGCAGCTGACAAGAGACGGAAAATTTTACAGGCAGATGACTATTACAGCCGGTTCGATAATGTGTTTACCGGGCCTGGTTTGGTGGAAAATGGAATGATCAAACCCTTGCCACGCAATCAAACTGCAGAAGAATTGGGCGAAGGACTTCTCATTTGTGAGCCGCAAGAAATGATTGACAAACTTGGTTTGTATGCCGAATTGGGCATAGACCGGGTAATCTTGAACGTGAATTTTGGCGCAACCCAGGCGGAAACACTTGAGGCTATCCAGTGTTTTGCAGAAGAAGTGACGCCTCATTTTTCAACTTCTGAAGCGCTGGAACCAGCTTGATAGATTTTGGTGAAAACGGGGGAAACAGAATGCCGATCATTAGGGTTGAAATGTTTGTGGGGCGTAACCGCGCCCAAAAGGCAAAAATTACAAAAGCATTGACAGATGCATTCATTGATTCAGCAGGTGGAAATCCTGTGGGTGTAAGAGTGAGATTTACTGATGCCAGCAAAGGGGACTGGCCGGTTGGAGGCACACTCATTGCAGACAGAGGTGCGAGTTAATGTGGTGAACCCGATTGATTGCTCTTACACCCTGTCGGGAAGTGGCCCCGCAATTTTCATGGTTCATGGTATTGGTTCGCGCAAGGCAACATGGGACGGACTGTTGAGTGACCTGGAGCCGCATTTTACCTGCATTCGATACGATCTAAGAGGGCACGGGGAATCTACGGTCACGGATTTGCCCTTTGGTCTTGATGAGCTGGTTGAGGATCTTGAGGCACTTCGGGAAAAACTGGGCATTGAGCGGGGACACGTTATTGGCCATTCACTTGGGGGTATGATCGGCCCAGCATATGCTCGCAAATATCCAGACCGGGTATTGTCTCTTGGACTACTCAGTACGGCGGCTGGTAGAACTGCGGATGATAGCGCAAAGGTCAATGCTGTTGTTCAAGCAATGGAAGATAAAGGGATTGAGCCCGTTCTAAAGACATTGATTGAGCGGTGGTATACCGATGAATTTATTGCAGCGTGTCCAGACGCAATCGAAGCGCGGATCAAGCAGGTGGTGGACACACCTGTGGATGTCTTCCTCAATGTGTTTAGAATTTACGCCAATACAGAAATGGGACCATGGCTTCACGAGATCGAAAAACCGTCGCTCGTCTTGACCGGCGAAAACGATGGTGGGTGTAATCCACGCCTCAACCGGTTTATCCATGAGCAAATGCTTAATTCAGAACTGGTAATTCTTCCCAAGTTGAAACATTCGATTTTGATAGAGGCACCAGACGTGGTGGCTCCGGTTGTGCGTGAATTCCTGATTAAGCAGGAATCGTAGGCATGGCTGAGTGTGCAGTCTTGGGGGACTTTGCATCCACACCTTGGGAGGCAAAGTAGAAACTATCAACTTGAAATAACCGTCCACTAACTGCCTGAAGCAGATTTTCAATCTAACTGAAAGGTTATATTTTGGCCTTAGGGATTGCTTCACTTTGTGCCGTACATGCGATCGCCTGCGTCTCCCAATCCAGGGACAATATAGCCATGGTCATTGAGGTGGCTATCAATAGCAGCAGTATAAATCGGTACGTCTGGATGAGCACCTGAAAGAGCCTCGATCCCTTCTGGCGCAGATAGCAAACATACAAATTTAATGTTGGTTGCACCCGCTTCCTTCAACCGGGTAAGGGCTGCAGAAGCAGAGTTGGCAGTTGCCAACATCGGATCAACGGCAATAACCTGACGTTTGCCTATATCTTCCGGAAGTTTCAGATAATATTCTACGGCTTTCAGGGTTTGGGGGTCGCGATAGAGACCGATATGCCCAACCTTTGCCAAGGGTACCAGATCCAGCATACCATCAAGCAGGCCATTGCCCGCGCGCAGAATTGAAACAAAAACCAACTTCTTGCCCGCAATGACCGGAGCATCAAATTCTTCCAACGGGGTTTTGATTTTCTTGGTTTTAAGGGGCAAATCCCATAACACTTCATAAACGAGCAGGGTTGAAATTTCGCGCAACAATTGCCTGAAAACGGCAGACTGGGTTTCCTCGTCGCGCATCAGGGAAAGTTTATGTTGTATCAGTGGATGATCCACCAGCGTTGCGTTTTGGACCATTGTCCTATCCTCACTTAAAACACGGATTCATTTATGAAGTATCCGGCGGTTTTGTTTATGTACTGACAGTGTAGAGTACGCTAACCATACTGGATGCACGCAATCCATGGAAATGCGCTAGCCAGCGTGCAACCACAATCCAGCCTAACCCTGAATGACAAAAACAGACTGATGGGCGATATTTGACGTAATTCGAGGTTTGCAATCCCGGTATGATGTTTCCAGTCTAAATCTGAACAATAGCTTAAATGAAACTGTTTGCGGGTAACTCCAATCAGGTTCTTGTGGACCGGGGACCGATGTTGAGTTTACATGCCATCTGGATACAAAGCATCTTTGATAACTGCCAAATTCAACTCAAATTGCGATTGAGTGCACACAAAAATGCAAGCGTTCTGAAATTATTATAGGTAAAAATTTGGCTAGCTATTGATTTTATTGGCTGTGCACGCAGTCTTTGGCGAACTGGTCTCTGGATAAAGATTTGAGCCCCATTTTATTTTTATTATATTATTCAATGATATAGGCCGATTTTGACGTGGGTTTGAAGCAGAATGTTCAACCAAAAACTGCTGTTTTGGAGCTGTGATCGCGCTTTAATTGTGTGATTTGGTGGGATTGATTGCAGTATAAGTGGGATCAGATTGTCGTTTGGTGGGATGGATTTGCATTTAGGCGAGATTGGATTGACATTTAGCGGGAAGGCATTGCGGTTTGATGAATTCAAACTGTGCTCTCGCGGGATCGCTTTTCCGCTATGCAAGTTTTGATTGCGTTAAATAGGGTTTGTCTGGGCCAGCCGTCAGGAGGCAAGAATGATGCCAATTTTGGCCGCTGACTCCTTGTGGCCGTCCGCTTTGTGCTGCCATCTCAACCGGTCGATGCAACACATTGGTTGAACTTTTCAGCTGGCGTTTCAAATTGCAATGTCTTTCTGGGCCGTTCGTTTAATTGTCTTGCGATCCTGTCGAGGTGCGCCTGGGAGTGGATGGACAAGTCGGTTCCCTTTGGAGAGCATTGCCTGAGCAAGCGATTGGTGTTCTCGTTCGAACCGCGCTGCCACGGGCTGTGGGGATCACAAAAGTAGACATCAATGTCGGTCGCCAGCGTGAAGCGCTTGTGGTCTGCAAGCTCCTTACCGCGATCCCAGGTAAGCGATTTGTACACTTCACCG
>JAJFHU010000046.1 GCA_021775455.1 Hyphomicrobiales bacterium | reverse complement strand
ATCAATCTGGTCATAGGCCTGAAAATCACCAAAATACTTCGTGATCGCTGCCGTCAACGTCGTCTTGCCGTGGTCAACATGGCCAATCGTGCCAATGTTGCAATGCGGCTTGTTGCGCTCAAATTTTTCCTTCGACATTTTGCTATTCCTGTTGTGAAACAAAAAAGCGGACCAAATCCGCATTCATGCGATGCGAGATAAGGGATTTCATCCGGTTTCGCAAGGGGTTAATGACTTCGGGACAGTTTGTATTATTGAGAATTCAAGATTGGAATTCAAATCGCATTCAGAGGAAAAGTTACAATTGGGAATACTATTAACTTGTTCCCTTGGCCAAAGCGGATGCCCGTTTTTCCTCAGGAATCAATTCAACTCCCAATTCCTGCTTGTTCTTGATTTCCTTGACCGTTGCTTCAAGTACCAAAAACCGCTTGGCACTCGACGGATGGGAACCGCCCTTGAAACCAAACGCCTTTGGGTTTTCAGCAGCAAATCGACGCCAGAAATTCGGCATGTTTTCGATTTCAAAACCAGCCCGGGCCGCATGGTAAAGACCCACATAATCCGCCTCGGTTTCAAAGCCGTGCGAATGCGCCACAGCTCCTGCACTGGTTCCAATTCGGGTTACATCAACCCCAATCGCAACCGAAATCGCTGCTCCAATGATGGTTCCCAAGACCGCGTTTCCCTGTTTTGCCTGCAGGTGACGGCGGCTGTTGTGCGCCAGCTCATGACCTATGATTGCGGCCAGTTCTTCATCAGTGGATATCAAGCGCATCATTCCTCGGGTAACAAGGATCGATTTGCCATCCGCCATCGCATTTACCTCATCCAGTTCGGCAACATATACAGGAGAATCGCAGGCAATGAGTGGGACTACTTGCACGTTCAGAGTTTCCGCGTTTCTCTTGATGGTGACCACCACCGGAACGGCGGTCTTTTTGTCCTTCAAAGACTTGGAAATGAACTTGATCCCTCTCGCACCTTTCGGCACTGTCTTCCCATCCATATGGGTGATTACATCTCCCCACTGCAGAACACCTTCCGCAGGGGCCCCTTTTGCAACCAGAACAACAGTAGGATTATCCCTGATCCCGTAAACTTTCTCGTAGGCCGATTTAAGCTCATTGCTGAGAAGGTCGCGGGTTAAAAAACTTACTCCGATATATCGGGAAACAAGTTTTCCGCACATTTGGGTATTTGAAACCATAATTGGCTGGGCCACATCGTTAAGCCGCTGGTTTAGCCGAATCTTCTCCTTTACTGCCAATTCGCGTTGCAGCGCCGCTTCTTGTGCGGCAAGGCCAACACCCACTCTGGGGGCATTTGTTGTCGGGGCACAAGCAATTGCAAAAATAGCAGTCAGGCAAATCGCAATTGAACTTTTCAAAAGATAAATAATCTGCAACTTGAAATCATTACAGGTCAACACATCCACCATTACAAAACTTATACTTCTAACAATCCTTGATTTTTGTAGCAAATAGGCAAAACTTATCAAAGATAATTATTTTTAATACTGGCGATCTAGATTTAACGTGAATGTATTGCAACTTTTTGTGAAAAATTATTGGAGCGGGTAGCGGGAATCGAACCCGCGTATTCAGCTTGGAAGGCTTATTTAGCTATATAACACCGTGCAACATGGAGCCACCAAATTACAATTTTCGTTGCATTTTCAACATATTTCATTCATATAGCTACACATAGACAAACCCTGCAACGCCGAACCTTTGTGAACCTCATATGAACCTTACAGATATCACCATCAAGAACCTACCGATTCCCGCCCAGGGACAGAAAGCCTATTATGATGACACTATTAAAGGCTTTACTATCCGTGTTTCCTCCAAAGGAGCGAAGACTTTTACCCTCCTATATGGCAAACCTCGTAAGCGTGTAACTATTGGTCGTTACCCAATATTGACCCTCTCACAAGCTCGTACAGAAGCAAAACGCATACTCGCCGAACATCAACTTGGATATTTAGAAAACACCTCACCAACGTTCCTAGACGCATACAATCAATTCAAACAACAACACATGTCCACATATTCTGAATCTACCCTCAGAACCTACGCGAGATATTACGAACTTCATTGCAAACACCTGTTCCACAGACCACTTCACACTTTAGAAATTAGAGACATCAACTTAATAATAGACAAACTTAAACCTAGCGAAGCTAACCACACCTTTAGAGCCATACGCACATTTCTTAACTGGTGTAAAAAACGAGGCATGATAACTAGTGCACCTACAGACGTACTCTCACAGCCGTTCAAAGAAAAAACGAGAGACCGTGTCCTTACAGATACAGAGATACAATCCTTATGGGAAAACACAGACTACAATCCGTTTGGAACATTCATCCGTATACTACTTTTAACTGGTGCAAGACGTTCAGAAATAGCCACACTTAAGCTCGAAAATATCACTGATAAAGAACTAGTTTTCTTGGACACAAAAAACAAACTTGACCACCATTTACCGATAACAAATCTAATCCAAATTCACTTGGATAAAGTGTCTACTAATTCCACATACCTATTCCCTGCTAGCGGCTCTGGAAAACCGATATCTGGCTTTGCAAGATTAAAGAATACTCTCGACAATAAAATGGATATACCACACTGGACAATCCATGACCTTAGAAGAACCACAGCTACACACATGGCCGAGTTAGGTGTTCAACCACACATCATAGAAAGAGTGTTAAATCACTCTACAGGGACTATCTCCAGCTTGGGTAAAATCTACAATCGCCACACGTATTTTAATGAGATGAAATCAGCACTCACACTCTGGCATGATAAGATTTTGACTATTACCAAATGAACTCCCATATTATGAAAGCCTAGGTTTAACCGAGGCTAGTCGCGACAGCCTCCTTTCACAAGGAGAATGTTGCGATGAAAATATTGTCGAAAAAGGAGATACGCAGTTTGGTCCTATACTCCAACCAACACATTGACCGACTTGAGCGTAAAGGGGAGTTCCCTCAACGGGTACAACTTGGCACGTGTCGAGTAGGCTGGATTGAGGCTGAGGTTTTAGACTGGCTACAACAGCGTATCGACAACCGACATAGTCGCTCTCTGAAATGAGGGAGACGAGAGGGGATTAGGGGAGACTCTAGTCCCCTTTTCTATGTGTTTTGCATTAAGCAAACTGATACATGTACTGTTTCATTATGTATGAGATAGCTTGGAAAGCTACTCATAGGGCTACACTTAGCACCATTCCGTCACACAGTTTGTCGGGTTTCAAACCACGACTTTCCTAGTTAAATCCTAGTCTTAAAAGACATGAGGACTGAAGGTGTTTCGCATAATGTCCGTGACGGACAAAACTCAACACTTCACCTAGGAAAGTCGTACTTCGTAACGACAAACTGGTGACGGGTACTGTTCCTTAAAAAGGTATAATGTAGGTAGACGTTCTTTAATGACAGCAGCGTCCCACGACCCAGTCCGACCACACAAATCGGTGCTGCTCAGTGTTGCGCTGCTCTGATTATGGAACTCGGAAAAACGAAATCCTACAATCCAAATCAAGAATTTGAGATTGTAAATATTCCAGAGGACAACCGACTCAAACACACATATCTCATTGGTAAATCTGGAATGGGAAAATCCACATTATTGCTCTCAATGCTTTCACAGGATATTGAGGCTGGACGTGGAGTAGCCTTTTTTGACCCACACGGTGAAGATGCTAAAGCACTTCTGGAGCTAGTACCGTCGCACAGGATAAAGGACGTAGTGTACTTTAATCCCGCTGACCGACAGTATCCTGTTTCATTTAACCCATGTGAGTGGGTAGAGCCATCAGAACAGCCTTTAGTGGCCGATATGATACTAGACACCTTTAAGCACCTTTGGCGTCTCTCAGACGTATCTACACCACAATTAGAGCAGGTTCTATTTAATGCCATTTCAGCCGTAATTGACACACCAGACGGAACCCTACTCTCAGTAAAATATTTACTCACAAATACACACTTCAGAAATCGTGTTCTATCACAAATAAGCGACCCTGAAATAAAATCATTCTGGGAACATGAGTTTGGTAAACTTCACCCCAAAGAACAGAGACAACTCACCCAATCCACACTAAACAAAGTAGGTCGTTTTCTCTCTGATCCAACCATACGTAATATCGTGGCTCAACCACGTAATAGAATTCACTTTGACGATATTATAAACACACAGAAAATCTTTATCGCTAATCTCTCCCAGGCTGAAATTGGCGAAGACAAGGCACGGTTACTAGGTGGAGTATTGATGGCTAAACTCTCACTTTCAGCAATGAAGCCACACCCCGAACCATTCCATATTTACATAGATGAATTTCAACAGTTTGCTTCTTCAGCTTTTCCACACCTACTCAGTACAATACGAAAATTCAATGTCTCACTCACATTAGCCCACCAGTACATTGACCAGCTCTCTACAGACTTGAAGAAAGCGGTGTTTGGTAACGTGGGCACAATAATCACATTTAGGCTTGGACATTATGATGCTGAGCTACTTGCTCCTGAATTAGAACTAACCACACAACAGATTACAAACACTGATCCGTACACATTTCATGTGAAAACATTAGAGTGCACTCACCACAGCGTACAGTCCATAAAACCACCCCAGTTCTACAACAAAACCAAGTCGATTATTAAAAATTCACGCAACTATTACACCCGCGATTTGGCTAGCGTGACTCTCAAGATAAAAAAGTTTATTCTCACCCTCTCAAAAGGGTGATTGTGATGAATCTCATACTACAGAGACGAATGACGGAAGGGGTACTTGGTGACACCTATCACGTCATTGCTCACTACGACGCTACTGACATAGAAAAGAGGCGTATTAGACATAACTATTTTAGTCGTCCCGCACTACAAAGCGAACGTATGGGTGAACACGCAATAGATGACATATACACTTGTTTCTTTTCACTATCACCCTTACCTAATGCTGGATTATTTGAGAGGTTTTTGTTTTGGAGCGCAAGAACTAAGTACGACCTTGTTCTATCCACTGAGATACTTTTTAAAGGTTGCACTGTCTCTGTTTCCTCTAACCTCGCAGCAGATAATGCTGAAAATGCTATTCACAATAATTTTATATATCTATCTGAAAGATTAGCCAGTCTCACTGACACTCGCCGTGATGTTGTCCTTGAATATGACCGTAAAACTGGAACTACTCGCCATGTGAGGCGATAGAATGTTTGAGACACAAACTCAATTAGAGATGAAAGAGTTACTTCGTCTTTATGAAATTACGAAGAATAAATACATATCTGATTCCATATACGAGTTTGATTCTTCCCACGACATAGCAATGGAAATAGTAAATAGTGCCGCCGATGCCACAGGCCATGAGAAATGTGAACGAATGTGGGATATGTTCTTTCCTGCAACTCATGAATTGATTGTCGAAGAGTTTTATCCAGAGTTTCCTGAGTGGGTAGTTGAAATGAAAGATGCTTCCCGCTCAGAAATCATACTAGCCCAAGGGCATGTTCAGGACTACTTCGATAAGATGGAAAGTTTCCATGACAGGTTAACGATAGCTAAGGAAAAACTAGAAAATATATTATTCTATATAATGAGTCGCATATCTCATGATGTAGTATCTGGCCGTCTTGCTAAGAACACAACTCTGTATTCTCATTCATTTGTATATGATACTTTTGATAATTTTTTTGCGGTTATAGGCAACGTATCAGCCGATTTATTTGAACTCAACAATAACTTTGAGATGTTCTCTTATACCGCTACAACTCTATGGGCTAATTTCTTAGAGATAAATGGAATAGACCCTACATCGGAAAATCCCAATCGGAAAACCAAACACCTATCTGAGTTAGGATTAACCCCAGCCGTTGTCTTTGATAAATTCCTTAAGGATACCCCTCTACAAAAAATATTCTCTAGTGTTGTCACTTGTGGTTATCCGAACAAGATTAGAGAATCCCACCATCATATTGTTGCAGGTAGTGGGCATGGCAAAACACAAACAATAATGCAGATGATTGTTAGCGATTTTTTATCTGTCAAAGACAATGAAGCCTCAATTATTGTTATAGATAGTCAGGGCGACTTAATTAACGATTTATCTCATTCTTCTGTTTTTGCTAAAGGTGAAGAGTTAGAAGGCAGATTAGTCCTAATCGAGCCAAAGGATATGGAATACCCAGTTTGTCTCAATCTCTTTCATATCCCTGAGGAGCGCCTTAAAACCTACTCCCCTCTTGTACGAGAACAAACATTCAATGGCATTATTGAAATATTCGAGTATGTTTTCAGCGGTTTGTTGGGCGCTGAAATGACAGCCAAGCAGAGTGACTTATTTTCATACATTACACATCTAATGCTTATAATTCCCAACTCCACAATTCATACCTTATTAGACCTGATGGAGGATGGAGCATACGAACGCTTCGAGAAGCACATTCAGAAACTTCCACCCACCGCAAAGCGTTTTTTTGATACTGAGTTCGTTTCCAGTCAATTTCTAGATACTAAGAAACAGGTGCGTCGCAGATTGTTTGGTGTCCTTAAGAACCAAACATTTGAGAGGATGATGTCTCATACACACAGTAAGTTAGACTTGTTTGAAGAGATGAACCAGAGCAAAGTTATCCTTATCTCTACCTCTAAAGATTTACTTAAACAAAAGGGGACGGAGATTTTTGGAAGGTTTTTTATATCACTAATTTATCAAGCCGCCTTAGAGCGTATTGCAATCCCCAAAAACGAAAGGAAACCCTGTTACGTATATATCGACGAGTGTCAGGATTACGTTGATTATAAAATAACGGAAATACTTGAACAGACGAGGAAGTTTCGAATTGGTGTAATTTTAGCTCACCAGTATCTTGGGCAGATACCCTCAACTGTCCTTAATTCGCTCCATAGCAACACCGCTGTTAAGATGGCGGGTAGCATTTCGTCAGCTGACGCGAGGATTATGGCATCAGAGATGGACACTACTCCAGAATTTATCAAAAACTGCCGTGAGTTAACTATGGCAATGTCGATTCGTGGAAAACCAATCACTAAATATGAGACAATTTATGGAACAATGGACAGACTAGAGCTGATGAGTGATGCACAATGGAAGGTAGTTCGATCTAATATGCGAAAAAAATATGCGATACATTATTCTAAAATGAGTAACATAAATGAACAAGACGACACACTTGATGACATAGATGAACCTACCTTAGACCCTACTGACCCCTCGCCAAATTGGGGAGATGACGTATAATGTTTATATGGCAAAGCGGAAGCAGAAGATTCGAGATGATAGCGAACTTGTTGAACTTGTTAAAGAGGTTCTAGGCGACTATTCCGCATTGCGCTCTCACTTTATATGGGCATTAGTTGAGATACGTAAAGGCAATGACCCGTTTGTAGATTATGACGGTTCCATTCCTAAAGAGGACTATATCCGCACTAAATCACGATATGTTCGTGAACGTTTGGGACTTATGGTTTTCAACAAACTCATTAGATTAGCCCCTACCCAACGTGAATATGGGGATAGTATCTATAACTTTAATGTCTACCAACTCAACGCAAAAGACACTCCTAGAGTTGAAGGCCACTCCCGTAATCGCTCTCTAAGTCACAAGATAGCTGAGAACGAATACCTAGCTGATGTCGAGATAGGTTGTTTTTTGAACCCCAATCTTAAATTTATTCCATCATGGGAAGTAGCATTACGTTTTTCTGAAAAGGCAAGAAAGTCCCGTAATCCATTCTCTATTCCAGCTCCCATTATCTTTGATGGTTACTCAACCACAATAAATGCTGTCCCTGATAAGATGTTTGTCATTGAATACAAAAAGGGTAGCAAAAAAGAGTGGCGGGGCTTTCTCTTAGAAGCCAACCAAGCCACTGAGGACACCAATCTATATACTAAGAAAAAACTCCCACCTTCTCAGAGAGTGAAAAGGAAAGGATATAAGAGGGAACTCCTTGTGTATCAGTCAATCGCAAAAGGATTATATAAGTCTCACTGGAATTTACCGACAATGCTTATGATTACGCTTGCTATCAGCAACCGCCATAAGAAAAACCTCCAATCTGTGAACGAGGCACTTTCGTTGGGCAAAGGCTTTTCCTGGGCACTCTACGACACCATGCCTAAGTTTGGTAAGTTACCGCCAGCCTTCCCTACTGGCGAAACTGTTGATAAACCTTTAGAACGTGTAGGACACGAACCTTTTATAATGTCTGCCATATAGAAAGCCCACGCCGAAGCGTGAGCCAGTTGAGGCATGATTACTTTTTATTGTCTTCGTCTTTCAACGGTTCGACGAGGATAAAAGAACCATCCCAATTAGTAGGTAGTGCGTTCAAACGAACAGCATAACCTTCGCCATCTTTGAAATCCCAACATGCACCGATGGTCATCCAACGGTCACTGTCTGGGTTTTCTTTTGCCCGTGCGATATATACGGGTTTGCGTTTATCTGCCATCTCACAAGTCCTTTCCTTAAAGTTAGCAGTAACTAATAGTATACCACGTGCTATACTAAAGTATCTGTTCTTTACATAGGAGGTACTGATGTACGTCAACTTCATTGAACTCAAAAAGTCAGTATCTATTACACAGGTACTCGATGCTTACGGTATCCAACTCAAGAAGGAGAGGAACCAACTACGTGGCCCTTGTCCTATTTGCGGTTCAGACAGCAAGAGGGCATTTGTTGTTACGCCAAGTGAGGGTTTGTGGCATTGTTTTAAGTGTGATGATCCATCTGGTGGTGACATCATTTCCCTTGTTGAAAGGCTACTAAACTTACGCCCAAAAGAAGCGGCACGAGACATTCAGCAGAAATGTTTGAATGTAACTACTGAAGAGAAAGCCGACAAACCAAAAGGGAAGTTAAAGCCCCTCTCCTACCTACAAGCAGAACATGAAACTGTTCAAGAGCTTGGTATACCTGCAGAGGTGGCTACCAAACTTGGTTGTGGATATTCCCCCAAAGGGATTATGAGAGGTCGTGTTGCATTTCCACTTCGGGATGAAAACGGCAAACTGATTGCCTACTGTGGCTACAGTTCCAAAGACGGTACACTTAAGTTACCGACATTCTAAACTTGGGGGGGCGTATTGCTCCCCTGTTTTTTTATCTGTATAAGTTAGACAAACAAGGAGATACACATGTCAGCTATATTAGACCAACTGAAAGAACTCGAAAGACAACGTGAAAAAATTATCGGCAAAGCTAAACAGGAAGCACTAGACGTTGCAGAAGCTGGAGTTGCTACACTCAACGAACTTGGCTTCAACTACCATCTTGTCGAAAAAGGTAGCAAAGGTAAAAAAGGTACTCGTTCGGTAAGTGCCGATAAGCCTTGTGGTTACTGTAACTTCAAGACAAACCCGCCTCATGATAAACGTGCTCACCGCAATCAAGCGGATAAGAAACCGTTTACTGGGGAAGAACTCAGAGAACTGGGTATGACCCGCTCATAAAACTAAGCCTCTTCGGAGGCTTTTTTATTTTTCACTTCGTATAAAAGTGGAGTTATCCCCACAGACAGGACAAGTAGCTATGTCAGGAACTCGCGTCTGATCTGGACTTGTTTGTTTCTTACCGCATACATCACAAAATACATGAGCGCCACTCTCACATTGATAGATGGATAAAACACGATGCTGTTTTGTTGGAATGGCGTGGCACCTTGGGCAACTCATCTTAAATCACCTTAAATTTACTCAGAAACTGATATACTAGTACCAGACCTCCTGTGTGTCGGCTAGCGCCAATCAAGGCTCTAGCGTAGCGCACAGGAGGGTATCATGTCCCTTGATATATATAAGACGGTTACAGACCAGATTGTAACTGCAATTGAGAACTTGTCGGAAGACGACAAACTCGTAATGCCCTGGCACCGCTCTGGTGTTAATCAGCTTCCCAACAATATCGAAAGTGGCAACCACTACAACGGTATCAATATACTAAGTTTGTGGGTTACCGCCATTGACCGAGGCTACACCTCAAATATATGGGGAACATATCGTCAGTGGGCAAAACAGGACGCTCAAGTCCGTAAGGGTGAAAAGTCCACTCTTGTTATCTTCTACAAGCAGTACATCAAAAAAGATGACGCTGGAGAAGAAAATACTCTCAGGTTCGCTAGAGCTAGTTGGGCTTTCAATGCCTCTCAGGTTGATGGGTATGAACTCCCCCAATTAGAGGGAGACCCTATTGACCGCATAAAAGCTGTAGACGTTTACGTGAACAAGACGGGAGCCAAGATAACTAACGGAAGTGATAGCGCATTCTATAAGCCATCAACCGATACAATCTCAATGCCAAGTGACCGAGCCTTCTTTGACACGGAAACTGCAACTCGAACAGAAAACTACTATTCTGTTCTCTTACATGAGTTGGTTCATTGGAGTGGTACAAAAGACCGCTGTAATCGAGTGATGGGAAAACGGTTTGGTGACGACCAGTACGCAATGGAAGAACTTATTGCTGAACTGGGTGCCGCTTTTCAATGTGCACAACTTGGTATTTCTTTGGAGCCACGCCAAGACCATGCTCAATATCTAGCTCACTGGATGGAGGTAATGAAGGTTGATAACAAAGCTATCTTCACCGCCGCCGCCAAAGCCCAGGAAGCAGTGACATTTTTAAGTCAATAACTTGGGACGGGATTACGGTTGAGATCACTCATGTTGAAAGGTGGTTGAACCTAGAATTTGACCACATTGAATTAAGATGTGACACCGCACTCCCTGTAACCGAAACTGGTTATCGCTCTCACTTCATTCACGTTGAACAGATAGCTCTATTTGATGATGTTGAAGACTTTGTTCGGCAGTGGCTCGACGAATGGGCAAAAGACCCCAAATGGAAAAAACTCCAATTGGAATCACAACGACTGTCCCTCTTTAATTAGGGGGATTCTTTTTGCCATATTTCTATGCTACAAAGGAAATCCGTCGCACAGTAAGTGTGAATTCAGCGTGACGACGTTGCACAAAAGCCTCCATGTCTATGGAGGCTTTTTGTGTTTTTGGTGGAGATGTTTTATGTATTTGTGTTTGGAAAGCGCGAGGAAAATTGGTCTGCTGGGGATGGTATTTGCAACGTCCGCATTCGGGTGCCATTTCAAACGGACGTTGATTAATCAATTTCTGTGAACTTTCCCTGCAAATGTACCCTGACAATAGTCCATATTTAGGTAAAATTACCGTTGCTCCAAATAGATACTATGTACGGTTACAATGTAAAAAACCAAAGCGTTGATCCAAATTGTGATGGAATTATGCGTGAAATCACCCCTGACGTCGCCGTGATAGTGCTCAAAACTTTTAAACCCGTAGACTAAGTGAATTTGCAATGTACCGCGGTGAACTGCGGCGCATCGAATGGAAAGGATTCTTTTGAATGTAAAAAGACGTATCGTCGCCTTGGCAAACGCTGCTGCTAATACTATCGATGCTGCTGCTGTGAACGTACGGCGGAAACGTACGCCCACTTCTTTATCGTAGTGCCTCACCCAGATTGATAATTACAGCCCTGAATACTCTAGCATCGCTTGCGTCGCGGTCTAAGTGGTGATGTCCCACCATTTATCGTTCCTTGCTGAACTTTGGTTTGTCAATTTTGTAGAGTATTGTGTCTCTAGTCACTAGAGATACAAGAGGGTAATTGAATGTTGTCAATTGGTGAATTGTCAAAGTGCACTGGAGTAAAAATTACAACTATCCGGTACTATGAACAGATGGGTTTGATTGAAGCGCCCGATCGATCTGAAGGAAACCAGCGGCGATATACAAAACAGGGGCTTGAACGCCTTTCGTTCATTCGCCATGCCCGCGAACTTGGTTTGTCAATCGGGGATATTCGAGAGCTCACGGAACTAAGCAATCATCCCGAGTGGTCATGTAATAACGCCCATATCATCGCCTCCCGTCATTTGTCTTCAATCCAGGCGCGAATAGTCAAACTAAAGCGACTGGAAAGAGAATTGAGACGAATAACCCTAAAATCAGATGCAGGACATGTCGGTGAATGCAACGTCATTCAATCATTGGCTGATCACAATTTGTGCGAGGCAGAACACTAACATCGGTTGAAACAAGCGCACTCTTTGCAAAGATCTTGACTTGGAAATATTTTCCGTCACGCATTTGTCACAAAGGGTTTATCTGTCAGATATGGCATCTTCAATCAGGTTAGGGTATAGGCCATTAATGAGAAAAGTAGCCACAATCTTCATTATCGTGCTTTTGGCGACTACGCATTTTATTTCAGGCGTAGCAGCATCTAGTTTGGATAACTACGGTGACAAAAGCATTCAGTTATCAATCGATAGCGCTTACACGACTGCGTATAAAAAATCTAATAAAACGACCGCAGTTAGGTGTTGCGATAAACAGTCCCCGAGGCACCATTCAACTGGATCACACTGTATCGCTGACTGCGGTGCAGTTGTTGGTGTAGCTGGCGCCAATTTTCTTGACTTCAAGCAAATTCCTGAATTTGCGGCGTCTCCATTAATCAATTCAGAAAAGTTTTGTTTCCTTTTTCGCCCTCCGATCGTTTGAATTTTGAATTACCAGCCGACTTACCAGGTCGACGCACCTCAAGGACATTCAAACAATCTGGAGCAGAAACATGTTTACAAGACGACTTTTCGTATTGGGTGGTGGATTGGGAATTCTAGCAGCGACAATTCCAGCCCGCGCCCACAACACTAGTAATTTTAAGCTTAGTCCAAAATACCTCCCGCAATCGGTGCGTTTTACCGGATATGCGTCGGGGACAATTGTCATTGATACGGCTAATCACTATCTTTATCTCGTTCAATCTTTTGGGCGGGCACGACGATATGGTGTCGGTGTCGGCAAGGCTGGCCTAGCATTTAAGGGCAAAGCCCGCATTGGGCGTAAAGCCGAATGGCCGAGTTGGACACCAACGCAGAATATGATTCGACGTGACCCTAAGAAATACGCCAAATTTGCGAACGGAGTGCCTGGTGGACCGAACAATCCGCTCGGCGCCAGAGCACTTTATTTGTATTTGGGCAATCAGGACACCTATTTTCGCATTCACGGTACAAATCAGCCGTCTTCAATCGGACAGTCGGTTTCGAACGGTTGCATACGTATGATCAATGATCACGTTATTGAGCTTTATGAACGCGTTGCGGTTGGGGCGAAGGTGGTAGTCCTATAATGGACTGGCGGCCGAAACAACGCCGGAACAAACAGCTGAGAAATTTTGAGATCAATGATGGCGAGAAAGGTACCTATTTGTGTGAGTGAATATGAAGGGAAACAATCACATGTTATCGAACAATCAGTGTGGCGTAGTCGATTGGCTGAGTATGGTTTTCATATCCGGCACGACATTTCTTGTCATTCTGTTACTACTTGTGACGATTGTTGCACTGGGCCGCTACATCATCGACGGTCATCGAAGAGTATAGCAGCAATGAAGGACTAGGACAGTCAGCGTATGTTTGGCTCATAATTGCGTGAATCATTGAGTATCGACCTGTTAACAATTTTTGGGTAAAAAATTTCTATGCGAAAATGGGGTACAGTTTTTTTTCTGATAGTCTTTACCGCAATGCACAGCATTGTGGGAATTGTTGACGATTCCAGAGCTTTTTCCAACCGAACCACAACTGTAGCTAATGTGCAGACTGCAAGTTTTGTCATGGACCAACAATCCGACGAACTAGCCGTCGAATGTTGCAGTAGACAGATGTTTGATTTGGCGGGTCTTTCCACGCATTCTCCGCTGGAGTGCAAACTTCTGATTTCAATTGAAACAACCTATGCAATTAAATCCTTCCAAGAGCACGTCCCATCTAATCCAAAAGCGCTTGAAAAGCGTGAAAACCATATTCTTTTCCGACCGCCAATTGTTTGATTGCCAACAAGTTTAGTGATCAAAATGGCGAGTAAAATCGCTTTATCAGCAATTATTTTGTACGGAGACTATGTATGATTTCACAAAGACAAATTGTCTTGTGCAACCCACATTTGGTATTTGCTTCAGACAATCGCAAGTATGAGTTCAAACTCAAGAGATCAGGATTACTTGCAATTTTTCATTTTCAAAATTCAATTAGAGATTACCCCTCACTATCTCCAAAGGGAGGTTGAGTAAGCGTCATGAAAATTTATTCAAGACGGCGATTTTTATCAGGTTCTCTAGCGCTTAGCGGCTTAACTGTCACCGGTTGCGCAAGGATAACCGAAATAAATTCGCTATCAATAAATCGGCAAAAACAAGATCTAGACCAGAGTGTTGAGGAAGCCATCTATAGCGCATTGCCAAACGAGCGGTTCCCAATCCCTGCGGTTGATTTGAAAAAGGTTCCAAAAGAATATTACCGAAGGCAAGTGGAATATCCGACCACAGAGATAGTGGGTACGGTAATTGTGGATACAAAGAAGTTCTATCTTTATCTTGTGCAAGAAGGAGGCAAGGCCATGCGGTATGGAGTTGGCCTCGGTCGCGCTGGATTTGAGTGGTCCGGTCGGGCCCGAATTGGATGGAAACAAGAGTGGCCAAAATGGACACCTCCGAAAGAAATGATTGATCGTCAACCAGAGCTTTCAGTTTATAGTGAGGAAAATGGCGGGATGCCGCCGGGATTGCATAACCCACTTGGCTCAAGAGCGCTCTACATTTTCCAAGGCAAAGAAGATACGCTTTATCGGATTCATGGCACACCCGAATATTGGACCATTGGTAAAGCGGTTTCTGCCGGTTGCGTTCGGATGATGAATCAGGATGTAATTGATCTTTATATGAGGGCCGTCACAAATGCGGCAATAGTTGTCACTTAAGATGATGAATTGAGGATGTACATGACGTGGAAATTCGCTTTCCGTGGCCCAATAATTGCTGGTCTTGCAATGATGAGTTTTGTTAATTTCGGTTTGGCACAAAACAATCAAGGCACTGAAACAGAAACAGCAGTCTTTATTGAATATGCTGAAATTATTCTGAGGCCACCGGATGCACCGGTGCTTGCGGGATACCTGGTGCTCTGGAATGGTAAGTCTGAAACAGTATATTTGAAGCAAGTTGACAGTGAAGCATTTGGAAACGTCCAATTGCATCGAACCCAGATTATTGAAAATGTTGCAAGAATGCGTCCAATTACTCAACCTTTGGCAGTTCCAGGGAAATCCGAATTGGTGATGAAAAGGGGCGGGATCCATCTTATGCTTTCAAAGCCTAGCGGATCCTTAATTGCAGGCCAACGTGTAATCCTTAACGTCGCCTTGACGGATGGCCGGATAATTCCAGTCGAGGCCGAGCTAAAACCATTCGGTTCGCCCCCAATTGATCATCATCACGGGTAGAGAGAACAGTATCAGGACGCACGCCACAACCACCCGAAACGGAGCTAGTTTGTGCTTAGCAACTCTAAAGTTGACAAGTTTGCAATTTAGTTGAGCGAGAAAGCAGTAAAAAGTGAACCAACAATTGATCTTCAATAAGTGTGCTGAAATTGGATGTCCAACCTTCTAATGGTTAGCATTGTGTTTTCACCATTCTAAGGTTTTTCAAACAATTTGATTCAAAAGCGGTAGCTGGTGTTGGTACGGAATTCGTACTTTTTTTGTAGCCTCTTCCCACAAGAACTTGGGGAAGGTATTGCTATGAAAACGATTTCGATGGTCATTATTGGAATAGTAGCGTCTATAAATTTCGCCAACGCAAATGCAGTTCATTTGAACCCAGATCAACCGGCAAATTCAAAAACAATGCAAACATTTGGCCGAACCTCCATACCCATTGGCTACTATGAATATTGCAGAAGCGATCCGAAAAACTGTAGTGAACCAGCTGAACCAAACGTTGTGAAATTAAGCCGCGACCGCTGGCGCCAGATTGTGGAAATCAATTCCTCAGTCAATACCTCTATAAAGCCGATGACTGACCTCCAAATTTTTGGAGTCGAAGAGTACTGGACGCTTCCAGAAAAAGCTGGCGACTGTGAAGATTATGCGCTGCTTAAGCGTAAAATGCTCGCGGAACAAGGGTTCCCACTGGGCTCCCTATTGATGACGGTTGGATATAATAGAGATGGGGGCGGACATGCTGTGCTCACCGTTTCCACAGATATGGGTGACTACATCTTGGATAATCTGGAAGAGAAAGTTCTTTTGTGGCGAGATGCGGAGATAACCTATTCTAAGCGGCAGTCTCAATACAATCCCAATACCTGGGAAGATTTGAAGCGAACAGGCAGTTGAGAATTTGAAGGTAGCACGATGCCGGGAACGATCCACGGCCAAAATGTGACAATACCAATTTTGCATCATTGCGATAGCTGAGTAAAATTTGCCCAAACAAGTCAGCATTGATGGCCTAGTACCCTTCGCCAGACAGCACCACACTGCATGCCACAGCAATATCGGCCAGATTGAACCCCGGTCAAAGCCTGGTTCCCAAGGAGGCATCCAATAAATCCATTACCGCTCCAAAGCGAAGTCGGTCCGTCACATTTCCCAGCGCGCCAACAATGATCATCTCGTAAACTAGGCCTCGATTGTGCGTTGGGTACGTAACCAAGTGAAAGCTAGAAATGACAAGATGCCGAGGGAAAGAATCGTCAAGACCCACCAAGGCAAATCGCCAAAGAAAGGACTTGAAGCTCTAGTCACTAGAGGGATTATGTTTCTGTTGAAATCAACGAGTCGATGCAGGGTCTCATGGCAGAGCAAATTTTTGAAACACTGTTTCGGGTTGAAGGGATGGACTGCGCAAGTTGTGCGTCCAAAATTGAAAATGTCGCCCGGAGCCTCGACGGAATTAACGATGTAAATGTGTCTGTTATGTCCGGAAAACTCCGTGTGAAGCACGGCCCTTCCGCCGATCTCGAAGGACTCGTCAAAAAAATAGGTAAGCTCGGATATATGGCATCGCCGGATCGCTCTTCAAAAGGTGAGGGGTTAGATGGAGAGCAGGATAATTCTCACAACCACAGTCACGATGTTGAACACGGTCCCTGGTGGGCGTCGTCGAAGGCTAAGCTAACCATTGTATGCGGATTGGCAGTTGCAGCAGCATTTGCAGTTGCGACCATTTTTCCGTTTACAGATCCTTGGGGATATATAGCTGCCATGACGGTCGGGCTGGTTCCAATAGCTCGCCGAGCAGCAGTTTCGGCAGTTAACGGCATGCCGTTCACAATCGAAACTTTGATGAGCATAGCCGCAATTGGTGCTCTATTCATCGATGCTAGCGAAGAAGCAGCGGTAGTCGTATTTCTTTTCCTCGTCGGCGAACTTCTGGAAGGGGTTGCGGCGGGACGTGCGCGGTCCAGTATTCAAGCCCTAGGAGAACTTGTACCCCAAACCGCACTGCTCCTTCAAAATGGTATTACCAGCGAAGTGCAAGCCTCCTCCCTGAACGTTGGTGCGCTGGTTCTTGTTCGTCCAGGAGACCGTCTTCCTGCGGATGGGGTTATTGTCGAAGGCATAAGCGCAATAAACGAAGCACCCGTTACCGGTGAATCGATGCCAAAACGCAAGGAGACGGGCGATACAGTATTTGCCGGGACTATAAACGAAGATGGCCAAATCACTATTGAAGTGACGGCGGCGCAAGAAGACAACACAATTGCCCGCGTCGTTAAACTTGTTGAGGAGGCGCAAGATTCCAAAGCCCCAACCCAGCGGTTTATTGACCGGTTTTCAAAGTACTATACGCCTGGCGTCATAGTGTTCGCCATTTTGGTCGCATCCGTTCCACCCGTATTCTTCGGTGGGAACTGGTCGGAATGGGTCTACAAGGGGTTGGCGGTGATCCTCATTGGATGCCCCTGCGCCTTGGTTATTTCTACGCCCGCTGCAATCGCGGCCAGTCTCGCATCAGGCGCGCGGCGCGGTTTGCTGATGAAGGGAGGCGCGGTCTTGGAGACGCTCGGAAAGATTACCATTGTCGCTTTCGATAAGACCGGGACTTTGACCGAGGGTCGGCCAAAGGTGACCGAAATTATTGCCGGAACGCGAGAGTCGGAAGATGTCCTGCGTCTTGCCGCTACTCTGGAAGCTGGTTCCAGCCACCCACTTGCAGTATCAATTCTGGAAAAAGCATCCCAACAAGCAATTAAAGTCAGGGCATCCCAAAATTCTCGTGCGGTTGCAGGCAAAGGCGTTGAAGGTACAATTGATGGAATCAATCTGTTCCTGGGATCACCCAGTGCCGCCTCAGAAATGGCCGATATACCCAAAGCCATCACAGACCGCATCGAAGTTCTCAACAGCTCCGGCAACTCGGTTGCCGTTTTAGTTGGGAACGGTGAGGTTATTGGCGCTATTGCAATGCGCGACGAACCTAGGCAAGACGCCATACAAGCCCTACAAAAACTGAGCGATCTCGAAGTTCGAGCAGTAATGTTGACCGGTGACAACGCGCGGACCGCATCCGCGATTGCTGAAGTATTGGGTATCGAGTGCAGATCAGAACTCCTGCCGGATGACAAGCAGAAAATTGTCTCCGAACTGAAGTCGGCGGGAGAATGGGTTGCAAAAGTTGGCGATGGCATCAATGACGCACCGGCACTGGCCATGGCCGATGTCGGCATTGCTATGGGCGGGGGAACGGACGTCGCGTTGGAGACTGCAGATGCGGCTGCATTGCACGCCCGAGTGATGGACGTTCCATCAATGATTGCACTGTCACGCGGCACAATGCGAAATATCATCCAGAATATTACGATAGCGCTTGGTCTCAAGGCGGTGTTTCTCGTTACCACAGTTCTTGGCATTACAGGGTTATGGCCTGCGATCCTGGCAGACACGGGGGCGACGGTGCTCGTTACCCTAAACGCAATGCGACTTCTGCGTTGGAACGGAATTGAACCAGTACGCTAGGAAGATGAACATGGCACTGCCGAGCCCGCGATCAAAGAATCGGTCGATGCCAAGACTGTATGTGATCGACCAGGTGAGAGGTCTCGCAATCATCGGTGTGGTTGTGTTTCATCTTGTCTGGGATGCGACTTTTGCCGGTCTTATACCAGCGGGGTTTGCAAACCATGTACTTTGGATAGCGTATGGTCGCGCGCTTGCAGGCACCTTCATGTTTCTCGTTGGCGTAAGTCTCGTATTGGCCAATCGCTCTGAGATTATATGGCCAAAAGCGATTCGACGAGTTCTAATTATCGTTGTGGCAGCCTTCGCCATAACGGTGGTGACCTATTTTACATTTCAAACGGCATTTGTTTTCTACGGCATTCTACAGGCTATCGCGATTGCAAGCCTATTGGGTATACTGTTTTTGAGATTGCCCATTCCGCTGGTTTTTACAATCGGTATTGTTGTATGGTTTCTGCCGTTATTTGTAACCTCTGAGGCATTTGACAGTCGGTGGCTTGCCTGGATCGGGTTTGCGCAGTCTCCTCCCTCAAGCATCGATTTAGTACCCATCTTTCCATGGCTTGGAATAACGCTGGTTGGAATTGCCCTGACACGTCTGTCGCTGAGAAACGGCCTAGACACCCATTTTTCAATCGAAGCACCAGTTACAAGGTTTGGTAGATTTCTAACGTTTTGTGGGCGTCACAGCCTTGCAATATATCTTTTGCATCAGCCAATACTGCTTGCCGTCATTACCCCTTTTTCACGTTAGTGTGACGAGTGGGATTCACCGTATTTGACAATGAATGGCCGTATTGCATGGTGGATTCAACTGACATATTTCCCCCATGCTTTTTCGGATGCCCACCAGATCACCTTACCACCAAATAAAATCGCCGCGCCCATAATCCACTAGGCATATGGCCCCAAGGGCACAATGCCAAAGACATGCAATGCGACCGGGGCAATCAGGAACAGATAAAATGGTGCGGTGTATTGGCAATGCATTCGACCGCATCGTCGTACACAGCTTCCAGGCAATGATGTAGCGCGAGAAGTCATCGAGAATGGTCGACAAGTAGAACCATCCCCAGCCTATGACCTTGAGATAAGTGAAGTCTGTTTGCCACATCTGGTTGGGCGCGATTGTTTTATCCTTGAACTCGTTGTCAGCCTTGATCACCACAAATGCTGGGCTGGTGATCAGGTCATGGGCTTTTAACAGGCGATAGACTGAAGCCTCAGACACAAAATAGCTTTGCGTGTCTGTAAACCGCACTGCCAGTTCGCGTGGCGAGAGTTCCGGGTATTCCAGTGCCATATCAACAATCCGATCCCGAACATCATCGGGAATACGGTTCCACACGCGAAACGGTTGGGAAGCCTTATCCTCAAGCGCCTCAACGCCACCAGATTGATAACGATCATACCAACGATAGAACGTCGTGCGTGGAATACCCAGTCGCCCCAGTGCCTGCTTGACTGGCAGGTGTGAGTGCTCAACCAGCCGAATGATCTCAAGCTTGTCAGAAGATGGATACTTCATTCGTCGTCTCCCCCATCCCCGATCATGCTTTTTTTGAGAAGACGTAATTCCAGTGCCTGTTCAGCAACAACTTCCTTCAGATCACGTGCCTCACGGCGCAGGCCTTTCACCTCACTGGTATTGGCCTCTCGCGCTGTGTCACCAGCCAGGCGCCTTTTGCCAGCTTCCATGAACTCCTTCGACCAGCTGTAATATTGGCTCTGGGCTATCCCTTCCTGACGACACAACTCGGCAATACTGTCTTCACCACGTAATCCGGCCAGCACAATGCGTATCTTCTCTTCAGAAGAAAAACGTCTGCGCGTTTGGCGGCGAATGTTTTTGATTGTTCGTTCTGCACCATCCTGGTGCCTGTCAGTTTTATGTCTCATCATTTACTCCATGAGCGTAATGATGAGCCAAAAATACTCCCTTAGGCAATCACCCTAATCTGTTCCATAGGCGTTGATGTCAGACATACGTGCTTTTGACTATCGCATGCGGCAATTGATTACTATTGCCATGAGTTCATTCTAATTGATCGATTTGTCATGGTGATACTAGATTCCAGCACTAGGACCACAATAAAACGACCTTGGGTTACCTTAGCTGTTACCTTAGGCGTTAATTCGCAAACTGCCAAATCAGTAAGTCATTGATATTGTTGGTAGCGGGAGAGGGACTTGAACCCCCGACACGCGGATTATGATACCGGAAACCGGGCATTTACTCCCCTATATGTAATGTCTGCATTACCCCTATAAGGTGCATCTGGGGATAACGTCCACTCGCGCCCGTTCGCGAACTGATAAAATACAGTGATGCACGAACCCTCACTTCCAAACACAACACCCATAAGTTTTGGTCGGCAAAATGATAATAACAACTCATCGGAAAACGACCCATCACAACTTGACGCATCACAACCTCACCCATCACAATCTGGCGCACTGCCAAACGACCTGCCGCGACCAGGCGCGCCCCAGCGCGAACCGATATCGGTCGAAATCAAAGCATCCGACGCAAACACTGCAACCCAGCCAGACGAACCGGCGCGACCAGCCGCAGTCTGCCGCGAACAGTCACTTGTTAATAAATCACCTGGTGACCAATCGCCTGATGACAAATCGTTTGTGGATGATTCACTTCGTGGTGCGCTGCCCGATGATCTTGTAACTGTTCACGAAGCGGTTGAATTGTTCCGCACGGCTGGACTGGAGCGCAGCATTCGAACGGTGCAAAAATATTGTTCACCCCAAAGAAAGGGGAGAGCGCTCAAATGCCATGTCACTCCAACTGAAAACGGCGTGCGTTACATGATTGAGCGTAGTTCGATTGAGAATTTCGTACGCGAGGCAGGCGCACAAGCGCCGGTAGGGAAGAATGATGAGACAGAACCAGATGTAGCAGTTACAGATAGTACACCGGCCAATGTCGCAGTTGATGATCTTGCCGTCTACGATCACCCCTATGTCAAACGTCTTGAGCAGGAAATCGAGAAAAAAGAAACCCGCTTTGATGATTTACAGATCAGGTATGAGAATGCCATGGATATGGCCCAAATTCGCCTTGTAGAGCTCCAACAGGCTTCAGCCGTGGCCCAGAGCGAAAGCCTGGGTAAATTCATGCTGGAGGCCAAGCGGATCGACCAGGGAGACAAGCAGCAAGAACATGAGAATTCAGAAATAGGGGACAACGCCCATGACCCACATGTACCTCAAGAATATCCGGTGTCCACACCATCGCAAACGGAGCGTCGCCAAGAATGATGTTATAATAAGAGCCTATGCAACCAATTGGGAACCAATTCAGAAAACCACGCCAGTTCAAGCTGAAACCGCGATTTACCGTTGTACATCATCCATTGCGGGAGAAATTCGGCCTGTCATTTACCACCTACGCCATTATCGACAGCGTTCACCAGCTCTCACACCGACCCGATCATCCGTGGTGTACCCAGTCCAAATCCGAACTGGCAAGGTTCCTCGATATCTCTGAGCGTAGCGCTTACCGTTCAATCAGCGAAGGATTGGAAAAGAGACTGATGGAGAAGAATGAGCGTGGCGATCTGCGCTCAACAAACCTGTGGATTGAACGGGTTGTTTTGTATGACGGCCAAAACTCAAAAAGCTCTGGAGCATAACCCCTGCCAATTTGGCAGCACCAATGACATGCCATGAACTTGCCTGCCGATTTGTCAAGAACCACTGCCAGATTGGCAGTCAACCCTGACAGAATGGCAGCACTCTATATATACAATATATACATAATAAAAATAACGTGGGAACGTAAATTCTTTTGAAGATAAAACGGCGGATTGGGCAACAAAACTGCATCATGTCAACAATTTGACTTCAAAGGTCGCAAAACAAAAATTGTACGACGTTTAAACACGGCTCAACCAGGATATCCCCTCTCGCGTGAAGATTAGGTGCAGAATGGTTCCATTGTGATACAATTATCCGCACATGAACAACGAAAAACTTGCCATACTCATCAAGGAAAATTATGAAGTTGCTGAGCAGCATTTTGATGAATTCGAGGCGCGGATTGAGGCTCATTTTGACGCATTCGATACTCGCATTCAAAATAATGCCCACATATAAAGCTCGTTGTAAGAGAGATTTAGTGCTGGAAGATGCAATGACATTTATGGGATGGAGTGTATCTAATAAGACAGAGTTAGGAAGAATGTTAAGAGGCTTTAAAGTGAAAACACCAACTCAAATATATGACAACCTGGGCAAAGCCAAACATGGGAATAAACCGCGAGGCTTGTTTCTTTATTTAATGGGAATGGTCAAGACCAATAATACTCATTAGCTATTGTTGATGCCCACTCTTCCCAATTACGCTTGCTGATATCATCAAAGTCAGTTTCGTCCATCTTTTCCAACAGCCGCTCTCTGATATGTTCAAAAGCAGAATCATTGTCTTCACAAAACCTTCTACTTAATTCATCGACAAAGTATGTCTGCCCCGCCTTCTCTTTCCGAATAAATTCTTTAAATAATTTTTTGGAGTGACCTACGATTTGTCTATAAGCTATTGAAGAGCGACCATGCTCCATAATAAAATCTAATACCCGTTCATACCCAAAGTCATAGAAATCCTCATTGTTAACTGTAGGTACATCTTCTGACATACGCATAGTGTCTTTAACGATTTCGTCTGCAACTTCCTTAACTTTGCGTCCACGTAATTTATCGTCCACGGCTAACTCCTTTTTCTGAAGTCATCATATTCTTTTTTTAATTCCCTGGTAATCCACCAAATAGCACAACACTGTAGAACATTTTCACGAACGAACCTATTGTGAACCTTTTTTATCAGGTTCAATCGCATTATTCTTGTAAGTATTTGATTTTGTTGGAGCGGGTAGCGGGAATCGAACCCGCGTATTCAGCTTGGAAGGCTGCTGCACTACCACTGTGCTATACCCGCAATATCCTTGGCAGGTGGTTGGTGGAGGGGGCTGGATTCGAACCAGCGTACGCATAGCGGTCAGATTTACAGTCTGATGGATTTAACCACTCTCCCACCCCTCCAAAACCGGCGGTGCCAGGACCCGGTATCCAATGTGGGATACCGCAAATCAGCATTCATTTGAAAGCTGATCCGAGCCGGGTTATGCAGCCAGTGAGCCAAGCTGTCAACATTGGAAATGCCTTGCTGGTAAATTTAATGTCCGCTCGCCGGTTGCAGGTAAAACCAGAACCGTTTACCGCATAGCCCATGAACAATAATTCAAGCGACGGAAAACCACGCGACGCCCACGACAAGCACCATGCACGCAAGCGCCGTCAGCGCCGCGATGCCTCAAAATCCATGCGCAGCCGGTTTGAGCGGGAAGTAGAATCAAACCGCCTGTTGATTTATGGCCTGCACACCGTTCGGGCAGCGTTGCAGAACCCAGAACGCAAGCACATTGGATTTTACGCCACGCAAAACGCCCTTGCGCGACTTGAATTGAATGCTGAAGATTTGAAAGTTCCATTTGAGTTGAGTGAGTCGCGTGATCTCGATCGCATGGTTGGATCAGATGCAGTGCATCAGGGCGTTGTCCTGGAAACCGAACCGCTTCAGCCGAAACCACTCGAAAGTTTGGGCGATGCTGATCTTGTCCTGGTACTCGATCAGGTAACGGATCCGCACAATGTGGGTGCCATACTGCGTTCTGCGGTTGCGCTTGGGGCAGCAGCGGTAATTACCACCAGTCGCCATTCCCCAACAGAGAGCGGAGTTCTGGCCAAATCGGCTTCCGGCGCACTGGAGATGATAGACCTGATTGAGGTTCGCAATCTTGCAGAGACCCTCGAAACGCTTGCAACGGCAGGTTATCAAACCACGGGCCTTGATAGCGAAGGTGAAAAACGGCTTGAAGAATGCCTGGTGTCAGAAAAAATTGCCCTGGTACTCGGCGCTGAAGGCAAGGGATTGCGCCAGAAGACGCGGCAAACATGCACGACCCTAGCACGACTCGATATGCCCGGCGCAATCAAATCGCTTAACGTTTCAAATGCAGCCGCCCTGTCACTTTATGTGGCAAGGCAGGTGCTTGATCGTTAGAAATTAATTGATTTCTTCAAGGGTAATGACCTTTGGACCATTGTGGTCAATTGGGTCATTAGCTTCGCCGACAATTTCATCATCTTCAATCAAGATAATTTTTGGCCCTGTGCCATCGGTATAGAGGCGATAACCGCAATTGTGATTTTGCGGACAATCCTCTTCTACTGCGGAAGCTGATCCGCCACCGGCATAGTAATTTCCAGTTGGAATGGTAATTATCACTGATCCTGAATGACGATACCGTCTTTCCACGTGAATTCCGTCAGGACGCAGCCTGCGAAATGCTGAATGATGGCGTCGTTGGAACTTGCGATGTCCGCGATGATTTCCGTCATAGTATCTGCTGCCACTGTGTCCGTCGTAGTATCCGCCGCCACCATAATTGTAACCACGACCAAGACGAACGCCGCTTTCATAATAATTATTGTTGAAAGCGTGGCGACGATTGTGGCGATTGGAATGTTTGTAGTGATGGCGATTTTTGCTGCGAACCTGAAAATCGCCAACCCTGCCCGCTGAAACACCCGATCTCAAGACCGTTCCGGAATTATGAAAGGACCGATGACGAAAGCTTCCCCTTGAAGAGCGCCTGCTTCCATGTCTGCGCTTGAACCCGTGCTTGCGGGAAATACCCCGCCGCTTTGAGCCATAGGAAGAACCACCTGATACACTTATACCGGCAGCCTGGGCATTCATTCCCTGGATTGCTCCATGTGAAAACAGGAACAGGGCTGATATTGCCAAAAGGGTGTGAATCACCAGTTTACCAATTATGGGCAATTTCAATGTGGACATCGATAGCTCCGGTACGCCGAAAACCTCGGCAACAATCCACCCATCCACCGGGTTGCAGGATTACTTTGGCAAATCATTGTTGCCATATTACGGCGGTGGAGCCGCTGCCACATCTACATTTAAACCTAGGGCAGTCACCGGGCCCGGACAAGAAAGAAGGTTAATGATTTCATCAATTTTCAAAGTTTGGTTAACGGGTTTGAGGTCCATTAAGCCGAAGATTGAAGCGCAGAGCTCACAGCTTTCATGATCGAAGATTTAAGGCTTGGTTGCTCGTAGGAAAAAGCACTGGAAAATTTCGACATATCCAGACTGGAGTTTTTTGGTCGCTTGGCTGCGGTGGGATATTCGCTGGTGGTTATTGGCAAAACTTCCGCAAAAGGACCGCCAATTGACGAACTGGCCCTGAATATTTCTTCGGCAAATCCAGCCCAGCTTGTATGTGCAGGCCCACAAAAGTGATAGGTTCCGTAGGCAGTTTTGCCGCTCCACAGCGCGTTTCCAATGCTTAAAATCGCGCCAGCTATACTGTCAGCCGAGGTTGGATTTCCAAATTGATCGGCGACTACTGAAACTTGGTCCCTGCCCTTTGCAAGATTGAGCATGGTCTTCAAAAAGTTTCTCCCGACTGGGCTATACACCCAGGCAGTACGGAGAATTATGTGTTGCGGGTTGTGTTTCGCAACTTCCTTCTCACCGGCAAGCTTTGATTTGCCATACACAGAAACCGGATTTGTTGGGTCCTGCTCGGTGTACGGGCTGTCCTTTTCACCATCAAAGACATAATCAGTTGACAGGTGAATGACAGGAATATCCAGATTTGAAGCAGCCTCGGCAACATTGCCAGCGCCGGTGCAATTAACCAGATTTGCGAGGTCTGGTTGCTCTTCAGCCTTGTCGACCGCCGTATATGCTGCTGGATTGACCACGATGTCGGGTTTGGCGGATTGAATCGCATCCTTTACAGCACCAAGGTCTGATATATTTACCGAAGAACTGCCAATTGAAACCAGATCAAGGTTTGTTTGGTTGGCTAACGCTTGAAGCGAACTTGAAACCTGTCCGGATTTTCCAAATACCAAAAGACGCAAAAATGTTGTCCCTACGCTGTCTCTTGCCGGTTTCCAGCAACGGAAGTTCTTTCGCCCAGACGTTTGCCTGAATAGCGCTCCACTCGCAGTGGGCGCCACCACCATTCATTAGCCAGATACCAGTCTATTGTCTTTGAAAGACCAGTTTCAAAGGTCTCCTTCGCCTTCCAACCCAACTCTGTGTCAATCTTGCTGGCATCAATGGCATAGCGGCGATCATGGCCCGGACGATCCGATACAAAGGATATCAGCTCCCCATAAGATTTGGCGTTGGATCGAGGTAGCTTCTTGTCCAGAAACTGGCAAATCGTTTCTACAACCTCCAGATTGGTCTTTTCTGCATTACCACCGATATTGTAACTTTGTGAAACCTTGCCATTCTTCATGACGGTTTCAAGTGCCTGCGCATGATCGTCCACGTATAACCAGTCCCGGATATTTTCACCCTTGCCATATATTGGCAGGGGCTTCTCCTCCAGTGCATTCAAAATCACCAACGGGATGAGTTTTTCCGGAAAATGGTAATGGCCGTAATTATTGGAACAATTCGATAGTACAATGGGTAATCCGTACGTCTCATGCCACGCGCGAACGAGATGATCGGAAGCCGCCTTTGATGCAGAGTACGGAGAAGATGGCGCATAGGGTGTTGTTTCTGTAAAAATGCCGGAATCGAATGGCAGATCGCCAAACACTTCATCTGTAGAAACGTGATGAAAGCGAAATTTTTCTTTCGATTCTCCGCCCAATCCTTCCCAATAGTTTCTTGCCGAATTCAACAAACGATACGTTCCGACGATATTCGTTTGAACAAATGTTTCCGGGCCATCAATCGAGCGATCAACATGGCTTTCAGCTGCCAAATGCATAATGGCTTCAATTCTGTGCTCGCGAAGCACCGCGTCGACCAGATCGCCATCGCATATGTTACCATTTACAAATGTGTAATTGGGCGAACCTTCAACCGACTTGAGCGATGCGAGGTTGCCGGCATAGGTCAAGCAATCAAGATTGATGACTTCGTCTTCACCCTTTGCCACAAGGTGGCGACAAACCGCAGATCCTATAAACCCGGCACCGCCGGTAACCAGAACTCTCATGGTGAAAAACTATCCAGTGTGTCTGCAGAGAATATCGCGAGTATCAACCCCGCGTCATTACTCAAGTTTTCAACTCTGACAAATACGGTGCCTGATCATCCTTGGACGACAAGCTGATTTCGCAATCCAGTTCAGGCCAGTCAATCGCAATGGCTGGATCATCATATCTGATCGCGCGATCCAGTTCAGCAGAATAAAAATTGTCAACCTTGTAGGCAACTTCCGTGTCATCTTCCAGGGTTACGAAACCATGCGCAAATCCAGCCGGAATAAAAAGCTGATTTCCCTTGTTCGATGAAAGCGTAACTCCAACCCATTTTCCATAACCTGGAGAATTGGGAGTAATGTCCACTGCAACATCAAATATTGTACCTTTAACCACCCTGACCAGCTTGGCCTGAGCCATTGGATCAAGTTGAAAGTGAAGCCCCCTTAGGGTGCCTTTTTTAGACGAACAGGAATTGTTGTCCTGAACAAATTCCTCGACAATTCCCGCCTTCAAAAAGTCATTCTTATTGTAGGTCTCACAAAAGAAACCACGGCTATCGGTGAATCGATTGGGGACGATTTCGGTCACACGCCCAAGGCCCAGACCACGAAACATCATCGACCGGGTTTCAGGTGCAGTAGAATGTTGAATATTGTTTGTAATGGAAGTTTCCATTTTTCCGCCTATTAGAATGCCTTTTGTGCGCACAGCCGCAGGTAATCGGCATAGTCGCCTTTGCCCATCTTGTCCGCCCGCTTTTCCAGATCAGATTGGCTCAAATAGCCCAACCCAAATCCAATTTCCTCAGGACACATGATTTTTATACCCTGCCGGTGTTCAAGTGTACGCACAAACGCGGACGCTTCGTGCAAACCATCAAAGGTTCCGGTATCAAGCCATGCATAACCGCGCCCCAACTGCTGCACGTGAAGATCGCCACGTTCCAGATAAGCGCGATTTACATCCGTGATTTCAAGCTCTCCGCGCCTGGACGGTTTCACATCTGCGGCAATTTCCAGCACATCATTGTCATAAAAATACAATCCAGTTATTGCCCAGTTGGATTTCGGCTCTGCAGGTTTTTCCGCAACAGAAATTGCCCGTCCGGTTCCACTTTCAAACTCCACAACTCCATAATCAGATGGATTGTTTACATGATATCCAAAAACCGTGGCACCGCTTTTTCTGGTTTGCGCCTGTTCGCAAAGTTTGCTGAGCCCATCCCCATAAAAAATATTGTCACCCAGAATCAAGGCTGCAGGACTGTTTCCTACGAAATCACGCCCAATTATGAAGGCTTCGGCCAAGCCGTTCGGTTCAGCTTGTTCTGCATAGGAAAGCGATATGCCAAAATCCGATCCATCACCCAGCAACTCTTGAAATTGCGGTAAATCGTGGGGAGTCGATATTATCAAGATTTCCTTGATCTTTGCGAGCATCAGCACGCAAAGCGGATAATAAATCATTGGCTTGTCGTAAACCGGCAACAATTGTTTGGAACTGGCAATAGTCAATGGATACAAACGCGTACCCGAACCACCAGCAAGGATTATCCCCTTCATCGTCATACCTTAAATTCTCCACACAAAATTTTCAGTAGCAAGAATAAAAAAATGCTTTTTCACAGTTTACTTATCAAACAAGCATAATACAGGCCAAACTCCCCGGCAATTGTTTGCCTGTATATTCCAGAATTTGCAAGATGAAAAATTGCCGATAGGACAGTTTTTTTTCTAATATTATCAAAAGATGACAATATCTTCTGCTCTTCAACTCCAATTTTTCTTTCGAAGTGAGAAAGTCCGCGTCGGTTTATTTCATTCCAAACCTTGAACCTGCCAGAGCGAACCCACCTTAAGCGGTTCATCCTGGCCTGCCACGATGAATTTTCACCAATGAGGTTTACGCCATGTTGCCGGTAGCTGACATCGGGGATTGGGTTATAGTGAATTGCACCCCCAAATGCCGAAACAACAATATAGCACCACCAGTCATGGACCACCATTTCTACATCTGAGTGCTTTCGAACCAGATCCATCGCGGCTCGATTCATCACGATCGTGTTGCCAGATGCAATGTTTTGAACAATCGCATTTCCAAATCCTGGCCTGCGCTTGAAATTTGGTGAAAAACCTGTCTGTTTTCCATCGCTGTCGACAATCCTGGTTCGTGAGCAGTAAAGACACGGTGTTTCTGTCGATTGAGCATTGAGCCAGTTTCTTGCGCGCTCAAGTTTGTCATCATCCCAGATGTCATCCTGATCGCAGAATGCAAAATAATCAGCATCAATATTCGAATTAAGGATTAGTGAGCGGAAATTTTCCGTCGCACCCGATGTTCCGTCGAATTTTTTCGGTTTGCTGCTTGACCGCAATAACAGCTCAAACTGACCCTTGGTCCAGTTTTTCTGGAAATCCTTTGCGATGTCCAATGTCTGATCTGTCGATCCATCATCCGACAACCAGATATCTACGTTTGATACAGTTTGACGACTCAAAGACTGAAGTTGTTCCTTCAGAAAACGTTCACCATTCCAAGTGGCCAATAAAATCGCGAACTTCCGCATGCTTTACAAAACTCTTTATTGTTTGTTGTTGCGATAACAATTTCGCGAAGTTCGATGTAACCGGCATTGCCCGAACCTGCTTCTTAAACTTCTAAATGGACAATCACGTTAAATAAATAAAAAAACTTATCCCCGCTGGTAATTTTCGAGAGATGATTGATAAATCTCAACAGCAGGAAATATTCAATGCAAAATTCTCCAAAACTCTCACTTCCCTACATTCTACCTTCACAAGCGCAAAAGCATGTAACTCATAATGAAGCATTGCGGATGCTTGACGGTATAGTTCACATTTCGTTCATTGAAAGAGATATGTCCACTCCGCCTGTGGCACCGGCTGAGGGTGATTGTTATACAATCTCGGATACACCAACAGGCGACTGGAGCCTGCATCCAAAAGAAGTTGCCTGTTTTCAGGACGGTGCCTGGATGTTCAGTATACCAAAAACCGGATGGCTTGCCTGGGATCAGAATTCACAGGAGATAACCGTCTGGGATGGTGCAAATTGGATACAGGCTTCCAAAATTCCGTCGAACATTGCCAATCTTGATGGGTTGGGAATTTTGGCAGCGCCGGATCCAACCAATCGTTTGTCCGTTAAATCAGACGTTGCCCTTTTTTCTCATGACGATGCAACACCGGGAACAGGCGATATGCGTATCATTATCAACAAGGCAGCAGACACGCAGACCGCGAGTATCTTGTTTCAAGACAATTGGTCTGGACGGGCTGAATTCGGCCTTACCGGTGATGACGACTGGCACGTCAAGGTTAGCCCCGACAACGTTATCTGGCATGAAGCCATTGTGGTGAACAGGGCAACCGGAGAAGTTCAGTTTCCCGCCGGCGTAACTGAACCAAATACGGGAAGCTTCGTTCAAAACCTTGTTCCGATACCCAGTGTTGGAGACGCGATGTCTTCTATATGGAGACTGGACACTTCTCGCGATCCATTTCCCCGAACAGCTACCCTTGGAAGCGTTTCTACAGATATCCTGAATTTGACAACTGGTATTGGCTCCAAATTCTTTTCCCCCCAGATGACCGGGGTCGCATATCTTCAAATTGAAAACATTTCAAAGAACCCACGGCAGAACGCCTGGATCAAGGCAAAACCATCCGAGACGCAATTACAAGTTACAGATCAGACTGACATCAGCACCTGGGCAAATGGCGATACAATTCAGCTTGGTCAATCAGTCGGTAATTTTGTCGATCAATATGCAATTCTGGATATTTCTCCGATGATACAATTCCAGTTTGGTTCAACATTTCGACAGAAGGGAATTTGGGTATACAAATCGTTTGCCGGAGGTTCATCCACAACGGCGGGTCTCAGAGTGACACCAAATGGAGCTAGCGGTTCTGTTGTTGGTTTGGTTGATAGCCTGGAAGACGGGGCTTCGCGCCAAAGCCAGGGCATGATCCCGTGTTTTGACTTGTCCCCAATCTCAAATTCCAATCTGGTATATATCCGTGAAGTCGGTAGCGCAGGTGATATTGGAATTTGCGGAGTAACACTCGGCGGGCTGTATGTATGATCCGCACGTCTTTGGTTTGCAATTCGAGAGCTGCAACTTTCGGGGTGCAAACCAATGCGTAACTGAACATACAACCGAACGTATGTCATACAAATGGATCTAGGTCAGGTTTGCGATTGCAATGATGTTTTGTTGTCTTTGTTCCAAAGCGTCAGATAACTTGTGTGATGGTTTTTTAACGCAACCGGCAACTACGCCATGGATTTTCCGTAACCCAAATAGACCCTCAAACAGACTTCCGCTTCCGGGCGGAATAAAATTTCAAAGCATCATCAACTTTTCCGTAGTATGCACTTTTGCCATCAATGAGCACCATTGCATGACTGCAAAGGGATTCCATAAGTTCTTCATTGTGCGTGGCAATAACGAGCGCCCTGCTCTTTTCGACCAATGACATCATTCGTGCCTTGACCTTCTTGTTAAATTGGGCGTCACCCGCTCCGATCCATTCATCGAGCAACAGGATATCAGGTTCAATCATTGTCGAAACAGCAATGGCCAAACGCAGTCTCATGCCGCTTGAATAGGTAATAAAGGGCTTGTCGATATGATCGCTTAGTTCTGAAAATTCAAGAACTTCGGGTACAAGTTGACGAATTTGCGACAATTGAAGACCCATATGAAGCCCTCTAAGATAGATATTCTCCCGACCGGTCGCCTCTGGATGCATTCCCAAAGAGACTTCAAAGAGACCTTGAGTTGCCCCCCTTACAACTAATTTGCCAGAACTCGGAGTATATATTCCCGCCAACAATCGCAGAAGCGTTGATTTTCCGGCACCATTTGCCCCCACCAGACCAAGTCTGTCTCCTGGCTGCAGTTTCAGGGAAATACCCGAAAGCAATGTTACAACCTTTCTTTCCTGTTTTGGTAGATAGAAATTTCGCACGAGGTCAGCAGAACTGATTAGTATTCTTTTTTCTCCCGGAAGGACCGTCGGAACATGAAGTGAAACTTCATCCGCTTCCAGTAATGGCTTTGGTTCTGGAGGTTTTGTCATTGCCGGTCGCTACCTTTCCAATTCAAACAGCCGACATTGCACCCGTTAGAACAGCTACAGATTTTTGCAAATATTTGAATACCAGTAATGTTGAAATCTACAGCCACAGCGGGACCAGTTTGTTGTATCGACGCATCATGAAGTGAGCCAGAACGTAGCCAAACGCAGTGATAGCCAGAACTACAGTCCAGTTTAGCAATGTCACAGGGTTACCCAACAAGGGCGCACGGACCAACTCGATGAAATGATAAAACGGGTTAAAAACCAGTACCGTATCCATGACCGCCCCCCGGCCAAAATCTCCTGGCATCCAGATTATTGGTGTCGCCAAAAAGGCAATGCGCATTACTGCCTGGAATATTTCGTTTATGTCCCTGTAGCGGACACCGAGAATGCCGAATACCCGTGTTGTCCAAATTCCATTCGCGATGATCAGGGCAAAGCCAATCAAGCTTGTTAGTGAGTATAATGAAAGCGGGATTTGGAAATACAATAATACACCAATCACGATCACGGCCTGGTGTGCAACAATAAACAAATGCGAGAATATATCGACATTTACAATGGCTGGAAGCGGCATCACCCCTTGCATGATTTGCGGGCGCTTTCGCTGATATATTGTACCTGACTTGACAATTACACCGCTAATGAATGTCCAAAGCACCAACCCGATTGACAAATGTGGAACAAATTCCACAGGCTTTACCGCACCAATTTCTGAATAAAGTGCACCAAGAATTATTACAAAAAGCGAAGGACCGACCAGTAACCAAAGCGGTCCCAGAGAGGTTCTGCGATATGAAATCAGAAACTCAATTACTGCGATATTAAATTGGGTCGATAGACTTATCATGATTTCAAATTGCTATACTAAGTTGGCGACGTAGCCTAGATCGTTTTATCTTCAAGTCTGGTTTGGAATGTGAGAAAATTTTAGGTTAACCAATGAGGAATTTGAACACTGCAAGCAAAATTATCTGCGTCGTAGCCATAATCCACCCCCAGGATTTTTCAAAAAAGGAGTGTCGAATTTTAAAATCTCAGGTCTATGATGCTTGGCAAAATAATCATTGAAAAACATTATTTCAAACTGTTCATTATACATCATAAATGCCCTTAAAAAATATAACTCATTCCATCCCCGATTTTCGTCAATCAACCATCTTTGCGGGTATTCGAACGGCCAAAAAACGTCATGGAAATGCACAATAACCCCCTGCTTCAATTGGGGTAGTATTTGAAATATTTCAAAACATACGTCACTTCCTGCTTTTGCTACATGTGAACTATCGACAAACAATATATCGCCGGAATCCAGTTCGTCATAAATTTTTATGGATACATCCTGAACTCGTTTTTCATGTAAAATGACATTGGCTTTATCTGCCTTTGTTAGAAGACTGTTTAATGTATTTGGATAAGGTTCGATGAACGCCAACTCTACTGGCTGATCCTTGAGTTCCCGCATGTCCAGAGCAAGCGCGGAGGAAAATCCCGAACCAATTTCGATTATTCTTTTTGGGGCAAAGCGGGAGAAAATTCCATAATAAATTGATGCATCCCCATAGGAATACATATCATTGTTATAATAGTATCTGAATTTTTCACACTTATTGTCGGTAAATGGAATATCATCAATTAGTGGAGCAATTTCCAACCAGAGTTTTTCCATTTTTTCTTGATCCAACAATATACCCGGAAAAGATGAATACTTAGTTCCATTTCTCCGTTCAATGTTGGCATATTCTGCATCCTGGTGTGATGGGATCGGACTATAAAAATGACCTGAAGGTACAAATAATTCGTCTTCCATAAAATCTCCTTCGTAATTCACCGATGCCAAGATTGAAATTATTTCGCCTTTAACAAGCACAGCGCCTCTTCCCGCAGCTCCAATTCTTCCTTTTTTGACATTACTGATTGCTTCCAGTTGTTTTTCAAAAGTGCCGAACCATTCTGCATTTTGTACTTTTCAATAAAGTTATTTATTTTCGGACCAACAAGTTCAAATAGTTTATCATATTGATCTTTTGACAAAAGAAATATATCATCTTTCATCTTTCATCTTTCATCGGATATTCTTGTCAAACTCTCTAACGAATTCTTGGCTGACGTGATGGTTTCGACCAATTTCGGCCACTATCTTTGCTGTGATCCCAAGAGGGGAAATATTGTCAGCGTGTTTAGTATCAATCCCGGTTGCTCCAACAATCGACAGGAAATCACCAACAACATCCTTATTGTACACACGCGGAGTAAACTTAACTTTGTATTGCGACCACTTATCTGCTTTTGATCCGTAGTCGAGCCATTTTTCGATGTTGGCGTTGTCCATGTAGTGCCCGACGTTGTGGAAACGCCCAGCCTCTTTAAGAGCATGCCATTTGAAGGCACTCACAATCCAATCAGCAGGATGGCGAAAGTAGCAGATAACATCAACCGTTCCAAAAGATGAGATGCGCTGCAGAAACACTTTTACCTGGTCACAAGGCACCAGTTCAAAATCTTCACTGCTTAGGACAAGCGTTCGATCCCCGGCATTCTCAATATAGGTCGAAAGCGATGACTCCCAATCAAACTCTTTTCTGTGGCGGGGATGAGGCACACCAAGGGCCCAAGCAAGAAAATGATGGCCGCTCCAAATAGTATCTTCGAGAGGATAGAAAATGCCTTGCTCTTTGAGCAAATCATGATTCTTGTACAATGCCGTTTGAATCGAAGTGCTTCCGGCTTTATGCATGCCGATGTGAACGATTGTACGCATTTTTGCCCCCGCTCCATTTCCCAAAAATTTTTGTTTCGTCGTTTACTCCATGAGGGTAACGATGAGCCAAAAACACTCTCTTAAGCAATAACCCTGATCTGTCCGCTGGCGTTGAAGTTACACGCAATTCTTTACATCGACAGAAGACATAATTACTATTCATGCTATGTAACGTCAAAAATATTTCAATTTTACTTTATCCAAATATAGTAATCAAGGTAACAAATCAACATCGTTCAACTGACGTTTGTCAGTCGACCTACGCAACTTACTTTAATAAGTGGTTGTTTTTCATTTAATGCACGAACATTTGCATAAGCCGCATCCAATTTTTCTTGTCGGGCTTGTCTGTCTTTTTCATTGGCCGGCGTCCTGTACATAGATGTCAGTTTTGGTATAAATTCAAACGGTCCACCTTTGGAATATCTAACCCACAAATTCCAGTCTTCCAGGTAATCCAAATCTTCGTTAAATCCACCAAATTTTTCATACAACTCTCTTTTGAACAGAATACATTGTATGGGTATAAAATTTTGCTCATGCAATCGTTCTATGCTGTAACCCAGTCGATGACATTTAGGCATTTGATGGAATAGTTCTATATATGACCCACCTGGTTCTTCCTGATCGGTTATTATCTCCCAACCAAGGGCATAGGCTGCAGCACAATTTCGTTTTTTGAACAGGCGTTCCATCAGCAGTTCTACGTGATCCGAGAACAACAAGTCATCGTGGTCCAGAAACATCAAATATTTACCCGTGGCTTTGGCAAGACCTACGTTTCCTGCGACAGAGCGCCCACCTCCAGTCGATTTTACGTGGACAATGTTGGCACCATAATCAGCTGTCACCGATTTAACAAAATCTCTGGCATAATCAGTTTGACCCTCCCCCTGTGAATTGGTCCATCCTATAAGTTAGTAACAGGAGGACTGAGAATGGCTAATAAGCGTCATAAACCTGAAGAGATTGTCACGAAGCTACGACAGGTAGATGTACTGGTTGGGCAAGGAATAGTGCG
>JAJFHU010000045.1 GCA_021775455.1 Hyphomicrobiales bacterium | reverse complement strand
ATCCAGAGGACGCGTACCATGACTTCGAACTACTTTGTCAAAGCTCTCAGCCGGGGGATAAACCCCGCTTTTCAAGCTTTTCCTCGTATTTCTCGTCATGTCATGCGCCATTTTACGTTAATTAACGGGTCCTGACCCTAGTCACGAAGCCCGACAGGTTATTTCGAATATGTCGGTTGCTTCTTTGAACTACGAAATCTGTTTTACTGTTGCCAAGGGTTACAATCATGAAAATGACTACTGAAGAAGGTTTTGTTAAAGTGTTGCAAATGCATGGCATTGAACATGCATTCGGGATTATCGGTTCTGCGATGATGCCAATTTCCGACTTGTTTCCCAAAGCAGGCATTACTTTTTGGGACTGCGCTCATGAGTGCAACGCCGGCATGATGGCAGATGGGTACACCCGTTCAAGTGGCAAGATGTCGATGATGGTTGCCCAAAACGGTCCCGGCATCACCAACTTTGTGACGCCGGTTAAAACTGCATACTGGAACCACACACCGCTTCTTCTTGTTACTCCCCAAGCTGCCAACAAGACTATCGGTCAAGGCGGTTTCCAGGAAATCGAACAGATGCGCCTTTTCGCGGACATGGTTTGCTACCAGGAAGAAGTTCGTGATCCTACCCGTATCTGCGAAGTGCTGAACCGGGTAATCGAAAAAGCATGGCGCGGCTCTGGTCCGGCACAGATTAACATACCACGTGATTACTGGACGCAGGTTGTCGATATTGAACTACCTCAAATCGTCAGGCTGGAACGTTCTCCTGGCGGCGCAGAATCAATCAATGCGGCAGCCCAGCTGCTTTCAGACGCCGAATTCCCGGTTGTCCTGAATGGTGCAGGCGTTGTACTTTCCGGCGGCATTCCGGCTTCCGCAGCTCTTGCAGAAAAGCTGAGTGCACCAGTTTGCTGTAATTACCAACACAATGACGCATTCCCAGGTTCACATCCTCTATTCGCTGGTCCGCTTGGTTACAACGGGTCGAAAGCAGGCATGGAACTGATCTCCAAAGCTGACGTAATTTTGGCTCTGGGTACACGCCTTAACCCGTTTTCCACATTACCTGGTTACGGTATCGATTACTGGCCGAAAGATGCAAAAATCATCCAGGTTGATATCAATGGTGACCGCATTGGCCTTACCAAGAAAGTTGCTGTTGGCATCCAGGCTGATGCAAAAATGGTTGCAGAGCAAATTCTTGAAAAGCTTTCTGCAAATGCCGGTGACAAGGGCCGCAAGGATCGCGAAGCCCTTATTCACCAAACCCGTTCTTCCTGGCTTCAGGCTTTGTCTTCCATGGATCATGAAGATGACGATCCAGGCACAAACTGGAACGAACGTGCGCGAGATGCGAAGCCAAAGTGGATGAGCCCGCGCATGGCTTGGCGTGCAATTCAGCAGGCACTTCCCAAGGACGCCATCATTTCTTCAGACATTGGCAACAACTGCGCAATCGGAAATGCCTATCCAACTTTCGAGCAGGGTCGCAAATATCTGGCACCCGGCTTGTTCGGTCCTTGTGGTTATGGCTTCCCGGCGATTGCTGGTGCCAAGATTGCTAATCCTGATACTCCTGTTGTCGGCTTTGCCGGTGACGGTGCTTTCGGAATTTCCATGAACGAAATGACGGCAGTTGGCCGCAACGAGTGGCCGCCAATTACCATGGTCGTATTCCGCAACTACCAGTGGGGCGCCGAGAAGCGCAACACAACGCTTTGGTATTCTGACAACTTCGTTGGCACCGAGCTGGATGAAGATGTGTCCTACGCAAAGATCGCAGATGCCTGCGGCCTCAAGGGCGTTCAGGTTCGCACCATGGAAGAACTTACTGCTGCTCTTGACCAAGCGGTTGAAGACCAGATGAAGAATGGCGTTACCACCTTCATCGAAGCCTTGATTAATCAGGAGCTTGGTGAACCGTTCCGCCGTGATGCAATGAAAGCACCTGTTGCGGTTGCCGGAATTGATCCAAAGGACATGAAACCACAAGCCGGTGCTTGATGTCACTGAACTGTTCTGACATTGGTCTGACATGAACAGTCTTGAAGACATCGTCGCTGCGGCGAAAGCGAAACCAATGCGGATCGTCCTCTCGGAAGGGGAGGATCCGCGTATTGCTGAAGGTGCAGTACGCGCAAATTCGGATGGCATAGCGAAGCCGGTTCTCATCGGAAGTCGCGCCATTGTAGAGCAACGGCTTTCGGATGCCGGGGGCGATCCTTCCGATTTCGAAATCATCGATCCCCGCGCTTACGACCAACACAGCGCCTACGCGGAGGCGTTTTTCGAGTTGCGTCAGCACAAGGGCGTCGATGCAGACCAAGCCAGCGCTGCGATGCGCGATCCATTGCAACTTGCAGCAATGATGGTTCGAGTTGGTGATGGTGACGGAACCATCGGTGGTGCCGTTCATACAACAGCCGATACGGTTCGTGCTGCATTCCAGATCATTGGGCGTGCGGAAGGTATAAGGACTGTTTCCAGTTTCTTCCTGATGTTTCTTGATCCGCAAACCAGTCCCGGCAAGAGCGTGTTGATGTTTGCCGATTGCGCACTGATTGTTGAACCGTCAGCCGATGAACTTGCACAAATCGCGATGTCATGCGCCAAATCCATGCCTGCGTTTACCGGCAGCGATCCGAGGATTGCGATGCTCTCCTTTTCTACATTGGGAAGCGCCAAGCATGAACGCGCCGACAAGGTGAGGGCCGCGACTGATATCGCTCGGGAAACCATGCCCGATTTGATTATCGATGGTGAAATCCAGTTCGATGCGGCGTTTGTTCCTTCAGTTGCGAAATCCAAGGCTCCAAATTCTCCGCTTGGTGGTGATGCCAATGTGTTTGTGTTTCCCAATCTTGAATCGGGGAATATCGGCTACAAGATCGCCCAGCGCATCGGTGGAGCCAGGGCAATTGGACCTATTCTTCAGGGCCTCGCCCATCCGGCGAATGACCTGTCTCGCGGCTGCAGCGCAGATGATGTTTATCATTTGATTGCACTCACCGGCGTTCAGGCCGCAGCGCTGTAGTTCGTTGATATTATTCGGCAATCTCCTGCATGGCTGTCAGGAAACGGGTTACTTCCTCCATTGAATTGTAGTGGCACAGTGACACCCGAACACAGGATGGCAAGCCCAGTGGTTCCAGGATGTTGCCAGAATAATGATCAGCCTTTCGGGTGTGCACACGAATACCGTGTTCATGCAGCGAAGCGACTACCTTTTCCGCAGGCAACCCCTCCACATTCAATGAAACAAGTCCCTCGCGACGGGGATTGTCAACACCACCAATAATGCTGACGCGTGCCATATCTGCTAGGCCTTTGAGATTTCCGGTGCCGTGAAGCATGGCTTCTGTTAGAGCTTCTTCGTGCGCATGGATTGCTGTACTTGCAGCTTCTATTCGCTTCCGCCGATCCTTTGAACTCGTGAACTGACCGCCAAGCCATTCGAAATATTCCACCACCTCCGAGAAAGTTGCGTAGGATGCTGTATCCCGGGTCCCAAGTTCCCACTGATCATCAGGTGCGCCTACAAGATTGTTGTGCGGAAGGTTGGCCAGCCGGTCCGATAACCAAGCTACCCCGTATCCATGACGGGAAAACACCTTGTATGGGGAGATGGCGTATCCATCGATCTTGTAATCATCAACATCCAACCCGCCATGCGCCGCGTGCTGAATTCCGTCTACAATTATGATGCATTTCGGCGATACCGCCCGGATTGTCCGGGAGATAGCCTTAACATCAACACCCATGCCCGTAACTGGCGAAGTCTGCACAATGGTGGCGACGCGCGTATTTGCGGTCAGAAGATTTGCATAGTCCGCCGCATCTACTGAACCTGTTTCATTATTGTGTTTGACACTGATATAGCGTTTGCCAGTTCTTTCTGCCCACTTTACAGCAGCACTGCGCGAAGCGGGGTGCTCCAGAGTACTGCCAATAATATTGCCGCCGTCCGAAGAACTCATTGCCGCAACCGAAATCATCCGGAAGAGCAGTTCGGTGCCACTTTCACCAACGATGACCTGCCCGCCTGAAGCATTGAGGAACAACTTCGCATCATCCCTCGCCTTGGCAATCATTCGCATGAGTTCAACAGATGCAGGATTGTCCCGCCCCTGATTGTCCGGAATAGCCGCAAGCTTCGCCGATACATCCACGACCGAGTTCAAGGTCAACGCGCCGCCGGCGTTTTCAAAAAATATGCGGTCTCCGGTGAAGGGGCAGGAAGTGACGTGGGCAAATCTATCCCGAATTCCCTGCATCAGACCTGGCTTGGTATCAAACAATTTGTATGCTCCATTTGGCAATGTGTCACGATTTCCAGCTTCCTACGTCTTTTCTCCGGTATCAATGGTTTTTCTCTTTTTTGGTTTCCGCCTCGCCTTCGGGCTTTCCTTTGTCCCGCTCCGCTTCTGTTGCTATACTCGACTTTGGCCATCGTCCAGTGTTTGTCCAGAACAAAAGTGGATGAAGTATGCGGGACGATTTTAAGGCGGGGGAAAGTTTTTTTGAAAAAAATTTTTAATGGCTGAAAAGTGCCAAGAATAGAAATAATCACCTCTTGTGGTTTATCCTGCAAAGTAAAAATCTTAACTACTTATTTACCATAATCCAACCAGTGTCTGTCGTGGGATTCTCGAAATCCTGATGACGCAAAGCTGGGATACCAATCATGCAGACGCAAAAACAAATAAGTGAATTTAAAACCGAAGTTCCTGTTGAAATTCCTTCAATTGACCAGTTAGCATCATCACCCTCAGTTGCTTTGGATATCGGTGCAAAATTACCAGCAATCCAACGGGCACAGATTGCCAAGTTTTGCTATCAGCGTGTTCACATGCGTGAACTTGGTCTGCGACTGGCTAATATGTGTGATCGCCATACGTTACGGTTGGTCTTCGGAAGCGGCGTAGATGCAATATATAAGCAATCCAGGCAAGTCGAAAAGACATTGAGCGAACTAAGCAGCCGTCGCCATGGCGGAAACATTACATTGGTTAGTTTGGCAACACGGGTTGAAGAATAGACGTCAGCATCGCAAAAGGTATACCTCTCCCCTAAATAGACACAGGCCAATCTTTCGATAATGGCTGATTTTTCACGTAAAGCGGAAGATTTTCTGAAACTGCCCGCGGAAGATAATCAAAAAATTACGTTCAGCATTATCAACGAGACAATCAGGAACAGGAATGTCATGATCCCGCCGCTCTTCACGAAATCGACAACCTTGTAGCCGGCCGGCCCCATGATCAACGCATTCACCTGATGGGTTGGAATTATGAATGAGTTCGACGTGGAGATTGCCACGGTCAGCGCGAACACCGCCGGATTACCGCCTGCTGCAATTGCAATCGAAACAGCAAGCGGCACAAGCAAAACAGTCGCACCAACATTGGACATTACCAGAGAAAACACCGTTGCCAAAACCGCAACACCGGCTTGAAGCGACCATACCGGCCAACCATTGAGGATCAACAATATTTGCTGTGCTATCCATTCGGCTGTCCCGGTATTTTGAACGGCCTGACCCAGCGGGATAAGGCACGCCAGCAGAAAGACGGTATTCCAGCCGACTGCCCGATAGGCTTCATCAATGCTCAGCACTTTTGTAAGGAGCATTCCCACCGCGCCCGTTAGCAGGCAAAGTGACAGCCGCACATCAGTGAACAATATCATCGACAGCGAAACAACAAAGAATGTGAGCGCCCAGCCCACTTTGTGTGGACGGAGTTCTTCCTGCGGAAAATCTGAAGTTACGACAACGAAATCCCGATCCCGCTTTAACCGGGTGAGATTGTCCCACCGGGTATGCGAAACCAACATGTCACCCGGCTTGAATTCAACAAGGCCAATTGCGGTTGGTACATGATCCTCGGTTTCCACATGGCTCAGGGTATCCTCTCCACGGTGGATGGCGAGCAGGCTCAGGCCATATGTCTTGCGCAGTAAAAGATCCCTTGGAGATTTCCCAATCAGTTTGGAATCGGGCGGAATAACGATCTCCGCGATACCAGCATTTGTGGGTGCAAATTCCTCGGCGAACGCATCCAGTTTCGGACGAATGCGCAGGCCGTTCTTTTTGGCAAAATTCTTTACGACAGATTCTTTCCCGATGATGGCCAATCGGCACGGCGCTGCAATTTCGGCGGTGAGGATTTGAACCATGGATGTCTTGCCGCGATAAAATGTGCTGATGATATATATGTTGTTCTTGAAGTTTATGTCGGCAAGTTGTTGGCCAACCAGCGGACTGTTGTCTGGCACATCAACCTCGAAAACACTGGCAGTCAGCCCGTATACACGCTGAAGATAATCCGATGTTCCCTGCCCGGATGTAACGTCTATCTTGTCAGTGCTGCCCGGCAACACCCAGCGCCCAAGAAGGAGAAAGTACAAGATACCCGTGACGATCAGGGCGAAGCCAATTGGGGTCACGGAAAACAGGCTGAACTGCTCCATCTTCTGGCTTGCAGGAAGCGTCGAATTTGCCGTCTGTATCAGGTCATTCAGCAATATCAGGGGTGAAGAACCAACCATGGTCATGGTTCCGCCGAGGATTGCGCAAAAGCCCATCGGCATTAAAAGCCTGCTGAGCGGAATTCCTGTGCGGGAAGAAATCCGGCTGACAACCGGTAAAAACAGGGCAGCGGCACCGACATTTTGCAGAAAGCTGGAGATAACACCTACAGTGCCGGATACGATTGGAAGTACCCGCTGCTCGGTTGAGCCGCCATGTTTAAGGATGACTGCCGCAACCTTGTTCATGATGCCGGTCTTGTCCAGCCCGGCACCGACAATCATGACGGCAATGATGGATATGACCGCGTTTGAAGCGAAGCCATCAAACAGGTGATTGACGTCGGCCAGGTTTGACAGGCCGGGCAAGTAGCTGAGAATTCCTAGCAACACCAGTACCAGAATGGCCGCCAGATCAATGCGGATAATCTCGGACACAAACAAGAAAACCGTGAACGCCAGAGCCGCGACGACTACGCCCATTTCAAAGTTGAAAACCAGTGGTTCCAAACGCTACCCCTCACCTATCATATGCAAGGTTATATATTCGAACGCCTGACCGCAACCACATGGATACTGATAAATCATCGCTGGATTTGCACGACCGAAATTGCTGAAAAATTCGGTCAAGATCCATCACTGCCGCCCATCTCTTCCTCTATCAGACGTTTTCCCTGTGAAATGTCGTCATATATCGCGGTTCGGACCGCTTCAGCGTCCCCCGCTTTAAGAGCCGCCACCACGGTCTTGTGCTCGTCACTCAAGCCAGATGTGCCATAGCGCGCGCAAACAACCCGCAAGCTTGGTGCAAACTGCAGCCACAGGCTATCAACAATCGGCAACAAGATTTGCGATGGCTTGAGCGTGTAAAGCGTGCGATGAAACTCAAAATTGTGCTTGAGATAGGCCTGCGTGTCACCATCCAGAATTGCCTGATCCACGCCGGCGTCAATTTCTTCCAGTTTGGAGATTGATTTCGGTTCGGCGTGGGAAGCAGCACGAAATGCCAGTTCCGGCTCCAGCGCAAGTCGGGCAGTGTAGATTTCCTCCAACCGCTCATAATTCATGGGAGGTACGGAAATCCTGCGATTGTCATGAAATTCCAGCGCCCGTTCAGCAATCAGACGACGGACAGATTCCCGTATTGGAGTAAGGCTTGCATTCATCTCGTCTGCGATGCCCTGCAAGGTTACCGGTTTGCCCGGCTGGAAATCGCCAAAGAGAATGCCCTGCTTCAGTTTCTGGTAGATAATCTCATGAGTGGGCAAGCCTGCACGAGGCTGCGCACTTCCATCTGCCTTGGATGTACTTTTGTCTGAGGCCATCATGCTTTCAACTATCGACGAAATCCTGACGATTAATATTTGATCAAATTGCACAAAGCCAGTTAAATGGCAAAACCAGGGAACATGACCATGACCAATGCTGCGCCACCAAAACCGGAAATCTCGTTTGACGCCCTTGAAAAAATGGACATCAGGGTTGGCACAATTCTGGAGGTGAGTGATGTTCCGGATTCAAAAAAGCTTGTTCAACTCAAGGTGAATCTGGGATTTGCGATTAAAACAGTTGTGGTGGGTTTGAAACAGGAGCGCGACGATCCGAAAGAAATAGAAGGCGTTCAGGCATTGTTTGTCGTCAACCTGGCTCCGCGCAAAATGGCGGGAATCATGTCTGAGGCCATGCTGTTTGACATTGGCTACGCAGACAAAATCGTCCCGGTTCTGGCAATGCCGGAACGCGAAGTACCAAACGGAACGCGGGCCGGGTAATTTGTATTTTTCAGGCAAATTTGGGGCCTTTTCTCTGGTTCAAATCACTGACCCAAATCATTGACCCAAAAAAACGCTTCTACTATTTACCGACACACTTTAAGGGCATTTTTTGAACGTTTGTTGCAAAAGAGCCACACTTATTTTTCAGGTAAAATTGAATATGCTGTTGATTTCATGCACAAAATAAAAATTTGCTGTGCTGTTGAAAAAAATACTGCTCCGAATATTCAACTTGGATTCCCTGATCACACCTGTTAAAAAATTATGAGTAGGTTAACAATTACTAAACCCGATTCTAAAGTCGGACACGGTGAACAGGGCATAAACCACAGGGCAATAGACTAATGAAAAAATTCCTTCTATGCAGCGCTTCCGCGCTTGCGATTACCATAGCAACCAGCAGCGTTCGTGCTGCAGATGAAATCGCCGCACCAATGGATGTCGGCTGGAATGGCTGGTATTTTGGTGGTCACTTGGGTGCAGGCAAAACAACCAATCGTCTGGCTGAAGTTTCCGACGATGCAGACGTCAGTAAAGGCGGCGCATTGGGTGGCCTGCAATTAGGGCACAACTGGGATGATGGTAATTACATTTGGGGTATAGAAACCGATGTAACGTTTGCAGACCTGCAGCGTGTTTACGGCGGGCACAGCGTTGCGCCTGATGGCATTGCCTCAATTAGAGGACGTCTTGGCAAGGAAATTGGATCTGGAGCATTTGCTTATGTGACCGGTGGTGCCGCAGTACTTTGGGGTACAACAACCTCGAGTGCGGGCGACAGCAGCGCAGTTGTAAACTGGAGACCCGTAGTCGGAGCAGGTGTCGAAGCCCCGCTAAGCAATAACCTGACAATCAGGGCCGAAGGACTAGCTTACTTTGGTAGCGATACCGAATCGGACGGAATTTCAGAAGCCAACACATTGGACAATGTTTATGTTGCCCGGCTTGGCATCAACTATGTGCCAGGTGGAACAACATATGAGCGTGCGGTGAGCTACCAGGGTGATCCGGCCAACTCAACATGGGATGGCTGGTATTTTGGTGGCCATCTGGGCGCTGCCAAGATGACCGGTATATTGGCAATCGGTTCCAATACCGAAGATTATACCTTCTCAAAGGCGGGTGCGCTGGGTGGTTTGCAACTCGGCTGGAACCAGGAAAGCGGTAGCTATATCTGGGGTATTGAAGGCGATTTGAGCTTCGTGGATCTGACACGCCAGACAGGCGGCCACAATGTTGGTCCGGACGCCATGTCAACTTTACGCGCCCGCTGGGGTATGGAAGTTGGAAATGGCGCATATGCTTATGTGACAGGTGGTGCCGGTGCATTGTGGGGAACATCGACATCCAGTGACGGGTCATCCAACGATGGTTATTTAATTTGGCGTCCTGTAGTGGGTGTTGGTGTCGAAGCGCCACTCAACGAGTTGTTCACGCTTCGTGCCGAAGGCCTTGCCTTCTTTGGTCAAAATATGCTTACAGGCCCATCTGATCCAAACCAGATTGATGATGTTTATGTGGCACGGCTTGGCCTCAACTATCATCTGGGTGGAACCACTTATGGTCGTTCGATGCAAAATGCTGTCGATCCGGCTAATTCCTCCTGGACTGGTTATTACGCTGGTGCCCATTTGGGTGCAGGTAAAACCTCTGGCGAGCTTGCCGTTGATTCGGATGATTACGGCTACTCGAAAGCTGGACTTCTGGGTGGCCTGCAACTGGGTTACAATCAGGAAAACGGCAGTTATGTCTGGGGTATTGAAGGCGACTGGACGTTTGCAGATTTGCAACGTGAGCATCAGGCCCACAGTGCGGCACCGGATGCCATGGGTTCCATCAGGGGCCGGATTGGCATGGAAGTTGGTGGCGGAACACTCGCTTACCTAACCGCTGGTGCGGGGGTATTGTTGGGAACAACTACCTCGAGTGCCGGAAATAACACCAGTTTTGTTAACTGGCGTCCTGTTGTCGGTGCTGGTGTCGAAACAGCGTTGAACGAATATTTCACAGTACGTGCGGAAGGCCTGGCATTCCTGGGTAGCGACGACAATACGAATGTGAGTGACGAAGACAACGTACTTGATGACGTATACGTGGCACGCCTCGGTATCAACTATCACCTTAATGGTACTACATATGGTCGTGCAGCCGCCAATGGCAGCGAAGTAGATGTTCGCAACGGATATTACGTTGGCGCTCATTTGGGAGCTGGCAAAACTTCCGGAGATTTGGCTGATGGTTCCGATGATTTCACCTACACCGTTGCTGGTGGATTGGGTGGCCTTCAGGTAGGTTACAATCAGGATAACGGCAATTACAGATGGGGTATTGAAAGTGATGTAACACTTGCCGATCTGCAGCGTGTCCAGGGTGGCCATAGTATGGCACCTGACCTGATGGCTTCACTCAGGGGCCGGGTTGGCGTGGGAATTGGCAATGACGGATCCTTCGCCTATGTCACCGGTGGTGCTGGCTTGTTGGTTGGAACTACGACATCAAGCGAAGGCGGATCTGCAAATGATACCTATCATGCCTGGCGTCCGGTAATTGGATTTGGTGTGGAAACTCCGTTGAAAGACAACATTACAGTGCGGGCTGAAGCGCTTAGCTATATCGGAAGTAACTCTGAAATTGCAGGCGGCGGCTCAGAATCGAACAGGCTGGATGATGTGTTTGTGGCACGGATTGGTATCAACCTGCACATGTAAGCAGGAAAAAATCAATTATTGAAAAAGGGGCTTTATGCCCCTTTTTTAGTGTGCCAATTATCTTTTGGATATCAGGAACTACTGGATTTCCCCACAATGGAAACAAGATTCAAGATTAAGTCGGATGACCCCATAGAGGTCATGAAATCTGCCCACCAAGCGGTACAACAGGCTGAGGCCTGGAGAAATCAGCGGCAATTCAATCACGCTGAGAAGATGTGCCTTTCGTTGTTGAAGGAATTTCCGGATTATTTTGCCGCTCTTCATACGCTCGGGCTGGTGTATGGAGATATGGGCGAGCGGCAAAAAGCCGTTCAGTATCTGGTGCAGGCTGTGATGATCAATCCGCGTGCCTGGACAACAATGACAGCGCTGGCTGGTGAATATCTTCTCGTCAATGCACGCGAGATGGCTATTCGTACGTTGCGGGATGCATTGGAAATAAACTCCGAGGAACCCGCAATTTATGTCACTCTGGCGCAAGTTTACTACGACAAGCGCGAATACCTGCTTGCTTCGCAAATGTTTGAAAAAGCGTTGGAATTATCTCCAAACATGGAGGAAGCAATCTATGGTTACTCAAATGTCTGCAATGAAATGGGTCGTTTCAATGAAGCCAAGGAAGCGCTTGACCGACTTTCTGACAAGCCGCCAACTTTGCAATTGTTGAAACTTCAGGTTGTTCTACCATCGTCACTTGTTCCTTCAGATTTGCTGGAAAAACTGGATGATGCATCGGTGCCCCCAGGAAGCGATGAAAAACAGGTTGAAAGTGACAAGGCATTCGTGCGGGCTACCGCTTATGACAAGCTTGGCAAACATGGAGAAGCATGGGACTGGATAGTCAAGGCCAACAATCTGGTCCTGAAGGAGTTAAAAGAAGACATTAAGGTGGAAATGCGCGTCACTATCAGCCGTGCTGACTGGACCAGGAAAAATGCATCGGCCTTCAAGAATATCAAGAATGATGAACCAGATTATCCAAATTCGCTGTTCATATTGGGATTGTCCAGGTCTGGCAAAACTACAGCAGAATCAATAATTTGCACACAACCGGGTCTGGTAAGGGGATATGAGAACCCGGCGATCAATAACGCGATTGCCACCGGTTTTCAAATGGGTGGATTGATTCCTTTTGAATCGCTTGCCCAGCTCCCTTTACAATTGTACTCAATGGTGAGAAGTGAGTATCGGAGGCAAATTGAAGAACTAATTGGTGATAATTCCTGGGTTACCAACACCTCGCCCGGTCATATCTGGGATGCCGCTTTCTTTTCCAAGGCTATACCAAATATGCGGTTTGTGTTCATGAAACGTGACATCGACGATTTGATGTTCCGCATTTATACCAAGAAGTATCGTCTCAAGAACACATACTCGTACGATTTGAAAGCACTTAAACAGTACATTGAATCGTACAATTCGCTTATAGACACTTTGCATGAATGCTTTCCGGAAAATTCTATCATTCTGTCCTATGAAGACATGATCGCCGATCCGAAGGCTGCATTGAAACAAATGTGCGAACTCTGTGATATCAAGCCTAACTACAAGGCATTGCCGAAAGAAATACCCAACGATGTTGGGTGTGCTGAGCCTTACAAGGAAATGATGCACGCGGCACTCAAGGGTAAGTAGCTGTAATTTTTTAGCCTCTCAAGCTCACGGTTGCTGCGGTATTTCTGCCTGCGCTTTTATCAATGGATCGGGCTCGGCGATTTTCGCCACCGGCAAGGCCTGAATCTCGCGTTTCAGTTTTTCACTGATTGCACGGGCAAAATCGGTGTAATCGCGAGCCGAAAGCACAAAAGCACCTGATCCACCAATCAGCTGGGTACGGTAATATTGTTTTAGATCCGGAAATTCGTTTACGATTGCCAGAGCGTTTATGGTGATCTCTTTTTCAAGCACTTCCTCGCGTGCATGTCGAAGCGGGCGCCCATCATTGGCGCGACCATCCCCGGATACATCGATCACACGGCGCAGGCCAGAAAAGCGATTGGTCTCCAACTCGTTCATTGCGAATGTGAGCGCATCGCCGATTGCAGTTTGACCGCTCGGCGTTTGACGGGGAATTGCTGCAATTTGCGTCGCCAGTTTCAATGCATCCAGACTGTTGTTCAAAACTGTCCAGTCGACTGATTTGTATTGATAAGCCTGTTGCGCCCATTGAATTACGCATACAACCAAACCACCGGAAGTTGCGACTGCTTCCTGAATATCCTTGCTGCTGAAAGCAGCAGCAAAGCCATCAAGCTGAAGCTGATATTCCTCTTTGCTGACGCTTGCAGAAACATCAATCAACAGCGCCAGTTCCAGACCCACGGGTTCCCGAGATTGCGCCTTGGCGTGAGGTGCGCTCATCATCAAGATTACAACCAAGAAGGCAAACATATTGATGTGAAACAAGGCACTTCGACCAGTCTGCATCCCCCACCCTACCCAATCGGTCCCATTAATTCCAGATGCCGCCAGCAGATCGAAGGCTTTACTCAATTCCACGCGGAATTTTGTTTTCGGGATCGTAAATACAGGGTGTGCAGACAGTCGCCATTACGGAATTTCCAAGCAGCAGCATTTCCAGTTCGGTACCTTCGGTAGCAAACTTGGGATCAATGTAGGCCATGGCGAGATTCTTTCCCGTTCTATATCCCCATGTAGCGGACGTTACGCTGCCAACCGGTCTTCCATCCCTGAACACACCCTCTCCCGGCTGGACTGGTCCTTGAGTTGTGCGAATTTCCAACAAGACTCGTTCTTTGCGATTCCCTGACTTCATTTGGCTTTGAAGGCCGGACTTACCCGGAAACTCCTTTGAAATATCCACAAAGCGATCAAGACCCGCCTCAATCGGATTAAACTCGGTGATGAAATCCGCCTTCCAATGACCATAGCCCTTTTCGATGCGCATGGAATCGATAGCGTACATTCCGAAATGGGAGAGCCCAAAATCACTTCCAGCCTGAACCAGAACTTCGTAGACCTCCACAAGATTTTCATTGGGGACGTGCAATTCAAAGGCCTGTTCACCGGAGTAGCTGATGGCGATTGCCAAAACCTCGACATCACCGATACTGCCGTGGCGCGCGTTCAACCATGGGAAATTGGCTTGATCCCAATTCGTTTCCGGTGACACTACCGCCAGCAATTGTCGGGTTTTGGGACCGGCAATAACCAGCATCGTATGCGTATTGGTGCGGCTTTCAATTTCTATATCCGAACCGGCTGGCAGATGTTCCTGCAACCAGTCGATGTCGTGATACTCGGCGGTAGTTGCCGAACCGTAGAAAATCTCCCCATTGGGCAGCGGTACAATTGTAGCTTCGCCTGAGATATTACCCTTTGGCGTCAGGAAGTAACACAGGTTCGCCTTGCCGACTGTCTTCGAAACACGTGAGCAGGTAAGAGAATCGAGCCATTCCAACGCGTTGGCCCCCCGAATACAATAGTGGTTGAAGCCGGAAAGCTCCGCCAGCCCAACATTGCTGATTAATGCTTCAACTTCCGCGCCGACCATTTCATGCCAGTTCTGGAACCGGTAGCCATGTCCTTCAACGAAATCCGGCGACGGCTTATAGAACGAGGTGCGCTCCCAACCATTGGTGACGCCGAACTCGGCACCCTTCTCCTTCAGCAGCGGATAAAGCGGACTTGCCTTGGCTGGACGTCCTGCAGGTCGATGCTCATGCGGCTTGTGCCACTGGAACTCATGGCGGTAGTCCTCAATCGTCTTGAGCGCTGTATACTCAATGGTTGCATGAGACGTGATCCGCCTTGGGTCGAGCTGCCAAGTATCCCACTCCGTCTCGCCGTACACCATCAACTGGGCAAGCATCTTGCCATAACCACCACCCTCACCTATCCCGACACGAATGCCGTTCATCGACCAGCAATTTCGAAGTCCCGGCTGTTTTCCAACCATCGGACCGGCATCGGCCGCATAGGAAATCGGGCCGTTGACGACTGACTTGATGCCAACTTCCTGCAAACACGGCAAGCGATCAAAGATCGGTTCCATTTTGGGTAAAAGCCGGTCGAGATCATCTGGACAAAGGGCATTGACGAAATTGGCGTCAATGCCATCCATGCCGAACAGTTTGCAGTCGTGCTCATAAATGCCGACCAGCAACCCCTTCTTTTCCTGCCGCATGTAAAACGTGTCACGCGGACACCGAACCATCGAAACGCGGTCCTCGCGCTGCAACAGTTCCGGAATGTCCTCAGTAATGAAGTACATATGCTCCGTGGCTACCACAGGATAAGTAATCCCCATAAGTGCGCCAACTTCGTTTACCCTGTACCCGGCGGCCACTACCAAATGCTCGCCGGTTATCGATCCTTGAGGTGTATCGACTACCCACTCACTGTTTGGTTTTTGGGACAGGCCGGTAACCGGCGTGTTCCGATAGATTTTCGCACCCGCCTTTCGTGAGCGACTGGCAAGTGCCTGACACAGCTGCGCGGGATCGATGTCCCCATCACGTTTATCCCAAAGAGCGGCGAGAATTCCATCGGTGTTGATCAGTGGATTTCGATTGCTGATTTCCTCAGCGTCCAACAGATCGAAGTCAAATCCCACACCTTTTGCGACCGAGATTATATGCTGGCATTCATCGATGTGCGCCGGGTCAGTCAGCAAACGCATCCCGCCAGTCGCGTGATGATAATTGATCGGATAGGCTGGATCGTCTGCCAGCTCTTTGTAAAGCTTGATCGTATAGTCACGCAGCAGCAGAAGAAGCTGGTTGAATGCCAGGCTCGGACATTGGGCAGCAGAGTGCCAGGTTGTTCCCGATGTCAGCTCATCGCGCTCCAGCAGAATAACATCTTCCCAGCCTTCTAGTGTCAGATGGTAGAGTGCTGACAAGCCAGACACACCTCCACCGACAATCACTACCTTTGCTTGAGACTTCATTCTTATTTTCCATGCGTGATACCGGTGTTGATAAACAAAACACAGAATCATTCATTTGAAAAACTGATTTTAATGAAATGACCGCAAATGGAAGTTTCTTTTAAGGTGCTCCGGTATATCACAGCTGCATTTTCGAACGACGGTTTAGGATTCAGGAGAGATTAGGGTCAGGACCCTGGGCGTAGACTCATAAATCTGCTCTTGGGTAGGGCAGACTGACAAGTGCAAGTATCCGAAACACTACGTCTCGGATACTTGGCTCAAATCATGCAGTCATTTTGGCTGAATAACAAAAAATCCTGAACTTAGCATGGTACATTCGCAAATCTGATATGCGTATTGTGACATTAGTCGGGCCCCCAGGCTCACAATACTCACTCAATCGTGCAAATTTTCTCACCAATTTCACCATCCCAGATTGTTTGTCAGGCGCATCAAAACATATTCTTGATATTTTGAAAAACTGAATTTATAAAATTTGTTATTCTGATTTTCAGAATTATTGGTGATTGAAAGATTATGAGCATATCATTTCGGGCAATGCGCTATTTTCTGGTTGCCGCCGAATGTCAGAACATTACCCGTGCCTCAGAAAAACTAAATGTGGCGCCGTCTTCAATCTTGGCGGCGATCATTAATATTGAAGAACATTTTTCCCTAAAATTGACAAACAGGAAGCGGGCTAAAGGTATCGAGCTGACAGAAACCGGGGAAATCATTTCAGCAAAATTTCGGCATTTGCTGGATGAATATGAAAATGTCCTTCAGGAAGGCAGCAGCCTGAGAACTCAGCTCACGGGGACATTGCGAGTGGGTTATTCGATTGTAACAGCGCCATCATTCTTACCTGATATTATCATGTCAATGGCGCAAGGAAACAAGAACGTCGAATTGAAAATTTTTGAAGATGACAATCAGCCTGTCCAAGAGGGGTTGATAAACGGAGCGTATGATGCCGTTTTTTGTGGCGCGGAAAATCTCGTCCCCGGCGTTACGTACGCAACAATTGCCAAGGTCGCCCCAGTTTTGTTGGTATCAAACAACCATTCTCTTGCCACCCACGACACTGTTTCCGTACAGGAATTTGCTGACGAAGATATTCTCCTGCTTGAACGTCCCTGGATTCGACAGCACTATGAACGATATTTCGAACATTTGGGTGTGTCACCGAATATTGTAGCCACCGTTACATCCGGAGAAATGTTGCGCAGCCTGGTGAGCGCGGGATTAGGTTGTGCATTCACCTACACAATTCCGTTTACTGATCAAAGCTACGCTGGATACAACCTCGTGGCAATTCCGATTTCGCCACCCGACAGAGTCGTCCACTTCTCTGTAGGTTATCTGGAGAAAAACCCCAGAAGACTAGTTAAGGCTTTTATTGAGGAGACAAAGCACTTTTTCAATTCCGAAAAAGCTAAACGATTGTTTCCAAATATCATCGATTAGTTTCCAAGCGAGTTCCAGAACCCAATTCCTCTTGACTTGTGGGTTTGTAATCCAATATGAATTGACATATTATGTCTAGACATATTAATGTTATGTACACATATATTGAAGGATAGTGACATGAGCAATCCGCGCCACAACAAACGTGATGTGTTCCCCCCTACGGGATCGGAAATCTCGGCCAAAAGCTGGCTGACCGAAGCGCCGATGCGCATGCTTATGAACAATCTGCATCCCGATGTGGCTGAAAACCCGCATGAACTGGTTGTCTATGGCGGGATTGGGCGCGCTGCACGTACCTGGGACGACTTCGACAAGATGGTTGCCACCCTGCAGACCCTCGAAGAAGACGAAACCATGCTGGTGCAGTCCGGTAAGCCCGTTGGGGTGTTTAGAACTCACGCCGATGCGCCCCGTGTCTTGATCGCAAACTCCAATCTCGTACCCCATTGGGCGACCTGGGATCATTTCAATGAACTCGATAAAAAAGGCCTTGCGATGTATGGCCAAATGACTGCCGGGTCGTGGATCTACATTGGTACGCAGGGCATTGTTCAGGGCACCTATGAGACTTTTATGGAGGCTGGTCGCCAGCATTATGGTGGTGATTTGACAGGCAAATGGATACTGACCGCGGGCCTGGGTGGCATGGGCGGGGCGCAACCTCTTGCTGCCGTAATGGCTGGTGCCTGTTGTTTGGCCGTTGAATGCGATGAAGATCGCGCAGATTTTCGGCTTCGAACCCGATATCTTGACGAGAAGACGAGTTCTCTTGATGAGGCGTTGGAAATTATCAGCCGTTGGACTTCGGCTGGCGAAGCAAAGTCCGTTGGCTTGATTGGAAACGCGGCAGATGTTTTTCCTGAACTCGTCAAACGCGGTGTAAAACCGGACATTGTCACGGATCAGACGAGTGCGCACGATCCAATCCACGGCTATCTGCCGCAAGGTTGGAATGTGGCCGAATGGCGGGAAAAACAGGAAAGCGATCCGCAGGCTGTCGAGAAAGCCGCCCGCGCTTCGATGAAGATTCACGTCAAGGCGATGGTGGATTTCTGGAATATGAAAATCCCGACGCTCGACTATGGCAACAACATTCGCCAAGTCGCCCAGGAAGAAGGTCTCGAAAATGCCTTTGCCTTTCCGGGTTTTGTGCCAGCCTATATCCGGCCACTGTTCTGTCGTGGCATCGGCCCCTTCCGCTGGTGTGCGCTTTCCGGTGACCCGGAAGACATTTACAAAACCGATGCGAAGGTCAAGGAACTCGTTGACTATCCCCATCTGCACAACTGGCTGGATATGGCCCGTGAGCGCATCGCCTTTCAGGGATTACCTGCCCGCATCTGCTGGGTAGGCCTTGGCGTTCGCCACAAACTGGGTCTTGCCTTCAATGAAATGGTCAGAAACGGTGAACTTTCAGCACCTGTTGTTATCGGGCGTGATCATCTCGATTCCGGCTCGGTCGCTTCCCCCAACCGGGAAACCGAAGCCATGAAAGATGGTTCTGATGCAGTTTCTGACTGGCCGCTTTTGAACGCATTGCTCAATACAGCATCCGGCGCAACCTGGGTATCAATTCATCATGGTGGTGGAGTTGGTATGGGCTTTTCGCAACATTCAGGCATGGTGATCTGCTGTGATGGAACTGAAGATGCAGACCGGCGACTTGAAAAAGTTTTGTGGAATGATCCGGCAACCGGTGTCATGCGCCATGCGGATGCGGGCTATGACATTGCCATAGATTGCGCGAAGGAAAACGGACTGAATTTGCCGGGAATTCTTTGAATAAGATGAATCCTGTTCAGTTCCCGTTTGTCATATCACTACCACATGCTATGAATGATCAGGCGATGCAGCAAGCTGCAAACCCGAGTATCTGATCACCGTGTACGAGATTGAAGATGCCCAAGGCAATTCCGTCAATGCAGGCTTTACGTGCGTTTCATGCTGTTGCGCGTTTTGGCAGCACTATCAAGGCTGCGGAATTTCTGAACATCACACCAAGCGCCATTTCCCATCAGCTTCGCAAACTTGAAACCACAATTGATGCTCAGCTTGTTCGCCTATCCGGCCGCACAATTGAGCTTACGTCAGCGGGTCAACGATACGCACTTAGCCTCACCAGCGCGATGGAAATTCTGGGTGAGGCAGCTGTCGGACTTGACGGCACAGAACCCAGCGGAGAATTGAAAATCAATTGTTCAAGTGGTCTGGGAACTTTTTGGCTGTCCAAGAGATTGGGAAACTTCTCAGAGCAGTTTCCTCAAGTGTCCATAAACCTCGTAAACACCACGGAAAAGACCGATATTTACGGCAATGAGGCCAGTTTTTCGATCATCTATGGAGATGGTGTCTGGCCAGAAATGGATGTGGAATTACTCTACGCACCGAGATTCTATCCGGTTTGCAGTCCCAGACTTGCAAATTCTATGCAAACTCTTTCGCGCCCGGATGACATTTCGCAATTCCGGTTGCTTCACCATGGCGGTCATTCGGATTGGGCAGCTTGGGCGGCAGCGGCTGGGGCAAAAAAACTGAACACCAGTCCCGGAATTGTATTCAGTGACATCAATCATTCCCTGTCTGCGGCCATTGCTGGTCAGGGAATTGCCATGGGCGACGATGTATTGGCGGAAGAATCTTTGGCAAACGGATCACTGGTTCGCCCGTTTACAAAATCCATCAACGGGCAAAAATCCTATTACATCGTTTGCAGCGAAGAAAAGAGAAAACGCCTCACCTGCGCAGCCTGCATCGACTGGATAGTCTCTGAGTTCAGCAAGATTAGGGTTAATCAGGAATATCGGGCGCCATGAAATATATGTGAATTTTATTCATATATATTGGGAAAACCTTTCAATTGACGTTTTGAAATTCTGACACCATCATTAGGCTGATACATTGAGGGTCCGATCATGCTTACACAGCCAAAACAATCACAAGAACAATTTTCTCTCCAGCGGCGCACAGATGGCGGCGGAACACCCAGAATGAATTATTGGGGTGCAGCTGATGAGTATGGCGTTTTGACTGACGTTTTGCTTGGTCCTCCGACCAACCTCAAGCACTTGTCCACAAGTTCGCTCTCCCGAAAGTATTTACGTGAGGCACCCTGTGACATAGCCGTTGCGAAAAAACAGCATGCAGAACTTGTTTCGGCCTACGAGCATTTTGGTGTGAACGTTCACTGGCAGACAGAAGACCCTGCCCTTCCGATGCAAGTCTACACACGTGACTCTTCCTTTATGACGCCATTGGGTCCGGTCATCACCAACATGTGCAATTGGTGGCGCAGGGGCGAAAATTTCGCCGCAATCCGAACCTATGAAAAAATGGGTATTCCAATTTATGACATGATCACGGCCGGACATTTTGAAGGCGGTGACTTCAACGTCATTGAACCAGGATGCGTACTGATGGGCTGTGGTGGTGAACGCACACAGGATGAGGCCGTTCAACAGGTCAAAGGCTGGTTTGAGGCTGAAGGATGGGAAGTCAAGCCGACCTATTTCGATCCTTACTATGTGCATATTGACCTAATGGTCGTGATGCTAGCCGAAAAGCTGGCGGGGGTTTGTCTCGAGTGCACAGCACCAGATGTGGTAGACTGGCTAAAAGCCAAAAACATCGAAATCGTTCCCGTACCTTTCCAGGACACGATGGACCTCGGATGCAACGTCATGTCGATGGGCAATGACCGGATCATCGCACCAAAGAAAAGCCAGACACTTATCCAACAACTAAAGGCTCGTGGTTTTGAAGTTGCGGAAATTGACACCAGCGAGATTTCCAAGACTGGTGGTGGCATTCACTGCATGGCTCAGGCGCTTCGCCGCGAAAGCTGAGTGTTTTTACACTAGACATTCAATGCACCAGCCAGAAAATATTGACGGCCCGTATATTCTCCGCTTGTAATTCCTGCAAACATTATGGGAGAGTTTGCAGGTTTGAATTGCGGGCAGGAATGAGTGATGTTGGTGAGTAACGATACGGCCACCTATGATTACGTGATCGTTGGTGCAGGTTCGGCAGGGTGCGTTCTTGCCAACCGTCTTAGCGAGAATGGTCGATACTCCGTTCTGCTGCTTGAGGCAGGTGGTTCTGATAACCGTTTCTGGATCAAGGTTCCACTTGGTTATGCCTTCACCTTTTCCGACCCGGCGCTAAATTGGTGTTATACGACAGAAGCTGACCCAGGCCTCAATGACCGTGAGGCATACTGGCCACGGGGACGCGTAATTGGCGGATCGAGTTCGATCAATGCGATGGCGTATCTTCGCGGACTTCCACGTGACTTTGACGACTGGGAGAATGCCGGGGCAAAGGGCTGGAACTGGAAAGCCGTAAAGTCTGCATACGAAGAATTTGAAACGCATTCTGAACTGGATTCAGATGGGAATAGGTCGGTTCGCGGCGATGGCCCGTTGTGGATTTGGGACAGCAGCGACCAGATGCATCCTTTCTCCCATCGTTTCCTTGATGCTGCCCGTGATATGGGTTGGCCAGTTTCCAAAAATTTGAACAGCGACGACTATGAGGGAGTTACAATGCTTCGCAGCACGGTGCGAGATGGTCGTCGTTGGTCATCGGCGGATGCGTTTTTAAATCCGGCGAAAAGCCGCAAGAACCTTCACATTATCAGCAATGCACTGGTTGAACGGATTGAGCTGGAAGGGAAAAAAGCTACAGGTGTTTCTTACAGTGTTGGAGGCAAGAAGATTGCTGCCCGTGCAATGCGAGAAGTCATTGTGAGCGGCGGAGCGATTAATTCACCCCAATTGTTGCAACTGTCAGGCATTGGGCCTGCGAAACTGCTCAAACAACACGGTATTGAAGTCAATCTGGATCACCCAAAAGTGGGTCAGGGGCTGCAGGATCATCTGGGTGTCAGTCATCTTTATCGTTCGAGCGTACCAACCGCGAATGCAATCCTGGGTAATCAATTCGGACGGTTGCGGGCCGGAATTCAATATTTGCTAACCCGCAAAGGACCGTTGAGTGTGCCTATCAACCAGTGCAGTGGCTTGGTACGAACCGACAAAAAGCTGAAAGACCCTGACCTGCAAATTTATTGCAATCCCGCTTCGTACGGCAGGAACAAGAATGGCAAGACTGTAGTGGACAGGGAATCGGGTTTTGTCTTGTGTTTCCAACCCTGTCGGCCAACAAGTCGCGGTTCAATTAACATAACTTCCGCTGATCCTCGTCAAAAACCCGAGATACAGCCCAACTCACTTTCGACAAAAGAGGACAAAGAAACAGTAATCCGGGGCGGCCATATCCTGAAGGCGCTCGCGGAAACGCCGGCCATTCGTGACGTGACAAAGGAGCGTCTATCGCCAGATATAACATCCATGTCAGGCGATGAGATGCTGGAAAACTTCAAGGCAAATGCCGAAACGGTATTCCACCCCTGCGGCACCTGCCAGATGGGCAATGACCGGAAAAATTCAGTTGTCGATGCCCGGCTACGGGTACATGGTATATCCGGTCTGCGGGTGGTTGATGCATCGGTGTTCCCCAACATTACATCGGGCAACACAAACGCGCCCTCGATCATGGTCGGATGGAAGGCCAGTGAAATGATTTTGGAAGATGCTGCAGGCAAACCATAAGTGCGCCAGAGGATGCAAACGATGAAACTGGAAAAGATCGAAACCTTTGTAGTTGCCAACCCGCCGCCCCGACATGGTGGCCGGTACTTTATCTTTGTCCGCTTGACGACCGCTTGCGGAATTACCGGTGTTGGAGAAATATACAACGCAACGTTCGGTCCGGACCTGTGTGCAGCAATGGCTGTTGATGCATTTGAACGGCAATTTGAAGGCGAGGACCCTCACAACATCGAAAAACTGTGGCGTAAAACCTACGGCGCTGGTTTCACCTTACGCCCGGATGTGACGGTTCAAGGCGTCCTAAGTGGTCTGGAAATGGCATGTTGGGACATTGTTGGAAAGGCGGCAAACCAGCCTTGTTACAATTTATTGGGTGGCAAGGCGCATGAGCGACTTCGAAGCTATACATACCTCTACCCCAAAGATGGCGATGTTTATCCCGACCCTGACAAACCCAATGTCTACAACGACCCCGACATGGCGGCTCAAAGAGCAGTGGAGATGGTGAAGACCGGCTTTACCGCCGTTAAATTTGACCCAGCCGGTCCTTATACAATCTATGACGGGCACCAACCCCTGCTGAGCGATCTGGAGCGCAGTGAACAATTCTGCAAGCGCATACGCGAAGCGGTAGGCGACAAGGCTGACCTTTTGTTTGGCACCCATGGACAGTTCACAGTCTCCGGCGCCAAGCGGATGGCCCGGCGACTGGAACCCTACGATCCGCTTTGGTTTGAGGAGCCCGTCCCACCCGACAATCCTGCGGACATGGCGGAGGTGGCTCGCTTTACCAGTGTGCCGATTGCAACCGGTGAACGGCTTTGCACCAAGTATGAATTTGCGCGGGTACTGGAAGCAGGTGCTGCTTCAATCCTGCAGATGGACCTCGGTCGTGTTGGCGGGCTTCTGGAAGCGAAAAAGATTGCCTCCATGGCAGAAACGCGTTCCGCCCAGATTGCCCCCCATCTTTACTGTGGACCAGTAGTAGCGGCGGCTAACATCCATATTGCTACCTGTAGTCCCAACTTCCTGATCCTTGAGTCGATTGGCACTTTTGAAGGTCCCTACATGGCGTGCCTGAAAAGCACATTCGATTGGCAAGACGGGTACGTCATTCCACCAACTGAACCGGGTCTCGGCGTGGAACTTGATGATGAATTCATTGCGGCCAACCCCTACACGGACAAGGAACTTCATCTAAATCTGGAAACAGAGCCGGTCGTGCCGTGAGTTATTCAAAGCTTAAGACCGGCAAATGACAGAACTGTTGAACAGCCCGGATCTCTGGATCGATAATTTCCCGATACCAAAATCCGATGGCCACAAATACCATCGGGGACACGCCCTGATTTTCGCTGCACCGGAACTTACCGGTGCAACCCGTCTGGCAAGCACCGCCTGTTCGCGGATTGGTGCTGGACTGGTGACGGTGTTGGCGTTCGATAATGCAGATATTTACCGCTCAACTCTCCCATCCGACATTATGGTTCGAAGCGGATCACTTGACGAGCCAAAAGGTGTAACAGCTCGATTGGGCGGATCAGGCGGAATAATACCTTCGCATCTTGAAGCAATGTTTAATCCACTGGCAGAGGGTGTACGGGTTTTCGATGCTGACGCGATACCCGGCCAGAGCGATTTAAATTGCCTTGATCAAAACTGCATTCTAACCCCACACGAAGGTGAGTTTGAAAGAACGTTCGGTAAAATAGAGGGATCGAGAATTGAACGGGTGCGCAAGGCAACTGAACTGAGCAATTCCATAATTGTCTTGAAAGGGCATGAGACGATTGTTGGCCATCCCGACGGGCGAATTGTCATCAATCACCATGCGTCCCCGTGGCTTGCAAAAGCTGGAACCGGTGATGTGTTGGCGGGGCTCATCTGTGGATTGGCGGCACAAGGCATGTCGCCGTTTGATGCTGCTTGCGCAGGCGTCTGGATTCATGGAGAATCAGGCCTTCGCCTTAGCGCCGGTTTGGTTGCGAGTGATTTGGAGAAAGTAGTTCCAGCGATACTGAAAGACTTGTTGGGAGCGGCGTAAAGCCCGGCTAAACAAACTCTTGCTGGTGAATTGCCGTCACAACCAGCTCTACATCATCAGCCATTGATCGGTCTTCCACGAGCATCACAGAAAATTCGCGAACCTTCTTGAAGCAATTTGCGGTGTGTTCGCCAAGGTCATCAATACAGCCCCTCATCTCGATTGCCTGAGTTGCAATGATCAATTCGATGGCGATGAGGCTTGTCATCAATTCGCTGATCCGGGCCATTGAACGAACTGCCACCGGCGCAGTAGTTTGGCAATCCTCAACACCCGAAGCACCAACACTTGGATAAACGGGCGGCGAACTTGAGACATGCGCAATTTCAGCAAGGATCGCTTCGGCTGGCTTCATCAGGGGTGCAAATCCGGCGGAACCGCCATCCGGCAACGCCAAATACGTTGGAAGATCGCTCAATCTTGCGTCCAACAATTTCGTTAGTCTTGCTACCTGTGCTGCGGCGACATGATTGGCGGCACGATTGACTGCCTCACATGCAAGACCAAGTTCAGTGGTGAAGAAGAGGCCACAAGATAGCACCTCCTCGCTTTCTACCAGCGTTAACGGGTTGTCACTTGAACCGTTAATCTCAATTTCGATTATCTCACGAGCCTGATTCAGTGCTGAGAACAAGCCACCATGAATTTGCGGGATGTTGCGAAACGAAAGCGGATCCTGGAGTCTTCGGGCATTCTCCAGATCAAACAAGTGACTTCCAACTAGACGTTCAGCCAAATCTTCTGCAGCCACCATTTGACCCGGCAATGGTTTTGCTGACAGCGCCCGAGGATCAATCGATGAAAGATTGGCACGAAATGCCTCAATTGATAATGCCGCTGCGGTCTGGGCACTTTTGCAAACAGTATCCATTTCGCTAAAGGCCATCGCTGCAGCCCCCGACACCGCACCACTGTGGCTTGCCAATGCCAAACCTTCCCGAGGAAGAAGCTTTAGTGGTTTTATACCTTGCGCCTGCAAGACTTCAGCTGCATCGCCAACATCCTCGCCGGTGTGGATTTTACCCTCGCCCATCAGCGCCAGACCAACAGTTGCATTGATCACCAAATCAGCAGCACCAATGGAACCGATCTTACCAACTACCGGGGTAAGTCCCGCATTGAGACAGGCGGCAATGTGTTCTGCAATTTCCACCCTCACACCACTGTAGCCACCCAGCAACGTGTTGAGGCGAACGATCATGCCTGCGCGAACATTCTCCCGGCTTTCTTCTTCACCGACTGAATGGGCCCGCCCTCGAAGAGTTTGAATTGAGAAACTCTCAAGCTCCTGCGGACCAAGATTTTCTACTACACGGGCGCCCAAACCTGTTGTAACGCCATAAATTGACTTTCCACCGGCTATTTCCGTTTCCATAAGCGCCCGCGAAGCCATCATGCGCTTACGGCCCTGGTCAGATATTTTGACTGTTTCACCACGTGCTGCTTCAGTGAGATGCTCAATAGTAAGTGAGTTGCCGTTCAGGGTAATCATGCAATCAATCTTCGCGATAACGGAGTTTTTGAACGATATCCATTTTCCGTGCCTTTTCCAGTATTGCTGCACCTAATGCAATATCGCTCGTTGACATACCACGATGCCAAAAGAGAATAGTCTCCTCATGGGATTCACGACCGGGTTTCAGGCCAGCCGCGATTTCGCCAATTTCGGCATAAAAGCTTTCCTCAGTAATTTTACCGACGTCAATGTGCGGTCGTAACGCCCCAAGATGGCCGGAACGCATCTGCCCCAAATCATCCATCACGAACTTGTCGAAACCATCGGTAAAATCAAGCGGCAGTGTGCTCATGGTTCCGTAGGGAACAACGAGAGCACCCTTATTAACCCAGGAACGATCAAACAGTGGTGTTGGCTCATTGAGCCTTGAAGCTTCAACCAGTATGTCTGCGCCCTTCAGGCATTTTTCCCAATTCTCAGTTGCCACAACGACCTTGCCGAGGTCTTTGCTTAATTCTTCTGCAAAAGCGTTCCGGCTCTCTGGTCGACGCGAATGAACACGGATTTCTTCAAAGTCGAACAGATGGTCCAGCAGACGGACATTCCAGTACGCAGTGCCGCGTGCACCAATATGTCCAAGAATTTTCGGTTTTTCAGGGGCCAACCATTTGGCGCCCAGAGCCGTAACCGCCCCGGTCCGCATATCTGTAATTCCGGTAGCGTCGATCACCGCCTTTGGAACTCCTGTACGAGGACAAAACAAATTTAAAAGTGCCAGTTCGGAAGGCAAGTCTTGCTTGTAGTTATCAACATAATCGCCAACTACCTTTACACCTGCGTATCCCGCAGACTCTACATAGCCGCGAAGTACATTGAAGTGGCCGTTGAAAGAAGAATCAGGAGTTAGATGCAGGCGTGGTTCGATTACTGTTTTACCCTGACCGGCAGCGATTAATCCGCTTTCAACGGCATCCAGAATTTCATCATCTGTCAAAGCCAACTGATCAATTTCCGGCTTGCCCAAATATTCAATTTCCATCCGCGCCAATACAATTCTCCCCATCAGAATTTTCCATTCATGCATGTACTAATCGGGAACGAAAGTATTTTCATCGAACAAACCAATATTAGTTTTGACAAGCTGGAAGCAGCAGATAATCTCCTGAATGAAGACAAGGGCGGTTTTGGGGATCAGAGATGTTCACAGATAGATTGAATAAACTCCGGGCAAAATTGGCTGACGCCGGACATGATGTTGCGCTCATTACCGACGACGACAATGTCTATTACCTGACCGGCTATTATGATTATCTGCATATGGAGTTTGGCCGCCCAACAATTCTGGTTGTTCCAAGAGACGGCCCCAGTCTCCTGATCACTCCCACAATTGATTTGGTACTGGCGGAAGCTTTGGCAAACGTTGATCAGATTGCGGCGTGGAATGACGGAGCCGGGAATGAGTGGCGGGAAGAACTTCCGTCGGCCCTGAGAGGCGCTGCAAAAGTAGCGATCGAACCGAACCACATGCCGCCAGTGGTACGCCAATATGTCGACAGCCTCGTAGACGCAATGGCGCTTGAGAATGTGACACCCATTCTTGCTGAAATGCGAATGATCAAGACAGCCGAAGAATTACAGTTGGCACGCCACGCGGGAGAAGTAGCTACAGCCATGATGAATGTGGGGCGCGAGGCAATCGGCGACGGTGTGCCGGAATATGAAGTGGCGATAGCAACATCGCAGACTGGTACCCGCAAAGCTGCAGAAATACTGACTGCCCATTATGACCAATCAATCATGTCACCCAATACGCACTTTCTTCAAATCATGGCATCTGGTGAGGAGATTACGAAAACCCATCACCGTGCCAGTACCCGCATCATGAAACACGGAGAACCGGTGTTCCTGTGTTTTTGCGGAATGACCAATTTTCACCGCTTCAAGCTTGGCTTTGACCGAACCTTCTGGATCGGGGAAATTGCCGACAAGTCACAGGCGGATGTTTACAAAGTGGCTGTGGCAAGTCAAAAGGCTGCCCTTGATGCACTAAAACCGGGTGTTACAGCAGAAAGCGTGCATGCGGCCTATGCCGAAGTCATTCAGGGTGCGGGGTATGATTATCCATTCCGTTGTGGCCGGGCCACCGGGTTCAGTTTTCTGGAAAGTCCTCAACTGGTCACGGGTGACAAAACGATCCTTCAACCCGGAATGGTACTGGCAGTCGATGGATCGGTTTCAGTTGAAAATTTCCGTGCCCAAGTAGGAGATAGTTTCATCATTACCGAAGATGGGTATGAACAGTTAACGAGCCATACCAAGGAAACGGATCGGATGATTGTGTAGGAACAAACCTTTTGGAATGTATCTTTTGTCGGATTTTCCGGCACTCGAAGTCGCAGAAACTATTGTATTGAACGTGAAAAAGACGGTTATGATGAACAATCAACATCTTGTGCATTTGGATTTTTGCAAAGACGGGCAATGGGCGACATGACCAGATTTTCTGCATGGAATGTTTTCGTAAACGGCTTGACTGGCCAAAAGGGCTGGGCACGTCAATGGCGTGATCCGGAGCCGAAGAAAAAATATGATGTAGTGATCGTCGGCGGTGGATTGCACGGACTTGCAACGGCCTACTATCTTGCAAAAAATCACGGCATCAAAAATGTTGCCATTCTTGAAAAAGGTTGGCTCGGCGGCGGAAACGCTGGTCGTAACACCACCATTGTGCGATCGAATTACGCCCGCCCGGGAAACCGTGAATTCTACGAGCATTCCCTGAGGCTATGGGAAAACCTAAGCCATGAGCTCAATTACAATGTGATGTTTAGTCAGCGTCATCACGTTGCGCTGCTTCACAGCCCCGCTGCAATTGATGCGGCCGCGCGCAATTACAATATCTTTCGTCTGACAGGCACACCTGATGCTGAAATCTGGGATCTGGAGAAGCTTATGGGTACTATCCCTCATTTGAATTATGGGCCAAATGCACGCTTTCCGATTATGGGTGCCGCTGTTCAAAAACGCGCCGGAACCGCTCGGCATGATGCAGTAGCCTGGGGTTATGCGCGCGGTGCAGACAGTCTTGGTGTTGATATTATTCAAAATTGCGAAGTCACCAGCGTCAAACGCAACAAGGGTAAAGTTGTTTCGCTCCAAACATCCCGCGGGGTGATCGAAGGAAACAAGATTGGGTTTGCGGTGGCGGGCAATACCTCCCGCCTGTGGCAAATGACCGGCCTTGGAAAACTTCCCATTGAAACCCACAAACTACAGGCATTTGTCTCCGAACCGCTAAAGCCATTGCTGGATCATGTGGTCGTGTTCGGCATTGGTGGGGCACACTTCTACATTTCCCAATCGGACAAGGGCGGAATGGTTTTTGGCGGTGATCTCGACTGGTACAAATCCTATGCCCAACGTGGCAATCTCCCGATTGTTCAGGATGTGGCAGAAGCTGCAATGTCAATTCTCCCCTGTTTGGGACGGGTGCGCCTACTGCGCCACTGGTCAGGTGTCATGGACATGTCGATGGACGGCTCACATTTCATCTGCAAGACACCGCTCGACAATCTTTATCTGAATGCCGGTTGGAACTACGGGGGCTTTAAGGCAAGCCCCGGGTCTGGCTGGTACTTTGCTGACCTGATCGCCAATGACCGGCCCGATCCGGTGATCGAAAATCACGATCTCAAACGGTTTGAACGCGGCGTCAACATTGATGAACGCGGCGCAGGTCCTGACCCGAAACTGCACGGATAGGAATTCGAACATGATCAGAATTAACTGCCCATTCTGCGGAGAGCGTGATCACAGCGAATTCACCTATGGCGGTGACGGCACAATTGATTATCCGGCACTCGATGCATCAATTGAAGATTGGCATGAAGCAGTGTTCCAGCGTGAAAACATTCGTGGAATGCAAACCGAGACTTGGCATCACGTCAACGGTTGTCGTGCATGGTTGCTGGTGGAACGCGATACGATGACCCATGAAATTCGTTCTGTAAGAGCGGCACATCCGGGAATGGCCAAAGTTCTGGAGAAAGCTATATGACCGCTATCCGACTGGAAAAAAGGGGACGGATAGATCCCAACAGTCCGCTGACCTTCACTTGGGATGGCAAAAAACTGGCAGGCTACGAAGGTGATACATTAGCTTCCGCATTGCTCGCCAACAACGAACAGGTTCTTGGCCGCAGCTTCAAATACCACCGTCCGCGCGGGATCATGTCTGCAGGTGTTGAAGAATCTGGTGCCATCGTTTCGATCGGCGAAGGCAATCGGCACGAAGCCAATGTGAAGGCGACAACGCTTGAACTTTACGAAGGGCTTGTTGCAAATGGGCAAAATGCCTGGCCAAACGTGCGAACAGATGTCGGAGCAATCAATGGTCTGTTCAGCCGGTTTTTTTCAGCAGGTTTCTACTACAAAACCTTTATGGGCTTGCCCCCGTTTGAATGGGGCAGCGGCACCTGGCTGTGGATGCAGTATGAAAAACTGATCCGAAAAGCCGCTGGCATGGGAACCGCATCCAGAGAACCAGACCCTGATTGCTACGATCATGCGCATGCATTCTGTGATGTGCTTGTTGTGGGCTCAGGACCTGCCGGGCTTCATGCTGCACATTCCGCTGCAAAAGCAGGCAAGGATGTCATTTTGGTCGAACAAGATTTTGAACTGGGTGGCGATTATCTCAATCAAATGTCCGGGGAAGCTGAATCCAAACGCGTTTCGTTGATCAAGGCGTTGGAGAAGGCGGGTGCTCACATCATGACGAGAACGACTGCCTTCGGTCTTTATGATTACGGCACGGCGGGACTATTGGAGCGCGTAACGGATCATCATTCCATCAAGAGTAAGTTCCAGCCACGCCAACGCTTCTGGACTGTTCGCGCCGGAGCCACGATATTGGCAACCGGGGCATTGGAGCGAACCTTTGCATTTGGAAACAATGATCGTCCCGGCATTATGACAGTTTCGTCAGCGAAAACCTATCTCAACCGTTATGGCGTGCTTGCGGGGCGCCGCATTGTTGTTTCAACCAATAATGATTCAGCTTATTCAACAGCTGCTGAACTTGCCGCTGCAGGCGCTCATACGGTGTTTCTGGATGCGCGTGAAAGTACCAACAAAGCCAACACTTCAATGCTGGAAAGTGCCGGAGCAGAACTCAGAAATGGCTTTGCTCCGCTAGAAGCTGCCGGTTCCAAAGGTATCCATGGAGTGCAACTGGCGAGTGTTGACGGCAAAGGCTGGAGGGCCAGCGAATATGAATCCTGTGATTTGCTTTTGGTTTCTGGCGGATGGTCTCCGGTTGTGAACCTCTTGTCACACCGGGGTGTGAAACCTGTGTGGAATGCGGAACAGGCTTGTTTTGTGCCGGCAAAATCCGACGAGGCAATTGCAATGGCGGGTTCTGCAGCGGGAATTTGGGATACTGCCAGATGCGAGCAATCAGGCGAGATTGCTGTCAAACAACTGCTGGGAAGTGAAAATACCGGCTCATTGCCCAAGCCCGGTGACTTGAAATCAAAAATCAAACCGGTTTATGAAATTTCCGTGCCCGGCAAGAAGATCAAAAGTTTTGTCGACCCCCAACATGATGTGACAGCTGATGATATACGACTTGCCCATCAGGAAGGGTTCGTCTCGGTCGAGCATTTAAAGCGCTACACCACACTCGGCATGGCCACCGACCAAGGCAAAGTTGGCAACGTGATAGGCCTTGCCCTGATGGCGGACGCACTCGGAAAGGAAATTCCGGAGGTTGGTACGACTACGTTCCGTCCGCCCTACACTCCGGTTTCAATCGGTGCGCTTACAGGGCGAAACACAGGAACCCATTTCAAACCGCTACGTCGCACCCCAATGCACGAATGGAATTTACGAAATAATGCGGTGATGACCGATGCGGGTTTATGGCACCGGCCATGGTATTTCCCTGCAAAAGGCGAAACGATATCTGAAGCCTATGTACGTGAGGCGACGATTTCACGGCAGACCGTTGGTATTTGTGACGTGAGTTCCCTTGGTAAAATTGCTGTTCAGGGGCCAGATGCTTCGGAATTTCTGAACCGCATTTACACCAATGCATTTGCCAAACTGGCCATCGGCAAAGCGCGCTATGGCATTATGCTTCGCGATGACGGCATAGTCTTGGATGACGGCACTACCTGGCGGCTATCGGAAAATGACTTCCTGATGACCACAACCACCGCCCATGCCGGAAAGGTCATGGTATGGCTGGAAGAATTGCTGCAAGTGCGTTGGCCCGATTTGAAAGTCCATGTGACATCTGTCTCCGATCAGTGGGGGGCAGTATCAATTGCGGGTCCAAAGGCACGTGATACGATCGCGACATGTCTGGAAAATGCCAACTCGATTTCTGCAGAAAACCTGCCCTTTATGGGTGTAAAACCTATCCGCCTTAAAGGCGAAATTGACGGTCTGATTGCACGTATCAGCTTTTCCGGTGAACTGGCTTACGAGGTTTATGTTCCAGCCGGTTATGGCGACGCAATGATGGATTTGCTGTGGCCCGCAGTAAAAGCCGCAGGTGGATGCCTTTATGGACTGGAGGCTCTTGGAGCGCTTCGAATAGAAAAAGGTCACGTCACCGGTGCGGAGTTGGATGGGCGTGTGTCCATCGATGATGCAGGTCTTGGTAGCATGGCATCAAAAAAGAAATCCTACATCGGCAGCTCCCTGCAACAGCGACCGGAATTCCTTCGCGAAGATAGACCGCGACTGGTTGGAATATTCCCCAAAGACCGAAAACAAACTTTCAATGGTGGCTCCATTTTATGCAGGAGCGAAAAGGTCTCTGGGCACGGTGATGGTTGGATCACTGCGGTTACGCACTCACCAGCACTAGGTCACTGGATAGGCATTGGATACATGTCGGGAGGGCACGAACTCTGGACTGGCAAGAATGTTATAGCCGCTGACCCAGTTCGTGACAGCGAGGTCGAAGTAGAGATTGTCTCACCACACATGTTTGATGCAAAAGGGGAGCGGATGCATGACTAATCCTGTTTCTGCATTACATGGTCAAACTGAATCCGGTCGTTATGGTGAACCCGGAGACGTGGGCATCCTCCTTGGAGAAGTAAAAGAGTTTTGCATCTTTCAGCTGGCAGCATGGCCCGAAACAATAACCGCAATTGGCAAGGTTGCCACTACCGCTGCGAATGCCGCCAAAGTTCCCAAACCTGGAAAGATGGTAAAAGGAAAGAAGGCTGATCTACTGCGTGTGGAACCCTTGAAATGGTGGATCGTTGCTGAAGGACGCTCAACGGCATTGGTACCTGCAATTGACGCCAAAAAGGGATGTGGACTGGATCTTTCTCATTCCCGCGCATGGGTAAAGATTAACGGTGCCAAGGCTGAATCCATGCTCAACCACTTTTTGCCAATTGATTTGCGACCGGAATCGTTTCCAAATGATACGGTAGTTACCACTGCATTTCATCACACCGGTGTTACGCTTTGGCGAGGTGATAGAGGTTTCAATTTGCTGCTACCTCGTAGTTTTTCCGTTTCATTATGGGAGCAATTGCACGAAAGCGCGCTCCAGTATGGATTGGAAGTTTTATAGCTCTACCGCATGATGAAGGGATTTGCCGTAGTCGTTTCCTGGGCAATCCATACCGATTTGGTTTGCAGAAATTCCTTGATCGATTCCTGACCACTCTCCCTGCCCTGCCCTGAGCGTTTGTAACCGCCGAACGGAGACATAAAGGATACAGCACGATAGGTGTTGACCCACACCGTTCCGGCTCGCAGTTTCTCGGACATTCTGAGAGCCCTGCCAATATCAGATGTCCATACTCCGGCAGCCAATCCATAAATAATATCGTTGCCGATTGAAATCGCTTCTTCTTCGGTATCAAATGGAATTACCGAAAGAACAGGTCCAAACACTTCTTCCTGGGCAATTCTCATGTCATTGGAAACGCCAGTAAAGATTGTGGGTTCGATGAATTGCCCACCCTTTGCGCCTTCACCCGTGTACGGCTTGCCGCCTAATACGCAAATAGCACCGTCCTCTTTGGCCACGTTTATGTACCCGAGAACCTTCTCAAATTGCGGCCGCGTTGTTACCGGACCGACATGCGTTTCCGTTGACATCGGATCGCCAATTTTTGCTTTCTCTGCAACCTCAACCAGCCGTTTGACAAACTTGTCGTGTATTGAACGTTGAACCAACAGGCGGGATCCAGCAATACATGTCTGGCCGGTTGCTGCAAAAATTCCGGAAATGGCACCCATCACGGCTGCCTCGAAATTCGCATCCTCGAAAACAATATTGGGTGATTTTCCGCCAAGTTCCAAAGTGACCGGCATGATTTTTTTGGCTGCACTTTCATAGATGCGTTGGCCGGCGACATCGGAACCTGTAAAAGCCACTTTGGCAACATCAGGATGATCTACCAATGCCTGACCAACTTCTGCGCCAAACCCGGAAATGCAATTGACCACACCATCTGGAATGCCAGCTTCCTTAATCAGTTCCATGAACTCCAGAGATGATGCAGAGGTGAATTCGGAGGGCTTTACAACGGCAGTGTTACCCGCTGCCAGAGCCGGAGCCAACTTCCAGGCCAACAGCAACAATGGTGAGTTCCACGCCGTGATCATGGCGACTACGCCCAAGGGTTCATGGCGTGTGAAATTGAAGATGCCCGGTTTGTCACTCGGCAAGACTGAGCCTTCAACCTTGTCCGCCAGACCACCAAAATAGCGATACCACTCAGCCAGGTACTTTGTTTGCGCTCCCATCTCGGCAATCAATTTACCATTGTCACGAACCTCAAGCTCACCAAGACGGGCAGCTTCGCGTTCAATTATCCCGGCGAGCCGGACCATCAGCTTACCCCGGTTTGTCGCGGTCATGCTGCCCCATTCACCCTCGAATGCAGCTTTTGCCGATTTCACAGCCTTGTCCGCATCCTCTGCATTGCCGCGGGCTATTTTTGCCCAAACCTTGCCCAAGTAGGGGTTTTCCGTATTAAAATACTCACCTGTAGCGGGCTTGACCCAATTTCCATCAATGAAGTGATCGTATGTTTTCATTTCATGCATCCATTCTTGTGGAGAGTAACCAAGCGCATATTCTGTCGAACGACAACCAACCAGTGTCGACAAATCGACAATGTTACCTCTTGCCCGTCGTTTATTTTTGCTTTGTGATTGAACATTATTTGTTCACACTGAAGTAACAACCCGATACTAGGTAATTCATGAAAGATCGTTACGAAACCCTACTTCTGGAAAATCCGCGCAACCATGTGTTACTGGTGACGCTCAACCGCCCCGATGCTGCCAATGCGTTCAACACGCAAATGACTCACGATTTGGCGGGATTGTTCGAAGGCTTGTCGCTTGATGCACAAGAATATCGAGTGATTATTCTGACTGGTTCGGGGGATCGAGCGTTTTGTGCCGGAGGTGATCTTAAGGAGCGCAATGGCATGACCGATGAAGCGTGGCAGGCGCAGCATCTGATTTATGAACGCATGGTCCGTGCCATCATTGCCTGCCCTATTCCTGCAATTGGTGCCATCAATGGTGCAGCGTACGGTGGTGGTTGCGAACTAGCCGCTGCACTTGATTTCGTCTACGCATCGAATAATGCAAAATTCGCCCAGACGGAAGTCACGCTCGGCATAATTCCCGGGGCTGGTGGCACCCAAACGCTAACCCGTGCCATTGGTGAAAGACGGGCAAAGGAGTTGATCCTTTCGGGAAAGGTTTTCTCTGCGCAAGAAGCATTTGAATGGGGTCTCGCAAATGCAGTTTTTCCGCAAGAAAAACTCATCGAAGAAGTTCTCGGAATAGCTGAATCCATTGCTGCCAACGCGCCCATTGCTGTACGACAGGCGAAACAGGCAATTCACAAAGGTTTGCAGATGGGATTGTCTGACGGCCTTGCGTTTGAGATCGAGGCTTACAATCGAACCATCCCGACTGAAGACCGTCGAGAAGGTGTGGCTGCGTTCAACGAAAAGCGCAAACCAGATTTCAAAGGTCGCTAAGTACTACAAATTTGATTGGTGTTCGTCAGAATGAGCTTGCTGTAAGCTTATTGGATTACACGGACAGGCTTGTTTAAACATCGAATCTGGTTACTTTGTCCAATATGGAGGATGGGGCCAAATTCTTTGATGAAATGTATGGTGAGGACGGATCGGTCCGGAATCCATACAATAAGTATGGCGAGTGGATTGAAGACGAGCAATCCGCAAGACTGTCGAAAAAGGTGCGTGAAGCTGAAACCGTATTTCGTCGTACCGGGATTACCTTCAACGTTTACGGGAATGAACAAGCAGCAGAACGCCTAATACCGTTTGACATTGTGCCGCGCATTATATCGGCACAAGAATGGGCACGGCTAGAAAAGGGTATCAAACAACGGGTGCGTGCGATTAACGCGTTTTTGCACGATATCTATCACCGTCAGGAAATTCTCCGTGCAGGTCGCGTTCCGCAAAATCTGATTGTGGGCAATGAAGTATTCCTGCCGCAAATGATGGGCGTTCAACCTCCAGGGAACGTGTACACACACATTGTGGGTATCGACATAGTAAGAACGGCAGAAAATCAATTCTACGTACTTGAGGACAATGCCCGCACACCTTCGGGTGTGTCATACATGTTGGAGAATCGGGAAACCATGCTGCAGATGTTTCCTGAACTTTTCTCCGAGACAAAAGTCCGGGATGTCAGCAATTATCCGGCTAACCTTCGCCGGTCGCTGGCTGCTTGTGCGCCTCCAAAATGCGAAGGAAAACCGGTAGTAGCCGTACTTACCCCCGGTATTCACAATTCTGCTTACTACGAACACTCTTTTCTTGCCGATCAAATGGGTGCCGAACTGGTCGAGGGACACGATTTGCGAATTGTGAATGGTCGTGTGGCAATGCGCACAACACAAGGCTACGCACCAATTGATGTTTTATATCGCCGCGTAGATGATGACTATCTGGATCCGCTAAATTTCAATCCAATCTCTCAACTTGGTGTGCCCGGCGTGTTTGATGTTTATCGATCAGAGGGCATTACAATTGCCAATGCGCCGGGCACGGGCATTTCGGATGACAAAGCGATATACTCTTACCTCCCCGACATCATCGAATTCTACACCGGTGAACAGGCAATTCTGGAAAATGTCCCAACCTGGCGGTGCTCTGAACCAGAATCGTTGACCTACGTTCTCGATAACCTGCAAGACCTTGTCGTCAAGGAAGTTCACGGCTCAGGCGGTTATGGAATGCTGGTTGGACCCGCAGCCAGCAAACAGGAACTATCATCTTTTGCCAAAAAACTTAAAGCAAAGCCAGCGGGCTACATTGCTCAACCGACGTTGTCGCTTTCCACCGTTCCAATTTTTACAAAGAAGGGCCTGGCCCCGCGCCACGTTGATCTTCGCCCGTTTGTTCTGGTTTCTCCGAACGAAATCAACATAACGCCGGGAGGTCTTACCAGAGTTGCCCTCAAGGAAGGGTCGCTCGTTGTCAATTCCAGCCAGGGTGGTGGCACAAAAGACACATGGGTTTTGGAGGAATAGCGTTATGCTGGGCAAAACCGCAGGTGATCTTTTCTGGATGTTTCGCTGCCTTGAGCGTATCGAGAATACTTCACGCTTGATTGATGCCGGGTTCAGGATTGCCCTTACCCGTCACACCTCTGCCGCTGAGGAATGGGCATCAATAATATCGACCGCTGGCGCACGTGAGCAATTCCTTGAATGCCATAATGAATTTGACGCTTCAAACGTTGTTGATTTTCTTTTGCGGGATACGGCAAATCCATCGAGTGTTGTATCTTCGATGGAGGCTGCCAGAAACAATGCCCGCCTGGTCCGAACCGCGCTGACACGGGAAGTTTTTGAGGCTACGAACGAGTGCTGGATGACGCTCAAAGAGCTGCTCAAGAAACCCGTCAAGGAACGCGAACTTCCGGATGCCCTATCTACAATTCGCCGACAAGCTGCATTGGTACGCGCTGCCTTGCACGGAACCATGCTGCGAAATGATATCTTTAATTTTGGCAGAATTGGTACTTTTCTCGAGCGGGCTGACAACACAGCTCGTATTCTTGATGTGAAATACTATGTTCTCCTCCCTTCAATTTCACTGGTAGGCTCTCATCTGGATAATGTGCAATGGGACATGATCCTGCGATCTGTTTCTGCACAACGTTCATACCGCTGGCTGAATGGTGGTGACATCAATCCGAAAGGAATCGCCGATTTTCTCATTCTTGACGGTCGCCTACCAAGGTCGCTTGCATATTGTTTCATCAATATCGTCGACAATCTGGAATATCTGGCTACCAATTATGGTGAACGGCATGACTGCCATGAACAAGCAAATGCGTTGCTGGACAGGCTCAATTCCAACACAATAGACAATATTTTCGAGATCGGATTACATGAATTTATCGAGGAATTCGTCGCTGACAACAATGCTCTTGGGCAACAAATCGAAATGGACTACAGGTTCAATGGTTAGCACATGAAACTGAACATCTCGCACAAAACGCAATACTCATTTGAGACACCGGTATCCTATGCGCTTTATCAAATTCGATTAACGCCGAAAGAAAGACCCGGCCAAACCGTATTGAACTGGAATATTGAGGTACTGGGTGGACAAAAAGAGTTGGAATTCGACGACCACCACAATAATCGCGTCATTCTTGTCAGCCTTGAACCGGAATGTCCGACTTTGGAGATAGTGTCGGCTGGAGTGGTAGATACCAACGATACCTCGGGCGTGCTGGGTAAGCATGGTGGTTTTGTGCCCCTTTGGCACTTTATACAGCAGACCGAGTTAACGTGCCCAGGAACAAAGGTTCGTGCACTGACTAAATCGGCCGGTACGAGTGCAGAAAGCGATCTGGACAAGCTTCACACGCTCTCTGCCAAAATTTTGAGCAATATCAAGTATGAAACCAATACTTCCACTGTCAGCACCACGGCTGAAGAAGCGCTTACCAATGGTAAGGGTGTATGTCAGGATCATACTCATGTATTCCTCAGCGCAAGCCGCTTGCTTGGATATCCATCGCGATACGTCAGCGGCTACCTCATGTTGAATGAAAGCATCGATCAAGACGCCAGTCATGCTTGGGCCGAGGTTCATGTCGAAGGTTTGGGTTGGGTCGGGTTTGACATTTCAAATGGGATATCCCCTGATGAAAGATATGTTCCGGTCGCAACAGGACTTGACTACACCGAGGCTACTCCCATATCCGGTTTGCGGTATGGTGCTGGCAGCGAATCCATGATTGTAAGTCTGCAAGTTCAACAGTAATCTTTCCGCAAATACAAAGAAGGAATTTCACCGGAATGACGTATTGCGTAGGGCTCCGTCTTAACAAAGGTTTAGTGTTCATGTCGGACACGAGGACGAATGCCGGAGTGGATAATATATCTACTTTCAAAAAGATGTTTACCTGGTCGGTTCCAGGCGAGCGGGTAATTACAATGATGACCGCCGGAAATCTTGCAACAACCCAATCGGTAATCAGCCTCCTGGATGAACAAACGAAAGTGCAGGCTGAACGAAATCCGTCAATACTCGAAGCTCCAACCATGTTCCAGATCGCACAACTGGTCGGCGATAAACTGCGGGAAGTAGTGCAGGCAAATGCCACCGGTGGACAAAAAGCAGATTCCGCATTTAATGCGACGATCATTCTTGGCGGGCAGATTCAAAACGGCGAACAACGTTTGTACTTGATTTATCCCGAAGGAAATTTCCTTGAAGCTTCAGAAGATACACCGTACTTCCAGATTGGAGAAACCAAGTACGGGAGGCCTATTCTTGTCCGGGCATACGGTGCTGACATGAGTTTTGAAGATGCCGCCAAATTATTGTTTGTTTCCTTTGAATCCACAATCAAGGCCAATCTTTCCGTGGGTCCGCCGCTGGATTTACAGGTTTATGAGAAAGACAGCTTAAAGACCGGAATAGAGCGGCGAATAGAAAAGGACGATAAATACTTTGCCTCAATTTCATCCCTATGGGGTGAAGCATTGAAGAAAGCATTTAATTCATTACCTGATTTCAAGCTAGGCTAATTCTCAGCCCACAATCAGGTTCAGAATGGTTATAATCTAGAATTTGCGAAAGAACTTGGTTCGGTCGAAAATGTCCTCAAGTTCTTCCATTCGACCGCGTGTCGTTTCCCAAATGCGCTCTTGCACATCTGCGATAATCATTTCTGTGAGCAGCATGCTGGTCACAAGTGAATCCCATGCGGACGGAACCACAATCCGGTTGTTAAAAGAAATGCTGGCCAGAGGCGCAATGGGCGATTGCCATTGGTCCGTAAACAAAATAATTTCTGCTCCTTTTTCTTTCACAACTTCTACCAGGCGAAGGGTACTGTTTTCATATCTGCGAATATCAAAAATGATGACCACATCACCTTTTTTTACATCCAGCATATAATGCGGCCAGGAATTGGAATTCGAACTAATGTGAGTGACATTGGACCGAATGACTTGCATGTGGAGAAAGAAGTAGTCCGCCAGGGTTCTTGTGATCCGACCTCCAACAACAAACAGGTTTCGTTTCTTGTCGCTCAGTAATTTGCAAGCATGGTCAAATGTTTTGGTATCGATGTCACCCAAGGTTTGACGGATATTGCCGATTACTTCCTCTGTAAACCGGTTCATTATATGGGTGTTTGGTGCATTTCCCGCCCACACATCGCGTTTGCTTATTGGCCCGGAAATCTTTTCATCCAGTTCACTGCGCAAAGCAGCCTGAAATTCCGGAAAGCCCGAAAAACCAAGCTTTTGAACCAACCGGGCAACAGTTGGCGTGGATACATCAGCAGCACTAGCCATAGTTGTAATCGTGCCCAGACCGGAAACCGGATAATTCTTTAAAATAATATCAGCCAATTGCCGCTCAGAACGCGTCAACGTTTCGTTCTTGCTCTGTAACAATTCAGCGATGGTACTCTCGGTCAATTTGCTTCTCCTCCACACACTCGTCAGCTTTGGCCGGTATTTCAATTAAACAAAAAGAAGAGATATTGACAATAGCATACTTTTTGAAGAAAAATGTACATTCCGGGTTGGGAGGCTCGGAATGAATGGTGCAACAATCCAGTTCAACGGATAATTTTTCCCCGGTTTCCTTGATCAACAAGAACGGCAAATCGGCAATGCTGATTGTCTGTGAGCACGCATCCAACTTTATGCCTTCCCAATTTGAAAACCTCGGCCTTTCGAATGATCTTCTGGATAACCACATTGCCTGGGATCCAGGCGCTGCAAAAGTTGCGCTTCATCTCAGCGAGCTGTTCGATGCGCCCTATGTCCAAGGTGAGGTTTCCCGATTGGTGTATGACTGTAACCGGCCGCCCGAGTCGGTGGAAGCAATGCGGGACAAGAGTGAAACCCATGATATCCCGGGAAACCAGAACCTGTCAGGCTCGGAACGGCGATATCGTATTGAGAATGTTTATGAACCGTTTAAACGTTGCGTTGAAGATGCTTTAGTTAGACTTCCTGCGAATTCAGTTCTCGTGACAATCCACAGCTTTACCGCAGTCTATTTCGGACAGAAACGCGAAGTTGAACTTGGAATTCTGCATGATACGGACAGCACCCTTGCCGATGGCATGCTGAGTATCGCGCACAATCATACCGATCTTGTTACCAAACGAAACGAGCCATATGGTCCTGAAGATGGAGTTACCCATACAGCCCAGGTTCACGGTGTAGCGAATGGCATTCCAAACGTAATGATTGAAATCCGGAGCGACCTGATCTCAACTCCAAAAGATTGCAAGACTACGGCGGAAATGTTGCACCGACTGATCGGGGAGGCGCTGTCGAATCTTGAGAGCGACTACGCAACCAGGAGGCATGCCTGATGAAATTCGCCTCTGCTTATGTCAGGACAGTGGACCAAATCAACTACCGTGTTGGTCGCATTATCATGTATGGCATTTTTGTCATGGTTGGGATTTTGCTTTGGTCTTCGATTTCAAAGACATTCTTCTTCCCATCGTTGTGGACACTCGAAATTGCGCAATTCGCCATGGTTGCCTACTACATTCTTGGCGGGCCCTATTCAATCCAGTTGGGTTCAAACGTTCGCATGGATCTGTTTTATGGCGAATGGAGCGACCGGCGTAAAGCACAGGTAGACGCATTTACGGTATTTTTCCTTCTCTTTTACCTTGGCGTATTGCTTTATGGCGCGATTGCCTCAACTGCATATTCACTCGGGCATTATTCTGATGAACCGGTTAGCTTTTTTACGGGGCTTATTACAGGCTCTGAAGAAATTGGAAGGCTGGAGCGTAGCTCCACTGCTTGGCGTCCCTATATCTGGCCGATCAAGATAATTATGTGTTTTGGCATATTCATGATGCTTCTGCAGGCAATATCTGAACTAATCAAAGACATAGCGAAAATCCGGGGGACTGAACTTTAATGTCCCAGGAAATGATCGCCATTTTCATGTTTTCAACCATGATGATTATGCTGTTTACCGGTCAACGCGTGTTTGGGGCTATCGGAGCAATTGCGGCCATCGCAGCGCTCTCACTTTGGGGAACAGGCGGATCAGACATTCCATTTTCTTCAGCCATGAAACTGATGAAGTGGTACCCGCTTTTAACACTGCCAATGTTTATTTTCATGGGGTACATACTTTCTGAATCCAGGATTGCTGATGACCTTTACAAGATGTTTCATGTCTGGATGGGTCCGGTAAACGGTGGCCTAGCGATTGGAACAATCGGACTGATGGTTCTGGTTTCTGCGATGAACGGGCTTTCGGTTGCCGGTATGGCAATTGGTGCGACCATCGCGCTGCCGGAGTTATTACGTCGCGGTTACGACAAGCGCATGGTGACCGGTGTAATTCAGGCGGGATCATCACTGGGTATTCTTGTTCCGCCATCTGTTGTGCTTGTGCTGTATGCCATGATTGCGCGGCAACCGGTGGGCCAGTTGTGGTTGGCAGGCGTCATGCCGGGTCTGATGATGGCAGCCCTGTTCATTCTCTACATCTACATCCGGTGCAGGATACAACCGGAACTTGGTCCGGCACTGGCCAAGGAAGAGCGCGATGTTTCCATGAGTGAGAAATTGCGCTTACTTCGTGCAGGAGTTCTTCCAATTGCAATCTTTGCGGCCATGATGGTGCCATTTGTGAATGGCTGGACCTCTTTGGTGGAGAGTTCTGCCATTGGTGCGATGACAGCGTTTTTGGCAGCCGTTCTCAAACGGAGGATGAATCGTGAAGTGTTTGAAGTTTCGGTTCGACAGACGCTCGCCATTTCCTGCATGTTCATGTGGATCATTCTTGCTGCACTTGGGTTCGGGGCAGTCTTTGATGGGCTTGGTGCTGTTCGGGCAATTGATAATCTGTTCACGGAGCAACTCGGCCTTGACCCCTGGCTGATCTTGATCCTGATGCAGTTGTCATTCCTGCTGATGGGAACTTTTTTGGATGATACGGCGATGCTGGTCATAGTCGCGCCGCTTTATGTACCGTTGGTTGGGGCTCTTGGTTTCGATTTGATCTGGTATGGGGTGCTTTATACAATCACCACGCAGATTGCTTACATGACCCCACCATTTGGCTACAATTTGTTTTTAATGCGGGCGATGGCACCTCCTGAAATCACTCTGCGAGACATTTATGGTTCCATCTTTCCATTTGTATGCGTGATGCTGTTGGCTTTGATCTTGATCATGGTCTTCCCGCAAATCGCGCTTTGGTTACCAGACCATGTGTACGGGAAATAACGAGAACTCCATGAAGGAGCAAACATTATAAAAACGAAAATCAACTTGAAGGAGAAGTGTCATGACTACCAGACGTAAGTTTATCAAAGGTGCAGCAATTGCCGCACCAGCGGCAGCACTTGCCACACCGGCAATCGCGCAGTCGACAATCAAGTGGCGCATGCAAACCTATGCTGGTGCTGCGTTGGCTGCCCATGTCATCACACCGGCGATTGAGATGTTTAACAAGATTGCTGGTGACCGTATGCAGATTGAGCTATTCTTTGGCGACCAGTTGGTTCCAACCGGTGAATTGTTCCGTGCGATGCAGAAGGGCACGATTGATGCAGTGCAGTCAGATGATGACTCCATGGCGTCGCCAACTGAAGTCACAGTGTTCGGTGGCTACTTCCCGTTTGGCTCCCGCTATTCGCTGGACGTGCCGGTGTTGTTTAACCAGTATGGCCTCAATGAAATCTGGGACGAGGAGTATTCCAAGGTTGGTGTGAAGCACATTTCTGCCGGCTCATGGGATCCATGTCACTTTGCCACCAAAGATCCGATCCGCAGTCTGGCTGATCTGCAGGGCAAGCGGGTCTTTACCTTCCCGACGGCTGGTCGCTTCCTGACCCAATTTGGAGTTGTACCCGTGACTTTGCCCTGGGAAGACATCGAAGTTGCGGTGCAAACCGGTGAGCTTGATGGGATCGCATGGTCCGGCATTACCGAGGATTACACCGTTGGATGGGCAGATGTGACCAACTACTTCCTGACCAACAACATCTCTGGTGCGTGGGCTGGATCCTTCTTTGCCAACATGGATCGCTGGAACGAGCTGCCGGAGGATCTGCAAACACTGTTCCGCGTATGTTGTGATCAGTCACACTATTACCGTCAGTGGTGGTACTGGGGCGGTGAGGCAGATCTTCGCGTCAACGGACCGAAGATGGAATTGACTTCCATACCGGACGAAGAGTGGAAAACTGTCGAGGATGCCGCACAGGTGTTCTGGGAAGAAATCGCCGCCGAGTCGGACACAAAGCGCCGAGTCGTCGATATCTTCAAGAAATACAATGCCGACATGGTGAAGGCAGGTCGGCCTTACCGCTACGGCTAAATGAAGCTGAACGAAAACGAAGCACCGGACATTCCGGTGCTTCATCATCCTTGTAAACCTTATTAATGAGATAAAGTAATGTCCGGTACACTGTCTTTTGATGAACTCAAGTCATCCGTAAAGGATGGCACAATTGATACGGTTCTGGTTTGTCTGGTTGACATGCAAGGACGCATGATGGGCAAACGTTTTCACGCACAGAATTTCCTCGACCATTCATTTGAAGAAACGCACTGCTGCAACTATCTGCTTGCGACCGATCTGGAAATGGAGACACCAGATGGTTATGCATCGACAAGTTGGGAATCTGGTTATGGCGACTACGTCATGAAGCCAGATCTTTCAACTATTCGGTTGATGCCCTGGCTTGAAGGCACTGCCATGGTGCTTTGTGACATTCTTGATCATCATACGCACGAAGAAGTCCCGCATACGCCCCGGAGCATTCTAAAAAAGCAGGTTGCAAGACTGGAAGCGATGAGCCTCTCGGCCATGATGGCGACCGAACTGGAATTCTTCCTGTTTGAAAATAGTTACGATGAAATTCGCAAGTCTGGTTTCCGCGATCTTATACCGATCAGTGGTTACAATGAGGACTACAACATCCTTCAGACAACAAAGGAAGAAGAGATAATGCGCCCACTGCGCAACCATCTCTTTAATGCAGGGATCCCCATAGAAAATTCGAAAGGGGAAGCCGAAGCCGGTCAGGAAGAACTCAACATCAGATATGCGGATGCTATGTCTTGTGCGGACTATCATACGATTGCCAAGCACGCGACCAAGGAAATCGCCTGGCAACATGGCCGGGCAGCTTCATTCCTGCCAAAGTGGGATCACAAAAAGGTTGGCTCCTCTTCTCATGTTCACCAATCCCTGTGGACCAAGAACGGCGAACCAGCATTCCATGACAAGAATGACGCGCTGGGTATGTCCCAAACCATGCGCAACTATTGCGCGGGTCTCATAAAATACGCGCCCGATTACACATTCTTTTTGGCACCGTATGTGAATTCCTACAAACGATTTGCCAAGGGTACATTCGCGCCCACCAAAGTCGTCTGGTCAATTGACAATCGCACTGCCGGTTTCCGTCTTTGCGGTGAAGGCACCAAAGGTATTCGCATGGAATGCCGCATTGGTGGTTCAGACATTAATCCATATCTCGCACTGGCGGCACAGCTGGCTGCCGGTATCAAGGGGCTTGAGGACAAGCCTGAACTACCCGCTCCCACCACAGGAGACGTCTATGATGCCAAGAAGGCAAAAGCAATTCCCTCAACGCTAAGGGATGCAACCGAAACCCTCCGCAAATCAGCGATGCTGAAGGAAGCGTTTGGGGATGAAGTCGTTGCGCATTACACCAGATGTGCAGAGTGGGAACAGGAAGAATTTGACCGAGTCGTCACCGATTGGGAAGTGGCGCGCGGTTTTGAGCGGGCTTGAGTTTTAGAGGTAAAAGTATGAGTAAATTGCTTGAATGCATTTCCCCCATCGATGGTTCAGTTTACGCTACACGCGAAACGCTGTCACTGGATGCCGCACGTGCCGTTGCCAAAGCAGCTCGGCAAGCGCAAACCGAATGGGCTGCCCGCCCGCTGGTTGAGCGCATCGAACTGGTTCGTGCAGGTGTTGCCAAAGTAGGCGAAACCACTGACCGCATGGCTGAAGAACTGGCACACCAAATGGGTAGACCAGTTCGTTATGGAGGTGAATTTGGCGGATTTCAGGAACGCGCTGAATACATGGCAAGAATTGCGGAAAAGGCGCTGGCACCCATCGAAGTCGAAGTCAGTAATCAGTTCGTGCGGAAGATCAAGCGCGAACCGCAGGGTGTCGTCTTTGTTGTTGCGCCCTGGAACTACCCCTACATGACAGCCATCAATACGGTTGCACCGGCCTTGATTGCCGGTAACACAGTTATACTGAAGCATGCTACCCAAACGCTACTGGTGGGAGAACGCATGGTCGAGGCATTTACCGAGGCAGGTGCACCGGCTGATGTGTTTCAGAATGTTTTTCTTGATCATGACACAACCTCTACCCTGATCGGCGAAGGTTTATTCGATTTTGTCAATTTTACCGGATCAGTGGGGGGCGGAAAGGCGATGGAACGCGCTGCCGCCGGTACTTTTACTGCGGTATCCACTGAACTCGGTGGCAAGGATCCAGGCTACGTCATGGAAGATGCTGATCTGGATGCAGCCGTTGATACATTGATAGATGGTGCGATGTTCAATGCCGGCCAGTGTTGTTGCGGGATAGAACGTATCTATGTGCATGAAAGTCTTTTTAATGCATTTGTCGAAAAAGCAGTCGCCCTGGTCAACACATACAAGCTTGGCAATCCGTTTGATCCGGAAGTTACGATCGGCCCAATGGCGAATGTGAGATTTGCAAAGGAAGTGCGGGAACAGATTGCCGAAGCGGTCGCGGATGGTGCCAAAGCCCATATCGATACCTTTGCCGAGGATGATGGCGCGGCATACTTGACGCCGCAAATCCTAACCAACGTCAATCATGATATGCGTGTCATGCGGGATGAAAGCTTTGGACCTGTTGTTGGCATCATGAGCGTCAAGAATGATCAGGAAGCCATTGCGCTGATGAATGACAGCCAATTTGGCCTGACAGCATCTTTATGGACCAAAGATGCATCTCGTGCTGAAGCCATCGGCGCGCGCATTGAAACCGGAACCGTTTTCATGAACCGGTGCGACTATCTTGATCCGGCCCTGTGCTGGACCGGATGCAAAGATACCGGGCGCGGAGCCGGATTGTCCGTACTCGGTTTTCATGCCCTAACCCGACCAAAATCTTATCATTTGAAGAAGAGTTAAGCCCATGACTATAACTGCAAACTGGTCTTACCCCACTGCCATACGTTTTGGCGCAGGACGCATTTCCGAAATTGCCGACGCATGTAGTGCTGCAGGAATATCCAAACCCCTGTTGGTCACCGACAAGGGACTGGCAAACATGGAAATTACCCAAAACACCCTTGATCTTTTAGATGCCGCTGGACTGGGCCGAGCTATATTCGCCGACGTTGATCCAAACCCAAATGGCAAGAATGTTGAAGATGGACTGAAGGCCTATCACGAAGGCGGGCATAATGGTGTCGTAGCCTTTGGAGGCGGTTCCGGCCTTGATCTGGGAAAGGTACTTGCCTTCATGGCTGGTCAAAAGCGCCCTATTTGGGACTTTGAGGATGTGGGAGACTGGTGGACCAGAGCTGACGTGGGTGCGATTGATCCAATTGTTGCGGTTCCAACTACTGCGGGAACAGGTTCAGAGGTTGGGCGAGCGAGTGTTATTACCAACACTGAAACCCACGAAAAGAAAATTATCTTTCATCCTAAAATTCTTCCCTCTGTCGTGATTTGCGATCCGGAACTAACCGTAGGTATGCCTCCATTTATAACGGCAGGAACTGGCATGGACGCATTTGCGCACTGTCTCGAGGCATTTTGCTCACCGCACTACCACCCAATGTCACAAGGGATGGCTCTGGAGGGCATGCGACTCGTAAAGGAAAATCTCCCTCGTGCATTCAAGGATGGAACGGATATTGAAGCCCGCGCTCACATGATGAGTGCTGCAGCCATGGGTGCAACAGCCTTTCAAAAAGGCTTAGGCGCCATTCATGCACTTTCACACCCGATCGGCGCACATCATCATACACACCACGGTACGACAAATGCTGTTGTCATGCAGGAAGTTCTGAAATTTAACCGCGACGCTGCCGAAAGTGTTTTAATCCACGCGTCACATTATCTTGGAATAGAAGGTGGATTTGATGGATTCTTTGAGTTTGTTGGTGAGTTGAACACCATGCTTGGCATCCCAAAGAACCTTACAGAACTCGGTGTGACCAATCCGGACATTGACCGGTTGGTGAAAGATGCACTAGCCGATCCAAGTACCGGTGGAAATCCTGTTGAAATGACCGCCGATAACACCAGGACACTAATTGAAGCCTGTTTGTAATTCGCAAGATGATGTAAAATTTGCTTGCTGTTGACGATTTCAACAAACCCGGCAGAAAGCAAAATGCATGGCCACCTTATTGATCAAAAACGCTGAAGTTCTCGTCACCATGGATGAGGGTCGGAGCGAAATCAAACAAGGTCACCTGTTCGCTCGTGATGGCGTCATAGAGGCGGTTGGCAAAGACCATCCAGACACTGCAGACGAAATTATTGACGCTGCTGGTTGTGTTGTGACACCTGGATTGGTGAACACGCATCACCACTTGTACCAGAGCCTTACCCGGGTAGTGCCGGGCGGCCAGGATGCACTCTTGTTCGGCTGGCTTAAGACTCTTTATCCAATTTGGGAAAAATTCGGACCTGAGGAATTTTTCGTTTCTGCCCAGATTGGATTGGCGGAACTTGCCCATTCTGGATGCAGCATGAGTAGCGACCATCTCTATTTGTATCCAAATGGTGCGAAGCTGGATGATACAATAGAAGCGGCAAAGTCCATTGGAATTCGCTTCCATCCGACACGCGGATCAATGAGCATTGGGGAAAGCAATGGTGGATTACCGCCGGACAGCGTGGTCGAAAATGAAAATGATATTCTCGAAGACTGCATTAGAGTTGTTGATGATTACCATGACGCCAATCCTGGTTCCATGCTTAGGGTTGGCATTGCCCCGTGTTCTCCCTTTACCGTTAGCCAAGACCTGATGCGGGAGGCCGCACTGCTGGCACGGGACAAGAAAGTGATGCTGCACACCCATCTTGCCGAAAATGAAGAAGACATTGCCTATAGCCTGGAAAGATTTGGCTGCCGACCAGGGCAGTTTGCAGAAGAATTAGGATGGATCGGTGATGATGTGTGGCATGCCCATTGCGTGAAACTGGATACGCGAGAGATTGATCTTTTCTCCAAGACCCGAACCGGTGTCGCCCATTGCCCCTGTTCCAATTGCAGGCTCGGTTCTGGAATTGCCCCGGTTCGAGCCATGCGCGATGCTGGCGTAAAAGTTGGATTGGGAGTTGATGGTTCAGCATCCAATGACGCTGGACACATGATTTCAGAAGCGCGTCAGGCCATGTTGCTGCAACGGGTGCAAAATGGTGCAGATGCCATGAGTGCCCGAGAGGTGCTGGAGATAGCAACACTTGGAGGGGCAAACGTGCTGGGCCGTGATGACTGTGGATCGTTCGAAGTCGGCAAACGTGCTGACATTGCCATATGGGACATTTCAGGACTGGAAGCAGCCGGTAGCTGGGATCCCGTTGCTGCATTGGTGTTGTGCGGCCCCATGAATGTGCGTGATCTTGTCGTAGAGGGAAAATGCGTCGTCAAATCTGGCAACCTTGAGGAAGTTGAAATCGGCGCCGTGATTGAAAAACAAAATCATCTTGCGCACCGGCTGGCGGACAGTTTGTAATCAGATAATATCCTGCATCCGCCCAGCAATATATACCGTTGAGACAGCGCGATCGTCCCCCATCGTTTGCAACATGAACAATTCTTCGCTCAGCGTTTCGACAGTCTCCATGCGTAATGCCATTGCATCCGTGGCACTGGAATCGAGGACCACAATGTCCGCCTCACTTCCCGCATCCAGAGTTCCAATCTGCGCTTCAAGCGACAGTGCGCGAGCATTGCCAAGGGTCATCATAAAGAATGACTTCAGCGGATTGAGAATCTGGTTGCGTAGCTGAAGTATTTTGTAAGCTTCATCCAGCGTCTTGAGCATGGAGTAGCTGGTGCCCCCTCCAATGTCAGTCGCTATTGCAGTGCGCACACCCTTTGCCTGCAACCCATCCATGTCGAAAAGACCGCTTCCCAAAAACAGGTTTGAGGTCGGACAGAACACTGCAACCGATCCGGTTTCCGCCATCGCTTCGCATTCGCGTTCTGATAGATGGATGCAGTGGCCGAACAGGCTTTTAGGCCCGAGTAAATCGTACATCTCATATACATCGAGATAATCCCGCGCCGACTGATAAAGCTCCCTGGCGTATTCAATCTCGTCGTGATTTTCAGATAAATGTGTCTGCATGTAACAATCTGGATGCTCCCGCACCAAAGCCTGCGCCATTTCCAGTTGAGTTGGAGTAGATGTGATTGCAAACCTCGGAGAAATTGCATAGTGTGCCCTGCCCCGTCCATGCCATTTCTCAATCAGCGCCTTGCTGTCGTCGTAACTCGATTGCGGTGTATCGCAGAGCGCTTCAGGCGCATTGCGGTCCATCATTACCTTGCCTGCAATCATTCGCAAATTTCGACGTTCTGCCTCAGTGAAAAACGCTTCCGCCGATGCTTTGTGAACTGAACAAAAAGCAACGGCGGTTGTTGTTCCGTGTTTCAAAAGAAAATCGAAAAAGTATCCCGCCATACGTTTGCAATGGGCAGGATCAGCATATTTTTGTTCTTCAACAAATGTGTAGTTGTTGAGCCAGTCGAGCAACTTTGCACCGAATGAACCGATAACCTGGGTTTGTGGAAAATGGAGATGTGTGTCGATGAAGCCGGGTAAAATCAGATTTGGCCGGTGATCATCAGTCTGCACTTCTTGATACTGTTTGCGGATAGCATCGTACTCTTCACAGGCAATAATTTTTCCGCCTTCAACAGCGACTGCGCCATCTTCAATGTAGCTATAGCAAGACTCATCATCATGAGCCTTGGGCTCTTCAATAAAATTCAGGATACGGCCACGAATTATTGTGATGCTCATGATGGTTACAAGCCCGCGCATATATTCTCATGCGAGGGCTGAGTGCCCCCGCTGAGTGTTCTTGTTGTGTGTAGTGTTGAAGCCCAGCCTTAGCTTTGGACCCCTTCAACATACCACTCCATCTTGTGGAGATCACCATCAGTCAAAGCGCCTTCTTCAAGGCGTACTTCACCAGCCTGATCCTTGATAGGGCCGGAAAATGCGTTGCCGCTACCATCTGCAAGGCCAGTCCTGACGGCTTCAGCCGCTGCTACTACATCTGCAGGGATACGTTTATTGTAAGGAGTCATCTCGATTGCACCTTGTTGGAATCCCCACCAAGTGTCTCCACTTTCCCACTTTTCGTCCAGAACTTTTTGAATCCGGTCAATGTAGTAAACACCCCAGTTGTTTCGTATTGCCGTCAAGTGTGCATTCGGGGCAAAGGATGACATATCCCAAGCTTGGCCAAATGCCATCAGGTTGCGTTGCTCGCAAGCCTGAAGTGCTGCCGGACTGTCCGTATGCTGTGAGATGATATCTGCACCCTGGTCGATCAATGCTTTGGCTGCATCTGCTTCTTTTGCCGGGTCGTACCAACTGGATACCCATAGAACATTCGTTTTGAAATCGGGGTTAACCCGCCGTGCAGCCAGGGTGAAAGCATTGATTCCCATTACAACTTCTGGAATTGGAAATGAAGCAATGTATCCGGCTGTTGCGCTCTTGGACATATGTCCAGCAATCGTTCCACATACCGCCCTGCCTTCGTAGAAACGCAGATTGTAGGTCGACATGTTTGGAGCCTGTTGATAACCGGTAGCGTGCTCGAATTTCACTTCCTTGTTGCGTTTTGCAACCTTCAAGGTCGGGTTCATATATCCGAAAGATGTGGTAAAAATCAGATCATTACCTTCTTCAACAAGGCGCCTGACCACACGTTCGGAATCCGGTCCCTCATCTACATTTTCGACGTAGGTAGCCTCAATGGCTCCGCCAAACTTTTCAACTGCTGCGACGCGTCCCTGTTCATGGGCATAGGTCCAACCATGGTCACCAATCGGCCCCAAATATACAAATGCAACCTTTAGTGGGTCAGCCGCAAAAGCGGATTTACCAAGCAGTGGCAGCGTACCAGCCACGGCTGCGGACTTTAGAACACTTCTTCTTGTAAACTTCTTCATCATAATTCCTCCCGATGTTGAATTTTAAGCGTTTGGTTTAAATGGTTTTGTGAGGCACGCCGGTGCTGCAGACGCGCCTGATTTTTTCAATGAGATCAATGCCAGCACAGCAATGGTCGCCAGATAAGGCATCGCTGCCAGCATTTCCGGTGCGACATAGGAAAATCCCGCAGCTTTTGCGTGAAGCTCCAATGTCATGACAGCTCCAAATAGATAGGCGCCGAGCAGTAATCTTCCGGGACGCCAGGCAGAAAACACTACTAGAGCAAGTGCTATCCAGCCTCGTCCTGCAGTCAGTTCTTCAGACCACAGCGGCGTTAGAACAAGTGAATAATAGCATCCCGCAATTCCTGCCATCGCCCCGCCAAACAAAACTGCGGCATAGCGCACTCCTATTACAGAATATCCTATTGAATGGGCGGAAATATCGGATTCTCCAACAGCGCGCAGTATTAATCCGGCGCGCGTTTTACGCAGGAAATAACTTACTGCGACAGTCATTATCAATGAGAAATACACAATCGGACTATAGCCAAAAATTACCCGTAGTTGCGGGTGTTCCGCCAACCCGCTTGGGAACCAGGAACCGAAAACTTCTGTTGTCTTACCTACATAGGATTCTCCCATTAGCGAGGACAAACCAATTCCAAAAATCGTCAGGGCGAGACCCGTTGCAACCTGATTGGCTGTTAGTGTCAATGTCAGATAGCCGAACAGGAATGAAGCTGCCATTGCTGCCAACATCGCAACAAGGATTGCCAATACCGGTTGCCCGGTAGTTGTTGCCACAGCAAAACCAGTTACGGCCCCGATCAGCATCATGCCTTCGATGCCTAGATTGAGAACTCCGCTTTTCTCGACAATCAGTTCACCAATTGCCGCAAGCAATATTGGAGTCGAAGCGCCAACGATGGTCATCAGTATGGATATCAGGATTGTATCATTCATGATGCATCTCCTGACGTCACGGTGGATGAAAATTTGAGGCGGTAACGTACAAGAATGTCCGTCGCCAACAGAAAGAATAACATCATGGCCTGGAAAATTCCGGCAGCTGCGTTTGGTAACCCCAGCGATGTTTGTGCAATTTCACCGCCGACATATGATACTGCGAGTATTATTCCTGCCAATATTATTCCGATTGGATGGAGCCTTCCAAGAAACGCCACGATGATTGCTGTAAATCCGTATCCAGTAGGGAATTGCGGCACCATCTGGCCGAATGGACCAGCAGCTTCAAAAATCCCCGCCAATCCAGCAAATCCACCGCCTATCAGCATTGCAGCCCAAATTGTCTTTTTGGCACTAAAGCCGCCATATCGAGCAGCAGCAGGTGCTGCACCCACAACGCGTATCTGGAAGCCGAAAACCGACTTATCCAGCACAATCCACGCAATCAAAACAATGATTAGGGCCAGTGGCACGCCCAGATGCACAATGGTTCCAGGAATAATCTCCGGCAATATCTGGGAATCCGTGAACAGGCGCGTTTGCGGGAAGTTGAACCCATCAGGGTCTTTCCACGGCCCTCTCATCAAATAGTAAAGCAACTGGATCGACACGTAAGTCAGCATCAGACTGGACAAGATTTCATTTACCTGCAATCGGGTTTTCAAGAATGCCGGTATTGCCGCGTAGAGAGCGCCACCAACCATTCCGGCCAGGCACATCAATGGCAATATCCACCAGCCTTCCATTCCCCAGGTTGCCAAGGCAATGCCGGTTCCAGCAAGTCCGCCAATAACATACTGCCCTTCGGCACCAATATTCCAGACATTGGCCCGAAAACCGAATGCCAGACCGCACGCTATCAGAATGAGTGGAGCTGCCTTGATGCCGAGATCCTGCCACTTGTAGGGATCTATCAGCGGTGTGATGAAGATTTCGCGCACCGCGCCAATGCCATCGTGACCAATCAAAGTGAATATGACTGCCCCTGCAAACATAGTTGACAGAACGGCAATGACCGGCGTGAGGTATAACATGGTACGACTTGGCTGCTTTCGTCGTTCAAGTTCAATGAGCATGGACAGCCTCCGTCATTTCAGCAGTGGCGAAGGGGTCACCGTGGACACCGCCCATGAGAAGGCCAATTTCATCTATTGATGCCTCACCTACTTTCAGTGTTTTGGACAACATGCCCTCGTTAATCACCGCAATGTTGTCGCAAATTGCGAGCAATTCATCGAGATCCTGGGAAATGACAATGATCGCCGAGCCATTGTTCGCAAGATCAAACAGCGCTTGGTGGATGGTTGCGGCCGCACCAGCATCAACCCCCCAGGTTGGTTGAGAAACGACAAGCACTTCAGGATTTTGCATGATCTCCCGCCCGACAATGAATTTTTGAAGATTACCGCCAGACAATGATCCAGCGGTAGATTCAGCTCCGGTTGCCTTAACGCCAAACGTTGAAATTACCTGATCAGTGTAAGACACAGCGTTTGAATTGCTGATCAGGCCATTCTTTGACAAACCCATTCGGTCCCGGGCAGTCAGGATAGAATTTTCGGTCAGGCTGAATTCGAGGACCGCGGCATGGCCATTGCGCTCTTCTGGCACTGCGCACAGCCCCTCAGACCTTCTCTGCAGGCATCCAATTTCTCCAACCGGTCTATCGTCCAGTCGGATCGCATTGCCGCTGTTGGATTGAGTTTCCCCGCTCAATGCAAGCATCAACTCGTTTTGGCCGTTACCGGCCACACCAGCGATTCCGAAAATTTCCCCAGAGCGCACGGAAAAGGAAATATTGTCCAATGCCATCCCAAAATTTCCATCACCAGCTTGAGTTAAACCATCAACGGCAATCTTCACTGGGCCAAAACTGCGATCATCGCCCTTGGATACCTGTTTGAGGTTCCCGCCGATCATCATTTCCGCCATACTGGTAGAGGTTTCTTTTCGCGGATCGCAGTCACCCACGACCCGGCCGCCTCTTAGAATGGTTGCCTGCTCACACAGTTCCTTGATTTCATGGAGTTTGTGGGAGATGTAAAGGATGGAACACCCAGTTGAGGACAGCTGCCGTAATGTTCCAAACAGCTGATTTACTTCCTGCGGCGTCAAGACTGAAGTCGGTTCATCCATAATCAAGAGTTTTGGATCAAGCAGCAGGGCTCTTACAATCTCGATGCGTTGCCGCTCCCCAACACTTAAAGTGCTGACAATTCGATGCGGATCTAGTTTTAATCCATATTTGTGCATCACATCGCGAATTTTACCTTCCAACTCAGATTGTGAGATACTGCTGTCCATTCCCAACGCAATATTCTCCAGAACTGTCATCGCCTCAAATAAGGAGAAATGCTGAAACACCATGCCCACGCCCATCTTGCGGGCGGCCTTTGGATTGGTGACGATTACCGGGGACCCTTCCCAAATGATTTCACCGGCATCTGGTTGCATAATGCCGTAGATCATCTTGACCAGAGTTGACTTGCCAGCACCATTTTCACCCAACAGGGCGTGAATTTCTCCCGGCGCTATTTTAAAACTCACATCATCATTGGCCAGAACTCCCGGAAAGGCCTTGGTGATACCACGCAGTTCAACGCGATTGTCTGGTTGGTTGTTCATCCACCTACCCCGGTAATTTTGATGTTTTCAAGTTGAATTTTAGCGCTTTGGCATTTGTTGGCTCTTGCATCCAGACACGAAACAATTTCTGCAACAACGAGTGCCGCAATAACTTCTGGGCGTTTGTCTGAAACCGGTCCGTCCCCAATCGGACATACCAGTTGATCCATGCCGACCTCATTTCCATTTTCGCGGCGGAGCCAATTGCGGAACGTGGCCCGTTTTGTGCGGGAACCAATCATCCCAACATAGGCCGCATCTCTGCGAGCCAATGCTTCCCTTGCAATGAGAAAATCGAGCGAGTGGTCATGGGTGAGAATAACGAAAGCACTGCCGTTGCGTGCATTACGCACTTCAGCTTCTGGTATTGCAACCTGACGTGTATCCACATGCTTTGGCGCAGACATTAGTTCTTCCACCCGGGTATCAATCAGTATCGGCTTAACAGGCAGCAAAGACAACGCCTGGGCGAGTGCTTTACCTACATGTCCCGCGCCGAAAATCAGAACATCCGGCAATTCATCCATCTCCAATTTGAAACGGTTGGCCAAGTCAGCGATTTCGGAATTGCCTAATCGCGCAATTCGTAGATTCACCAACCCGCCACAACATTGCCCAATGTGGGGTCCGAGCGGAATTCGCATTTCGACCGATTTTCCATCCGGTGCACTGAGGAGTTTGCGCGCCTTCTCAATAGCCATGTTTTCTAGTTGACCACCACCAATGGTTCGAAAAGTTCTGTCGTTGGAGACCAGCATCCAAGCACCCTTTTCGCGCGGCGTTGATCCGTGCACCATTTCAATTTCCACAAGCGCAAATGCACCTGCGGATTGCAGAAACTTTTCCAGATCGTGTCTGATCTTATACATGTTCCGCCCCCTTCAGCCTTTCGACTGCCATCAATACGCATTCAGGAGTTGCCGGGGCATCAAGACGCGGGCATTCTTTGTAGTTGGCAACAGAAGCGACGGCCATCGACAAGGCTTCCAGAACCGATATCGCCAACATCAGTGGTGGTTCGCCAACTGCCTTTGAACGGCGAATTGTCATCTCCCGATTTTCTGACCAATCCGCCAGAGCAACATTGAATATGCGCGGTCGATCAGAGGCAAGAGGTATCTTGTAGGTAGAGGGAGCATGAGTTTTAAGGCGTCCCTCATCATCCCACCACAGTTCCTCAGTTGTCAGCCAGCCCATTCCCTGTACAAAGCCCCCTTCAATCTGACCCTTGTCGATAGCGGGATTAAGCGAGCGACCAACATCATGAAGAATGTCGGCGCGGTCTACGTGATACTCGCCGGTCAAGGTATCAATGCTGACCTCCGAAACAGCGGCACCGTAGGCAAAATAGTAAAACGGCCTGCCTGTTCCGGCCTCACGATCCCAGTGAATATCTGGTGTTTTGTAAAAGCCTGCGGCAGATAATTGCACCCGCGCCATATAAGCTGCCTTGATAAAATCCGGAAATTCCAAAGTTTCCTTGCCGAACCGCACTTTATTTTGCTCAAACCGAACCTGATCGGGTTTCACGCCATATTTTTCGCACGCAAAATTCACGAGCCGTGCTTTGATTTGTTGCGCCGCGTTGGCCGCCGCCATGCCATTAAGGTCGGATCCGGAAGAAGCAGCAGTTGCAGAGGTGTTGGGAACCTTGCCCGTATGCGTCGCAGTGATCTTGATACTGTCGAGGGCCACCTGAAATTCGTCAGCCAGTACTTGGGCAACCTTGGTGTTCAAACCCTGCCCCATTTCAGTGCCACCGTGGTTCAGATGGATAGAACCATCATTGTAAATGTGAACCAGGGCACCGGCCTGATTGTACCAGGTGGCTGTAAATGAGATACCAAACTTGACTGGTGTCAGTGAAATTCCCTTGCGGACTACACTCTGTTTCGCATTGTGTTCCAAAACAGCCTTACGGCGTTTTTGATAGTCACTGGAAGCTTCAAGTTCTTCAACAAGTCGGCCAACAATGTTGTCGCTAACCTGCTGGTGATAGGGCGTAACATCTCGCCCATCGCCCCCATAAAAATTGACCTTTCGAATTTCCAGAGGGTCCTTGCCAAGTGCGTAAGCGATTTCCTCGATGATGCGCTCGCCACCTACCATACCCTGCGGTCCGCCAAATCCACGAAACGCTGTATTTGACACAGTGTTTGTTTTGAAGGGCTGAGATTTCAAAAGAACGTTGGGATAGTAATAGCAATTATCCGCATGAAACAGTGCCCGGTCCGTTACCGGGCCAGAAAGGTCTGCTGAGTTTCCACATCGAGCAGCAAAGGTTGCATCTACTGCTGAAATCCGTCCGTTATCTTCAAACCCGACATCGTAATCCACCAAAAAGTCATGACGCTTTCCCGTTGCAACCATGTCATCATCGCGGTCTGGACGAATTTTTATTGCCCGATTGAACTTCTTCGCCGCTACCGCTGCAACTGCGGCAAACAGGTTTGACTGCGTTTCCTTGCCGCCAAAGGCACCACCCATCCGGCGAATGTTCACCGTGACCGCATTAGAAGAAACGTTCAGCACATGAGCTACCATATGCTGTACTTCACTTGGGTGTTGAGTGGATGAGTATACCGTCACATCATCATCTTCACCCGGTATCGCCATCGCGATATGACCTTCCAGATAGAAATGATCCTGACCACCTACCCGCATTTGGCCATTCAGGCGATTTTTTGCCACCTTTAATCCGGTACTGGCATCACCCCGTTTCAAGGTCAGGGGTTCAGTAACGAAGGGGTAATTTGCTTCGCGTGCCGCTGCAACATCCGTAATATGGGGCTCGGTATCGTACTCCACTTTTGCAAGAGCAGCGGCATTGCGGGCCGCCTCCCTCGTCTCTGCAATAACTGCAAAAATGGGTTGACCGTGAAACTCTATCTTCTGCGCAAATACCGGATCATCGTGTTTACCCGTTGGACTTACATCATTGCTGCCCGGAATATCGTCCGACGCAAGCACACCCAAGACGCCGGATGCGGATTGTACCTTGGACAAATCCAATGATTTGATTGAGCCATTTGCGATTTGTGACAAGCCCAAATAGACATGCAGCAATCCGGCTGGCTCGACCATGTCATCGATGTAAACCGCTTCACCGCTGACATGCTTGTGGGCAGAGTCATGAAATACGTCCCTGTTAACCGGACTGACCATTTTGTCTGTAATATTTGCCTGCCTGTTCATGTTCACCTCAAGCCGCTTTGTCACGATTGAGACGAGTCACTGAATTACCGTCAGTAGACTCAAGGAAAAATCGCTGAAGCAGGTTCTTTGCAATGAGCGCTCGATATTCGGCAGATGCGCGCCAATCGGACAATGGGGTGAAGTCCTTGTCAAAACTGGCCTTTGCTTTTGAAACATTTTCTTCGTTCCAGGGTTTCCCAATCAATTCAGCTTCAACATCTGACGCTCGTTTTGGGATCCCGGCCATTCCACCGAAAGCAATTATCGCGTCGCTCACAACTCCATCCGAAATGCGGAGTTTAAAGGCACTGCATACAGCTGAAATATCTTCATCGCGCCGTTTCGAAACTTTGTAGGCAGCAAAGACATCGCCTTTCGCAGGAAGCGGTATATTGATGCTCTCGACAAAATCACCTGGTTCTCTGTCCTGCTTGCCGTAGTCGATAAAGAATTCTTGAAGCAACACTGATCGCTGCTTCTTTCCACATCGCAATGTTACGGTAGCGCCGAGCGCAATGAGAATGGGTGGGGTATCACCAATAGGCGAACCATTGGCAACATTTCCACCGATTGTACCCATATTGCGGACCTGTTCACCACCGATCCGGTTCCAGTACTCTTTCAACTGGGGCAGATGGCTACTGATCAGGCCCTGCATTTCGGTATAAGTGACGCAAGCCCCAACATTGATGCTGTCATTTTTGGTATTAATTCCATGCAATTCTTCAAGGTGGGAAATGAAGATTGCCGGTGAAATATTTCGCATCATTTTAGTAACCCAGAGCCCGACATCTGTAGAACCTGCTACAATGGTGGAATCGGGATGGTTTTGTCTGGCGTCCGCCAGATCTTCAACGCTCGAGGGAACAATCAACAATTCATCACTGTAATGGATTTCCACTCGTGCACCATCGCTCAATTCGACAAGCTGTCGTTTTACGGATTGGCGTTCAAGAATTAGCGGATCATCATCCACCTTGCCATTTTTTGAAATTGATTGTGCCGCATGGATGATCGGCTCATACCCCGTGCACCGGCAAAGATTACCCTGAAGGGCAGTTTCTATATCGTTGTTTGATGGCTTGGGGTTGGTCATCCACAGGCCGTACAGCGACATCACAAAACCTGGAGTGCAGAAACCACACTGGCTTGCATGATTGTCAACCATGGCTTGCTGAACCGGATGAAGTTTACCATCCTTACTTTTCAGATGCTCGACCGTCACCACATGGCATGCATCCAGTGAACCGACAAATCGAATGCAGGCATTGACCGACTCATAGACCAGTTCTCCGCCGCTCAAACGACCGACCAACACAGTGCACGCTCCGCAGTCGCCTTCAGCGCAACCCTCCTTCGTTCCGCACAATTTTTGATCCAGACGCAAGAAATCCAGCAAGGTGAGCGCCGGAGTGATATCATCCAGCTCGATCAATTGATCGTTCAATCGGAAGCGTATCTGGTTGCGGATTTTGGCCATAGCTTTCTAACTTCCCCGGTACGTTGAAAAGCTGAAGGGCGAAACCAGAAGCGGCACATGGTAGTGCTGTGTTGAATCAGAAACACCAAAGCGTATGGGAACAGTTCCCAAAAATGGATTTTCCTCCTGCCGACCGAAGTACGCAGCTACATCGAAATCCAGTTCATATTCTCCTGCGGTGAATTCATCCCCATCCAGGAGTGGCCCATCACAGCGACCATCAGAATTGGTTTTGACAGTTTTCAGCAACTGCCGGGTATCACCATCAAGCCGGGAAAGTGAAATAGACAATCCGGCAGCGGGTTTCCCCGATGCGGTATCCAGTACATGGGTAGTTAAACGGCCCATTCCTCCTCCTGAGGCATCATCGGTGCGCATCCATTCCTTGGCAAGCCCACCACATGAATAAGTTCGATCAATTATTCACCGTATCCAGTCCAATTAGAATGCAGCCCCTCCCGCAAGTGTTTCAAAAATAATTTGATAAATATTGGATTTCCCTCTTTGCATGAATAATCAGGATCCCCCGGAAATTGCGGATTGATACCATTGTGCAATGATCTCACGTTCTTCTTGACTGATAGCTGTAACATTTGCCGGTGGCATGGCATGGCTACGACCAGCCTGTAGATATATCTCCCTCGCATTCCGTGCTATTTGAGCATCTGTTTCCAGGACAACACCCTTCGGTGCGGTCAGAATTCCCTCCCATGAGGGTTCCACAGCATGGCACATGGAACATCGGCCCAAAACAGTATCCCTTACATTTTCGAACTGCTCAGTTTGCGCAAATTTCTGCTCATGCGTTGTCATTGAAGATTCATCCAAATCTCCACTCAGAACCTTCGGCACCGTCGAAAGCCACATGATAATTACAAACAGGAGTGCAGTTGCGAGCCAGGTCCAGGTTGGGTCTCCTGCGCGAGCATGTTTGGAATTGAAGTAATGACGAATTGTAACGCCCATCAAGAATACCAGCGACGCGATGATCCAATTGTACTCAGTTCCAAATGCCAGTGGTGAATGAATTGAAAGCATCAGGAACAAGACCGGCAGTGTCAAATAATTGTTGTGCGTGGAACGTTGTTTTGCCTGCAAGCCAAGCGCTGGATCCGGCGTCCTGCCGGCGATTAAGTCCGCCACAACTTTTTTCTGATTGGGAATAATGGTGAAGAACACGTTTGCCGACATGATTGTGCCGGTGAAAGCTCCCAAGTGCAGAAATGCAGCTCGGCCGGTGAAGAGTTGGGTGTAACCCCAAGCCATCGCCACAAGCACAAAGTACAACAGGACCATCAAGGTAGTGTTGTTTGTACCTAATGGAGATTTGCAAATCAAATCATAGACTACCCAGCCAAGCCCGATGGATCCAATCGAAATGGCAATGGCAGCCATTGGGGAGACATCCAGCACGTTCCGGTCAACCAGGTAAAGTTCAGCACCGGCGTAATAGACAAGACACAGAAGCACAAAGCCGGACAACCAGGTGCTGTAAGCTTCCCATTTGAACCATGTCAGATGTTCCGGCATGGACGCTGGAGCAACCATGTATTTTTGAATGTGATAAAACCCTCCGCCATGTACCTGCCACTCGTCTCCAGCGGCACCCTTTGGCAGTTTGGAATGCTTGTGCAAACCGAGATCAAGCGCAATGAAATAGAATGAAGATCCAATCCACGCAATGCCGGTGATCACATGAACCCAACGCGCGGCAAATGCCAACCAATCCCAGATTATTGCGTATTCATACACGGCTTTGTCCCTATTGGAATCATACTGTCAGTAATCTTTGTTAGATAAAATATCCATAAAATAAAAAGACTTTCAAAATATTTTATATAATGATACTCCAAGGCATGTCTTACGTAAACAACCTAAAGACATTTGTTCGCGTTTATGAATTGGGAAGCATGTCAGCTGCCGGCCGGGATTTACGTGTTTCCCCAGCAGTCTCAAGTAGTCGAATATCCGAACTTGAAAAACACCTCGGTGTTCGTCTCTTTTACAGGAACACCCGGAATCTGCGGCCAACACAGCAGGGCGAGCTTTTCTACAAAGGTGCCATTAAAATTCTCGATACCATTTACGAAGTTGAAGGCAGCATCAGCGAAATAACCTCCAACCCCAAAGGTACCATTTTCGTGTCAGCGCCACTTGGGATTGGAAAGATACTAATTGCGCCGCTGGTTCCGCAGTTTCAGGAAAAATATCCAGATATCAACGTTCGCCTCCGTCTTTCTGACAGAAAGGTTGATGTTACCAATGAAGGTTTGGACGCTGCATTTGTGCTTGGCAGCTTGATTGATTCAGAACTTCGGATAATGCCAATTCACGATTTTGAGCGTGTCCTTTGTGCATCACCAAAATACGTTGAAGAGCATGGTATGCCAAAAAACGGGAAGGATCTTCGAGAATCCGATCACAAATGTTTGTTGCTTCGGTTTCCCGGCTCGACTGAATTTTTTTGGAGTCTTCGGGTTGATGAGGAAGTCAAACGGTATGAATTCACAAGCCCACTGGAATCAGACGATGGAGATGTATTAACCGCCTGGGCTTTGTCCGGGAACGGCATCATCAACAAACCGGTGTTTGAAATTTCGAACCATCTGAAAGAAGGCAATCTTGTTAGAGTAGCGCAAGAAACCCCGCCGACCAATCTCCCTTTCTCGTGCATATATCCTCACAAGAGACTTCAAGATCCCAAGATCCGGCTTTTTATAGAATTCATGGTCGAACGGTGCAAAAAACAATTGGGATAGTTACAGATAGCCATGATGATCCTTCAAATATATTCAGATAAATTACCGGGATGTTTCCATTAAGGTGCAGAAAGATTAAAGTAATGGAGAATGACAAACTGCCAAACCGCTACCCCCGAGACATGCATGGCTATGGCCAAACACTACCGGATCCTAAATGGCCTGGTGATGCGAAGATCGCTGTTCAGATTGTCATCAACTACGAAGAGGGTGGCGAAAACAACATTCTGCACGGTGACGCGGGTTCGGAAGCTTTTTTGTCCGAGATCGTCGGCGCCACAGCATGGCCGGATCAACGTCACTGGAACATGGAGTCGATATACGAATACGGCGTGCGCGCTGGCTTTTGGCGTTTGCATAGAATGTTCACTGAACGAAATATCCCGGTTACCGTTTACGGCGTGGCAACGGCGTTACAACGCTCACCAGCACAAGTTGAAGCAATGCAAAACGCCGAATGGGAAATCGCATCCCACGGCCTGAAGTGGATTGAGTACAAGGATTTTAGCAAAAAAGAAGAAGCTGCCGACATAGATGAGGCAATCAAAATTCATACTGCGGTAACCGGTGAACGTCCGCGTGGTTGGTACACAGGCCGATGCTCGATCAACACGGTTGATTTGGTCTGCGAAGAAGGCGGCTTCGATTATGTATCGGATAGCTATGCGGATGATCTGCCTTATTGGCATCACTACAAGGCCAAGGATCAGCTAATCATTCCATACACGCTCGATTGCAATGACATGCGTTTTTCAACGCCACAAGGTTTTAATTCCGGCGATCAGTTTTTCACCTATCTGAAGGATACGTTCGACACGCTTTACGCCGAAGGTGAGACTGGTAGCGCCAAAATGATGAATATCGGTCTTCATTGCCGTCTGATTGGTCGCCCTGGACGCGCTGCTGCTCTTGCCCGTTTCCTTGATTATGCAGCGAACCACAAAGATGTCTGGTTTGCGAGGCGAATTGATATTGCAGACCACTGGCACAAGACTCATCCGGCACCAGCTCAATCTGAGCGCCCATCACAAATGACCAAACAGGCGTTTGTTGATGCATATGGCGGAATTTTTGAACACTCCCCCTGGATCGCAGAACGCGCATTTGAGGCAGAGTTAGGCTGCGCCAACGACACGGCGGTTGGACTGCATTCTGCGATGGCGGCCGAGTTTCGGACTGCCAGCGAAAATGAGCGTCTCGATGTTTTGAATGCCCATCCGGACCTCGCTGGCAAACTTGCGGCAGCCAAGCGTCTTACCAAAGAATCCGAGAGCGAACAGGCAAATGCCGGACTGGACTCATTAACAGACAAGGAGCTGGAACGGTTTACTGAACTCAATGAAACTTATGTTTCAAAGTTTGGCTTTCCATTCATTATTGCGGTCAAGGGCCTTTCAAAGGACCAAATACTTGAAGCCTTCGAAACGCGGATAGACAACTTTCGCGATCAAGAATTTAAAACCGCATGCAAACAAGTTGAGCGCATCGCCCGGTTGCGGCTCGATGAACTACTGCCAAAGGATTGAGGTAACAGACCATGAGTACCCCTAGTTATTTCGCACCACACGGCGGTTTGCCGAAGCAAACCGAATTGCTCACCGGTCGCGCAGTGTTTACAGATGCTTATGCTGTGATCCCTCGCGGCGTGATGCAGGATATTGTTATCAGCCGGTTGCCGCATTGGGAAAATTCAAGAGCGTGGGTACTTGCGCGACCGCTATCCGGGTTTGCAGAAACGTTCTCGCAGTATTTGATGGAGGTCTCACCTGGCGGAGGAAGCAAGCAACCGGAACCCGACCAAAACGCGGAGGCGGTTCTGTTTGTTCTTGAAGGAAAATTGACCGTGACATTGGCTGGCAATGAGCATGTCATGCAAGAGGGCGGTTATGCATTTATCCCGCCCGGCAGCAAATGGGGAATCATAAATACGGGGACAGAACCTGTCCGGTTTCACTGGATCCGAAAAGCATATGAGCATGTTGAGGGAATTGAGATTCCCGAACCGGTAATCGCGAATGAACAAAATATTGAACCCGCCCCGATGGAACATTCTGATGGGAAATGGGCAACCACCCGGTTTGTAGACCCTAATGACATGCGTTATGACATGCACGTCACAATTGTTACCTTCGAGCCCGGTGCAGTAATTCCATTCGCCGAAACTCATGTTATGGAGCACGGGCTTTATGTGCTGGAGGGCAAGGCTGTTTACCGCCTCAATCAGGATTGGGTGGAGGTAGAGGCCGGCGACTTTATGTGGCTTCGCGCATTTTGCCCGCAGGCTTGTTATGCAGGCGGCCCGGGGAATTTCCGCTACCTTTTGTACAAGGATGTAAACCGTCACATGAAGTTAAGGTAATTCGAAAACATGCAAACCATACATATTCAACAGATGGATGCTGAAGCCTTTGCCCCCTATGGCGACCTGATCGATTTCGACCGGGATGCGAGCTACAAAATAAACAGCGAAATGTGCGACCGATACCACGCATTGGCAAAAGTTGACCTGATAGATAAAGACGCGAATTCGATCATTAGTCTTGGGCGCGCCAAACCGTACAAATTACCATTGACTCTGGAAATGGTTGAACGCCATCCCCTGGGTAGCCAAGCCTTCATTCCCCTGCAATCAAATTCGTTTCTCGTTGTCGTGGCACCTGAAACAGATGACGGTCCCGGCATACCATTGGCTTTTCTAACCAGACCTGGCCAGGGTATAAATTATCTGCGAAATACCTGGCATTCAGTTTTGACACCACTGGAAAAACCCACTGATTTCCTCATCGTTGACCGGGATGGTGACGGTGGTAATCTTGAAGAGCATTTCTTCAGCGAACCATACATCATTGCAAAACGAGAAATCTAACGCATTCTCCGCTGATATTAAGACCACTTTGGTCGACGCTCAGGAAATTTGAATTTAATACAACTTCACCTTCAATCGTCCCGGTTCCAATGTTATTCATTGTCGTATATAAATTAGCAAATGTCGTGGATGTGACGTCCAATATCGTCCAGTCAGCGATGCTGTAAATAAGAAAATTAAGCTAGGACAGCTAAATCCCGGGAGGAAAAACGGATGAAAACTAAAAAAACATTCAGAACAGTACTATTGGCTTCAGTCGCAGCCGTGGCCATGCAGGGTGCCGCGTTTGCCGAGCCAATCAAAATTGCAATCAATGAATGGACCGGCCAGCATATTTCTGCCCATTTTGCGGGTTCATTGTTTGAAAAAATCGGCCAGGAAGTTGAGTATGTAACCGCTGGGGCCGTGCCTCAGTTTGCTGCTTTGGCCGAAGGTAGTTTGCATATTCAACCCGAAGTCTGGACCAACAATGTCGGTGACATTTATCCAAAAGCTGTCGAAAGCGGTGACATTATTGTGGTTGGCGGCCTCGGCCTGGAGCCACGTGAAGGTTGGGTATATCCTCCTTACATGAAAGACAAATGCCCGGGTTTGCCTGCCTATAGTGCGCTATACGATTGTGCCCAGGCATTTGCGGCTGCTGACACTTTTCCCAAAGGCCGATTGATTACGTATCCTGCTGATTGGGGCACCCGATCATCGGATTTGGTCAAGATGGTTGAATTGCCATTCAAGCCGATTCCAGGTGGTTCAGAAGGAGCGATGCTTGCGGAGCTCAAGAGTGCCGTTGCTGCCGAACAACCAATTTTGATGATGTTGTGGCAACCGCATTGGGTTTTTGCTGAAATTGATGTGAATTGGGTAGAATGGGATTCAGCGGAAGGCGATTGCGACGAGAGCAGCCAGAAAAAAGGTGCCGCGTGTGGCTTTCAACAAGCTCGCATCGAAAAAGTTGTAACCGATGACTTTGCTGAGAAGTTTCCGAAAGCCATGAAGTTGGTAGAGCAAATGTCTCTTACCAATGAAATTCAAAATGCGCTTATCCTTGAAATCGATCAGAAAGGTCGAAAAGTTGAGGAAGTAGTTGCTGAATGGCTCGAGAACAATGAGTCAGTCTGGCAACCTTGGGTAGCTGCTGCTCAATAAACGCTTTCCAACTCAGTGGCAGTTTAATATATTGCCACTGAGTTTTATTTTACTTCAGGCAGCATTCAACGGAAATCAGACCAGATGACCGAAATACAATCGGAATCAATCCCGAAGCTTTCGTGTCGGCATGTTTGGAAGCTATACGGCCCAGATGCTGATAATTATCTGAAAAACCATGACCAACTCTCACAAAATGGCGGTGATTCCAAGGCTCTTGCGCAACGAATACGCGAGAAAGGTGGAATTGTAGCCTCAGCAGATGTCAGCTTTGATGTGATGCAAGGCGAGATATTTGTCATCATGGGCCTTTCCGGCTCAGGTAAGTCTACTATCGTTCGCTGTTTGTCCAGACTGGTAGAACCAACCGGTGGTGAGGTTCTGCTTGATGGCGAAGACCTGCTAAAAGCTTCCAAAGATGAACTCATTGACATTCGTCGGCACAAAATGGGTATGGTCTTTCAAAGCTTTGGTTTGATGCCGCATTTGAATGTGCTTGAAAATGTGGCATTCCCCCTCAAACTACAGGGGTTAGAGAAAAAAGAGCGCCTGGAACGAGCCCAGCGTGTGATTGAGTTGGTCGGACTGGAAGGACGCGAAAGCAGTTTTCCAAGTCAATTATCCGGCGGCCAACAACAGCGTGTCGGTATTGCACGTTCTCTCGCTGTGGAACCGGAAGTCTGGTTTCTGGATGAACCATTCAGTGCACTGGATCCCTTGATCCGCAGGCAGATGCAGGATGAATTCCTGCGCTTACAACAAGAGTTACACAAATCAATTGTGTTTATTACGCACGACTTCCTTGAAGCTCTGCGTATCGCGGATCGAATGGCAATCATGAAAGATGGCGAAGTTGTTCAGATTGGTCGTCCGGTTGATTTGATTTTGAATCCGGTTGACGATTATGTTCGCGAATTTACAAATGATGTGCCTTGGGAGTTGGTGCTGACAGCTGGTGATGTTTGCAATTCGAAGCGCCCACCAAAAGGCATCAAGGAAGTGGAAGGCAAGACGAACGTGGCTTCACTTCTTCCATATTTAGCCAATCACGACAAAGGTGTGGCTGTGCGCGCCGAAGATGGTTCACTGGGCCACCTGACGAGCCGCGAAGTGATTCTTGCGCTTGCAAGCGGTGTAGCAGACTCTTCCGCAGTAAAGGACTAGTGATATGACCGACGCTGAAAAACGATCACGTGTCGTTTGGTGGGTCGTCACTCTTGTTGTTGCTGGTTGCGTGATTTTCAGCAATCAATTGGGCCCGCTGGCAAAATTTCCTGAAGCTCTGGTTCTTCCACTTACCGATCCGATGAACACCGGTATGCGCTGGTTTGTGGACACCTTTGGCTGGTTTTTCAAAGCCATTGCCTGGCTCATAGATTGGCCAATATTGCTGGCAAAAACCGTTTTGCATGAAATTCCCTGGTCAGCAGCATTATTGTTGGTCACATACACAGCGTGGCGGGCAGGTGGAATGGGACTTGCCGTTTTTTCCGCTATCAGCATAATTTATATGGCATCATTCGGATATTGGTCTCAATCGATTAATTCATTTGCACTTGTTGTGATTTCGATACCGCTAGCGGTTATCATTGGATTTGCACTGGGTACATGGGGTTTTATTTCTGACAGGGCTTATCGGATAATCATGCCGATGCTCGATCTATTGCAGACAATTCCGGCTTTCGCCTATCTGTTGCCAATCTTGTTGCTGTTTGGATTTGGGACGACGGTGGGTTTGGTCGCATCGGTACTTTATGCATTCCCGCCGATGGTGAGAAATACCATTGTCGGACTACGCGGTGTGTCAGCTGAAATTATCGAATCCGGTCTCATGAGTGGCGCCACACCATGGCAACTTTTCTGGAGTGTTCGTGTGCCCACTGCCAGACGGCAGATTCTACTTGGGGTAAATCAGGCGACAATGGCCTCGCTTTCCATGGTAATTATCGCTTCCATCATTGGCGGAACAAATGACATAGGGTGGGAAGTGCTTTCTATGATGCGGAAAGCACAATTTGGAGAAAGTTTGCTTGCTGGTATTGTTATAGCGCTGATGGCGATGACTTTGGATCGTATTACCTGGGGCTTTGCCATGCGTAGCCAAACAGTCGGAACTGCAGACAATGAACCTGGCTGGCGGGGTTGGATTATTTGCCTGATAGCCGCACTAACAGTCACTGTTCTTGGCCAGTGGATTGGCTTCCTGTCGGAATGGCCAGACAGCTGGGTACTCAATCCCGCACCAAGCATGAATGCGGCGCTGGAATGGGTGTTTGTTGAGTATCGTACATTCCTGGAAGCAATGAAAACAGCGGCTTTCTTCTTTGTCATGCTTCCGATAAAGGTTGGTTTCTCGCAAGCCATAAGCCCATTCACTTGGGGTTTTGCAATGACCCCAACTGTTGTCGCCATTTATATTGGGCTTGTATTGTCGGGCGCCGCCTTTCTCGCATGGCAGGAACGGGCCGGGCTGGCCAATGCACTGGTTATTGCAGCACTGGTGCTTTACAGCGGATTAACCGGAACTCCATGGATTGCGATTGTTGTGATTTTTGCTGCATTGTCCTGGCAAGCAGGCGGGCCAAAATTGGCAATGTGGACCGCTGCAGGCCTCGCATTCTTGTTGCTGACTGGAATTTGGGAACCCTCTTTGCTGTCAATTTACCTGTGTGGGGTTGGTGTCCTGTTGGCATTCACGATTGGCAGTGCGATAGGCATTTGGGCGTCGGAAAGTGACAAAGTTTCAGCGGTTGTTCGACCAGTTATCGATACGCTCCAAACCATGCCACTGTTTGTTATCCTCATTCCATTTGTGATGATTTTCAAGATCGGTGAATTTACTGCGCTTCTTGCGATAATCACATACGCCATTGTTCCCGCAATTCGGTATACAGAACATGGGTTGCGCAATCTTCCTGAAACAGTGATTGAGGCTGCAACTGCAATCGGCACCACTCCTTCCCAGCGCTTGCTGCAAGTGAAACTTCCACTTGCTGTTCCAACCATCATGCTTGGTTTAAACCAGACAATTATGTTTGGTATATCCATGTTGGTGATCACAGCACTTGTGGGTACGAACGATCTGGGTCAACAAATTTACATTGGCCTTGGAGATGGTGATTTCGGTGTCGGCATGATTGCCGGAATTGGCATGGCGATTATCGCCATGATTTCGGATCGCATAACGCAGAACTTCAGTGGAAACTTTCAGAAGCGTCTCGGTATCAAGCTTGATGACACACTGTGATGGGATGAGAACCATTAACCGCGCTGTAATAGTAATTTTCTCTTTATCGCAGAGCGCCTAATTCGAAGATTAGCAGAAAATCTGTGAATGGCGCCTGGTTTCAAAGCGGTTACCTAGAACAACTACCTGATGTCCTTTGTTGCCTTGAGCATCGCGGTTATTAGCGCGTCGCGATTGGCGGACAATGACTCTACCGGTAGGCTTTTTGCTTCTTCATCAATACCAGCACATAATTTTTTGGTGATTTCCGGGTTGAGCCTTAGATCGCCCAAGCTTTCCCACCAGCGATTGAAACTGTCAGTGTAACGATTACAAAATGAACTGAGGCCGCCTTCTCCTGCACCCAAATGAAACAGCATTGTTGGCCCCATTGCCGCCCAGCGCAATCCCGGTCCCGACCAAACTGCTGTATCAACATCCTCAACGGAAGCCACGCCTTCGTTCACAAGATGGATTGCTTCCCGCCAAAGTGCTGCTTGCAAACGGTTGGCGACATGACCGGGAACTTCCTTGTTTACCCGAATGGTGACTTTGCCAGTCGATCTGTAAAATGCCTCTGCAATATCCAGCACACCATCTGCAGTCTGTTCATTGCCGAGCAGTTCCACCAATGGAATAAGATGCGGTGGATTAAAGGGGTGCCCAAGTATAAACCGGGATGGGTCATTCCAGCCCTTTTGCATTTCTTTCACCATCAGGCCAGATGCCGATGATGACACGATTGCATTCTTTTCCAGATGCGGCTCAATTTCGGCATACGTTGAGTGTTTAATTTCAATGCGCTCGGGAACATTTTCCTGTATGAACTGGCATGTCTTGACCGCCTCTGCAGCAGTATCAGAAAACGCCAGAATTCCCTTTCTTCCTTCAACTGCAATTCCAAGTTCCATGAGAGTTGGCCATGCATTTTCAATATAGGCTTCGACGTCTTTCTTCGCGGTTGGTGAAGGATCAAATACATTCACGTTTTTTCCGGCAGCCAGAAAAAGTGCGGACCAGCTTGCGCCAATCACCCCGGCGCCAAGCACTGCAGTATTCTTGATTTCGGTCATCAAAAGAGTCCTGGATTTAAGGGTGAAGCGGCTGTCAGTCCGCCATCAATTATGTAGCACTGTCCGGTTACGAAACTTGCCGCATCCGAAGCAAGCCAGACTGCAAGTTTTGCAACATCTTGCGGTTTACCGAACCGACGCATTGCATGGCGGTTGAGTGCATCCTGCCTTGCCTTTTCCGGATCATTTGCAAGATCGAAACCCGCATCCAGCATTCCGGTTTCTATCCAGCCGGGGCAAATAGCATTACAGCGAATATGCGGACCGTGATCGACTGCGATTGATCTGGTCAACCCATGCACGAAAGCTTTGGAGGCGTTGTAAAGCGCCATACCTGGATCAGCCACATTGCCGGAGATTGAGCCAATATTGATGATAGAACCGCCATCATTCATCAAGGGAATGAACGCTCGGCAAACATTGAACACACCCTTCGCATTGGCTCCCATCAAGGTATCCCAGTCCTCATCCGTTGTATCAGCAACGGCCTTCACGATTTGAACACCTGCATTGTTGACGAGCACATCACAGCGACCGACCACCGAAGCCAAATCGGCAACTTGTCCAGAACTGGAAACATCAATTTGTTGCCAACTGATTTCTTTCGGAAATTCATCAGGTCGGCCCCCGCGCCCGCACACATGGACTAACGCACCTTCATCCACAAATGTATCGGCAATTGCTCGACCAATTCCCTGTCGCCCGCCGGTTACCAAAGCAATTTTGTCTTGTAATATCATGGTATCGCCTGAACCCCTGCTGCTAAAACTTCACCATGCCGCCGCCCTTTAGCGCGAGACGTTCCCGAGCTTCGTCGGGCGTTGCAATAGCAAGACCGAGGTTCTCGATAATTGACCGGATTTTCGTGACCTGCTCTGCATTCGATTTGGCGAGTTGCTTTGGGCCAATGTAAAGCGAATCCTCCAACCCGACGCGCAGATTTCCGCCAAGCATTGCAGACTGGGTAGCAAACGGCATCTGGTGGCGCCCGGCCGCCAGTACAGACCATTCATAGCTGTCACCAAAAAGTTTGTCGGCGATGTTGTGCATGTGCATGAGGTTGTCCAAATCAGCCCCTGCTCCACCCAAAATTCCAAATACCATCTGGATGAAAAACGGAGGTTTGATCAACCCCTTGTTTACAAACCAGGCAACATTGTAGAGGTGCCCCAAATCATAGCATTCGAATTCAAACTTCGTTCCGTGCCCCTCGCCCAGTTCCTTCAAGGCATACTCGATCGTTCGGAAGGTATTGGGGAAGATGAAGTCCTTGGTCATTTCCAGAAATGGTTTTTCCCAGTCGTGTTTCCAATCGGAGTACTTTTCAAGCATTGGGAAAATACCGAAGTTCATCGAACCCATGTTCAATGATGCCATTTCCGGGCTGGCTGTTGTAGCTGCCAACAAACGCTGCTCCATGGTCATCCCTAATCCGCCACCAGTTGAAACATTTATCACCGCATTGGTGGATTGCTTGATCACTGGCAAAAACTGCATGAATGTTTCAGGCCGGTGATCAGGCTTTCCAGTTTCCGGGTCCCGCGCATGGAGGTGGATTATCGATGCACCCGCTTCCGCGGCTTCAATTGCAGCAGTAGCAATCTCTGTTGGCGTAACCGGCAAATGTGGCGACATGGTTGGCGTATGAATTCCGCCCGTCGGTGCACATGTAATAATTACTGGTTTTGCCATTGTTTTCTCCCGGTCGGGGCTCTGCCCTACCTCGCCTCTTGCTAAAGTTTCATCTGTTGAACTTGTGCTGACAATCCGCCGTCAATTACCCAAAGCTGCCCAGCGGCGTACCGCGCTTCATCGGAAGCCAGCCAATTCACAAGATTGGCGATATCGGCGGGTTTTCCGTAAGTACGCATCGGATGAACATCGCGCACCGCCTGTTGCAGGGTTTCTATATCTCCACCATCACCGCCGGAACCATCCCCTTCAAAAAAACTTTGCAGCATTGGGGTGTCAACATAGCCTGGGCAAATTGCGTTTACCCGAATGCCTTCCGGCCCATGATCGCAGGCCATTGCTCTCGTCAAGGCATGCACAGCACCTTTGGTGGCGCAATAAGCAGCCAAGCCAGGATCAGCGATGTAACCATCATAGGAACCAAAATTGATTACGCTGGCACCTGCCGGACTCACCTTTCCAGCCTCACGCAACAGGGGAAGCGCATATTTTGATGTGAGAAACATTCCAGTCACATTGATTGCAAAGATACGGTTCCATTGTTCAAGTGTTGTATTTTCAATGGTTTCTTCAATTTCTATTCCAGCAGCGTTGACCAGAATATCGAGCTTGGCCCACTTACTCTCAAGTTCCTTGAAAGTATCAATGACACCGTTCTCATCAGTCACGTCATACCGATGAAAAGTACCAGAGCCTCCATTTTCTGTGAGATCAGCAGCGATGACGTCTGCACCCTCCCGTTCGAACCGCTCGCAGATAGCCGACCCAATCCCACCTGTTCCACCGGTGACGAATGCAGTTTTTCCCTCAAGAACACCCATTAGGCGAAAACCTCATTGTAAGCATTCAAAACGAGGCCGTGGAAATGGTGCACCGCATGTTCTGATTTTCCAGAACCATCTGGATCATGAACGATACGTCCCTGGCTAAATGCGGGTGTATTCATACCCCGTTGAACGCTCTCAACCAGATTGATATCCTCGACTTGCAGAACTTCATCCAGATAGCGCATAACCTCTTTTTCCATGTCATTGGGTTCCGGGGTTTCCAGGAAAAAATCATATGTTTCGAGAGTTCGATCCGGTCCAGCAGGAATGATGTTCAATACTATCATCGAAGAACGACCGGGATAGCGCATCAAACAGGTGTTTGGCCACAACCACCAGACCGCATGGGTTTTCACCTTGGCATTGGAAACATCATAGGCAGCATTTGGCGAATTGCCCGCATCCGCCATGTGGCTGGAATAAATGCCATAGGTTGTAACCTTGTACGTATCCATATCGACAAGCTCACAAAAATCCTTGTGGGCAGTTGGGCAGTGGTAGCATTCCAGGAAATTGTCGACGACGTTTTTCCAGTTTGACTTGATGTCATAGGTCAAACGATGGCCAAATGTCAGCTTGTCAATGTCAGGTGCCCAATGGCGGATTTCGGTTTCAAGGTCACCCGATTGCTCGCTCAATGAAGCAGCAATTGGATTCAGGTTCACATAGACAAATCCGCAAAATTCTTCGACCTGCACTTGATCAAGGCAAATGTCATCAACACTGAATTCTTCCAGGTTTTCTGTGTGGGGCGCGCGCGCCAACTGACCATCCAGTTTATAGGTCCATGCATGATAGGGGCACATGATACGTGTTGTATTACCATCACCACTAAGAAGCTCGTGTGCCCGATGTTTGCAAACATTATAGAATGCGCGCAGGCATCCCTCCCAATCGCGTACAATTGCAATTGGCTTTCCTGCAATTTCAACCGTTGTGTACGAACCGGGTTCACGCACTTTTTCTATGTGACATACCCACTGCCAAGACCGTGAAATTATTACCTGTAAATCAGCAGCGTACCAATCTGCCTCGGTGTAGGTTTCTGCGTTTAGGGAAAGTGATCTAGCTGGGTGATCATCATAACCGCCTGAGACTCTTCTTAAGTCTTCCGGTGAAATTGCCGTGCTCATTTTCTTCCCCCACTTCCATCATCCAGATGAGGAAACCGGGTCTTCGCTGCGGCTACTGTCCAGTCCATGTGATTGCGCACATACTCTTGGGAAGCATCACGTGGCGGGTTGTAATCCCAATCAACCCGTTCGCCAGCTTGCATTGCAGCATGAATGGCTCGTCTTTGCTTCTGTGTAGTGATTACATGCTGGCGGATTTCCTCAGAATTCCAGCGTTCGCGCACTTCGTCGGCAAATTGTTTTGCCAGATCCGAATGATCTTTTGACCTGGTCAAATTTTTCAACTCGTCTGGATCCGCTTCCAGATCATAGAGTAAAGGTTTATCTGCATCACAGTGAATGTATTTGTATTTTCCACGACGGATCATGAATACCGGGCACGGCGTCATCTCTGCGCAATATTCGCCGATTGCCTCATCGACTTCATCATTGTTGCCAGTCGCAAGCGGCAGTAACGATCGACCATCAATTGGCTGCCCCAGTTCAGGTTTTTCTGAACCATCCAGGGCTGCGATATCCAGCATGGTCGGTAGTATATCGACCAGAGAACATGCATTACTCGCCGTTCCAATCGAAATTCCCGACCCTGCCATGATCAGCGGTACACGAGCAGAGTGCTCAAAGAAGTTCATTTTGTACCACAGACCGCGTTCGCCCAGCATGTCACCGTGATCTGCGATTACAATCACTATCGTATTGTCGAGAAGCTCCGCTTCCTCAAGGGTCTTTACGAGTTCTCCGACTTTACTGTCGAAATAGGATGTGTTGGCATAATAGGCGTGTCGGGAATTTCGAACCTCATCGTCCGTTACAGCTACAGTGCTTGCTTCAATGCCATCCATAAGGCGTTTGGAAAACCCATCCTGCTCCTCCAACGCGAAGACATTTTTCGGCATGTCGATTTCTTCGGGCTTGTAAAGGTTCCACCACTCGGGACGCGCCACGTATGGATCATGCGGGTGGATGAATGAAGCAACCATACAAAATGGCTCTTCCTGATAACGTGCAAAATCAAAAATTCTGCGCTTGGCCGCAAAAGAAACTTCTTCGTCAAAATCCAGTTGGAACGTTGCGTGCCCTACTCCGGCTTCACGTACTGAATCCATATTGTGGTACCATTTGTCTATACGTTCATCGGGCAATTCCCAGTCCGGTGTCCAGGCATAATCGGATGGATAAACATCTGTGGTTATACGCTCATCAAACCCGTGGAGTTGGTCGGGTCCAACGAAATGCATTTTACCGGAAAGACAGGTTCGGTAACCCATTACCCTCAAATAGTGAGCAAAGGTCAGGATTGATGCAGGGAATTCACTGGCATTGTCATAGGCCGCGATTCGGGTGACCAACTGTCCGGACATGAATGAAAAACGCGATGGCGCGCAAAGCGGTGCATTACAGTATGCTGCATCAAATCGCATGCCACGTTCAGCAAGCGACTCCATGTGGGGCGTTTTTACCAGCGGGTGTCCATAGGCACCGGTAAATTGCGGTGCCAATTGGTCAGCCATGATCAGCACAATATTCGGTCTGCTCTTACCCATCCATCGTCTCCAATAGTTAATTCAAAAAAAGTACTCTCAATATTCAATTTAATTTGACTTTTATCGACAATTATTTTGTATTTTTAGCCATATGACGAATTTCAACTTTACCGAACAATCTGAAGCAAACGCGTTCACAATTGGCATGTTGTTACTAGATGGGTTTAACGCCATGGCCATGCAGGCGTTTATCGATCCGTTTCGTTCGGCCAACTACCTACGAAATACCAACTTATACCGTTGGCATTTCATAGGCCTCAACAATGGTATGGTTCGAGCCAGTAGCGGGATGGAGGTCACGGTCTCTGAGATACCGAAACCTTTCGAGCTACCATTTGACATGCTGGTGATAAACTCAAGCTGGAATACCGAGCGGTTTAACGAATCCAAATTGCTCCACTGGTTATATCGCTGCCAGCAGAGCGGTAGCACCGTTTGCGGTCTCGACACGGGAGCCTTCATCATGGCTTATGCCGGCCTGTTATCGGAAAAGCGCGCAGCGGTACACTATGAACATATTGCTGCGTTTCGGGAATTGTTTCCTGACGTTACAATGGATGAGGATATCTTTGTCATCGACGGTAACACGCTCAGCTGCTGCGGTGGTCTGGCAGCGTCTGATCTTGCGCTTGAGATCATACGAATGCAGCAAGGTCTCGAGCTTGCCAATGGCGCTGCTCGTTACATATTCCACGATAGATTACGAAGCGGGCAGGAAGGACAATTACCTGACCGAAGTGAACCGGTCGGATATTCCGCACCCGCCAAGCTCCGGGAAGCCATTATTATCATGGAGGGCAATCTGGAGAACTTGTTGCCCATCAATCGTATCGCCATGCAAGTGAATATCTCACAACGACAACTGGTTCGTTTATTTCACAAGCATACGGGTGTAACGCCAGTCCGATATTATCTGGATGTCCGCCTTGATCGAGCCAGAGGCCTGATTACACAAACGGAGTTACCGATCCTGGATGTTGCTATCGCTTGTGGGTTTTCCGGGAACGCCCAGTTTACCCGGGCATATAAATCCCGCTTCGGAGAAACACCTAGCCGCGACCGCATCAAAGGGCGAGTACCATTCCAGTTTCGCTCATTCCCCAGCTTCGCAGGCGTTTAACTTCATGAACAATACAAAGTCTCAGCCATTAGGCCAATATAATCGAAGCCATCAATACAGATTATATATTTTTCACAGTCAATGCTTAAATTAGTTTTTTTACACTTTAAGAAAACAATTATATACGTTGTTTTTGGTTGCTCTCTTTGTGGGTTGGGCAAATGCGAAATAATGACTTAGGCAATATATTTGCGATGACAGAAATGTTCAGCCGCTGCTCTCGAACCGAGGAAGTTCAGGAGTTAACGGTAGATATTGTACGTAAGTTTGGCGTTGAGTTTGTGTTTGCCGGGCTTATGCCAAGAAAGAACCTAACGCCAAGCGAGCAAATGTCTCACGTGTTATTTGGCAAGTGGCCAAGTGAATGGTCCGACAGATATTTTCGCAATATGTATCTGGAACGAGATCCAACAATTGCCCACACGCGGAATACTGACAAACTCCTGAAGTGGAATGAATTGGGAACCCAAAATTTCCGTGTGATGAATGAAGCTAGAGAATTCAAACTGAATCAGGGCGTCACAGTACCAATGATCAGCATTGATGGTGCAAAACTTGGGGTGAGCTTTGCCGGCACAAATGTATCTCATAGCCCCGAAGCTACAATTACTTTCCAGGTTGTGGGTGCTTTGGCAACTGCCAAGGCTCTGGAGCTAATAAAATGTACAGGTTTACAAGAAGCTATTCCCCTTACTCCTGCCGAGTGCGCATGCCTGGAATGGGTGACTGAAGGAAAAACCAACTGGGAAATCGGAATGATCCTTGGCATCTCTGACAAAACTGTCGAAAAGCACCTGTGCAATTGCATGAGGAAAACCAATTCTATCAATCGAACTCAATTGGTTGCCAATGCTTTGCGGCAGGGAATTATCCACTGACAAGTAGGGACTTCCCCCATAGGTTTATCTTTGTAATCCAATAGGCTGTGCCTTTGACACGCTAGCAGGGGATACAAAATGCTATTGATCAGAGGTATGGACGCGGATAAATATGCAGCCCAAATGGAAGACGCCTACAGATTGAGGCATCAAGTTTTCGTTGAAGAAAAAGGGTGGCATAATCTTCGTAAACCGGATGGGCGGGAAATTGATCAGTTTGATACGGAAATTGCATTGCATATGCTGCTTTATGAGGAAGGCAAACTTATCGGATATCAAAGAATGTTACCCACAACATCACCCTATCTCTTAAGTGAAGTCTACCCGGAATTGTCAGAAGACGATATTCCAAAAGACAAGAATATTTGGGAATGGACGCGTTTTACCGTATGCAAGGAATATCGCAAGGGTGGTAGAAAGTTGAGCCCGGCAGGAAATACTCTGCTGTCAGCTATCGTGGAATGGGGACTTGCCAACGAAATTCATTCTATAGTTATTGAGATGAATCCACTTTGGCTTCTGCGTTTGGTTCAACTGCATTTTAGAGTTCGCCCATTGGGCTTTGCCAAAGAATTCGATGGTGAAGATGCAATTGCAGTTGTGGCGAGCTTTGATGAAAGAACATTACGTCGACTTCAAGAAATGCGGGGCAATTCAAGGTTGATTCTTGATAATCAAAGTAAGAGCGCAAACGGTTCAGAGCAATTTGAGCGTTACAAGTAAAAGTTGAATTACGGACACCATCCGTATCCACCACGACGGACAGAATTGAAAGAAAGTCAGCGTTGAAATTGCTGATCTTTGGTCATCTGAAATGAGTTTATCAGAGTATTTTCATGCGATTTTTACTATGCAGATTTGGACATTGCTACTGGAACGTCATTACTCGATTGCTCACTCGTAGCAAACATCCTCAACCATTCGGTCATTTCCTTGGACGGAATTGGGCGACCAAACAAATAGCCCTGGGCTTCGTGACACTCGAGGTCCCGAATACGCTCCAGTTGAGTTTCTGTTTCCACGCCCTCTGCCACCAAACGCATTCCCATCCGATTGGAGAGTGCAGAGCAAACTGCAACTACTGATTCATCAGCATTGCTTGAACCCAAATGCTCGACGAAGCTGCGATCAATTTTAAGAATATCCGGACGAAACTTTTGCAGATAAGTTAACGAACATTGCCCTGCACCAAAATCATCCAAAGCTATTTGCACTCCCAATTGTTGGAAACGCTTCAATGCCAAACCTGCCGCTTCGATGTCTCGGAGTTCTGAGGTTTCAGTTATCTCGATCTGGAGATGCTGCGGCTTGATCGCCATATTGGTGATCACGTCCAAGATTTCCTCAACATTGTCGTCCTTGTAGAATTGTGCAGCCGAAACGTTTACCGAAACTTTCGGAATTGGAATTCCTTCCGCATGCCAGGCACCAATTTGCGAGATGGCATTTTTCATGATCCACATCCCCAGTTCGGGCATAAGGCCAATCTGCTCAGCAACAGAGACGATGTACTCAACCGATTTGTCGACCAATTTCGAACTGGAAGACCGCAACAAAGCCTCAACCCCAGCGACTTCGAGTGTATTCACGTCAACTATTGGCTGGTAGTAAAGTAAAAACTCATTGTGCTCCAATGCGTGACGAATTCCTGCTTCAACTTCCATTTGGTTTCGCGTATTCGCATTCATTTCATCAGAAAAGAACAGGTAAGAATTCTTTTCACTGCCTTGACGGGCGTTTCTCTCTGCGACGCTGGCATTACGTATCAACGTTTCCGCATCGTTGCCGTCATTTGGATAAACGCTCACACCCATACTACAGTTCAGATAGATAGCCTCGTCATCCAACATTATTGGCTCTAGCAGTGCTTCGAATACCCGCTTAACAATCCATAGCACTACGTCGGCATTTGCTACATCCGATATCTCAATTGCGATCTTGTCTTTGGGGAGTTTTGAAAGACTTGGTTTGGAGTTTCCATTTTCCAAGAGCGCGACCGTATCTGTTCTTCGTAAAGTATCTTCCAGTTTATCGACGATACTCTTTTGTACCATCTCAGCTGCTGTTTCTCCGAACATTTCCGATACTATTTCGGCTGAATTTATTGAAACCAACAATGCTGCCGCTACATTTCCACTGCGGTCTGCGCGACTAATGGAATGTGAAAGTCTATCGATAAACAGCTTTTGTTCTTCGGCTTCCATGGTGCCAAACGCAGCGATTTGTTGCGAAGTTCCTGCAGTTGCCTGATCCATCGCTGGATTGCTATTGTCGGGAGTTTGTTCCAAATCTCGCTCAACCAAATTCAGAACGCCACCACTATTTTCGATATCCTGCCAGAGAACGGAACGGTTACGCCCGGACTCCTTCGCGTGATAGAGCGCTTTGTCTGCAAGATCTACGATGTCCATTACTGAACATTTTTCATGCGGAAACATTGCAATTCCAATACTTGCAGTCGCTATTTCTTTTACCGGAAACCAGGAAGAAGAAGCTTGCGAGATTTTCTGGCGGATGGATTCCGCAAATTCCTTACATTCCACAGAATCAACCCCACTCACCGAGATACAGAACTCCTCTCCACCATACCGACCAACCAACACATCTTCTCGGGATGTTGAACCCAGCACTTGGGCAACACCCTTGATTACGTCATCGCCAACTGAATGGCCAAATCTGTCATTGACACTTTTGAAGTGATCAAGGTCGACCATGATAGCACATAGGTGCTGACCTTGGCTCGAGGTCTTCTCGTAAACTTCTTCCAGTTTGCTAAAGAATGCTCTGCGGTTTAGGCACCCAGTGAGCGGATCGTGGCTAGCCAAATATGACAACTCACGGTTTTGGCGATTTATTTCCAATTCAGTCGATTTCAATTTCTGAACAGCCTGGATCAAATCTTCGTTTTTTCGCTCCAGTGGCGTTACATCACTGAACGTTACAATTGCGCCAGAAACATTTTTCTTGTCATCAGTGATACAACTCGCATTCACCAAAAAACTGCGAGCATCATTTGATGCAATACGCAATCCCATGCTCACTGCCTTTATTGAATTGCGTTCATTGATTGCCACGCGCCAGGGAAATTCCTTGATTTTGCTTTCTTCTGACCATTGCCGCCAACTCAGGCTTTCAATTTTCTTGCCAAACAGTGTTTCGTTTTTTTGCCCGATAATCTCGCAAAAAGATGCGTTTGCGAGCAGAATGTTTTCATTTTCATCAAGTATGACGACACCCTCTTCCAGTGTGTCAAATGCGGCATGAACGCGCTTTGGAACTACTTTACTAGGGTCCAATTCCTTCAACGCTCTGCCCAGCAAGAAAAAATAACCAAGAAAACCAACTGCTCCCAAGAATACTGTGAAATTAACAACGGATGTCGGGATACCAAAATAGGTTTTGTCTATCAACAACGGTTTAAATGCAATTTCGACCTGACCCCACAGCTTGTCACCATTGTGCAATGGCACTTTTACATGGGTAGGGGTAGAACCGACCTCTCCGGGATCAACCCAGTCAATAGAATGATTGTCAGATGCAATCAGGACTTTGCCATCAGCTTTGCGCATTGCCACTGACAACACGTCACTGTTCCTCAATTGAAGTGAGTCAATGGTCTCCTGGATTGCTTCAACATCGTCACGTCCTGCCGCGCTGGCAAGTTGAACTGTCAAGGTCTCTGCAATTTTAGCCCGGGCATCAAGTTCTGCTTTGCTTTCATCCGGTATCAATCCAAAAAAATAAGCACTGATAACTGCACAAATCGTTATGGTTACCAAAGCGACGCTTATCCTGAAAGTTGGCGAGTAGTTAATTTTCATGATGCTAATTTCTTACCCACAAACGTTCCGATGCTTGCTTTTTCAAAGATCGATTCAATCTTCTTCGCGCCGTTGGCTTCTTCTTCGTCAGCAAGCTCATTCTCATCGTCTTTTCCAGCAATCAGGACAGCCAACGGATCAATTCCTCTCCAGACCGGAATTGAGGATAAAAGCGCACTGGCGATTGCACCACCGCGCACCGTCCAAGAAACGATACCAGTTGTAAGCGCCAAACCTGCACCAATCGTTAAACCAGTCATGGAATATGCAAACGAGTAAGTATGATCTTTCATTTCTGCAATTGAGTCAGCCAGCGCACTTTGAAATGCTGAATCACTTAGTTTTTCGATACCGAAAATCGAACTTCTGGACAGTGAATCACCCAACTCAACCTGTTCAACCTCCTCTGGCTCTGAAGCACTGACGATGTTTACGAACCAAGAAATTAACGGGCTTGTATGCAAGAATGATTTTTCAAGCTTAAGGCCGTCGAAAACACCTGTTTCTGAGGTTTCATCATCACCAGGTGCAATTTCTGTTTCCGGATCTGTTTCATTTTCTGGTTCCGAAATCTCAGGATCGGTATCACCTGTGTCAATTGGGTCATCCGGCCCAACTGGATCAACTGGAGGATCAACAGGATCCGGAGTAATGATCGTTTCCGGCACGTCTGTAACATTTACTGTAATCGCCTGGGTATCGAACCCACCATTTCCATCATCGGCCTGCACTGTTACTTCATATTGCCCGTCACCATTGAAATCTGTTGGCACTTCGAAATCCGGATTGGATGCAAAATTGAGAGCACCGGTATTCGGATCAATTGTGAAAAGTGCAGCATCTGCTCCACCGGATACTGAGTAGGCAGGTGTACCGCCATCTACGTCACTGCTTGTTACCGTTGTTACAAGAGTCTGGTTCTCATCAGCATTTACAAGCACCGCTGCACCACCACCGTCTGACGAAATTACAGGGTCATCATTCACCGCTGTTACATTGATGTCCATAGTAGCAGCAACAACGCCGGGATCCGCATCATTTACCGTGTAGTCAAAGCTTGCCGGGCCATTGTAGTTGAGTGCCGGAGAGTAAGTGAGGTCTGCAAGTTGGGCCAGCGATACAGTATCGCCATTGTTGACCGTGACTGCACCGGATGAATGAGTAAGCGTTCCACCATTGAGCACCAGATTGGTAATCGTCACGGACTGAAGCGCATCACCTTCCTGATCTGAAAAACTGAAATCGCTCGGGCCAATTACCAATGGGGTATCTTCTGGAGTTCCAACCGTATTGCCGGTGGCAACCGGCACATCGTTTACCGCTGTCACATTGATGTCCATAGTAGCAGCTACAACGCCGGGATCCGCATCATTTACCGTATAGTCAAAACTTGCCGGGCCGTTGTAATTGAGCGCTGGCGCATAGGTCAGGTCTGCAAGTTGGACCAGGGTTACCGTATCGCCATTGTTGACCGTGACTGCACCGGATGAATGAGTAAGCGTTCCACCATTGAGAACAAGATTGGTAATTGTCACCGACTGAAGTGCATCACCTTCCGCATCGGTGTAGTTGAAATCGCTTGGGCCAATTACCAGAGGTGAATCCTCCGGTGTTGCGACCGTATTGCCGGTGGCAACCGGAACGTCATTAACGTCATCAACGGTAACAGTAATGGTCTGGATATCAATCCCACCATTTCCATCGTCCACCTGAACGATGACCTGATAAGTTCCATTACTGTCAAGATCACCCGGATTTTCGAAGTCAGGTGCCGTATCGAAAGCAAGAATGCCGTTACCAGAGCCAATCGAGAACAGGGCGGCATCATCCCCACCAAGAATGGAATAGTTCAATGTATCGCCCACATCCGGGTCATTTGCGACAACGGTGGTGACTGCTGTTTGATTCTCGTTCGAGTTGACGTTGGCCGTTGCGCCTCCGCCGTCAGAGGTGATGGTTGGAGACGAATTGTCGTAATAGGATACTTTCAGAATTGGGCGATCTGAAAGCGTCGCGGTTTCGGAAGTGGAAAAATCCCAACCATCTTCGTTGTTTGTAAAGATTGCCCAACCATGGTTTGGATCTCCGTTAGCCCAGGCCTGCAATGTCGCTTCAATGCCAGAAAAGGTGTTTGGGCCGCTCAGGTTGGGATTTGCGATACTACTATCCACCGCTGACATGGCTTCAACATCATCGGTTTGAATGCCGCTGCCCAAGCTATTCCATGTCGAAGCCTCGGACCATGTGGTTAACATGCGGTGCAGCGTGATTTGGGTCGTAGACGAGCTGGTGTCTTCGACATTCACAATCAATTCCGCAGAGACAATTGTTACCCCCAAAGGAATCTGCCCTGCCCCAGATCCGAAGACTGAACCGAACTGAATCAATCCATTGGTCTGACCACCATCGTCTGCGAGGTCAATGGTGGCGGTTGCGAGGTTGCCGTAGGCGGTACTGGGGTTGTTGTCGTTGACATAGGTATCTTCAGTTCCCGAATAACCGGCTGCACCTTGCTGAAAGGTTGAGGTCACAACAGTCGAATCTGAAATGATTACTGATATTGCCTGCGTGTCTACACCACCATTGCCGTCAACAACCTGGATCTCGACCTCGTAGGTACCGTCAGCATCGGCATCGGTTGGAGTTTCGAATTCCGGCGCGGTATTGAACGTCAGCACACCGGTGGAAGGCACAATTGAAAACCGTGAGCTGTCCGCACCGCCGCTAATCGAAAAGGTAAGCGTGTTTGCGGGCACGTCTGCGTCAAAAGCGGTAACCGTAGTAACTGACGTCTGGTTCTCCACTGCTGCAATGATCGCAGTCGTGCCTCCTCCGTCACTGGTGATTATTGGTGCATCATTGATATCGGTGATAGTTGCCGTCGGTGCCGAAGCCAAAGGGCCTTCCATTGTCCCGCGGCCATCAGTGTAAGCGACTTCGACAGTAATCGTAGCTCCAACATCGGCGTCATCAAGCGTATACGTGTCAAACGTTGCACCAGCTATCGCCACTGGCCCAGAACCTGAATCGCGAAACCATTGAAAACTGAACGCACCGAGACCGTCACCATCTGCAATACCAGACGTATCCGCCGTCAACACCTGGTCATCGACAGGCGACCCAATAATTACAGGAGAGCCGGTCGGCACGTCATTCACCGCTGTTACATTAATGTCCATGGTAGCTGCAACTGCACCGGGATCCGCATCATTTACCGTATAATCAAAGCTTGCTGGCCCATTGTAGTTGAGTGCCGGAGAGTAAGTGAGGTCTGCAAGTTGGGCCAGCGTTACCGTATCGCCATTGTTGACCGTGACTGCGCCCGATGAATGGGTCAGCGTTCCACCATTAAGAACCAGATTGGTGATCGTCACGGACTGAAGCGCATCGCCTTCCGCATCGGTGTAGGTGAAGTCACCCGCTGCAATCACCAGTGGCGTATCTTCCAGCGTTGCGACCGTATTGCCCGTGGCAACCGGCACGTCGTTAGCATCGGTAACGGTAACCGAGATCGCCTGGGTATCAATCCCGCCATTGCCATCATCGACTTCCACGGTCACTTCATAGATGCCATTGGTATCAAAGTCGGTCGGAGTTTCGAAGTCCGGTGCGGTATTAAACGTCAGTACACCGCCAGGCGTGATAGAGAACAGTCCCTGGTCGGCCCCACCAATGACCGTAAAGGTCAGCGTGTCGGGCGGCAGATCTGGATCGGATGCGGTTACCGTGGTAACGGCAGTTTGGTTTTCTGCCGCAATAACAGAAGCCGATGCACCGCCGCCACTGGAGGTGATGGTGGGTGCCGAGTTGCCCACAAACAGTGACAATCCATCGAGTTTTTCCTTGTTGTCGCTGAGTCCGACATCAGCGCCCTCAAACACCAGAGTTGCCGTCGCCTCGCCATTGCCCGCGCCTGCGACCAGTGTTGTCTTGGTGATATTGAGTTTCACCACGTCGTATTCGGTAACAGAAAGTGCATTGCTTCCCACCGACGTAGCACTGGTTGTAATGAGGAGTTCGCCCGCGTTAAAATTGACACCGCCGAGAGAAGTAGCGGTCTCGATCAGTTCAAGACCAGTAAGAGTATTGCCGAAGGCCCCCAACCCGGTGTCGCTCCCGTCCAGCAGCGTCGAGATTGTGCCTGAAGTCGTACCGCTGCCCGCATCAATGGTCTCAAACAGTTGAACCGAGTTGTGTATCCCACCACCTGACGTCACAAACAGGAAGTCTCCTGCCTGGAGGGTTGTATCCCCGACCAGAGTATTCTGTTCAATTAGGGTTATTCCTCTTAGTTCTGCTCCCGCCGGGCTTTCCAGCACCATGATGAAGGTGCCAGCACTATAGTCGCCTGGCGTGTCGGGGCGGAAAACAAACAGATCCTCCTTGGAAACCGACAAAGTGTTGGTACTTGTCAGATTCGTATTGGCTTCGGTGGATAACAACACGTCTCCGGCGAAGAGGTCGACGCTGTTTGCTCCACCCACAGTAATAGACTGCGTAACAAAGTGAATTGTAGCAATGCCGGGGTTGCGCCCAAAAAGATTCAAACTGAATACTGAATTAAAAGTTCCATCAGTTGTGCCGGGTTCGACTAGATCCAGGTTTGGATCTGCAAAGGAAAGCAGTTCACCGCGAGCCCATGAATCCAACCCGGGGGCACCGCTTGGGGAATCAACGTCGCCCGTAGTCGACAACAACAAGCCGCTGTTGATCGCACTAGCCTTGGTTACCATTACCGAGATTGCTTGCGTATCAATGCCGCCATTGCCGTCATCGACTTCTACGGTCACTTCATAGATACCATTGGTATCAAAGTCGGTCGGGGTTTCGAAGTCCGGCGCGGTATTAAACGTCAGTACACCGCCAGGCGTAATCGAGAACAGTCCCTGGTCGGCCCCGCCCGTGACCGTAAAGGTCAGCGTGTCGGGCGGCAGGTCTGGATCGGATGCGGTTACCGTGATAACGGCTGTCTGGTTCTCCAGGACATTAACCGATGCGGTTGGCCCGCCGCCAGACGAGGTAATTGTCGGAACGGAATTCGCAGCTACTACTGTAATCGTTGAAACAGCGTTGTTGGAATTTCCGTCGCCGTCATTAACCATAAAACCAAACGTGCGATCCCCAACTGTCGGATTGCTTGAAGTATTTTCATAGGTAATTGAACGGATCAGAGTTTCAAGGTCAGACTTAGGCATTTCTCCGCCGCCGTTGCGGTTAATACCGAGGCTTTCGGCGCCATCATAATCAACATCAAAAGTCGTGCCTCCAATGACAACTGTAGTGGTTAGCGAAGTGCCATAGGTGAAAGCAGTACCACCGATACTAACAATCTCGTTTCCAGTATCGAAAAATCCAGTGAGAACGAAATCCATGAATGTAAAAGTTGTATCATCCGGATCAATGATGGTTGCGTCAACATCTGTGATTGCAACCGGACTATCACCCTCAGTAAAAGTATCGGACCACGTTCGGACAATCGTTGTGCCATCGTCGTTAAGATCAACAATCGGTACATCATTTACATCGGTAACGGTGACAGAAATAGCTTGCCTATCCCTGCCGCCATTGCCGTCATCAACTTCTACAGTTACCTCATAAATTCCGTCGCTGTTGAAATCCGTCGGTGCTTCAAAGTCAGGAGCAGTGACAAAAGTAAGCACCCCGCCTGAAGTGATCGAGAACAGGGCCGCATCTGCCCCACTATAGATCGAGAACGTCAAGGTATCCGATGGCAGATCAACATCCGAGGCCGTCACGGTTGTTACGGACGTCTGGTTCTCTGACGCATTGATGGATGCTGTATTGCCACCACCATCTGACGAAATTACAGGGTCATCATTCACCGCTGTTACGTTAATATCCATGGTAGCAGCAACTGCACCGGGGTCCGCATCATTGACCGTATAGTCAAAGCTTGCTGGCCCGTTGTAGTTGAGCGCTGGCGCATAAGTGAGGTCTGCAAGTTGGGCCAGGGTTACCGTATCGCCATTGTTGACCGTGACTGCACCAGATGAATGAGTAAGCGTTCCGCCATTCAACGCGAGATTGGTGATCGTCACCGACTGAAGTGGATCGCTTTCCGCATCGGTGTAAGTGAAATCACCTGTTGCGAACACATATGGCGTATCTTCCGCCGTACCGACTGTGTTATCCGTCGCCACTGGAGGTTGGTTGACAGGCGCTGCAAGCTCTCCAATATCTGCGGCAGTCAACGCACGATCATATATCCGTACATCATCTATCGACCCGTCAAAATTGTACCGGGAGCCGCCGGAATATTCTTCCTGTCCAATATTTAGTGTGTCCAAACCTGACACACTGTTGAAGAAAGCAGAGGAAGAAGCATTACCCTGATTGTAAAAGACAGGTACTGCAACGCCATCAATGTACAATGCGTTTCCACTCGCATTTACGGTAACGGCAATATGATGCCAGGTTCCATCATTAACGGTGCTCACAGATTCAACCGACAGTATGAGAATACCATTCTCAAAAATATCAAGCACCAAACGGCCTGCGGCGCCGGGTCCAAAATTTATGCCACTGTTCAGATCAGATGAGTCTGAAAGGGAAAAGACCGCACCATCGTTGACAGTCGTATTGATCCAGGCGCCGATTGTCCCCTCGGCAAGTCCGCTGAAACTTGCAACATGCGCGTCAAGATCAACATTGTCATTAAAACCATCGAGTGCGAGGTTACCGCTTCCAACTGCCGGTGACGCCCCTATTGATGCGCCGTTTTCCAGCGTTCCGTCATAGTTATTGCCGGAACTATCATTGGCGCTTCCGTCAAATGTCCAATGGCCGATCAACCCGGTTGTTGTGTCCAGCAATCCAATCCATGCATTCTGCGCTACGAGGCTTACTGCTACCTGATCCTCAATTGAACCGGTTTTCAATTCGAGGTCCCAGTCGCCCTCCAGGCTGTCGTGACCCGTATCATCCGTGCTTGCGGCAACGTCTGCACCGGTCAACTCCGACAAACGAGCAGCGGCCTGGATGCCACTTTCCCCTTCACCAAAATTACAGCCGTATATGAGAAGATCGGCGTTCTCATCAAGCGCGTTTCCGATTACCGCCAGTTCATCAGCATATTTTCCATTCATGGTTTCCAGGGTTAGTTTACCTGTTCCCAGAGAAAGCTCACCTTCACCGCCATGACTGATAATATGGACCGCATCTACGCCGGTCCGCTGCAAGAGTATGTCGGCAATTTGCTCAATTCCGTCACCATCGAGCTCAAGCAAAACAATTTCATAACTCTGATCAATGTCCGAAATCAGTAAATCAATTCCATCAATCGCGCCGTCGATAAATACTATCTTGGATTGTTCATCATAGTTTTCCGAAGCACCAGCCAATGCTTCAACGAGGGCAGATTCGTGTGCCGATTCATTCTGTTGAATTTCTGTTTCGGTTGACTCGCCATTTGTTGAATCAGCCTTGGTATCATCTTCTGCAACGGCATCGGCAGTTGCGACCATCGCCGCATCAAAAGCTATTCTCTCTTCCAGTTCCTGATATGCCAAAGGTGCCGTGATAAGCTCGTCCAGCTTATCCCCGGTATCAGCCTTCAACAAAAACGAAAACTTCAACGGCATGACTTCCCTTTGGACCGAATGATGTAATGCTGAATTTCAGCATAAAAGTGCTAATAATTCCCACAGTCCAACCGAGTTCTATGAATTATAATTAAATAAGGTTTAGCGATGCTTAATGTTAAAGAATGGCATCACTGGTTAACCTGTGGTTAAGCGGGCGACACATGTATCAATACCGCGAAGAAATATCGATTTTCCGCAATTAAAATCCAGTTTCGCGTATCAAAATTCCGGTAGCATGTTTCCATGTGCGACTTAGAAAGCTGACCGCCTCACCATCGATATTCACGACACCCCGGACAATTTGGGATGGTGGATTTTTACCCAGTGCCGGCGTCATCGTGACAAGATATTGTGCGTTGACCGGCACCGCCATGCTGTCGGCGTCCAATTTAACAGCAACAGCTCCGCCGTGCATGGAAGAAAGTTCCGGAATCTGCAATGAGGGTGTTCCGGAGTGAGAAATCGCGGTAAGCTCCACAGGGAAAGACGGGTAGGTTGGATCTTCTGGAATAAAAGTGCCAGTGGCCCCTGTATCCAACCGATACAAACTGGAGCCAGCCAAATATCCGCGAACCACATGTTGTTTTTGAGCTGACAATATTGCCAACCTGGTTTCAAGATTGACCCACATACCAGGATGTAAATCCGGATTTATCTCGAGGACTCTACCATTTATGGGGGCTTTAATAATCAGTTCTTCTCGTTGTTCGATGAGACCCTGGTACGCCGCGTTGAGTGAACCCAGTTCGTTGGTGAGGACCAGGGTATTCTCTCGATCATTGTTGTCAACGATAGTCCTGTCCAGGCGAAGTTTTACAATATCCATTTGTATTTTTGTTGTCGCAATTTTGTGATCAATATCCGGGACGCTGAGCTCAATGATTGGAGACGCTTCCTTTACATACTCACCGCGTTGAACAAAGACCCTGGTCACCTTGGCAGCTGAGATCGGGTAAACTTGTGTCAAATCAGAGACTTGAAGAATAGCCGGCACTTGAATTCTGGTCGACCAAGGCACGGCGGCTAACAATGTTATCGCCAACCCGGCAACAAGTGCAAGTATTGTACGTTTTGGTGAGACAAACTCCATCTCAATCTTCCTCCACAATGCAATTTCCTTTGCAATCGGTGTTAAAATCAGTAGCCATATTTCAAGAATAAACAGTGCTATTCCCAACAATTTGAAACAAAAATGATAAACAAACAGGGCTATAGTTGTGAACAATATCAGGCGATAGATCCAGGTAACCCAAGCATAACAAATCAATCCTACTGTCATTTTTCGATTGAGAATTTCTGGCGCTTGGAGCATTGGAGCAAACAAAAGTTGGCGCAGTTTCCATCGCCCGAAGGCAAAAGCACGTTGTTGTAGATTATCTATTCGGAAAAAATCAGAGGCCAGGTAGTAACCATCAAATTTCATGCAAGGATTGAGATTAAATGCAAGACTCATGATCCAAGCAGATGTTGCCAATATGAATGCTATACTCTTTGCCGTTCCATCAGGCAAAAATACCCAGCAGAATGTGGCAAGGCATGCAATTGCGATTTCCACAAAAACTCCGGCACCCGATATCATCATTCTTTGTGATCGCGACGACAACCGCCAGGAATCTGTAACATCAGTGTACAAAATGGGTGTAGCCATCATGAATGCCACACCCATGCTGGGTACATCACAGCCGAATTTTACTGCGGTTAGCGCATGTCCGAGTTCATGGGCGAGTTTCAGAAAAAGCAAGGCAATAAGGAGAAAGAATGCACCTTCAAGCGATACAAAATCACTGAATGTATTCAAGAAAACATTCCATTGCCGTGACACCATGTAGAGACCGGCCAATCCTGTAATCGCGACACCAAACGCCACCCAACGTGAATAAAGCGGTTGCACAATCGGAAGAAGGTACTTTAATATTTTCTGAGGTTGAACCAGGTGTATCTTGAAGAACAAATAGGTATGAGCAAACTGAATGAAGGATCTGGTCTTTTTCTGCTCCTGTTGCCTCTCTATCTGGGTCCAGGACGCAGAAATATCGCAATCCGTTAAATTTCGATCATGAAGAAACTCGATCAATTGCTCAATTTGTTCGTTTCGGACGATCAGCCCCAATCTTGTTTTGGCCAGGTTGACCAAGTTCGATATAGTCAATCCCTCGCTCCAGATGCTTAGAAGTTCGCGGGTTTGAAAATCAATCTGAAAGTACCGTCGTTGCAGAGGATCGTGAATCAACCATGTTGGGGATCCAGATTGATTTGTACCGTTGGATTCGACCAAGACATCCCGGCGTAGTGATGGAAGACTCTCTGACCCACCGGCCACCTGACTACCAGGATTGGCGCTTGCAACATTCATAATCCAATCCATTGCCGCAACGCGGAAATAGGCCTTCTAAACAAATAGATACCCAGGGGAACGTCACTCCCAAACAGTTGTGCAGTGCCTCTGGCTCCCAGTCGGGGAACGGATTGAACATCCCCAGAAAGGTCTGCGACAACCTTGAAGACCAGCGCGTTGCTAGCGCCAATTTGAGATTGATAATTTGCAAATTTTATTATTGCACCATGTGCCGTGAGGGGGTCAGAATCCAAAAATACCCTGACATTCCCCCCCGGCTTCAATGCAATTGAGTCATTAACGTCAAGGCTGATTGCCAACTCAACCTGATTTGGATCTGCTATATACATGATCCGCTCACCGATCGTTGTTGGTTTCCCAATCAATTCTTGCCGGTCTGCGAATATAGCTACTCCGGCTCTATCTGCACTTAGAGTTGCCTGCAGCAATTTCTCTTGCGCAAATTCAAACTCGGCAATCTTCAATTGATGTTCTGCAATGGCAATGTTCAGATCATATCTTCCCTGACTATCGCTAAATGCCAGTTGGTTTGCTTTTTTTCGACTTGCCTCGGCCACACGAACTTGTCGCTCTGCCACCTCGAGCTGATTGCGAAGGGCAGTTTGATCAAATCGAACAATTGGCTGACCTGCTGTAACGGTGTCATTCGGCTTGACCAGAATATCTTCAATGACGCCATTTATTGGTGCAGAAACAACAAATGGGTTTGCTGCTGTAACTTCAACCGGCGCCATTGCAATCATCGGGATGGGTATTAACATGCCGACCAATGCAGCAATTCCGACGATACCGGCCAAGCGCTTGCGAAAGCTGTTCTTCCCATGCAGTTTTTTCCGGGTTTTGGGAGTAACTTGCAGGAACGCCAGTGCATGCGAGTACGTAGCTGCCAATCTGGAAGCAATCGCAAAATCTGACTTTGACCATTCCTGCTCACTGGCAAGAAGAACACCACCGAACAATTGAGCATCACTCAACTGAAGTGGGATCCACATAAGTTTTGAATAAGGATAGCTCCGCAGAAATTCGGATCTCAGTGCGGGGTAGCTTTGCAGATCCAGTAATTGTGATTCCGAAATATCGCGATTGTTTTTGACATCTGACACTATACCCTCAGTTCCACGAACGACTGGTGCAACCCGATCTACAGCAGGCAATCCGGAGATATTGACCACACTCAATCTTCTGTCTTCGCGAAAAACGAAAACCTGTCTGGCGCGGGTCAATTTTCTGATTTGATTGGATAACAGGAAATACAACTCTTCAATCGAAGTTGCATTTCTGGCAGCCTCTTCAACAACCAACAATGCTCGGAGGCTTTCAGCGCCATCATCATTTACCTGCCTAAGCAGAAAATCATGATCGACCGACTCTGAAGTTTCAGTTTGCCGGTTCTTGAAAATTCTCCTTTGATCATCAACCGCACGATGCTTGAGAGCCATTTCCTAGCCGCCGTCATGTTTAAAATTCGCTGAACCGCTCATGCCGGGTAAAATTTCGCTGGGCAGCGATCCGAATTTTCCGAAGACCTTGATAGTTTGACTGACCGAATCCACAACTGACCCAACCCGGTTCACGCTGGCAGCGTAGGATTTACCGGTCTCGTCAACCAAAAACTGAAACTGCGCACCTGGACTTAACCATGTAAGCCAAGTGGATGGTACTATCAGCTCAATGCTGTGTTCACCGCTTGAAAGTATGTTCATAAGCGGCTTTCCTGGTACAGTCATCTCGTGAATGCTGATATTTTTCTCTGCAACACTACCATTGAAAGGTGCCCTGATTTTGCATTGATCAATTCGGGAGTAGATCACCTCCGACTCAGCCGTTGCACCGTCTACTCTAGCCAAAGCGACATTGACTTCTTGTATGCTACCGGCGTTATGCTTCTGCAGATACAATGCACTATCCAGCAAAACCTGCATTTCACGTTGTTTGGACTTTGCAGATACCAGTTCATTTTCATAAATTTCACAATCCAGAGCGATCAGCATATCGCCTTTCTTGAACCTGGCACCTTCTTCAAAACCAACTTTTTTGACCATAGCGGAAATTTTTGTGGCTAACGTTGCCTGTTTTTCAGGACGTATCACACCGCGAACAGATTGGGATTCTTCCATTTCTACTGCTTCATCTGAAGCATTTTTAGATTGCGCAATTACATTTGAGATTGGCAACAACGCGGCGACCAGCAACAATGACATTGCAAATAGCGACAAACGATTGGCACCAACCCTGCAATTACGGCCAATCCCATCAGTGTTACTCTTCAGGATAGAATTACTTGTCATTTTGTATACCCGCACACCCTTTCATGATGTTTGATCGCATTCGGTTGGATTATAGGATTCTATGGCTAACGATTGATTACCAAATACCGAGGACTATCCATCTGCTACATAAAACGCCGACTCTTCCAGATCACCCTTTTTTGACCAGCGATACCTCAATACACTAGCCAATTGTGATACCGAAAGAGATTGGTCCAGATGAATTGCCGGATCCCAACCCATTGAAACCAGCAGGTTTGCGTGCGCACTTTGAAAGTTTGAGTAAGCGGCGTCGTATCGGGCTTCTGCAATAAGGGTATCAAGTTCCTTTCGGAGCAGTTCCTGATTACTAATTCGATTAGCCCTATATTCAATCTGCAACTGTTTAGCCAAGCGGTTTTGGACTGACTTTATCTCATCAGCGGATTCCAGTTCTTCATACTTGTGAAGCAATCTGGCACGACTGATATGCACCTGAGTCATTACAGCCATTGCCAACGCCAATTCCTGAGCCCGCAAGACCTCTCCCTGACTGTCAACCAGCCTACGTTTAGCCGGATAACGAAACACGTTGACCAAATTCCAACTGGCTTTGGCACCCCAATCAAGCCAGTTGTTGTTTAGCAAGAAGGAATTCGCATCGTGATTTGTGCTCGAGAAAACCTGTAAACCAGGTAGTAATTCCAAAAAAATTGCATTCGCTTCATGTTTGTTGATCCGTTGTTGATACCAATTTTCGCGAAGCTCGGACCTGTTATGCATTGCCAAGGTGACCATGCGCTCCAGATCATTGGGGAGCTCCTTGGGCGTCTTTGGCAGATGATCGGAAACCAGTTTGAAATTGTTTCCTGGCTTGATGTTGATTAGACGCGCCAGCCGGATCTTTGCAGTAATCGTTTCCCGTTTGAGAATTTTGATGGTTCGCTTGATTTCCAGGAGCTTAAGTTCATCCTCCAGAGCTCGGGCCCTCGGTGTTTTTCCGCTTGAGGATATGGCACGATTATGTTTTAGCGCTTTTTCAATGCGTGATTGCAACCGATCCATTCTTTGTGAAAGCCGGTCATAGGTCACAGCTCTCCAATATGTATCCTGCACATCTTCAAGAAGAGTATGAAGTGCTTTTCTTTGAAGTTCCTCTGCGATGAGTGCGCGATCTGCAACCTGCAATGAACGTACATACGACAAACCGAAATCCAGTATGTTCCAGCTGAGCCTCATGTCCTTAGTGACTGAGACCTGTTCCTGTGAGGTGGAACTGCCGAAGTTTGGTGTGTTTGTAACCAGGTTAAAACTACTGGAAGCTTGAACATTGTTGCGATCAGTATAACCAGCAGTGGCAACAAGTGATGGAAGCATCGAGTAATGCTCCACATTCAGTTGGGCCATGCGCAACCGGGATTTCGCGGCTTCTACCCGGTAAGCAAGATTGTACTTTATCGCTCTGGCCATAGCTTCATAAAGGCCAATGGATTCAGTTACCGGCTCTTGTTCAGCCAAACTGTTTTGGAGGGTTTCAGATGCAATTTGGGCGCTGTTCTGCCAGGAAATGGATTCTGGCGTAACCTCGCAACTTGCCAAAAATACACTAACCAATACTGCAAGGCCGCGTGCATACAAACTACTAGGCAAAAGGCACCCCCAGCCCTATTCAATGCCATTTCAACTAAATTCTGAAGAACACAGAAACAGCAGGCATTTACCCAGAATATTACTTAACATGGTTAATTTTGGCTTAAGGTCAGCGCTCGATTTCGCATTGATACTCCTGTAAGATTTCTTCTGCTTTCAGCCTTTAATCGGCAAATGGTGGCGCTGGTAATTTCAAGGCGGATTTTAGTGATTCATTCCAGTCAAATTTTAGCTCAATGTTAGCTTTCTTGCGATAAAGAAGCCTGATTATCTAAGGGATAGAGGGTAAAACGATGTGCGGAGTATTAGGGACTCTTGGGAATACGTCCGCCTTTCCAATGAATGTGTTTGAAGCCGCATTGAATTCGCTCGCGCACAGGGGGCCAGATGCTTCATTAATCTGGAGCGATCCCAACGCGTTGCTCGGGCATCGTCGCCTGGCGATTATCGACCTTTCAGATTCTGGAATTCAGCCTTTTCAAGACAAAGATTCTGGATATTGGATCGTCTTCAATGGTGAAATTTACAACTATATTGAATTGAAAAAACAATTAGAGAGCCTGGGGCACAGATTTCAAACCCAAACTGATACCGAGGTGTTGCTCAAAGGTTACGCAGAATGGGGAGAAAACGTACAGCACAAATGTAATGGCATGTGGTCATTTTTAATTTGGGACCCCAATAAACAAAAAGCTTTTTTTTCCCGGGATCGATTTGGCGTTAAACCATTCTATTTTGCAAAAAGTCGTGGAGGTTTTTTGTTTGCGTCTGAACCAAAGGCGTTACATGTGCTGGATCAAAAACTTACCGAGATTGATCCAAATGCTATTGTCGAATTGGTCGTAAATAGCCGAATTCATGTAGGCGCGCAAACTGCATACAAGAATATCGACGCGCTACCTGCCGCTCATTGTGGAACGTATGATGTTGCAAAACAAGAATGTAACATCTGGCGTTACTGGGACTACCCAGAAGCCGATACAGATGGAGACAAATCGACGAATTATGAAGAATTTGACGAAATATTTTCCGATGCTGTTAAAATTCGATTGCGTAGTGACGTGGATGTTGGACTAACCCTGTCTGGCGGTCTCGATTCATCTGCAGTCTTGTGCGGTGCCAGGAATAGTGACTCCACTGGTTTGAAATGCTTCACATCCGTTTACTCTGGTGCTGAAGGTGGTGAACTGAGTTGGGCACAGAAAGCCGCAAGACTAGCTGGCAGCGAACTGTTGCCTGTAGAATCCGATTTGGAAACCTGGTGGGATACATTGAAGCTTGTGGTCCACCACATGGATGCTCCCGGGTTCTCTCCTGCTGTTCTGCCTCTTTGGTCTATAATGAAGGAAGCGCGGGCAACAAACATTCCAGTATTGTTGGAAGGGCAAGGTGCCGATGAGTTGCTAGCCGGTTATCACTGGCATTCCGCCGTTAACGTACTTGACGATATTCGTTCCCTGAGAGTCGGAAATGTCGTTACCAACGGCAGTGAAATGTTGCGGGCCTACGGGTTCAAGTGGAGCATGGCATGGTTTCTCCGGATGGCCTTTTCAGGGCCTTATGAAACTCTGATAAAAAGCAGAAGACATTCGGTCTTCAAAAATGAATTGATTGAGCAATGGAAAACGCAGCAAGGACTGCTAGCACTTCCCCAGCCAAAACAATCATATGACGCTCTTAAACGGTCTCTACATAAAGACCATTCAACGGTCATCCTCCCTGCGTTACTTCATTATGGTGATTCGATTTCCATGGCTCATGGAATAGAGAGCCGCTTACCATTTATGGACTATCGATTGGTTGAGTGGGTGTTCAAGAGCAACATTGAGTTGCAAAAAGATGGCAAGTCCAAAAGCCCCGTAAGATCATTCTTGCTCAATAACAATTTTTCCGAAATCGCTGAAAGGCGAGACAAAGTTGGCTACAACACTCCGCTTGAAAGTTGGTTCGAACAACATTGCTCATGGCAAATCAAGGAACTCATTTCCAACAAAAATGCCCCTGTTTGGGAGATAATGTCTCGCTCCAGGGTTCAAAAAATTACCGAGCGGCTCGGCAACGGCTTAATGCAGGAGTGCGATATGCTCTATCGTATTTTGACAACAAGCATTTGGATGGATGAACTAAAGGTTCGCTCAGGGAGTTCAGCGGGTTAACCGTCGTCATTTACGAAGCCATTTCACGCCTGGGGTTCATCTCATTAAATTTGCCAAGATATTCTTTTCTCTTCTCCACAATTCTTCCATCGACAATCTCAATTATCTTATCGCAATATGATAATGTTGAAATCCGATGTGCAACGATGATGATCGTGCGCCCTTCTGCAATATCGCGCAATGAATTCATTACGCTTGCCTCAGTTTTCATGTCTAGGGCACTGGTTGCTTCGTCAAAGACCAGAACATCTGCTCCCTTGTACAAAGCTCTTGCAATACCAATTCTTTGAATTTGCCCTCCGGATAACCTAGCACCGCGATCACCCACTTGAGTTTGATATCCGTCCGGCAATCCAGACACGAAATTGTCCAACCTTGCCAGTTTGGTGACTTGATGGAGACGGTCATGATCAATCGCATCAGGTGAAATTCCAAACGCAATGTTTTCTGCAATCGATGTATCCTGCAGGAATACAGTTTGCGGAACATGCGCCACTTGATCATGCCATCCTACCAGATCGGAATGCTTAAGCGCTTGGCCGTCGATCTTTATTGAGCCTTCTGTCGGTTCCAACAGACCCAAAACCAAATCTGTTAAACTGCTTTTTCCACTGCCAGTCTCACCCACAATGCCCACGACAGAACCTTTGGATATCTTCAAACTTGCGTTCTTCAGAACTGGATTATCGTCTTTGGCATATTTGAAAGTAAGATTTTCAAGAGTTATGTCCTTGCGGAATTCCTTGTGAACAGAGCCCGCAACAGATTGTGTTTTCAATTCTTCTACAGGATCCAAATGTTGGAGAACATCGTTTATGATGTCTTGGTAACCGGTGTAATGTGCCCATGCTTCAAATGCGTCCTGAAGTAGAGGCAACAAACGTTGCGCTCCCAGAGCCAACGCACCCAGTATGGGAAGTGCTGAAATTGCGCCTCCTGACTGCCCGGTCAAGTAGAGGGCAATAATAGCAATTGCTGCCATACCGACTGCTTCCACGATAATTCGAGGTGTTCGAGATATGGATTCATTTCGCGCATAGGCATTTTGATATTCTTTATCGAGTTCATGGAACCTTTGCGAAAATATCGAATTGGTTCGACCAATGATGATATCTCGAATTGCGCCGGTACCTTCCAGAATTGCCTGAATGCGTTTGGCCTGCGTATTTGCAATCAACAGGCTGTTCTGCTTGAGATACTTCCCGGTGAGCAAGCGGGTGATCGCGAATACGACCACAAAACCGGCCATTGTAAGTAACACTACCTTTGGGGCAATGAATATCATTGCGGTCAAGAGGAAGGTAGCAATGACGATTGAAACACTTGCCCTCATCACATAGAAAATGACGTTTTCTATCAGAAGCTGAATATTGTTGAATGAGCCAACGATTTTACTGCTGTTTGTCTTGATATGAAAATCGTATGGTTTTCGCAGAATGTTTTCATAGGTCCTTGTGGCAATATCATTGCCTACGCCGTACACAAATGAATGCGTAGACCATGTAAGCAACACACGAATGAACCCGGTAAAGACAGCAGTTATGGCGAAGCCCACAGCCACGTACATTCTGATTGATTGATTTTCATACCCAGAAATGTACGGGTCAAGAAACCTGAATATTTCGTAGTTTTGAATTGCATTGACATCGGTCATCACCGCGATGAATGGCACAACTGCACCAAGGGTCATCATTTCTGCCAATGCTCCAACCAACATCAGCAGGAAAATTCCAACAAGCTGACGTTTCCTGGCTGAACCAATTGATAGAAATAGCTTAACTAACATGCCAAAATTCCTGACTGACGCCACGCTCCGACTTGCAATATGATGCTGTCAAACGCTTGAATTTTTCTTAAAGCCCTTATCGAAGGTATTGGGTCTGATCCTTTACCATGCAATGTGTCATCTATCCGTTAATGCGTTTAAACACGAAAAAGAAGTTTACGTTCTGCTCTTCTTTTCGACATCTGATTGGAAGATGATATGAGACACGTTTAAGCCACAACCACGATGGCAAAGGTATCCAGTATCCCATTTGGAAGCCCTCTACCAATTCAAACCCGTGCTCTTTGGCGATACTGACGAACTCTTCGTAATCCCACTGGTGAATCATGTGAGGATTGTCGCCCTTGCACTGATACTTGTAGGATTTTTCATTTGGAATGCTGACAACAAACTTGGCATCGTCTGCGGCAATCCTGCGAATTTCGCGCATCGTTGACTTAATATCAGGGATGTTGGTCAAGGTTTCAGAAGTCAAAATGAATGAAACAGATTTATTCTTGGCAGGAATTCGCTCTGCAGAAGCCACTATAGGATTGAGCTTTGCATTTTTCCGTAAATTTCTGCTTAAGTGAAATCCTGAGAATGAGATTTCCAATGCATTGTAATACGTGTTTGCAGGGAAATACCGACTAAGGCTCATGTCACCGCAGCCAATCTCTATCATTGAAGTGTTTGGTTCATAATGCTTCTTGATCAGCTCTCCCAATTTTCTCTCGATAAAGCCATCAACGAAGAGATCATCGTGCAGCTTCTTGGGATACCAGAAGATGTTCTTAAGCAGTTTCACAAGTTTGGAGTCTTTTCGAATACCGTGTTCTTGCAGCGAAGATGCCGACAATCTCGGATCAACCGATATCTGGTACTCATTAAATTCAATTTTCTTGCTGGCTTGCCAATGAACCTGAGATATGTCCGTAGAGTTTTTGACTTCCTCTTGCGGCATATCAATTTGGCTCTCGAAGTTCGTTTGAGTGGCCTGTTGTATCATTTTATAACGCCTCGCATTTATTGACTAACCGCACCTGTATTTTACAAGGCCTATATTCAGGCAATAGACCTAGTCAAACATTGGTTGGAAGTGTTTTGATCATGATTGATCGGCCGAAAAATAATTCCAGAACCAATGAGGCTTTCGAAGCAATATTCGTGCCAGTTTCAAATGAATTCCGGAAAACCCGGTGATTTGCCAAAATTCTTAGCTTGGGAAGTAATTGCGAATTGATTTCTCAAAACCCTTTTCACCAGCTTCATAGAGATTGAGAGCACCTCCCAAAACGTTTCTGAGGCGGCTTTTGGCGGGCGAAGTCAATACAGTATTATTCAACTCACAAACGTGAGAATCGACGATTTTGAAATTGCGATCCACGTAACCCAATTCTTTCATTCGTTTCACATATTCTTCCAATTCGTTCTCATCGAATCCGTTTCGCGAATTAAGTCGCGCGGTGATCACAATTTGGGGACTTTTGTTGGGCATCTTCTGGCAGTATTGGGTAATGTCGTTCAGCATTTCAAAACGTTCGTCACCATATACGCTCCAGAACTCATTTCGGCTTCGACCTTCACCAATAATAGTCAGGTGAAAAGTTTTCTTTCTGTCCAGATCGAGTTTTAAGCACTCGTTTCCGACATTTATTTCACCAAGATTCAACGCATTGGTAATTCCAACCTCATCGCAGCGAAGGATATTACCGCCCGACAATTCCACCGTAATATTGTTTGATCCGATCGAAATTTCTTTCTGAGCTGCATTTATTGCAGTTACAGCATGTCCCAGAAGGATTTCACCGTTATGCTTTTTTATTTCGTTGCCGATTTTTTCAATCCAGTCATTCAGTCCGTTTGTTGGATATATGGTTTTGCATCGATTATGGCGCCATCGTTTCAATGTTCCGTACGCCGTACCTGCAAGTGATTTTACTACACGAACCAGCAACAACCCCCGCTTTTCTTCAATCCGATACTTGTAGTTTCGAACAGCCGAAACACTAAGACAGTCTTTAAGCGGCAAGGTTATCTTACCAAATCGTTTTGTGAGAAACACCTCTTTGGCATCGTTTTCAACTTCACTGAATGTCCCGGGAAACATTCTTTTCAGCGTGTCGTTGGCCTTTTTATCCGGCATGAAGATATGTGGGCTGAACTCAATGCTGCCAACACCAAACAAGTCCATTGTGGCCCACGCGCCTCCCAATGCCTCGCTTTTGTCTACTACACAAACGGTGCGCCCAGCTCTGGCGTATTCCAAGGCTTTGCATAGCACAATTGGGCTTGCACCAACAAACACAGCATCAAAAGATTTAACGTTTGTTTCCGCAAAAATCGGCGGAGCAGCTACTTCTTTGAGTTTTGGCTCTTCAATGATTCCGTGCATTTTTAACCTGCATGGAATTTGTCCAGTTTTTGTCGAACGGCAGATCGCCATCGGACGCGAAGAAATAAAGATTTAATCGATTTTGATATTGGGTGGAGAATACCCGAACATTGTCGAAGTGGGGTGACAAGCGCTTCTCTATATCGCTGATTGACTTGTAAGATGTTTTGGTCAGTTGATATTGATCGGGTTCGTAACCAATGTGACCGCTCAAGATACCGTCAGTTCCCAGCCTGGATTTCAGATTGACCAGAACATCTTTCACCTGCTCATCAGAAAACAGGCACATCGCCGAATCCCAAACAACATTGTCAAATTTTTCAATTGGAATATCCCTCGTTACGTCACCGGTAACAAACTTGATCTTCTCATGGGAATAGAGCTTGTTCGCATGCCGAATTGCGGAATCGCTAAAGTCTATTGCGAGAATTGATTTTACCTTTGTGGCATAGAAAAATCGGGAATAAAATCCGTCTCCACAGCAAAGGTCCAGCACTTTCCCATTGGGACGCAAGGCCATCAAATTGTATATACCCCGTTCCCATACATCAGGATTACCTGTGTTGGGCCAACCGTGAAACAGATCAATATTGTGATCAAACCATTCGGGTTTTGGTTCAGCTCCAAACTGAACGACATGTTGAATCTTGTGGGCATTAAAAGCTAACCACCTGGCAAGTTGGCTGATCGATAACGAAACTGACTCAGCGCCAAGTTTCTTGGATAGCCTGATCAGGTACTTTGCCAAATTGCGAATTAAACCCTCACTGTGAACTAAAGTATCGTCCTTGTGAGTGTCGGGTAATTTGGAAGTTTCTTGAATGGAATGCATCGTTGCCCCGTTGATTTTACATTTTCGTTTATATGTTGGTGCCTACTCAACATATCCGAGTTGCGATGGTTTCTGGTATCGCCCAACAACGGATGCAAATAGCGTGCCACATTCGTAGCCGCACAATCAGAATGCTATCAACCAAGTGAGCGAAAAAGAATTGTTGGCAAGTTTAGTCATCCGGGATTCGAATTCGGCGCATCCACTCGCATCACAATGCAATTGGGCAACAAATCCCGTATTCCAATAATGCCAAGCGCTGTCAGTGCGAATCTGCGAAAGATAATGGATATGAAAACAATGTGAAATGCAGCAAAGCTGCTGTTTTAGAGATCACCCAAACAAATTGCTGCGTCAAAAGCTCCGCATCACGATAGACAAAATTCACTTAACAGAATCTAGTGATTAGTTGCCCTTTGCTGCTTTAATCTCTTGTGCCAAATCAACCGTGAATTGCTCCAGTCTTTTTCCAGGCAATGATTCACCTAAAACCGCATTTGCCAAGGTCTGATAACCAGGTCCCAAAGATTTCAAATAATTGAGTGTTGAAGGATCCAGCATCATTGAAATTCGAACTTTGCTCTCACCTTCCGGCAATTTCGGTCGACCACGTGATTTGGTAACTGAATCGCTATCCTTGTCACCTTGATTGCCTTTTGCTCTATTTTCAGTGGATTGAAACTCCGCAGCTTCATTGTTGGGTTTTCCCTGTGCGCTTTCCTTGCCTTGTTTCAGTTTTTTTTCGAACACATCAGATTTGTCCTTGCCGACATCCAAATTTTGGACTTCGGAAACTGACAGGTTGGAAATTTCTTTTCCGGATATACTCATGTTTTAGCTTTTGTCGGTTTTTGAATTACGTTGTTACCAATATATATCATAATAGCATATTTTGTAGAAATATCAATCATCTAACAATGTGGCGAAGTCACCTTGTTCGTATTACAACTCGATATCGTAGGCTATCGGATGTCTTCCTTTTTCAAACTGTGTGATTCTTTTCGGGAATCTTTCGTTGTTTCGCGATACCTATATAAGTCTTCACCACTGAAATTCCGTTCAATCTTGCCGAAATAATCATTTATATATTCCACATCTTGCAATCTAGTATAGTTTCGGGAAAGTGCACGAAATATTCTAAATGGCCTAAATCGCCTGCCATTTCGCATGTATTCCTTGCGTATTTCCTTTGTTAAAGCATTTGACCCTCCCCCTGTGAATTGGTCCATCCTATAAGTTAGTAACAGGAGGACTGAGAATGGCTAATAAGCGTCATAAACCTGAAGAGATTGTCACGAAGCTACGACAGGTAGATGTACTGGTTGGGCAAGGAATAGTGCG
>JAJFHU010000044.1 GCA_021775455.1 Hyphomicrobiales bacterium | reverse complement strand
GTGGACGAATACCACCCGTGCGCGACAGCAGGGGATAAATTGAAGATGAATCCCGTTCAAACAGCCGGCCAATCGAACTCATCGAACAGCCGCGCTGCCAACGATCCCAAATCTCGGCCTTCTGTTCACTCGTAAAATATAGTCTGCTTCGTCTCTTCATCGTAACACTCCATCTTTTCCAAAAAGATTAAAGTGTTGCGTCGATCAACTGAGACCACCCTTCGGTTCACTATAGGCTGTTGTTCACAGCAGATGTGAATGTGAAAAATGGAGCATGAAAATGTCAAAGGTATCGGTCATTGGGCTTGGAAAGATGGGTGCTGCACTTGCTGAAACTCTATTAAAAAATGGTGTGCCTGTCACGGTTTGGAACCGAACGAGTGACAAGGCGTCATACCTGGTTGAAGCCGGGGCAAATTTGGCTGAGTCCGTTGAGGATGCCGTTGCTGCAAGCCCAGCCACAATTGTCTGTATAAAGACGCATGAGACAACCCATGAAGTTCTGTCCCCTTTGAGTTCAAAACTTGAGGGCAAGACTATCATTGATCTTTCGACCGGTGGTGCACGTGAAGCGACCGACCTAGTCAACATGTTGATGGAATCGGGCGCGCATTGGCTAATTGGAATGATCAATGCCTATCCGACCGGAATTGGAAGAGAAGACACCGCTATCCTTTGTGCCGGGCCATCCAAAGTGTGGGAAGACTACGGAAACATTATCAAGAAACTGGGTGGAGCATCGGAGCATGTTGGGACCGAAGCAGCAGCAGTGCCTGGGTTGTTTGCCGCAATGTTTACCGCGCGCCAGGGTTTCATGTTTGGATTGATTTACGGTGGTGCCGTTTGCAAGAGAGCAGGCATATCCATGGAGGCATTTGCCAAGCAGGTTCCGGTAACCTTGAATATGGCGGGTAATTATGCCGATCTTTTTATGCGCACGGTACCAACCCAGGATTATGAAAACTCTGAAGCCACAGTGTCGGTTTATCTGTCTGCCCTCAATGATGTCATGGATACATTTGAATCCACCCGCACAACTGATGCGTTTCCCCGCCTCATGCGAGATTTGACGCAAAGGGGCATAGATGAAGGGCTTTCCGGGAAGGAACTGACATCGTTGGTGGAAATTCTGGCAAATGATCATGGTGGAAATTGAACTTGCCGACTGTATTCCCGCACGTTTCAAGATCGCTTCCCAAGAGCATTGCAACAAAGTAAAATCCGCCCATTCCCCTTTACAAATTTTTATAGCACATTATATTAACTGACTAGTCAGTTAATCCATATTGAGTAGACAGATGGCAAGACCTTATGCGGAACCTGAGCGCCGAGATGCATTGATACACTCCGCGGTAGAGTTGATTGGAGAGCGCGGTTCTCTAGATGTAACGGTGAAGGATATTGCCAAGCGGGCCGGGATGTCTTCGGCGCTGGCATTTCACTACTTCGGCGACAAGGATGAGATTTTCAACCAGACCATGCGCCACCTTTTGCGTGAGCTGGGTCAGGATGCCTCGCGTCGGCTTAAGGAAGCAGAAAAACCGGCAGAAAAAATTGATGCAATTATCCAGGCGAGTTTTTCCACTGAGCAGTTTGATCGAAAAACTGTTGCAGCATGGCTCATATTTTACGTCCGTGCATTTTCATCTCCAATGCCTGCAAAGTTGCTTTCCATTTACACTCGTCGAACCCGGTCAAATCTCCTTTTTGCGTTGAAAAAATTGGTACCCGAACAAGATGCAACCCGTATTGCTGAAGGGCTTGGAGCAATGATTGATGGTCTCTACATCCGGCATGGCCTTGCCGCAGAGGGACCGCAGGCAAGAGAAGCAACCGCACTTTGTCGGGACTATGTTGATAAGCAGTTGGCAGTGAATTCAAGGCTTGATCACCAGCCTGAATTAAAGAAATAAGAAACTTTCTGGGGCAAATTGATGATTGAGACAAATTCAGCAGACTTCGTAATTGTCGGGTCAGGATCTGCAGGGGCAGCGATGGCCAGTCGTCTGTCTGAGGACGGCAAGAACTCGGTGATTGTCATTGAGTACGGCGTAAGTGATGTGGGTCCACTGATCCAAATGCCATCCGCACTTTCTTACCCGATGAACATGTCACTTTATGACTGGGGCTATCGAACGGAGCCTGAACCATACCTCGGTGGTCGTCAGCTGGCGGCTCCACGTGGCAAGGTGGTTGGTGGTTCATCCTCGATTAATGGCATGGTCTATGTACGGGGACACTCCCGAGACTTTGACCATTGGGAAGAATCCGGCGCAAAGGGTTGGGGCTGGGCGGATGTTCACCCCTATTACCAGCGCCTAGAAACCTCCCATGGGGGTGAGGAAGGTGTTCGTGGAAGCAACGGACCTTTGCATGTCACGCGAGGAAAACGGGAAATTCCATTGTTTGATGCCTTCATTGAAGCGGGACGACAGGCGGGTTTCGGTGTTACTGAAGATTACAATGGCACCAGACAGGAAGGCTTTGGTGCCATGGAGCGTACGGTATGGAAAGGCAGGCGTTGGTCTACCGCGAATGCCTATCTAAAACCCGCACTTAAGCGCCAAAATCTTACTTTGGTCAAAGGGTTGGCCGAGAGAATTCGATTTGAAGGAAAACGGGCAATTGGCGTCGAGTTGAAACGTGGGGGGACGTCTCAATTTATTCGCGCCAATCGGGAAGTCATCTTGGCCGCATCTGCATTCAATTCACCCAAACTCTTGTTGCACTCAGGTGTTGGACCAAAAGCGCATTTGAAGGAACATGGGATTGAGGTCGTTGCTGATCGGCCGGGAGTTGGTGAAAACCTTCAAGACCATCTTGAGTTGTACATTCAGCAGGAGTGCACACAGCCCGTATCACTTTATTCGAAACTTGGGCTCTTTTCCAAAGCCATGATTGGGGCGGAGTGGCTGTTGTTCAAGACTGGTCTTGGAGCAACCAACCATTTTGAAGCTTGTGCCTTTGTGCGCTCAAAAGCAGGTGTGGAATATCCGGATGTTCAGTACCATTTTCTGCCGGTGGCCATTCGCTACGATGGAAAAGTGGTTGCAAAGTCCCATGGATTTCAGGCCCATGTAGGGCCAATGCGTTCCAAGTCGCGAGGTCATGTACGATTGAAATCTTCTGATCCGGCTGATGCACCGTCAATCTTCTTTAACTACATGTCCCATCCGGATGACTGGTCAGACTTCCGTCATTGCATTCGACTGACTCGCGAGGTTTTTAGCCAAAAAGCTTTTGATGTCTACCGGGGTCGGGAACTGGCACCGGGTGACGATGTGCAAAGTGACGAACAATTTGACGGGTTCATTCGTGAACATGCCGAAAGCGCCTATCATCCTTGTGGTACATGCAAAATGGGTGATGCCAAGGACAAATTTTCTGTGGTCGACCCGCAGTGCCGCGTAATAGGCGTTGATAATCTTCGGGTGGCGGATAGCTCAATTTTCCCGCGGATTACCAATGGAAATTTGAATGGTCCTTCAATCATGGTGGGCGAAAAGGCATCTGATCACATAATGGGCAAAGACCCGTTGCCGCGGTCCAATCATGTGCCCTGGATAAATCCTGACTGGAAGAAAAACGACCGGTTGACAAAAACCACTTAGCAGACAAAAAGTCAGGCATGTTTCTGTTACCTGAAAAGCGCCGGTTCTTTTTTGTCCACATTCACAAAACAGCTGGAACTTCGTTCAGACGAATGCTGTACGGAAAATTCCGCCAAAAACACATCATTAACGGAGAAAAAGATTTGCTCACCAATGGAGGAGTCTATCTGCGGCTGGAGCAAGTTCGTGAATTGCGGGAGCGATTGGATCAGTGCCGATTGTTGGTGGGGCATTTTCCTTATGTAGCAAAGGATATGTTACCGCCGGATGTTAATACCATGATATTTTTACGTGATCCTCTGGAACGCGCGATTTCAAACATTCGCCATATACAGCGTATGTCTCACTCGAACAAGACTATGGCTCAGTTGCTGGAACTGCCCGGAAACCTGGAAGACATTACAACCAATGTTCAAACCCGGATGTTGTCTTTCAAGTCAATTGATGAAGCAGTAAAACTTCTCCACCAGATGAATCCAGATCGCTCGCGTTTGGAGTTAGCAAAGGAAAATCTTGAGAAAACTCACTTCATCGGGATTACCGAGCAGTTCAGCCAATCAATTAAATTGTGCGAAAAAACGTTTGGTTGGCGGTTCCTCCGCACACGGAAGGAAAATGTTGCGCCGGAAATTGATGAAGATCTGAAATTCGTTCGTGAGCGTATACAGGACAGAATTCAATTCGATATCGAGCTTTATGAATTGGCAAAAAAATTATTTGCTGAAAAGCTTGCCAAGGCAATGCTATGATTGAAGCAGTTATATGTGGTTGGTATTGTGGTAGCTTCAGGTAAGCATCTTTCCGAACCGTAACAGACCTGCGCCAATAAGCGTCATGCAGGTAGAAGCGAGTTTCACCAAATCAAGCTGCTCCTTGAAAAAGAAGACACCGATCATCAAGGCAAAGACAATGCTGGTTTCTCTCAAAGCGGTGACGAGCGGGATGGGGGCCTGAGTGAATGCCCAGACAACCAGGACAAATGCCAGATATGAGGCAAATCCTCCGCCTATCGCCACGAATTTAGCCTCGGTTACAACTTTTGATAATACTGTGCGCGAGGTGAGGAAAATATAACCCGCAAAAATCAAGCCGTTGAGTATCATCAAGGTGGAGATAAATCCAACTGCACTGCCAGCTATTCGAGCACCTAGCCCGTCCAAAAGTGAATAACCAGCGATAAAAACACCTGTGGTAATCGCCATCAAGGCGGCCTTGGGGTTTCTCGATCCATCTTTCTGTCGAACAATCGCCAAGCTCAATATCCCGACTACAATCAGCCCGACAGCAATCAACTCCAAACTGGATAATCGAACTCCAAGAAACAACACTGATACCAAAGTTACCAGTAAGGGCCCGGTTCCGCGTGCAATTGGATAGACATGTGTAAAGTCGCCAATTCGATAGGAAGACAGCAATGCAAGTTGATATCCAAAATGAAACACGACACCAGCCAGCAAGTATGGCCAACTATCCATAGGGGGCAGCGGAACAAACATTAATGCAATACTGGCTGGAATCATGTGACCCAGGACAATCGCTGTCATTCCGATCAGCTTGTCAGTGCTGCCTTTAACAACAGCATTCCACGTCGCATGCAGAACAGCCGCGAATATAACAATCAGGAATACGGTCAGGCTCATATGTCAATTTCAAGACCGGTTTTGACGGTCATTTCTCTCCGCGAGGCTGCACAAGTGTTAAACCGACAATCAATGTGATCAACGCTCCCCACACCCATCCAGAATAGGATTCTTCCAAAAAATACATGCTCAGGAATACACCTGACAGGGTCACGGGATAGGCCATTTGCACGCTGAAAACCGGACCGCCAAACCGGACCAGCCAAAGATAGGCGCTGTAGGTAAAGGCATGAATAAGTGATGACAGAACCAACGCCCATTCGGGTTTTCCAAATTGTGAAGAAAGGTCAATCCACTGACCGGAACCAAAGGCAATTGGAGCCATAATGAAGGCGCCGATAATTGACGAATACAGAACTGTGGAAAGCGGGTCGGTATCTCTTTGAGCTTTCAAGGCTACGTAGTTTGCTTCTCCGGCGTAGCAAATGGGTGCAACCATTGCGACCAATATGAACAAAGCCTTGGACGGATCTGGCAAGCTGGTGTCCGGTAACAACAGCATCAACATGGCGGTAAATCCGACCAGAACTCCAAGCAGGCGAACAAATGAAGGGCTTTCGAGCTTGAGTACAAGCGCCATTACCAGGGTTACCATTGGAACAATGGCAATCATCAATGACAGGATACCTCCGGGGAGATGCTGCGCAGCCAGATAGGAAAAACTGTTGGGCAGAATTGTTCCGATAAAACCGATAACCAGAAAGTAGAACAAAATTTCACGGTTAAATTTCTGCCGGTGGCTACTAAAAAATTGCAAACCAGCAAGCGCAGCCGATGAAATTACGAGTTGCCAGAATATCAAACCGAAGGGTTGATTGCCCTCAGAGACGGCGATTTTAGTCAGGGGAATAGTTGCACCCCAAGCCGCTCCAAGCACAATCAGGATAAACCAGGCAACAGCCAATCGGGATGAAGGAGCCAGAGCAGTCATCGCGAGTCAGGCATTAGAAAAATGCCTGAATACCGGTCTGCGCACGACCGAGTATCAGAGCATGCACATCATGGGTGCCTTCATACGTGTTGACAGTCTCCAAATTCTGCGCGTGGCGCATGACATGGTAATCAGCTTGAATTCCGTTCCCGCCATGCATGTCCCTGGCATGGCGAGCAATATCCAGCGCCTTGCCGCAATTGTTGCGCTTTACGATTGAAATTGCTTCAGGGGAACCGTTGGCTTCATCCATCAGGCGTCCTACACGCAAGGATGCCTGTAAACCCAATGCAATTTCTGTCTGCATGTCAGCCAGTTTCTTCTGGAAAAGCTGCGTGCCGGCGAGCGGCTTTCCGAATTGTTTACGGTCAAGGCCGTATTGGCGAGCCCGATGCCAACAATCCTCCGCCGCGCCCAATACCCCCCAGGAAATACCGTATCGCGCACGATTTAGACAGCCAAATGGACCTTTCAGGCCGCTTACCCCGGAAAGAAGAGATTCTTCACCCACTTCAACGTTTTCAAGTACGATTTCACCAGTGGTAGAAGTGCGAAGCGATAGCTTGTTTTCAATCTTGGGTGCACTTAGCCCCTTCATTCCCTTTTCAAGTAAAAAGCCCTTGATTTGCCCGTCATGGGATTCTGACTTTGCCCAGATCACGAAAACATCGGCAAAGGGTGAATTGGAAATCCACATCTTGCTGCCGTTCAACACATATCCGCCATCGCTTTTCTTTGCTGTGGTTTTCATTCCACCCGGATCAGAACCGGCATCGGGTTCGGTCAATCCAAAACACCCGATCCACTCACCGCTTGCCAGTTTGGGCAAATATTTCATTCGCTGATTTTCATTGCCGTATGCATATATCGGGTACATCACCAAAGAGGACTGTACGCTCATCATTGATCGATAGCCGGAATCCACCCGCTCAATCTCTCGAGCTACCAGACCGTAGGATACATAGCCTGCTCCAATTCCTCCATATGCTTCGGGAATGGTTATTCCCAACAGACCCGTTTCACCCATCCTTTGGAAGATTTCGGGAGCAGAGGTCTCGTTGATGTAGGCTTCGTTTACTCCGGGTAACAATTCCGACTGGGCGAAACTCTGCGCAGAATCCCGGATCATGCGCTCTTCTTCAGCTAATTGATCTTCCAGCAGGAAGGGGTCTTCCCAAGAAAAAGAACCCAGCGCTGGATTGTCTTTTTTGGCTAGTTCGTTTGCCGCTTCGCCCATCAGATTTACTCCCGAAACAAGTGAATGTGACACAAAGTCTGGTTACCCGGATTTACAGAGTACCAAATACTTCCCGGATGATTGTGTCAAACCAGAAATGAAGGAAGGAATGTAGCGAAAGGCGGAAACACCAGCACTGCCAACAATATCAGCGCTTGCAACAGTATAAATGGAATAATCGCCCGGTAAAGCACCAAACTTTGGGTAGAAGCTACAGACTTGAAATAGAACAATGCGATGCCAAGCGGAGGGGTGAGAAAAGACATTTGAAGATTTACCGCCACCAGTATGGCGAACCAAATCGGATCAATTCCAATGGAAAACAATACTGGTGCAGTTACAGGAATGACAATGTAGGTGATTTCCACAAACTCAATCAAAAATCCGAGTAGAAATATTGCAACCATGACGATTGCAAGCGCTCCAAATTTTTCACCTGGCATGGACAATACCAACTCGGAAACTATCTGGTCTCCTTCGAACCCCCTGAACACCAATGACAAAAAAGATGCCGCGATGATGATGCCGAAAATGACTCCGGTAATCTCGACGCTTTCAAAAAGTGCGCTTCGCAGAGATCCCTTCAAATCGCTCATGTACCAAAGCATGAGGGTACCTATAACACCAAGACATGCCGCTTCGGTTACGGTCGCAATTCCTGTCAAAATTGAGCCGGGAACCAACGCAATCAACAAAACCAGTGGCAGTACAGAAAACAAGCCGGATGTGGAATTATCATCCCCTGGGATGACTGGTATACTCGGAATGATTGATTGCTTCTTGAGTCGTATGGTCAAGAAAATTGCATATAGCGCGGCGAGCATTAATCCCGGCAAAATAGCCCCGGCGAACAAGTGATTGATTGATATGGGGTCAGGTGCAAAATTTCCAATCTCTCGCTGACTGACAATCCAAGCATTCGATATCTGGTCTGTCAACAAAATCAGAAGGATTGATGGTGGCAGGATTTGACCAAGTGAGCCGGCGGCAACTATCAGGCCCGCGGAAAGCCGTTCCGGGATATCCGCTCTCAGCATGACCGGCAACGCAATTGCTGCAAGCATTGTGATCGTTGCACCAATAATACCCGTTGAAGCGGCGATCAATACGCTGAGCGCCAATACGGACAGTGCGAGTGATCGCTTTTGGTTTTTGGCATTTGTTGATACTGCAACAAGCATGCGCTCCGCGAGGCCGGAGTGTTCGAGTAACTTTCCCATCAGGATAAACAATGGCACTGAATAAAGCAGGGAATTTCCCATGATGCCGTAAATGCGATTAGGAAAGGCACCAAGCAAAGCGGGATCGAATGCGCCAAGCAGGATACCCAAAACAGCAGTCAAAAGCGGCGCACCCAACAACACCATCATCACTGGGATACCTGCAATAATGCCACCGAATATTCCAATAAACATCAGGAGCAAGAAGAATTGTTCCGGCACACTCATGAGTGGCTTTCTGTTTTGCCAGTCTGACTTCGATCAGAACCCGAATATCCCAGCAAGATCATTGCCAGGCAGACAATTGGCAAAAAAGATTTGATCAGGAAGTAACCACCAAGTCCGTTCGTTTCACTTGATCCTTCCAACAAATGCCAGGAGAGGATTAATCCGGGCAGAGACTTGAAAAATATCAGCATGAATCCCGGAACAAGAAAAATCCAGTAGGCGAACCAGTTAATTCGTCTCAAAGTTCGCGGTTGCCAGTAAAAATCCAAAGTTTCCACACGGACATGGCGGTTCGCAATCTGAGCCACTACAATCGATATCAGAATAAGTAAGGCAAACGAATATGCCACCAGATCGTGCAGGATGACGGAGCCGCTCGCAAAAAACTGGCGCAAGATCAGGGTGATAGCGGAAAAACCCAGAAAAAGAGTTAGCAGAACTGCCGCCAGAAAGATGATTGTCTGGTTTGATTTGGCAGCAAATATTTCAAGCATGTCGCGCATGGTCAAAGCATCTTAATTAACAGGCTTGAACTTAATTCGATTTATCCGACATGGGAACAGTCAGCAAACCCCTAAGAGTCTCCTTCACCGGGATTCGGCGAGAAGAATTTTTCAAACTTGCCTTCCATACCCTCAAAGTCCTTGCCGTCTGCCGGGCCTTCGCGATTTACAGTGATGTTTGGCCACTTTTCGGCATACTCCGCATTTACCTGGAGCCACTTTTCAAGATCAGGGCTTGGCTCTGTGTCAGGTTTGATCGCATCGGCCGGGCATTCGGGTTCACACACGCCACAGTCAATACACTCGTCTGGATGGATAACCAGCATGTTTTCACCCTCGTAGAAACAATCAACCGGGCAAACTTCAACGCAATCCATATATTTGCACTTAATGCATTTATCGTTGACGATATAGGTCATTTCACGCTCCAGGGAGGAATGGCGATCTTGTTCCAGAGGGGTTCGATACCCGTTTTGCAATTGAGATACAAGCGACGAAACAACCCACCTTCAAAAGTGATCGGAATGGCTTTCCAAACTTCGGCTAATTGGTAGCATTGCGTTTCAATTTTAGACGTTCTCGCCGTTGTCGTTTGTCCGGTCGTTTGCCAGCATCCATGCTGTCAGAAGCGGAATTTGAATCTGTCTTTTTCGCTTTCTTGTCAGGCGGTGGCGCAAGATCTTCATAAAGAGTTCTTGCAATTTCAAATGAGCCGCGGCGCTCGTCAAGTTCAATGATTTTGATAATCCGTACAACGTTTGGCAGGGCAAGTGTCAGGACATTTCCTATCTTAACCGCTTTGCTCGGGCTGGTTACCTTTTCGCGATCAATTCGGACTTTCCCGCCGGTCACCAGTTTTTGCGCGAGCGAGCGTGTTTTTGCGAAACGGGCGTGCCAGAGCCATTTATCGATGCGCTGCCGCTGTTCAACCATTCTTGTCTGAAAGTTCAGCTTTTAATGCTGCAAGTTTTGCAAAAGGAGAATCCGGATCGGGTTTCTTTTCAGGCTTTTTGGTCGCTGATTGGATGCCTTTGGCGCGGTGAGGTTTCCCACCCTTGTCATGCTTGGGTTTTTGGTGTGTTTTTTGTCCTTTTTGACCGCGTTTGCTGTTCCCGGAGTTCCCGCCATATCTCCACACTGAGATCATTTTTGGCCCTTCAGGTTCATCCGCTGCGCCCGCGGTTTTTGTTTCATCTTCCGAATTGGATTCCGGGCTGGTCATTTGCGTTGGGGCTCTCTCATCGGATGATGTATCTGAAGCCTCAACAGAAATTTCGTCCGGTTGTTTGCTGATATTTGGTAATTCAGTTTTTTCACCTCTGCCCGCTTCAACGTTTGCCGATAAAGTATCGACTGCAGGTTTTACTTCATATTCCAGCCGCTTTTCGTCCCGGTATCCCAGCATTTTTAATATGATCGCCATGTTTTCATGCGTAGCACCCAGAATAGACATCATTGCCGGGGTTACATAGAACCTGCGTCCATCAACAGCACCTTCAGGTTTTTCAGTACCGGAATCCGGTTTCCAACTGGTGGTAGGGCGAATCAAGTCTGCCAGACGTTCCAGTATGTCAATACGGACCGCCTTCTCACCCAGTATCTTGAAGCCAGCAATCCGGTAAAACTCAGCTTCGAATTCGGAATCAACGGCAGCGGAGGTTCTGCCCGCTGCGGAAATTTCCGGCACGCCAGTAAGCCCCGCGCTCTCCAGCTTGTTGTTGTGAATGGCCCAAAGCAGACAAAGAAGTTGGGTCGGTGCCGGCTTGAGAAGAAGTGGCATAAACACATGATAGGCACCGAACCGGACACCACAGCGGCGCATGATTCCACGCGTTTCCTGATCAATCTCTTTCAGCTCATTGGCAACGTCAGAACGGGGAAGGGTTCCCAGATTTTCTACGAGCCGATAACCAACCCCCTTTGCAACCGGCTGCAGATTTTCAGCAGCATCAAGGTCTGCCAGGGGTTTCAGGGCGGTGTTGATATGATTGGCGATCCAGCGTTCCAGGCGTTTTTGCACTTTTTCAAGCGGTTGGCCAGTCAGGTGTTCATCGGCGAGGATGAATAAACCCGGTTTGATTGCTGACACACCAGGAGTTAGTTTAGCCACCGCTACACCCTGCCAACGGATCAGGCCATCGTTGGAAAGAGCAATATCCGAATTTGGGGCGGCATTCAGTTTTTCAGCCCGGCTTTCGATTTCACCAGCGAGCACTTTTGCGGCAGCAGCATTGGCAGCTTTAGCGTCCTTTCCGTTTCCAGAACCTGTCGATTCAAAACGGAATCCACGCAGATGCCCGACATGGTGCCCCTCCACCATCAGACTGCCATCATCACCGATTTCCGCTTCAAGCATGGTATTTTCCTTCAAACGCTTCATCAGCACGCTTGTCCTGCGATCAATAAAGCGCTTCGTCAAGGCCTCATGTAAGGCATCAGACAGGCGATTTTCCACTTCTCGAGTTTTTTCCTGCCATTCACTGGCGTTGTCAAACCATCCCTGTCTGTGCGAAAGGTAGGTCCAGGTGCGCACATTGGCCAAACGGGCCGAAAGCGCATCAATTGCGCCTTCCGGTTGATCGGTCTGGGAAACCTGAACTGAAAACCAGTCCTCATTCACTGCTCCATTTCGACAAAGGTCAACGTAAATCCGGGACAGGATTTCGGTGTGAGCATGAGGCGAGATTTTGCGGTAGTCTGGAATCTTGGAAACTTCCCACAGTAATGAGACACGTTCTTCATTACTTGTCAGATCTGCTATCTCTGCATCTCGTGACAATTGTTCCAAAGTCTTTAGATCAGTCAGCGGTGGCACTTTCGTTAATCTCGGATTTTGCGATGGCAACTCCAATGAACTCCGAAGGCCATCCAGCGATGAAAAATCGAGATTTCGATTTCTCCAGGTCAGAACCTTGGCTGGTTCGAATATGTGCGTCTCAAGAGCATGAACCAGCTCATCGGGAAATGGATTTACCCGGGACGTAACCCCAAAACTGCCATCCTGGGTGTGGCGACCGGCCCGCCCGGCAATTTGCGCCAGTTCGGCGGCGGTCAGTTTGCGGTGCTGAAACCCATCAAATTTTTCGTCCTGTGCAAATGCTACGTGTTTTATGTCAAGGTTCAGGCCCATACCGATCGCGTCGGTGGCAACGATGATATCAACCTCACCGGATTGATAAAGGGCGACCTGTGCATTGCGTGTGCGTGGGCTGAGTGACCCCATCACAACAGCCGCGCCGCCGCGTTCACGGCGTACCAATTCAGCAATCGCGTAAACTTCATCGGCAGAAAAAGCCACGATTGCACTTCTTGCGGGCATGCGGGTTATCTTTTTTGAGCCAATGTATTGGAGCACCGACATACGTGGACGCGTGACAACATTAATTCCTGGCAGCAGATCCACAAGCGCTGGCAGGATAGTTTCCGCACCCAGCAACATGGTTTCGTGTCTGCCGCGCAGATTCATCAACCGGTCGGTAAAGACATGCCCGCGTTCGAGGTCCGCTGCCAATTGAACTTCATCAATGGCGACAAAATCGGCATCCGTGTGCTCAGGCATCGCTTCTACGGTGCAGATTTGAAAGCGGGCATCTGGTGGTATGATCCGTTCCTCGCCGGTAATCAGTGAAACAACGTCCTTGCCCAGACGGTCAACAATTCGTTGATAGACTTCACGCGCGAGCAAGCGCAGCGGAAGGCCGATGACGCCACTCTTGTGAGCCAGCATGCGTTCAATCGCGAGATGGGTTTTACCGGTATTGGTAGGACCCAACACGGCTGTTACCCCGCGCCCGCTATGAGGTATGGTTTTTTTGTTCATTTATTTTCAGGAAAGTTACCAAATATGTGGGGCCAAGATTAGGATGCGAGCCGTTTTTAGCGGCTTAATGCAGCGTATACCAGTAGCAATTGAAATTTAATGGATCAGTTTTTATCGACTAATCCAAAAAAAGATGGTGAAGCCGTGAAGCGGCCCCATTTGGTCCCGACAAGAATCTTGATAGGTGTGAAAACACTTACCCCACCCATTGGCGCGAGCCAAATTTCCATATGTTCGTTGGCAGCCATTTCCTTGACACTGCGGTGGTTTTTCTTGTGCCCCGCAACGGGCACATACTTCATTTTGCAAACGTGCGCCCAACCATCATAACCCTTGGTTTTAACCGGTCTCGTAGTTTTGTAGCGCAATTTGATATCGTAACGGGTTTCACCGTCGTAAATTGGGAAATTCTGATTACAAACCTTGATTGGATCCTTGGCATTTTCCCCGGACATAGGGATTATCATGCTGCTTGCAGGGTCCAAAACCGAAGCCAGATGTTCAGCTTCGACGGGAATATACTTGGGTGCGAGTTTTGGCTTTCGCGGCTTAATTGTTTTCAGGTCAACCTTGTCAACGCCCGCGTCCGAAAATGACATTTCAAGGGTTTCGGTCTTCTTTTCCTCGGTTACCGATACAAAATGGTTCCTCGGCTTCAGTGCGTCCTCGATCAGCTGGCCGGAACTCTCGACCTTGCCACTGGCTGATGAAAACCACTCTGCCAATCCCGAAGTTTTGCCGGAACCAGTGAGGGAGTAGGTGGTTTCATCAAAGCTAATCTGAAATATTGCCCGACCAATCTCCAACCCACCAAACGTGACCTGAAAGTGCGTTTCATGGTTCTTTGATTCAGCGATAGCTGGCTGAATGAAAGTGCATCCAGCAACTATCGCAATGGATCCCAAAACTGGCAGGGTTTTCGGTAAAAATCCCAAAATTTTCATCGCTTTTAGTCCCATTGATTGCAAAACTCGAAATAAAGGTAGAATACGGCAAATCTTGGATAGGCACAATTCACTTCAAACCCGGAGTGATCCCGCAAACCAGTGATGAAATGGTGCAATTTTGCTTGACCTGTGGTGCTACTATCCCTATACGAAAGCGACTTTCCCCGAAGGTTGAAACACAGTGGGCCAATTTGGCCACGGATAGTGTTGTATCAACCTGCGGCGGACCACGCAATTTTGATCTAGATAATCAGGACGAGACGAATGTCCAGAACATGTGAGTTGACCGGCAAATCGGTAATGAGTGGCAACAATGTCAGCCATGCCAACAACAAGACGCGCAGGAAATTCTTGCCTAATCTTTGCAACGTGACGTTGCTCAGCGAATCTCTTGGCCAATCCATCCGATTTAGGGTCTGCGCCCAGGCATTGCGGACAGTTGAACATCGCGGTGGCCTTGACGCGTTTCTTGCAAAAGCCCGTGACAACGAATTGTCGCCCAAAGCCCGTTTGCTGAAGAAGCAGGTTCAGAAAAAACAAGAGGAAGCTGCAGCGTAACCGGCTACAGCTTTTCCAACTTTAATTGCAACTGGTGGCATCACCCAGGATAAAAAAATGCTAACAACAAGCTTTTCGAATCGCGATTTGGTTCCATTCATATTGACAATGTGCGCCACTGTGGCTGCGGCCAATTATTTGGTGCAATTTCCCGTCCATGCACAGCTTGGTCCGATCAACCTAGCTGATCTGTTAACCTATGGTGCATTTACCTATCCGATAGCCTTTTTGGTCACAGATTTTGCCAACCGGCGCTTTGGTCCGGTCGGGGCAAGGCGGGTTGTCTATTTTGGTTTCGCGTTGGCGGTTGTCCTGTCAGTCTGGCTGGCAACACCACGCATTGCAATTGCATCTGGAAGTGCTTTCCTGGTGGCACAGTTGCTTGATGTGTCAATTTTCGATCGCTTACGGGACGGAAAGTGGTGGAAAGCCCCTCTGGTTTCGTCGTTCATTGGTTCGCTGGTGGATACCGTGCTGTTTTTCAGCCTTGCATTTGCCGCCGGATTTGAGGTGTTGGGGCCTAATGATGATTTCGCAATTGGGCACGCGCCCTTGCTGGGTGTATTGGCGATGGAAGCGCCGAGATGGGTCTCATGGTCGGTTGGTGATTTGGTAGTAAAGTTTTTAGTAGCCTTATTTATGCTGGTTCCGTACCGGGTTCTTTTGAACGTGGCAAAACTGGAAACCGAGGCTTCATAACAAAAAAAGGAGCGGCCGAGAAAGCCGCACCCAGTTCTTGCTGTCATATCAATCCATGATTATGACTTGAATGAACCACCGCAATGGACCTTGATGTGTTTCCAGTCGGTTGAAGCAGGGTGGCCCATGGCCACAATCATGTACTTGCGGAATGTGGTTTCATTGAACTTGTAGGTCTTGGCCCAGCGTTTGGCGTAGCCACTCGAGGTTTTCGTGGTAACCACGCTGGCATTTTGTTTTGCACCATCACCACGGAAGAGTTTGAACTCTATCTTGCCAGGCATGTTGGTGTGAAACTCTCCAACAAGTTTTACCGGCTTGCCACAGACCGGTTTCGCCGGAATTGTATAGAGCTTCAACTTGGTAAGTTTCAGGTTCTTCTTTTGCTGTTCAGATGATGAGGTTTGAGGATTGCGTGTCGGTCCATCCGGTTTTGCCCGGCAAACAACTTTCATCGGGAAGGTGCCGTCTTTGTATTTACTCTCTGCGCTTTTTTCACGATACACCTGCATGGAGGTTCCCAGAGTCATGTCACGTACAACTTTGTTGGATCCACCAAATACATCGCAAAGCGCCACGGCTTTATTTTTAAAGCTAGACAGGATCGTTTTTCCGAATCCGAGGGTTACCAGCTCTTCATGTGATTTTGTGAAGTAGTTTTCGGGCATTTTCCAAATGATGCCGTAATCGTCAAGACGTACAATTGAACGTGATTTGGCGTTTGCCTTGAAGTAAACTTTCAGGCGCGGCTTGAAGGTTGTTGACTTGTTTACCCATTGCCAACTACCAGAAGAGTACTTCATTTCAAGCACAGGAAGGTTTTCATAGGCTCCTTGTACAATGTGAAATTTCATGTCCTTGACCTTGTATTTGGCGTGGGCTTCATCGACAGCTACAGTCGATGAGAGTGCGGTTGCGGCTATCAGCGCTGCAAAGGCAGTCTTGATGGTTGTATTAGTCATTTTATTTTCTCCTTCGGCCTCTTCAGATGGTTTGGAGGGTGGCAGTCTTGGGAAATCCACCACTCCGGAATTTTGTTCGAACCAATCGTTCGAGGCATTTGTTTCTATGGCAGATGATCTGCCGATGTGTTGAACCCCTTGAACAGGGTTTTAGGGGAAAGCATTTTGGTAATCTGTGCTCGATAGCACAGGTCAATCACGGGAACGTTATCAGACCCATTTGCAGGCATAAAAATGGATATCGAACTGCATCAACAGTGAATTGGTTCCCATACCATCTTGCAAAACGCGCAGGGATTCGTTCATATATCGTATGCACTTGAGGGGTGCACACACAGGTGTGTTTAATTTACGAGGAAATCTGGAGTTAAAATTTATGGCAAAATCGAAATCCATTCGGGGAATGTTGCTTGGCGCAGCAATTACCATCAGTACCGTTTGTGCACCAAGTTTGGCGAATGCTGCGGAGGTTTATTTCATTCGAGGCGCATTCAATGTGTTCTCGGCTGGAATGAACCAAATGACAAGCAAGCTGCGGGCCAGAGGTGTAAATGCCAAAGCCATGTCGAACGGACAATGGTCTGGCGTGGCTGCGGATATCATCAGACGCAGCAAGGTGGGTAAGGTTTCCTATCCCATCGTGATTGCCGGACACTCTGTCGGCGGTCAGGAAGCTCCGCGCTTTTCAGATGCTCTTTCAAAAGCAGGCGTGAAAGTGGCACTGGTAATTGGTATTGATCCCGGTTTTGCTCGGCCTCCGCCATTCACGGCAGGATCTCCCAGAGTGGTAAACTATTGGATCAAGGGATCCAGCAGAGGTAATCCCTACAGATCCTCAGGCAATTTTCGTGGTTCAATCAGGAACATTGATATTCGTAGTTTCACCAATGCTGACCACGTGCAGATCGACAAAGATCCGAAAGTTCAGTCCCGGATCATTGGTCTGGTAATGTCTGCGCTGTAGAATCATGAATTGTCGGGCAGGTGTGTTTAAGCGCTTGCCCGTATTCTTGAACCCATGCGGCGGGAAGTAGCCTTTGAGGCATTAAAAGAGGCATCTTCTTCAAATAAACTTGCAAGCTGATCGGTCATTGCGCCAGCCAGTTCTTCTGCGTCAACGATAGTAACGGCACGCTTGTAGTAGCGGGTAACATCATGACCGATGCCGATTGCAATCAGTTCAACCGGTGAATGCTCTTCAATATCTTCGATGACATGACGCAGATGACGTTCAAGGTAGTTACCCGGATTAACAGACAGGGTTGAATCATCAACCGGAGCACCGTCTGAAATCATCATCAATATGCGACGCTGTTCCGGACGGCCGATCAAGCGATTATGTGCCCACAGCAAGGCTTCTCCATCAATGTTTTCCTTGAGCAGTCCTTCACGCATCATCAGGCCCAAATTCTTGCGTGCCCTGCGCCATGGTGCATCAGCAGACTTATACACAATATGGCGTAGATCGTTCAGTCGTCCTGGGCTTGGCGGCTTTTCGGCCTTAAGCCATTGTTCGCGAGCCTCGCCACCTTTCCAGGCCTTTGTCGTGAAGCCCAAAATCTCAACCTTAACACCGCAGCGCTCAAGGGTTCGCGCCAGTATGTCGGCACATGTGGCTGCAACGGTAATTGGGCGACCGCGCATGGACCCGGAATTGTCCAGGAGAAGAGTAACTATTGTATCGCGGAAAACCGTATCACGTTCCATCTTGAACGACAGCGGTGTCATCGGATCAATAACGATTCGCGTCAGACGAGCACTATCCAGATAGCCTTCCTCAAGGTCAAAGTCCCATCCGCGGCTTTGCTGCGCCATCAGTTTGCGCTGCAAACGGTTTGCCAGTCTACCGACAACACCTTGCAGATGGGCGAGTTGTTTGTCGAGAAAGGAGCGTAACCGGACGAGTTCTTCATCATCACACAAGTCGGTTGCTTCCACTACCTCATCAAAGCGGGCAGTAAAAACCTTGTAATCGGATCCGGGAGGTAAATTGGAGAAGGGAAGGTCCGGTCTTTTGGCTTCACCAGGATTTTCACTTTCATCAGTTTCATCGTCAAATTCATCGCTGCCGTCGGCATCGGCTGCTTCCATTTCGCCGGTTTGTTCTTCGTCAGCCCCGGCGTCCATTTCTTCAGGCTGTCCTTGGTCTTCACCCGTAGATTCTTCATTGTCGCGCTGACCATCCTGCTCATCATCCTGAGGTTGGTCGTCGCTATCGTCCTGGTTATCCAGGTCCTCGTCACCTAATTCGTCAGCCATATCAAAAGCAGCAATCAATTTTCGAATGGCCTTGGCAAAGGCTGACTGATTTTCTATGTCATCTGAAAGAGCATCAAGTTCAATCCCGGCTTTTTCCTCTATCCAGTCTCGCCACAGGGAAACAAAATTTTCTGCACTGGCTGGTGGTTTTTCGCCTGTTAGACGTTCGCGAACCACCATGGCAACTGCTTCTTCCAAGGGGGCATCACCGCGATCGGTTGCCGAAGAATATGCCTCTTTGGAATATTTTTCCTGCAACATTGTTGAGAGGTTTGCTGCAACACCTTCCATTCGGTTGGCACCGATGGATTCAACGCGTGCCCGTTCTACGGAGTCAAATATTGCACGGGCATTTTGACCTTCGGGGCTAAGGCGATTATGAACCTTTGAATTGTGGCAAGCCTTGTAAAGCGCCAGGGCATCTGCTTTGCCACGGATGACCGCAAGTTGACGGGCATCAATTTTACGATTCATTTCTGGCAGCTTTACCTGCTTTCCGACAACTGAAGCCCTATCACCTGTAAAACTTACTTCAAGCTCGCCATCTTGCGCTATAGCGCGAACGCAATGGGTCATGGCCTGCTTGAGCGGTTCGTAATCTACCGCTTTCAGGCCTTTGCGTTGACTATCACCCTGGCTTGCCATTCGAAATCAGATTCCAATTACGTCAATACGAGGTTTTCGACAGTTTCAGAAATTTCTTCACCAAATGCCCTTTGATAGAATTCGCTGACACTTGGGCGCTCCAGCTCATCGCATTTATTGAGGAAAGTAACTTTAAACCCAAAGGCGATGTCACCGAAAATTTCAGTATTTTCCGCCCAGTTGATGACTGTACGCGGGCTCATCACGGTTGAGATATCACCATTCATAAATGCGGCCCGTGTCATGTCCGCAACACGGACCATTCTTGAAATGTTCTGGCGCCCTTCATTGGTGTTGAAGGATTTTACCTTGGCCAGCACAATATCGACCTCATTGTCGTGCGGCAGATAGTTAAGGGTTGTTACCAGTGACCAACGGTCCATTTGAGCCTGGTTGATCTGTTGAGTGCCATGATAAAGACCAGTTGTGTCTCCCAAGCCTACTGTGTTGGCGGTTGCAAAAAGACGGAAACATGGATGCGGCTTGATTACCCGGCTTTGGTCCAGAAGGGTCAATCTTCCTGAAGATTCCAGTACGCGCTGAATAACAAACATTACATCAGGGCGACCCGCATCATACTCGTCAAATACCAAGGCAACATTGTGTTGGTAAGACCAAGGCAGGATGCCATCGCGGAACTCGGTGATCTGCATTCCATCTTTGACAACAATTGCATCTTTGCCGACCAAATCGATTCTGCTGATATGGCTGTCCAAGTTTACCCGAATACACGGCCAGTTCAGGCGGGTGGCAACTTGCTCAATGTGTGTCGACTTGCCGGTGCCGTGGTAGCCGGAAACCATGACGCGACGATTGTGTGCAAAACCAGCCAGGATAGCCAAAGTGGTCTGACGATCGAAGAGATAATCCTCGTCGATCTCCGGAACATGTTCTGTCCGATCCTTGTACGCTGGTACTATCCAATCACTATCGATACCGAATGTTTCACGAACCGATAGCTCGGTATCGGGCATACCTTCTGTCATTCCCGTTCCTCCGGTGATGATGGTGTTTCAGGCAATGATTGCAACTTGAAACTACCCGGAGCTTGGTCCGGGGATTTGTTTTTGGGTTTTCAGAAATCCAATGCCCTTTTTTACGAGCAGAATCCACCCTGTTTGAGAATTTTGTATGATTTTATGATCTGGGCAAGTCGAGCCTCTGCGCTACGGTCTCCGCCGTTACTGTCCGGATGATGTTTCTTTACAAGTGCCTTGTACCGGGTTTTGACTTCGGTCTTCGTGGCGTCATGCGGCATACCCAAATCATCAAATGCCTTTTTCTCAAGCGGTTTTAGTTTGCGACCAGGGTTATTGCCCGGTGGCCCCAATCCAGAACGAGCCCGCATTTTTGCCGTAAGGCGGGCTTCTATGGCGGCACGCGGGTGGGCGTCATTAATAGGCGGTTCATTAACTGGACGATTGGACCCCATTGCCCATGTGGGGCGGTGTCCGGTTATCGCGTCCTTCCTGAAACTTGCTACATCGTCATCATTCAGTCCGGAGAAATAATTGTAGCCTTTGTTGTATTCACGGACATGTTCAATGCAAAAGTGGACGTACTGTCCTTCCAAGTCCCGGCCAAGCGGAGCCTTGTGGGTTCCCGGCTTGTCACAGCCGTCCCAATTGCATTTTTTTGTGGTGGATTCCGGGCTCTTTTTCTTCGAACCCTTGGTAATCCGTATCTTGTCATATAGTTTCGACTTTGAATCCATGTCCCTTTATTGCTCCATTTTGCAATTTGAACAAGGATTGACTTTGAAATTCAGTCAATCCAGAAAACAAGGTTATGTATTTGCGGCGAATTGATTCCCGCAATTTTCAACCTGAAAGAGTAATTGTGGGTCAGATTACAGAATTCTTGACTAAGGAACTGGAGGTGGCATTCCTGCCAGAAACGCTCGAAGTTATCAATGAAAGTCATCTGCATAAAGGTCATCAGCCACAGTTTGACGGAGAAGGGGAAACCCATTTTCGTATTCGCATTGTGGCAGCGGCCTTTCAAGGTATGAGCCGGGTTGAGCGCCATCGCCGAATTAACAAGATTGTCGAATCGCAAATGGAGCATGGTTTACATGCAATTGCTATCGAAGCGCATGCACCTAATGAGCAGTCAGGTTAAAGATTTCGAATTCGCAATTTCGTAATGCGATTCTTTTCCCGATTTATGATCACAAATCGCTTGCCGTAAAATGTAAATGTCTGCTTCTCATCCGGAATGGCTTGGGCTGCGTTGATCACCAAGCCAGCGATTGTAGTTGCTTCTTCATCCGGCAATTCCCAATCCAAAGCACGGTTTAGGTCACGTATCGGCACGGAACCATCCACCAGCCATGAACCATCGGCCTGGGCTGCAACACCGGAAATTGCTTCATCATGCTCATCAGCAATTTCTCCTACAATTTCCTCAAGAATATCTTCAAGTGTAACGAGACCTTCTACTTCGCCATACTCATCCACGACCAGGGCAAAGTGTGCATTTCTGCGCAGGAAGGCATTCAGTTGATCCTTTAGCGTTGTCGTTTCAGGTACAAACCATGGGCTGGCAGCAATCTTTTTAATATCAAGTGTGTTCATATCGCCATTTTTACCTGCCAGGGCGCGTAGTATGTCCTTGGAATGAACAATGCCAATGATGTTTTCGCTTTCACCCTCCCAGATGGGCAACCGCGTATAAGGGCTGTTTAATATCTGAAGAATTACCTGGCGTGGAGATTGGTCAACGTTGATGCTTGCCATGTCGGTACGATGAATCATCACATCAGAGACTTCCAACTCATGCAGATCGAGAATGCCGCCCAACCGGTCCCGGTCATCTTTAAAAACTGAACCGTCACGATGAAGAATATCTACCGCCCCACGCAGTTCTTCGTGAGCGGAAAGCATTGGATGGCTCTCATTAAATTTTACGCCAAACTGTCCTAGAATTACCCGCACAAGCCATGTAACAACTGCAGCGAACGGAGAAAGCAGAAATACTACCGGACGGAGTATTGGCGCGACCGCAACTGCAAACCGGTCAGGGTTGGAAAGAGCCCAGGATTTTGGCATCACTTCGGCAAAAATGACAACGATGACTGTCATCACCAATGTGGCAATAACCACGCCGGCTTCTCCATAGAGGTTCAGAAAAAAACTTGTTGCCAGCGCGGAAGCCAGAATGTTGACCATATTGTTACCGATCAACAAAGCTCCGATTAACTGATCGCGCTTCTTGATCAGGCGGTTTACAATTCCTGCGCGTTTGTCACCTTTCTTCGTAAGTTGGTGCATGCGAGCGCGGGAGGTTGCTGTAAGTGCAGTCTCTGAACCCGAAAAAAAGGCCGACAATACAATCAGGAGGAAAATGGAGGCAAGGATCAGCCAGTAGGCGCTTGTCATTTGCTCAGACGGTCTTTCAAGAATGCGTTTACTTCACATGGTGGTATTTCATTTGCAATATAGGCTTTTCCAATACCATTTGTAAGGATGAAGGTAAGGGACCCACGAACTACCTTTTTGTCCTGGGCTATAAAATCCATCAGCGTATCCGCATTGGGCAGATCACCAGGTATGTCGCTGATTGTGGTCGGCAAACCCACCGTTTGCAAATGCGCCTTCATCCGCGCAACATCATCAATTGAACACAAGTTTAATCGATTGGAAAATTCGTGGGCAAGAACCATTCCAATCGCAACACCTTCACCGTGAATGAGGCGATCACTATCATAGGAAGTGAAACCTTCAAGGGCATGGCCAAAGGTATGGCCCAGGTTGAGCAGTGCCCGCTCGCCTTTTTCGGTTTCATCATTTTTAACGATCTCCGCCTTTGCTTCACAGCTTTTTGCGATTGCCTCGGCCAGCGCTTCTTCATGAGCGAACACAGCGTTGTGATTCTGTTCCAGCCACTTAAAAAAGTCCGGAAACTTGATTAGACCATATTTTACTACTTCTGCGTATCCGGCACGAAATTCCCGGTTGGGCAGTGTGGTGAGTACATCGAGATCAATCAGCACATGAACCGGTTGATGAAACGCGCCAATCAGGTTTTTGCCATGACGGGAATTTATCCCGGTTTTGCCGCCAACTGATGAATCAACTTGAGCGAGCAAGCTAGTCGGTATCTGGATAAACCGCATTCCCCGGCGGGTGACTGCTGCAGCAAATCCGGCCAAGTCTCCAACTACTCCTCCGCCAAAGGCCAGAACCAAATCTGAGCGTTCAAGGCGTGCAGCCAACAGTTGATCCACTACCTGATCCAGCATATCTGTAGATTTTGATTTTTCTCCTGCGGGGACTTCTATTGTCGCATGTTCAATTTGGGCTGCATCCAGTCCTGCGCGCAATTTTTCTCCCTGAGCTGCGTTGACATTCGCGTCCGTTACGATTGCGCATCTGCCACCTGGAGCAAAATGCTCTGCGAGAGTGCCAACCTGTTTTAGCAGGCCACGCCCGATCTCAATCTTGTATGAGCGATCTCCAAGTTCTACCGGTACGGCCTCCCCTGCAGGTATCTTTCCAATAGTCATTCGGTGGCGTCCTGTTTGCCATTGCGATCGGATAAATAGCTTTCAAGCGCATTTATTACGTTATCACGGGTTTGAACTTTTGTTCCATCAGTTGTGGATACATGAACATCCGTCAATGCATAGACCGGATCGCGTTCAGCAGACAATTCCGCCAGAATTGTTTTGGGATCTCCATTTGCAAGAAGAGGGCGTTTGCCCGGTCTACGGTTTACCCTTCTTACCAGCAAGTCGATATCTGCCGTTAGCCATATTGAAACCGCACGCCGTTTAACTGCCTTGCGCGTCTTGGGCGACATAAAAGCTCCACCGCCAAGCGCAATTACAGATGATCCGTCTTTTAATAGACGTTCGATTACCCGGTTTTCCACGCGCCGAAACTCAGCTTCGCCAAAATTTTCAAAAATTTCAGGAATACTCATTCCCGCTGCTTCAGCAATTTCGGCATCAGAATCATAAAAATTCCAATCAAGTTTAGTGGCTACGGTTTTTCCAATTGCCGATTTTCCACAGCCCATCATACCTACAAACACCAAGGATTTGGTGCCGAGGCGTTCAATTAATCCGGCAATCTTTTTCTTGCGAGGCATTTTTCTTGCTTTCCGACGTCTTTCGATACGAAACCCGACACTTCGTCAAGGAATTTAGTTGGGTTTTGGTTATCGAAGATGGTTGCCATTTTCCGTCATGTTTTCCATAAGATAGCTATCGCGTTGTTTTTGGGTAAATACTTGGCATGCCGAGCCTGATTAGATTTTTGGTAATTCTCGCAATCCTGGGCGGAAGTGTCTACGGGGGAATGGTTGCGCTGACAGTTTTTGTCAAACCGGAACCAAGAGAAATGACGGTGAAAATACCTGCCAAGAAAATCAACCCCTAAGTCAACAAGACTGAACGGCATTTGGTATTGGTTCTGCGTATTTTAGAATGCTTTGGAATTTGAAATTCAGAAGCGGGAATTGCAGGAAATTGCCACAGAAGCATCTCATAGAAGCATTTTTGGAAATGATGAGTGCTGAACGCGGTTCATCCAACAACACGCTGTCTGCTTATGAACGTGATCTTGCAAGTTATGCCAGTCACGTCAATGCTTCTGGTCATGAATTTGGAAATGTTCCTTCCACGGTAATTGAAGCCTATCTCATGACTTTAGCAACCAACGGTCTGGCTGCTTCCACCCAGGCAAGGCAATTGTCGGCAATAAGGCAGTTTCACAAATTTCTTTTCGCAGAAGGAATTCGGGGAAACGATCCATGTGGAACAATTGATAGCCCAAAGTTGGGTCGCCCCTTGCCGAAGGTTATGAGCGTAGAGGAGGTTGAGTGTTTGATTTCCACTGCGGAACATGAAGCGCACCTGGATAGAGGAACCTTATCTGCGAAATTGCGCCGTATGCGTTTGTACACCTTGCTTGAATTGATTTATGCAACAGGCATGCGCGTAAGCGAGTTGGTCAGTATTTCAGCAAGTGCTGCCACGACGACCAGCCGATTTCTTTCAATAGTCGGTAAAGGGGATCGAGAACGACTTGTGCCGCTTTCTCAAAAAGCCAAGGGAGCACTTTTGCAGTATTCCAATTTGCGTTGGGGTAAGGATAGTCATTCCGGGTTTATGTTTCCGTCCAACTCCAGCAGTGGGCATTATACCCGTCAGGCATTTGCCCGTGATTTGAAGGCTTTGTGCTCACGGGCTGGAATTGACCCTGCAAAGGTTTCGCCGCACGTGATGCGTCACGCATTTGCAAGCCACCTTCTGCAAAATGGTGCAGATTTGCGCTCGGTTCAGCAGTTGTTGGGCCACGCGGATATTTCAACAACGCAAATCTACACCCATGTGCTGGATGAGCGTCTTCGCAAATTGGTAGAACAGCATCACCCCCTGGCAAACGAGTAAGCCTTACTGTATTTGCGAGCGCCGATTTCCAGACGCGATCAGGATCATTATAATCTCGTATGCGTGTCTGACTTCAAAGTAACCAAATATTGATTCCGGGGTTGGAAATGCCGCGCTGGCGTTGTATTGCCTTTTCTTTGGATGTTGAATAGTCCGCCCGTCTTGGAAGAACACTGTAAATCGTAATGCACAGCTATCTTGAATTTGAAAAACCGGTCGCCGATCTTGAGGGTCGTATCCACGAACTACGGTCAATGGCGCAGGAAGACAAAAATGTTGATCTGAAAAGTGAGATTTCACGCCTCGAAGAAAAATCAAAGGTGATGCTTGCGGATCTGTACAAGAAGCTCCAGCCATGGGAAAAAACCCTCGTGGCCCGTCACCCGGATCGTCCGCATTTTGTCGATTACCAGCAAGCCATGATTGAAGATTTCACACCGCTGGCTGGAGACCGGTTTTTTGGTGAGGATCATGCACTGTTTGCCGGTTTTGGCCGGTTTGAAGGCCAATCTGTTGCAGTTATTGGGCAGGAAAAGGGGCACGATACGAAAAGCCGCCTGAAACATAATTTCGGCATGGTGCGACCGGAAGGCTACCGCAAGGCAATCCGTATCATGGAATTGGCTGACCGGTTCAAGATACCCGTGTTGAGCATGATTGATACTGCAGGAGCATATCCTGGATTGGGTGCTGAAGCCCGGGGACAAGCAGAAGCAATAGCGCGATCTACCGAAAAATGCCTGAAAATTTCAGTTCCGCTAGTGTCCGTAATCCTTGGAGAGGGCGGGTCCGGTGGTGCGATAGCTATCGCAACAGCAAACAAGGTATTGATGCTTGAGCACGCAATTTACAGCGTAATCTCGCCGGAAGCTGGTGCTTCCATTCTCTGGCGCGATTCAACACGTGCCAAGGACGTAGCAACTGCAATGAAGATTACAGCACAGGATTTGATGGAACTGGGTATTATCGACAGTATTATCCCGGAACCTGTTGGCGGAGCTCATCGTGATCGAAAAACTGTGTTTGATGCAACTCGAGAGGCAATTCGGACAGCTTTGGCTGAATTTGATGGTGTTAATGACGGCGAAATTCGCCGTTTGCGCCGGGATAAATTTCTCGCTATGGGCAGAAATCTGTCCTGATCCTGCTTTTTGCCTCAATTTTGGGTGATTAAACGTAGTTATTCTGGCTCCAATTGACGTAACGGCTTGTCAACCCATATGAATTACAACATTTTCACGACGTATTGATTGGCGGTTTAACACGGTCTGATGTTTGGTGGGATTGTGAAGATATCTGGTAAAATTGCAGCGTTAATTATCGCTTCTGGACTTGTGCTGGCGAGTTGCCAGGGCGGGGTTGATGGTGTCTTTGGCTCGAAGGGTAAGAAGCCAATTCCGCAGCATCTTCTCAAGAAAATTGAAGCCAAGGGTATGACCCCGCGTTCTCCCGTTCTGCTTCGTATATTCAAGGAAGAAAATGTACTTGAATTATGGAAAGCGACTGATACTGGCCGATATGCGTTACTGCATGAGTATGAGATTTGTAAATGGTCTGGTAAACTTGGGCCGAAATTCAAGGAAGGTGATCGTCAGGCACCTGAGGGATTTTATACCGTATCTCCGGCACAGATGAATCCCAATTCAGGTTACCATTTATCGTTCAATATCGGATATCCAAACGTCTATGACCGTTCGCATGGGCGTACCGGATCCCATTTGATGGTTCACGGAGCGTGCTCTTCTGCGGGGTGTTATTCCATGACTGATGAGTATGTGGAGGAAATTTACACGCTCGCACGTGAATCCTTTGCCGGAGGGCAGCGTAAATTTCAGGTTCAGGCTTATCCGTTTCGCATGACTCCTGAAAACCTTGTGAAGCACGTTGATCATCCGCATTTTGAATTCTGGAAAATGTTGAAAGAAGGCAATGATCATTTTTTGGTCAATCAGGCGCCTCCAAAAGTGGATGTTTGTGAGCAACGTTACGTCTTTAACCGAATTGCGAATGATGAAAAGAAGTTCAAGGCTAAAGCTGAGTGTCCGGCTTCGGTAACTTCGCGCAGATTGGCCCTGGCATTTAACGAAAAGCAAAGAGATGACCAAAAGGAGTTTGATGCAATTTTGAAGAAGCAGCTCGGCAGTCCGTTTGTTCCTGAAGAGAAAAAGCCGAAGACCCTAAATGCCTCAATCCTCGCCGTCCCAACCATTGGGCAGATTGTAGCCGTTGCTCCTCCGAAACCGGAAATCCGGAATGCATCTGCATCTGAAGAAAGCAACACATCTGGCAACAGTGCAAAATCTGCAGTTGTGAATGCCGGAGGATCAAGTGATCCGTTCACGGTCGAAGCGCGAGCTTCCGGGTTAGTGTCACAATCGGATCAGCAAAATGCAACTGAGCCGGTTAAATCAATACCGATACCTACACCCCGCCAGCCACAATCTTGATTTGCTGGTTCGAGCAACTTTATCCAATTGGTTAGGTGAATGAACCATGGCAATGTTTGTATTTTTTTCCAGAGCCACAAGGGCATAATTCGTTTCTGCCGACTTTACCCCAACTGGCAGGATTTTCAGGATCCTTAGTGCCATTTGCTTGCAAATTTGCTCCTGCAAGCGTCGCGGATGCTGGATGATTTTCGTGCATCTCGGGCAATTCCGGTTCAGGAGCTTCTGCTGCTTCCCGGACCAGTTCAACCCGCATCAACTGTCCGGTCACGTTTTGTCTCAGATTTCCCAACAAGGCTTCAAAGAGCTCAAAGCTTTCCGATTTGTATTCATTGAGGGGGTCACGCTGCGCATACCCGCGGAAACCGACAACGGAACGCAGGTGATCAAGATTGACGAGATGCTCGCGCCAAAGATGATCCAACGTTTGAAGCATCACTGATTTTTCAACATATTGCATGATCTCGGGGCCAAAACGCTCGGCTCGATCTGTTGCTGCGGCATCAGCGGCTTCAGCAATTCGATCAAATATGTCATCTTCAGCGATGCCTTCCTCGCTGGCCCATTCTTCTACCGGAAGATCAAGGTTGAGAAATTGTTTTACACCTTCTCTTAGACCCTCAGTATCCCATTGTTCTGCGTAAGCTTTTTCCGGAATATGCTTGGTAACGAGATCTTCAATCACTTCCTGGCGCATATCTGCAACAGCTTCGCCAATATCTGAACCTTGCATCAGGTCTATTCTCTGTTCGAAGATGACTTTGCGTTGATCATTCATAACATCATCAAATTTCAGCAGGTTTTTCCGGATATCGAAGTTTCGGGCCTCAACCTTCTTTTGCGCCTTTTCCAAAGCCTTGTTGATCCATGGATGGACAATTGCTTCACCCTCCTGAAGACCAAGCTTTTGCAGCATGGAATCCATACGTTCCGAGCCAAAAATTCTCATGAGATCATCTTGCAAGGAAAGGAAAAACTTGGAATGTCCGGGATCACCCTGACGTCCTGAACGGCCTCGCAGCTGATTGTCGATACGGCGGCTTTCATGACGCTCGGTACCAATGACATAGAGGCCGCCTGCATCCTTGGCTTCCTGTTTAAGTTTTGCGAGATCCTCGCGAACAGCTTTTTCTTTCTTTTTGCGGGTCGCAGCCGCAGCGTTTTCGGCAATTTCAGCAGCAAGACGCATGTCCACATTGCCTCCGAGCTGAATGTCGGTACCTCGACCGGCCATGTTGGTTGCAATTGTCACTGCTCCGGGAACACCGGCTTGGGCGATGATCTGGGCTTCCTGCTCATGGTAGCGCGCATTGAGGACCTGAAAGTCCTTTATTCCACCTTTTCTAAGCAATTCCGCGAGCATTTCGGATTTTTCGATTGACGTGGTGCCGACAAGAACGGGTTGCTTGCGCTCGCGACATTCCTTGATCAATTCAATAATTGCCAGGTATTTCTCTTCGCTGGTTCGATAAACTTCATCGTCGTCATCGATGCGGGCAACGGGTACATTGGTTGGTATATCAATGACTTCAAGGCCATAAATATCCATAAACTCGTCAGCTTCAGTCAGGGCCGTTCCGGTCATGCCTGACAGTTTCGTATACATGCGGAAGTAATTCTGGAAAGTAATCGAAGCCAGGGTCTGATTCTCCGGCTGGATAGAAACCCCTTCCTTTGCTTCCAAAGCCTGATGCTGGCCTTCTGAATAGCGTCGACCAGGCATCATGCGCCCTGTGAATTCATCGATAATGACGATTTCGTCACCGCGGACAATGTAATCCTTGTCCTTTTTAAACAGCTTGTGTGCCTTGAGCGCATTGTTGATGTGGTGAACGATCGTGACGTTTTCCACATCGTACATGGATTCGCCCTTGATTAATCCTGCACCGCGAAGTTGGGTTTCAAGCTTTTCGTTGCCTGCGTCTGTGAATGTTACGGATCGCTGTTTTTCGTCAAGATCGTAGTCTTCGTCATCAATGGAGGGTATGAACTTGTCGATGGTTACATAAAGGTCTGAACGATCCTCCAGAGGTCCGGAAATGATCAGGGGCGTTCGGGCTTCGTCGATCAGAATCGAATCGACCTCATCAACAATTGCGAATTCATGGCTGCGCTGAACCATGGATTCGAGGTCAAATTTCATGTTGTCGCGCAGATAATCAAAACCGAATTCGTTATTGGTGCCATAGGTAATGTCACACGCATAGGCAGCTTGCCGTTCATCATCATCAAGTCCGTGCGCTATCACTCCGGTTTTCATACCGAGAAAATCGTAGACTTGGCCCATCCATTCCGAATCGCGCTGGGCGAGATAGTCGTTAACTGTCACGATATGCACACCCTTGCCCGGAAGAGCATTCAAATAGGCCGCCAGGGTCGAAACAAGGGTTTTACCCTCACCAGTCCGCATTTCAGGAATGGCACCCTGGTGCAAGATCATGCCCCCCATGAGCTGAACGTCGTAGTGACGCTCACCCAGCGTACGCTTGGCTGCCTCACGAACAACAGCAAACGCTGGTACAAGAAGGTCGTCCAGGGATTTCCCTTCACGCAAATCATTCCGGAAAAATTCGGTTTTTTCCTTCAATTGCTTGTCGGTAAGGGCTTCAATTTCAGGTTCGAGCGCATTTATCGCCTCAATATTTGGCCGCAGTGCCTTGATCTGCCTTTCATTGGCTGATCCAAAAATACTGCGGGCTATTCCGCTAACAACGCCCATGAAACCTCTCGAGAATGTGTCCGGGTATCCAACATAAAATGCACCAACGTCCAGAAGAATTCTGGACGAGCAATAACAGGACAGATAAGAGGGACATCAGACTATGTCAACGGCACACAAGGCGTGCTAAAGACGCGATGAATTTATGACCATTCCAATGCTGGTCAACTCAAAAGGGAAATCTGATGACACGAAACCAAATTGTTACACTGGTAATTGGAGTGATTGTGGCTTTTGGAGCCGGCACATTGTTCGGAAAACAAGTGCTTTCGGGCATGGAGCAGCCAAATTCTTCAGTATCCGCAATAGGGGAAACAGTGGCTGGTGATGACGCAATTGCGAAGATTGGCAATATAGTCATCACAGAACGTGAACTTGCGTTTGCTCAGGGTGATCTGGGTCAACAGTTCGCACAAGTTCCTGAAGAACTTAGAAAAGCTGCAATTTTAAACGCCTTGATAGATATCAAGGCATTGGCAACCAAGGCTGCCGGTACGGACATTGAAATGACCGATGCTTTTCGAGCCAGAATGAGTTTTCTGAGGTCGCGGGCCTTGCACAACACGTATTTTCAGCAAAATGCACTGGAAAAAATCAGCGATGAAGAAGTCAAGGGTCGATATGACAAGGAAATTGTATCTCTGCCAAAGAGCGAAGAAGTGCATGCCCGACACATACTGGTAGAAAGTGAAGACGAGGCAAAATCGATCATTGCAGATTTGGATGGTGGTGCTGATTTTGTGACGCTTGCGAAAGAGAAATCAACTGGCCCGAGCGGACCCAGCGGAGGTGATCTTGGGTTTTTCGGTAAAGGTCAAATGGTACCTGAATTTGAACAGGCAGCCTTTGCGATGGAAGATGGTCAACATACGGCTGAACCAGTCAAGACACAGTTTGGCTGGCATGTCATCAAGCGTGAATCCGCTCGCTTGTCGCAGCCGCCGGAGTTTGATGGGGTCAAGGATCAGGTGCGCCAGATGTTGGCTCGTGAGAAATATCTTGAGTTGATCAAGAAAGCACGAGATGCGCTGAAAGTTGAGTATTTTGACAAGGACCTTGAGGAAAAGGTCAAAGAGCTCAACAAACAGTCCTGAGCGTAGCTGGGAGTACTTCAGGAATGTCACTAAAAGTTTCGCCACTTGCCCCGGTGTTTTATCCGGAAATGCCGCTGCTCGAAGGCGTAATGCTTGCCGGGATTGAAGCAGGGATCAAGTATCAGGGTCGAAAGGATCTTTGCGTGATTTCATTTGATGCACCCGCCGAAGTAGCGGGTGTGTTCACACAATCCAGATGTCCATCCGCCCCCGTTGACTGGTGCCGCAAACATCTTGCGAAGGGGAAAGCCAATTGCGTGGTTATCAATGCTGGTAATGCCAATGCTTTCACCGGGAAACGCGGCTCCGAAGCCGTTGCCATTACGGCCAACGCAGCGGCCAAGGTATTTAATTGCAACGAGAAATCAGTATTTCTGGCTTCAACCGGTGTTATTGGTGAACCGCTGGATGCTTCGGGTTTTGAGGAACATCTGAAAAACGCGAAAAACGAGATGTCAGGAGAAAACTGGCACACGGCCGCACAAGCCATCATGACAACCGATACCTATCCCAAAATGACCGCCAAACGTTTTGTAACTGGCGGGAAGAATTACAAGATTAATGGAATTGCCAAAGGTTCCGGCATGATTGCACCGGATATGGCGACCATGCTTTCTTTTCTGGTGACTGACTTTCCGGTTGATCACAAAGTTTTGCAAAAAATGCTCTCAAAGGCAATTAGATCTACTTTCAATGCGATTACCGTAGACAGCGACACCTCCACTAGTGACACAGTGTTGTTGTTTTCTTTGGGCTCCGGAAAGAAGATCAAGGAGTATGGCGACAAGCTACTTAAACCATTCAAGTTGGCGCTTAACGAGGCGCTGCATGAACTGGCAATGCATGTGGTGCGCGATGGTGAAGGTGCAACCAAGCATGTGGAGATTGAGGTTACCGGTGCTGCAAACAAGCGATCGGCCCGCAAGATTGCCACATCCGTTGCAAATTCACCTTTGGTAAAGACCGCGATCGCCGGGGAAGATGCCAATTGGGGCCGGATTGTTATGGCTGTAGGCAAGGCAGGAGAACCTGCAGACAGGGACAAGCTTTCAATATCTTTTGGAGGAGTGGAAGTCGCCAAGGATGGTGAACGGGTCGGAACCTACAATGAAGAAGAAGTTTCCCTACTGATGAAACAGCCAGAAATTGAAATTGGAATCGATCTTGGCATTGGTGAGGGTTCAGCAAAGGTATGGACCTGTGATCTTACGCGAGAATATGTTGCCATCAATGGCGATTACCGCAGCTAATTAATCAGGCAAGAGGCAGGATAATCTCAAATGTCTGCGTTGGCTCAGGTGAGAAGAATGGAGGCTGTGAGTTTTCGCTCCTTCCCGTCAACTTCAACCCACTATGACGGAACATGGGCAATTCGCCTTACAGCCGGGCACCCATCCAAGCGTCTTAACTCGGTTAACCCGCTTGATCCATGCGATCATGCCATGATCGACGCGAGAATTGAGTTGGCCAAGCGGCAGTTTGAAAGTTTTGGACGACCGTTGATATTCAGGCAGTCGCCGCTTGCGCCGGCAGAGTTGGAGGAAATTCTGGATGATCGTGGCTGGTCTCGTTTCGATGAGAGTATCGTCATGATACTGGATCTGTCTTCGATTGATATATCAGGTGCCCAGGATCAACTTCCGCATAAAGATGTCGGTTACTGGGTGGATGCTTTCTTGAACCTTTCATTATCCTCAACGGACCTCAAGCCGGGTTTGTTTGAAGTCATTTCTTCTATCGAACCTGAATCAGGTTTATTTGTGCGTATAAAAGAAGAACAACAAGTGGCCGCGGTGCGTTGTGTTCACGACAACGACCTGGTGGGAATTTTTAACCTGGTTACCGGTGAAAACCACAAACGAAAGGGCCATGCGCGTGAAATGGTGGCTACATCACTCAAATGGGCATTCAATTCCGGGGCCCGGTTTGCGTGGCTTCAGGTTGAGTCAGACAATGGGGCCGCAGTGCAGCTTTACCGCGATTTCGGTTTTGAGGAGCTGTATCGTTATACCTATCGAAAGGCACCGGTTTCCAGTGAGCCAGCAGGACAGGAAACTCAATGAATGGTCAAACAGGAAAACCGGTTTTGTTGGTGAGCGCCTGCGCATTGCTGGATCGTGATAATCGGGTGTTGTTGGCGCAGCGTCCGAAAGACAAATCCATGGCGGGTCTATGGGAATTTCCAGGCGGTAAAGTTGAACACGGAGAAACGCCGGAAGAAACCTTGATTCGGGAACTTTCAGAAGAGCTCGGAATTAAAACGTGGGAATCTTGCCTTGCGCCACTTTCCTTTGCGAGCCATTCCTATGACGATTTTCATTTACTGATGCCGCTATTTGTTTGCCGAAAATGGGAAGGCGTACCTCAGCCTGCGGAAAATCAGCAACTAAAATGGGTTCGAAGCGAAAATCTGCGAGATTATCCCATGCCGCCGGCAGACGAGCCTTTGATCCCGGCATTAAGGGAAATTTTATAAGTTTGTTACAATTTTAATGAAATTTGGCATGTCTTTTACGATTTACGGCAAGGCATTCCAGCTTCATATCTAGGGGAATTGTTATGAACATACTCAGGATTATTGTATGCGTGCGGAATTTCATATCCGATCAACGTGGTGATGGCCCTATTCAAATGACATTGCTGGTTGGTGGTGTAGCCTTGGCAGTGTCAGTTCTTGCGGCACCCCTGCTTGATAGTGCATCGAAGCGGTTTGCTTCCTCAGGTGCCTACGGTGTTGACCAGATACTTACAGGTTCGATCAATAAAAAAAGGCGCTACACAGTTCGCAAGAGCGTTCTTGAGCCGGGTGAGATCCGCATTTGTCAGGATGGTTCCTACGGTCAGTGTAATTGAATTTCGATTAGAAAAAATCGGACAGGCGTTTTTGGGCGCTCCCCGGTTTTAAGGGCTGTTGCTGGGACCCGTGTGGTGCCCAACCGCTGAGATAGACTATTTCGAATGTCGCACGTATTCGGTGGTCCGGATCGCTGTAATCAGAACTGTAGATTTCGGCTGCCCGATCAAATAGATGCCTTGGTCCAAACCCCGGTCTCTCAAGCAGGGTACTTGTCGCTCCCATTGCCCTCAGGTCATCCACAAGATCAAACATTGAATCATATCGCACTGTCAGCAATTCAGAATCTGCGACTGGTAAACTGAATCCAGCATGCTGGAGCAGATTACCCAATTGGCGCACCTCGCCGAATGGGTCCACTCTTAGAGAAGCATTTCCATTCAAATTAGCTTCAGCACGGAGCAGGCAATCCCTCAGCTCTTGCAAGGTTCTTTGACCGGGAAGTGCAGCCATGAATAATCCGTCGGGTGCCAGCGCAGTCTCTATCTGGCCCAACATTCCGGAAAGATGGTTTGACCAGTGTAAACCAAACACAGAGGTGATCAGGTTTACGGAGTGTTTGGCGAACGGCAGCGACTCCAATGTTGCCGTAGTATCCGGTTTCAATACATTAACTGGCAAATCCGTATTATTGGTATCGAATGAAATTTGGTGAACATTGCCTATATTCTCAATAGTCTGCAGGCTATGGGCCATGCATTCAATTGGGCTGAAAAGATCAATGCACAAGTCAAACTGTCGGTTGGTCACGGACAAGCGTTCGGCGATGTTGATAGCAGCTTCATTTGCCAAAAAATCAGCATCAGTTTTTCCGATGAATTTCGCCCGGTTTCGAACAGCGTCGATCCGATTTTTATCAAACAGTAAGCCGGGACTCGTCTTGGACATCCAAACCTAATAAACTGTCATCGTTATGGATGCCACTCGCAATTCAAACTTTGATGGAATCAGCATGCGTAGGATTTGCAGTCGCGTTCTTGCATTACCAATGAAAGTGCTGGAACTGATTGTGCCCGGCACCTGCCTTACCTGTGACAATTATGTTGCGAGGCAAGGTGGATGTTGTGCTCATTGCTGGGGAAAACTGCGATTGGTCAGGGAGCCGATTTGTCCGGTAATGGGCACTCCTTTTTCGGTTGATATGGGCGAAAATTTTTTATGTGCCGAAGCGATTGCTGATCCACCCCCGTTTGGGCGATTGCGGTGTGTGATGCTCTATGATGATCTGGCCCGGCGGCTGGTATCCGGTTTGAAATTTTCAGATCGGACCGATCTTGCACCATGGATGGCAAACTGGATGCGGGTTGGGGGACTAAAACTCGTTGAGGACGCAGATGTTGTCCTGCCGGTACCGTTGCACGCCAACCGCTTACGCGCTCGACGGTTTAATCAGTCAGCAGAATTGGCGCGTCGCGTTGCAATCGACAGTGCCAAACCATATTTGCCAGAATGCCTGATCCGCAACAAGGCCACCAAGCAGCAAGTAGGTCTAACGCAATCTGCTCGCGAGCGGAATGTTTCTGGAGCGTTTGTTGTCCCAGCATCCAGACGTATTCATCTAAAGGGCCGGAGGGTATTGCTCATAGATGATGTTTACACAACCGGCGCAACAGCAAAAGCTGCAACTCGCGCATTGAAGCGGGCAGGAGCAAGTTCAGTGGATGTTTTGGTGTTCGCAAAGGTTGAAACCCACGATACTTAAGCCCTATATGCTGACCATAAGCTCAGGCCGGGGTGAAGTATGCCAGAAGTAACAATTTATACTCGAATGATGTGCGGTTATTGTGTTGCCGCAAAACGATTGCTGGACAACAAAGGCATCAAATATCGCGAAATTGACGGGAGTTTTGACCAATCGGTTCGTCAGGAAATGCAAAAACGGACAAATAGGCATACTTTTCCGCAAATCCTGATTGGCCAAAAAGCAATTGGTGGATGTGACGAACTTCATATGCTTGAACGTTCTGGTAAGCTAGATTCGCTGCTATTGGTTTGAACTGGAAAAGTCATGACCAGATTAAACGTCGCCTGTATCCAAATGCGCTCGACCACTTCGATTGAAGAAAATATAGAGGTGATGGATGGGTTTGTGCGTGGTGCGGCATCTGATGGAGCGAACTATGTTCAAACACCCGAAATGACGGGACTGTTGCAACGTTCCAGGAAAGGGTTGTTTGAGGCAATACAAAGCGAAGAAAACGACAAACTTCTCAATCATGCCGCAAAGCTTTCTGCAAAGCTTGGCATTTGGCTTCACATTGGTTCCACAGCTGTGAAACTGGAAAAAGAGCTGGCAGCCAATCGCGCAGCACTTTTTTCCCCACAGGGAAATTGTGTCGCCACGTATGACAAAATCCACATGTTTGACGTGGACCTTGACAATGGTGAGAGTTGGCGTGAATCCAAAGTTTATCGTGGTGGCGAAGTCTGTCGTATTGTAGATGTCGGTATTTTCAAATTGGGATTGTCAATATGTTACGATCTGCGTTTTCCAAACTTGTATCAGTTACAGGCAAAAGCCGGTGCTGAAATCCTGACGGCACCGGCAGCATTTACACGCCAAACCGGCCAGGCGCACTGGCACACCCTGTTGCGAACCCGGGCCATTGAAAATGGAGCGTATGTGATTGCGGCAGCACAAGGTGGTGATCACGAAGACGGGCGCGAAACCTTTGGCCATTCCATGGTCGTAAACCCTTGGGGAGAGGTCCTAATGGAGATTGACGGCGAGGAACCCGGTTACGGGACTATTGAGATCGATTTGGATGAAGTCTTGAAGGCGCGCGCAAAAATTCCCAATTTAAGCAATGAGAGACCTTATAAATTTGAAGAAGTCAAAGTTTCGGGCGATGAAGCAGCTGGAGAGGTTGCATGATCAAGTATGCATTACAGTGCGGAGAAGGCCACGAATTCGAAGGTTGGTTTTCGAATTGTGCCGACTATGAAAAACAGGAAAAACACAAGCTTGTTGCATGCCCGTACTGTAGTTCGGCGGATGTTTCAAAAATGCTGATGGCGCCTTCGGTTGCGCCGTCAAAAAAAGGCAAGGATATGGTTCCGGTTGCAACTGTCAATCCAATGCAGGCACAGTTGGTAGAAAAGATCCGGGAGCTTAAGCAGGAAATTGAAAAAAATGCCGACAATGTGGGCGAGAAGTTCCCCGAAGAGGCTCGCAAGATTCATTATGGTGAAGCAGAAGCGCGCGGCATTTATGGCAAGGCAAGTCTGGAAGAGGCCGCGGAGCTTGCTGACGAGGGTATAGAATTTTTGCCGTTGCCTGAATTGCCGGAAGAAAGCAACTAACCGGAATTGGCGAAGTTGACGCCGCGACTATTAATTCTCGCGTCTGGCCAGAATCATGTAGTTTACATCCATGTCGCGCGATTTGTTCCAGCGATCGGTTAGCGGATTATAAAACACCCCGGTTTGATCGACCACTTCCAGACCTTCTTGCACTATTGGTGCTTGCAACTCCTCAGGTGTTACGAGCATGTCGTAGTCGTGTGTTCCTTTCGGCAACCACTTAAGTACGTTTTCGGCCATGAAAATCGCCAGAGCTCGCGCCTTTGCGGTGCGATTGATTGTTGCTGCAAACATCAATCCGCCTGGCTTGACCATTCGGGCACAAGACGACATGAACAAATTAACGTCTGCAACATGTTCGACTACTTCCATATTCAAAATGACATCAAACATTTCACCGGATGCTTCGAGGGCTTCTGCAGTAGTGGCGCGATAGTCTATCTTAAGCTGGCTGTGACCGGCATGAATCCTGGCAATTTCAATATTGGTTTGTGAGGCATCGGCACCGACCACATCAGCGTCTAGACGCGCCATCGGTTCGCTTAGTAATCCGCCCCCACAACCAATGTCGAGGAACCGAAGATCCTTGAATGGATTTGGTTTCAGCGGATCGCGTTCAAAATGCCCGCAAACCTTTTCACGAACATATTCAAGGCGTACTGGATTAAACTTGTGCAGTGGTCGAAATTTGCCTAACGGATCCCACCATTCATCGGCCATTGCTGAAAACCGTGCGACCTGTTCTTCATCAATCGTGCTTTTGCTGGCTTTGGTCATTAAACTGTCTTTCCGCGATCAAATATCTAGTTTCTGCAGAATGTCTTCCAAGTCAACTGCAGCTTCCTTGCGGGCGACATAATTTTTCGCTAAACAGACGGCGCTCGCTCCGCCATGCGGAGCGTATTTTGTTTTACTTGCTGGAGTGGCTGCAAGATGGCGCGGCTGGTTATGAAATTTGGTGGAACTTCGGTTGGTGATATCGACCGGATTCGCAATGTTGCCCGGCATGTAAAACGTGAGGCAAATGCAGGCAATGAAGTAGCGGTGGTTGTATCCGCAATGGCGGGAAGAACCAATGAGCTGGTTGCATGGACACGCGAAGCCTCACCGCTTCACGATGCGCGTGAATACGACACCGTGGTTGCCGCGGGTGAACAAATCAGTTCAGGCTTGCTGGCCATTAGCATTCAGGCACTTGGGGTAAACGCCCGTTCATGGCAGGGTTGGCAAATCCCTATTCACACAAACAATGCTCATGGCGCTGCCAGAATTGAAGAAATTGATGCCGCTTTGTTGAGGGAACGGATTGCCTCAGGCCAGGTGGCAGTCGTATCGGGGTTTCAGGGAATTGGTCCCGACAACCGAATAGCAACCCTTGGCCGCGGGGGTTCTGATACCAGTGCGGTAGCTCTGGCCGCAGCACTTGAAGCTGACCGGTGTGATATTTACACGGATGTGGATGGAGTATATACGACCGACCCCCGGATGGAGCCACGAGCTGGCCGACTTGACAAAATTTCATTTGAAGAAATGCTGGAAATGGCGTCTCTGGGGGCAAAGGTCCTGCAGGTTCGTTCAGTAGAGCTGGCGATGGTGCATGGTGTGAGAACATTCGTGCGCTCCAGTTTTGATGATCCTGACAATGTGCCAGTGGGAACAGGTAACCAGCCTGTCGGAACGCTTATCTGTGATGAGGAAGAGATTGTGGAAAAACAAGTTGTAACGGGTATCGCTTACACCAAGGATGAAGCGCAAATTTCACTCAGACGCGTACCCGACAAACCGGGTGTGTCTGCGGCAATTTTTGGACCGCTGGCAGATAATCACATCAATGTCGACATGATCGTCCAGAGTGTCTCTGAAGATGGCTCACGAACTGACATGACGTTTACAGTTGCCGAAGGTGATGTAACAAGAGCATCGGACATTCTTGAAAAACAGAAAGATGAAATCGCTTTTGAAGTCCTGCAAAGCGACACGGGGCTTTCCAAGGTTTCCGTCATTGGCATCGGTATGCGCAGCCATGCGGGTGTGGCTTCAACTGCATTTTCTGCATTGGCTGGCAAGGGTATCAATATTCGTGCGATAACCACATCTGAAATCAAGTTTTCGCTTTTGATCGATGCCGACTATACTGAGTTGGCGGTTCGCACGCTGCATTCAGTTTACGACCTTAATCGCGGATAAGATCTGCAACTGGTGAAATACTGACTGGTAGTTAATCAATGTTTCAAATTCAGGGGTAACCCATGAAGAGCGATGTTTCTGGTCCAAGAGTGTTGCTCCGTCGCCTCAGAGAGGTGATGGCTGAGCGCCTTGGCGCGCAGGAAAGACTCAACAAGATCGTTCAGCATATTGCTCGAAACATGGTTGCAGAGGTGTGCTCTGTTTATGTGTTGCGATCTGATGAGATACTGGAGTTGTTTGCAACTGAAGGGCTTAATCCAGAGTCAGTGCACGTTGCATCATTGAGGGTTGGTCAAGGCCTTGTTGGTACGATTGCGGCGTCAGCTCGATCATTGAACCTGCCTGAGGCGCAACGGCATCCCGCCTTTACCTACCTGCCAGAAACCGGAGAAGAAGTGTTTCACTCATTTCTTGGGGTTCCAATCCTGCGAGTCGGTCGTGCGCTGGGAGTTCTGGTTGTCCAGAACCGGGAACACCGCGTGTATCGGGATGATGAGCTTGAAGCCCTGGAAACAACAGCAATGGTTCTGGCCGAACTAATTGCCACTGGCGAATTGGAAGGCATTGCAAACAAGGGCACTTCTCTTGGTCTCAATAGACCATTGCAATTTGAAGGTGTTTCACTTTCTGATGGCCTCGGCTTGGGCAAGGTAATCCTGCATGAACCACGCGTTGTCGTAACCAATCTATTCAATGAGGATGCCGACAAGGAAGTCGCACGCCTGAAAAAGGCAGTGGTCAGTCTTCAGGTTTCCATCGACGACCTCTTTCAAAAGGGTGATGTGGCTCAGGATGGAGAGCATCGCGAAGTGCTGGAAGCCTATCGCATGTTTGCCAATGACCGGGGCTGGATCAGGAGGATGGAAGAAGCGGTCCGGAACGGACTTGCAGCTGAAGCCGCGGTAGAGAAGGTTCAAAGTGACAATCGAGCGAGGATGTTGCGGCAGCCGAACCCATACCTTCGTGACAGACTGAATGATTTTGATGATCTTGCAAATCGCCTGTTGCGGGAACTGGTGGGCAAACCCCACGGCCCGGTTGACGAAGAGATTATGGGTGATTTTGTCGTGTTGGCAAGATCCATGGGTGCGGCGGAACTCCTTGATTACAACAACGGTGAACTGCGAGGCCTTGTGCTAGAGGAAGCGGGTCCGACTAGTCATGTTGTGATTGTCGCCCGTGCACTTGGCATTCCCGTAGTTGGCCAACTGCCTGGATTTGTCGCCAATGCGGAACCAGGAAACGATATTGTTGTCGACGGCGACGAGGGGATCGTCACTTTGCGCCCGCAACCCGATGTGCAACTTGCCTATCAGGAAAAGCAGCATTTTCGCGAAGGCCAAAGAGAAAAGTATGCGAAGTTGCGTAATAAACCGTCAGTAACCGTTGATGGCACACAGATCGAGCTGTTGATGAATGCCGGTCTGCTGATGGATTTACCGCAACTTGCAGAGTCCGGTGCCAGCGGAATTGGTTTGTTCAGAACCGAACTGCAATTCATGATTTCGGCAACCCTACCTCGTCCAGGAGAGCAGGAAGAACTCTATCGCAATGTGCTGGATAGCGTTGACGGCAAACCGGTCACTTTTCGCACGCTCGACGTGGGTGGCGACAAGGTATTGCCTTACATGCAGCTTGCAGCAGAGGAAAACCCTGCGCTTGGTTGGCGCGCAATACGCTTGGCACTGGACCGGCCTGGATTGTTACGGTCTCAAATTCGGGCGCTTTTGAAGGCTGCAGCAGGCCGCAGTTTGAGACTGATGTTGCCGTTGGTGACCGAAGTTTGGGAAATTGAACAGGTCCGAAATATTATTCGACGTGAAGTGGAACTACAGACCCGATTTGGTCATGAGATGCCCCGTTCTTTGGAATTGGGCGCAATGCTGGAGGTGCCTTCGCTACTTTGGCAGCTAGATGAGTTGATGCAGAGTGCAGATTTTGTGTCCGTTGGCTCAAACGATCTGTTTCAGTTTACGATGGCAGCTGATCGGGGCAACGCCAATCTCGCCCGGCGGTTTAGCCCAATGAGCAAACCTTACTTGCGTCTGTTGCGGGATATTGCCCGAAAGGCTGATGAACACAATACATCACTAACGCTCTGCGGAGAAATTGCCGGAAGACCCTTGTCTGCCATGGCAATTCTTGGAGTAGGATACCGTTCAATATCCATGTCACCGGCGGCTCTTGGACCGGTTAAAGCCATGTTGGTTTCGCTTGATCTTCCAAGATTGAAAGGCGTTCTAGATCAAGTCCTTGATGGTGAGGATGTCAATATTGATATTCCTAAACTGCTTTCCAGTTTTGCCGAATCCAATAAAATTCCTTACTAGCTTGAGTTGAGCCCACATTCTGCTCATCAAACAGTTATAATTTCTCCTACAAAAGAACAATTGCGACATGATCACTGAAGAAAAACTAGATCAATTGCTCAAGCGCCACGAGATAATTGAGGCAGAAATGGCTGGTGGGCCGGATCCGGATGCTTACGTGAAGTTGGCATCCGAACATGCCGAGCTTGAACCTGTTGTGCAAAAGGTTCGGGAATACAAGGATGCTCAATCCAATCTTTTAGGGGCAGAGCATTTACTTGCCGATCCTGAAACTGACCCGGAGATGAGGGAACTGGCAGAACTTGAAAAAGCAGAAATTGGTGAAAAGATATCCATCTATGAGGAGCAGCTCAAGCGGCTATTGCTTCCCAAAGATGCAGCCGATGACAAAAGTGCCATTTTGGAAATTCGTGCTGGTACAGGTGGATCGGAAGCTGCTCTGTTCGCAGGTGACCTGTTTCGCATGTACGAGCGCCATGCCGCTACCAAAGGCTGGAAAGTGGAAATTATTTCTGAGAGTGCTGGTGAAGTTGGTGGCTACAAGGAAATCGTTGCTGCCGTAAACGGCAGGGGCGTATTTTCGCGCTTGAAGTTTGAATCGGGTGTTCACCGGGTACAACGTGTACCCGAAACTGAATCCAGCGGTAGGGTGCACACTTCTGCTGCAACGGTTGCGGTATTGCCCGAAGCAGAAGAAATTGACGTAGAAATACGCAATGAAGATATCCGGATTGACACCATGCGCGCATCTGGAGCTGGTGGTCAACATGTCAACACAACCGACTCTGCAGTTCGAATCACCCACCTGCCGACTGGTATTACCGTCCTTTCGTCAGAAAAATCGCAGCATCAAAATCGCGCATTTGCAATGAAGGCATTGCGGGCAAAGCTCTTCGACATGGAGCGACAGCGTGCAGATCAGGAGCGGGCGGATGATCGAAAAGGTCAGGTCGGATCAGGTGACCGATCAGAGCGAATCAGGACATATAACTTCCCCCAGGGTCGCGTGTCAGACCATCGAATAAATCTAACGCTTTACAAGTTGGACCGGATTATCATGGGCGAAGGTTTGGACGAAATCATTGATGCGCTGGTAACCGATCATCAAGCAAATCTATTGACTGCTTTTGAAAGTGAAGATGATTGATAGTGTTTCAAAGCCGGGTGGGGTCAGTATCCGGAAATTATTGCGGCAGGGAGAAGTAATCCTTTCGAAAGCGGGTATAGATAGCCCGAAACTTGATGCCCGACTGCTCTTGTGTGCAGTGACGAATTTATCTCATGCTCAATTAATTTCAGAAGATAAAGCGCTGGCAGGGCCATCGATTGGCACCGAATTTGAAAAGGCCGTTGAAAGACGGGTTAACCGGGAACCGGTTCATCGAATTATCGGGTATCGGGAATTTTATGGAAAATGTTACAAACTTTCAGTCGATACGCTGGAGCCGCGTCCGGAAACCGAACTCCTGGTTGAGAAAATTTTGGAACGTGTTGATCTGGATGCAGAAAATGTGAAACTATTGGACATTGGAACCGGAACCGGTGTGATTGCGATCACGTTATTGAGCGAACGACCTGGATTAAGGGCTCTTGCAACTGATATCAGCCAGGACGCTTTGGAAACTGCAGAAGAAAATGCCCGGAAGCTCGGAGTTCATGATCGAATAATTCTCAAATGTTCGGACATGCTTGAGGCGGTTGCCGGAAAGTTTGACGTTATTGTTTCAAACCCCCCCTATATCGGGAGCGCCGATCTCAAAGACTTGCAACCTGAGGTCCGTGAACACGATCCGGTTGCAGCACTTGATGGTGGAGTGGATGGGTTGAAATTCTACAGAACCATACTCCAGCAAGCGCGCAAATTCTTGCCGCCTACCGGGCGTTTGTATCTCGAGTTTGGACTGAATCAGGCTCAACCGATCTCACACATCGCAACAGAATACGACTGGTATGTTGATGAAATATGCAAGGATCTGGCTGGAATTGAACGTGTGATTGTGTTGTCTCCAACTGGATAAGGCCACTGTTGCAAATATGCAATCATTGAATTTATTCACCAATATCGCAAGAAAGTGCTTGGAATTTTTCTCATCTGCGTCTAGATTTCCGATCAGCGAATTAAGATATGATTGATCGACGATTCGCAATAATTCCCGTTTAGCGATTAACTTTATCAGTTGTGTTTGGGGCATGGCGAAACACCGATAAAGGCAAGTAATTGGCGGGAGAAAATTCTCAAATTGTTACTGCCGATAATCAAAGGGTGTAACCCAAACAAACTGGAAATTTTGGCAAGTTCATAAAACCAATGGATGGTCGATGAGACAACCACAACAGAAAAACCGCGGTCGTGGTCGCGGTCGTAAGCAACATAACCCTCTAAGCCGTAATTTCGAAAGTAACGGGCCGGATGTAAAAATTCGGGGGAATGCCGGTCATGTTGCAGAGAAATATACGACGCTGGCTCGTGATGCGTTGTCAAACGGTGATACAGTGATGGCTGAAAACTATTTTCAACATGCTGAGCATTACAACCGAATTGTTGCCGCTGCCCAAAGCCAGCAAACGGCCAACCGGAATGAAGAGAGCCAAAACAACAATGCTAATGATCCGCAGCCTGTGGTTGATGGAGTGCCTGCAGAAGTTACCTTGAAAGAGGATGGAGCAGCTGCAAATGGCGATACTTCAGAAGAAAATGACGCCAAAGCGCGTCGGCAACCTCGTCGCAACCGTCGGCCAGAATCGAACGGTGCAGAATCACAAGAAGAGGCTTCTGCTTCCGATGTGAGTAATTCTGACGCAGAAAATGCGGCGGTGGAAGAGGAGACAGCGTCTGCAGAAGGTGTGTCAGAAGATGCCGCGAAACTCCCTGGCAGTATTATTGGCGACTTGGCAGTGGAAGAAAACAGCTGAATATAGTTGTTGATTGATACTGTCCTTCCGAAACTGCACCTGAACGCGATTTCAATGATTTGGGAAGGCTATGGCTGGGTAATTGACCTATTTTTTACGATCGACCAAGTGCCGTTTGGCCAGACCTTTAAAACGCGAATTTCATTCCCCATATTTATCATAACGGGTTTGCTGCTTTAGTCAGGAACCCATCCTGAAGTGTTTTTTACGCCTTTTGAGGGTGAAATAAACGTATGGAGTGAATGATGGATATTGAAAAATACTCGGACCGGATGAAGGGATTCATCCAGTCTGCACAAACGCTTGCCCTTTCCTCTGGGCACCAACAATTCCAGCCTGATCATCTGTTAAAGGTTCTTCTCGATGATGAGGAAGGACTTTGCTCAGGCCTGATATCAAAGGCCGGTGGAAATCCAAAACTGGCGTTGCAAGCTGTCGAAGAAGCACTTGGTGCAATTCCCGCCGTCTCTGGTGGTAGCGGACAAATGTATCTTTCATCTGAAATTGCCAAGGTTTTAGCAACTGCGGAAAAAGCAGCAAAGAAGGCAGGTGACAGTTTTGTCACGGTTGAAAGAATGCTGTTGGCGATGACCATTGAAAGTGGCACGTCGGTCTCAAAACATTTGAGCAAAGCCGGGGTTACGGCTAACGGGCTCAACAAGGCCATTGAAGAAATTCGCCAAGGAAGAACTGCCGATTCTGCCAACGCTGAAGCAGGATACGATGCCTTGAAGAAGTATGCGCGTGATTTAACCGAAGATGCCCGTGAGGGTCGCCTCGATCCGGTTATAGGTCGTGAAGAAGAAATTCGCCGGTCAATACAGGTTTTGTCCCGCAGAACCAAAAACAATCCGGTGCTGATCGGAGAGCCGGGTGTTGGTAAAACGGCGATTGCCGAAGGGCTATCCTTACGGATTGTCAACGGTGATGTTCCTGAATCTCTGAAAGACAAGAAATTGCTTGCCCTCGATATGGGCGCATTGATTGCCGGTGCGAAATACCGTGGTGAGTTTGAAGAGCGTTTGAAGGCGGTGCTGAGTGAAGTTCAGTCTGCGGCGGGAAAAATCATTCTCTTCATTGATGAGATGCACACTATTGTGGGTGCCGGAAAGAGTGAAGGGGCCATGGATGCCTCCAACCTTCTCAAACCCGCACTTGCGCGGGGTGAGCTGCATTGTATTGGGGCTACTACGCTAGATGAGTATCGAAAGAATGTCGAAAAAGACGCTGCCTTGGCGCGGCGGTTCCAGCCCGTGTTCGTGAGTGAACCGACGGTTGAAGATACGGTCTCAATTCTTCGTGGTATCAAGGAACGCTATGAAGTTCATCATGGTATTCGCATTTCTGACTCAGCGCTTGTAGCCGCTGCCAATCTTTCCAACCGTTACATTACGGACCGGTTCTTGCCGGACAAGGCAATTGACTTGATGGATGAAGCGGCGTCGCGGATGCGCATGCAGGTAGACTCCAAACCGGAAGAGCTCGATGAAATTGATCGACGTATTATCCAGCTCAAGATTGAGCGCGAAGCCCTGAAAAAGGAAACTGACAAGGGTTCCAAGGAGAGGCTGAAAACTCTTGAATCCGAGTTGGCGGGATTGCAGGAAAAAGCCGACATTCTGACTACCAAATGGCAGGCAGAAAAGCAGAAACTATCCGGTGCCCGGGACCTTAAGGAACATCTTGAGCAGGCCCGTATTGAGCTTGAACAAGCTCAGCGGGACGGTGATCTCACAAAAGCCGGTGAACTTGCTTATGGTACAATTCCAGAATTGGAACGGCAGCTGGATGGCATGGAAGAGGACGGCCCTGAAAATACCAAGTCCATGGTTCAGGAAACTGTACTGCCTGATCACATCGCTCATATTGTTTCCCGCTGGACCGGGATACCAGTGGACAAAATGCTCGAGGGAGAGCGAGACAAACTATTGAGAATGGAAGATGAACTGGCCAAGCATGTGGTTGGTCAGGGCAAGGCAGTTCAAGCAGTGTCCAAAGCAGTTCGGCGTTCGCGAGCTGGTTTGCAAGCGCCCACCCGGCCAATGGGATCGTTCATTTTCCTGGGCCCTACGGGTGTTGGCAAAACCGAGCTGACCAAGGCTTTGGCTGATTTCTTGTTTGACGATGAGCACGCCATGGTCCGGGTCGACATGTCGGAGTATATGGAGAAACATTCCGTTGCCAGACTGATTGGGGCACCACCAGGCTATGTCGGTTATGATGAAGGTGGTGCTCTAACAGAAGCAGTGCGCCGCAGACCTTATCAGGTCATCCTGTTTGACGAGATCGAGAAGGCGCATCCGGATGTATTCAACGTGCTGCTGCAGGTGCTTGATGAAGGTCGCCTGACTGATGGACAGGGCCGCACGGTTGATTTCCGCAATACGATGATCATTATGACTTCGAACCTTGGTGCGGAACTGCTTGTGAGCCTTGGGGATGATCAAAGTTCCGGCGAGGTTCGTGACGAGGTGATGACCATTGTGCGGGCAAGTTTCCGCCCGGAATTCTTGAACCGGATAGATGAGATCATCCTTTTCGATCGGCTGAAGAAATCGGATATGAGTGATATCGTAAGAATCCAGCTTGGAAATCTGGAAACCATTCTGGCTGATCGCAGGATTGAGCTGGATTTTGAGGACGAGGCTATCGAGTGGCTGTCAAATCGTGGCTATGAACCGGCCTATGGTGCGAGGCCATTGAAGCGAGTTATCCAGTCGGAGGTTCAGGATCCGCTGGCAGAGAAAATACTTTCCGGTGAAATTCATGAAGGGATGAGGGTAACAGTTTCGTCCGGTTCCGATGACCTGATCTTCACAGCAACAGAAGGAAAATCCAAAAGCGTGTCGAACAAGAAAGATGTCCAGGACGCTGCATGATTAGCTATGAGGGGTTTGATGCCTATTGCGGGAGCCTGCAAGCCACACACAAAGTCATTCAATGGGGAAATGCCCATGTTTGGAAGGTCGGTGAAAAGGTTTTTGCAATAGGTGGCTGGACAGACGGTAAAGAACCATATGTCACCTTCAAATGCTCCCCTCACAGCTATGATATCCTAAAGGAACAGCCTGGCCTTCGCCCGGCACCCTATTTTGCGTCGCGCGGGATGAAATGGATTCAGATGATGGATGAAAGCAGTTTGTGCGCAGAGGATTTGAAGCTCTACCTTAAAGAGTCGCACCGGTTGGCGGCGCAGAATCTCACCAAGAAGCGTCAAAGAGAACTGAAGTTGATAAAATCAGATAGCTAGTTCGATGCGACTCTGGTCGGTTCTTCTTCTTCACCCACCAAATTGTCAATGCGGTCGCGCTCTGCTTCAAACTTTGCCAATTCCTCGTCTTTCAGGACTTTACCATTTGGCAGGCGTATCCGCATCGGGTCAACCCGGTTTTTGTTGACGGAGACTTCGTAGTGCAAATGCGGGCCGGTGGAAAGTCCGGTAGAACCCACGTACCCGATGACTTGACCTTGTTTTACACGAACACCCGGACGGATACCCTTTGCAATTGCAGTCTGGTGAGAATAGGAGGTTTCATAACCATTGGTATGTCGCAGGATTGTTTGCTTGCCGTAGCCGCTGCCACTCCAGCCGGCCTCCTTGATCACGCCGTTACCAGCAGCAAGGATTGGGGTACCTCTTGGAGCCGCCCAATCTACTCCCCAATGCATCTTTCTGTATTTCAGGATTGGATGCCAGCGCTTGCCGAAGGGTGAACGAAAACGCCCGTTGGGAACAGGTTGTCTTAGAAGAAATTTCTTGGCGCTTTTCCCGGTTTCATCATAGTAATCCACCTGACCAGATCCCCCATCCCGGAAACGGTAGTAGCGACGCTTTAGTCCGCCAAGAGTGATCGATGCATAGAGTATTTCGGATTCTTCGGTTGGGCGCTGCCTGCCATCCTCAAGTGATACAAAAATCGCCAGTTCGTCTTTCGGTGTGATTTTCGATTTGAAATCCACATCAAAAGCAAAAATCTTGACCAGATCAGCAGTCAACTCGCTGGTGAGCCCTTCCGAGATTGCAGAACGATAGATTGCATCATAGGCTGACGGAAGCCTGGAACCAGAAAGAAGCGCTGCTTCAGTATCGTCATCTACATTCAATTCAGAATCATCCGGTTTGATCGCATAAACAAACCGGCCTTCATCGCTTTTTGCAATACTAACCAAGTGCGTCTTTCCGCGAAATACGCTAACCCGGGCAAGCGACGGCGGCGATTCTTGACCCAATTCAGACGGGATTATCTGATAATATGCTTGAAGACTGTCTCCAAGTTTCAAAATATTGGTACCGAGATCACTGGCAAGAACCGTTTCGATAGACGCCGCCTCGGATGGTGCCAGACCTTCGGTCTCGAAAATGGTGGCGATGGATGCTTCCCCGCGTATGGGTATCATCCGTTTTTCATAACGCAGGCCGTCGGATTGACTGGCTGGTTTCTTGCCCAGTATGGATACGTTCTCGGTGGTGATCACCACACCTGGACCTGCAAGGAATGTATTGCCGTCGTGCGAGAAACGCTCTTCATCAAAATATGCAAGTGCTGATACTGCGGCATTGTCCGTATTTAAGTCTGTCGCCAACCGGCGAACCTGTTTTTCGATTTCGACAGCGTTTTGCCTCGGCTTGATGGAAGAGGAGATGGAATCAACCGGAAATTCAACGACCTTGAGTTTGACTTCGCTCTCCACATCCGCGCCATAAATCACATCACTGTTCTTTGCAATAAGTTCGGCTTTTCCTGATTCTGAAAAAATGGCCAGCGGGTTAAAGGTTGCGTATTCAAGCTGAGTACCGGCATTTCGCGCCAGTGGTACCGCTACGTGAAGAAATGGCCGTTGCTTTACAACATTCTCATTTCCAGACCGGGTCAAGGTTGAAACCATCATGACCCTGGTTTTGGATGGACCGGTTTCTGTTACCAATCCAGGATGATTGCCTTTCAGTGCAAGACCAGAAGAGGAGCCCAAATCTGATTTTTCATAAGCCTGAGCCGGAAGAGTAAGTTGTTCGCGGCCGTCAAGTGCTGCAAATAATGCGCCCCCCATAAGAAATACCGAAGTCATGCCAACAAGCACTGAGCCTGCCAACCATCGTTTGCTCACTTCTCTACGGTAGGGAATGCGTCCATTACGGCTTGCCTGAAGTGGTGACAGTTCTCCCAGAAATTGTAATTCGCTGTTCAAGCTGACCAACTCCATCAGTGTCTAATGGGACTCAAAATTTGTAGTGATTCAAGGCACTCAATGCAGTTGTTACCGCAAGCAGCTTTTGTTGCAAGGGATAGTGTCAAATTTGTGCTGTATTTGCCTTCAAGAGTGAAAAAAAATACAAAAGTAAAATCTATTAAAAACACCAAAAATAAAGCGATTTTTGCAAAAATTGGCTGGATCAATCGAATTTGGGATTACTGCTCAGAATATTGGGCTCCAAAATTGCAGTTTTTTGTGATATTGGTGTTGACAGTATGGGTCGGTGAAGCATATATACCGGACCAACGAGGGCGGTGTTGCCGCTGGCGACAGTTTTGCGCGCTCCCTCGTTTTCCTAAGAGACTGGCACATATGTGCATGTTTCGATTGGTTGCAGCTCGAGCTTACGTTTGTTGATGCGATCACGATATGGCTTCTTGCCGTTTCGGTTCTTTGACAATTGAATACAAGAAAGAGAAACGTGGTTGGCGAAGACCTGCGTGACATGGCTGGCTTGCCAGTACATGTCTTACAGAGACTTCGGCGGACACGTTTCGAGAATGTTACTAACAAACATGGACTAGGTTCTTTATGAACTTGGGAAATGGTGTGTTTAAAAAAATGTTCTCGTCAATTCGTTGTTCATCGCAAGATGATCAACAATATGCGTGACCAGTCACCGCATTACGTGGTGACTATTGAAGCCGATCAAAATCTCAATATTAAACTTGAGAGTTTGATCCTGGCTCAGAACGAACGCTGGCGGCAGGCTTAACACATGCAAGTCGAACGCTCTCTTCGGAGAGAGTGGCAGACGGGTGAGTAACGCGTGGGAATCTACCCAGTACTACGGAACAACGGTTAGAAATGACTGCTAATACCGTATACGCCCTCCGGGGGAAAGATTTATCGGTATTGGATGAGCCCGCGTTTGATTAGCTAGTTGGTGAGGTAATGGCTCACCAAGGCGACGATCAATAGCTGGTCTGAGAGGATGATCAGCCACACTGGGACTGAGACACGGCCCAGACTCCTACGGGAGGCAGCAGTGGGGAATATTGGACAATGGGCG